>CAIQIK010000001.1 GCA_903871855.1 uncultured Caldisericota bacterium
GCTCCTTTCCCCCTGTTCACACAAGGATGTCAGCAGCATGGCTACCTCCTCTCGTTTCACGATGATTTCTTCGTGATGCAACGAAGGGAGTTCGCGATGATTTAACGTGATGCAACTCGACTTGACGTTTGGATACAAACAACAGTATACTCATTTGTTGCAGCAGCAAGTTGGCTGCTCTGACCCGCTCAAACGAAGACGCGAGGGTTGAAGACCGCTTGGATTGTGGTATGTGGGCAAGCCAGAGTCACAGGGCTTGCAGCCGAGCGTGTTCCGTGTATACTGCAGCAAGTCCGGTTTTGTGGGCGGTTAGTTCAGAGGTAGAACGCCTCGTTGACACCGAGGAGGTCAGAGGTCCGATTCCTCTATCGCCCACCATTTGTGTTTTCAGGGAGCGGACATGGATATCAGAATTGTCTTCGACGACACATCGTCTCAGCACTCCTTCAGTGATGGCGAATCCATCCTCACGGCTGTTCAGAAGCTCTTTCCCCAGCAAAAACGATCTATTGTTGCTGCCAGGGTCGGCGGTTTGCTCGTGGACTTGACGACGATTCCATCCACGACCGATGACATCCAGCTGGTGAGCACCGCGAGCAGCGAGGGGCTGGAAATCCTTCGCCACAGCACGTCACATGTCATGGCTGAGGCGATCAAGGAGCTGTACCCGGACGCCAAGCTTGCCATCGGGCCATCTATCGACACTGGTTTCTATTACGATATTGACATGTCGAAGACACTGTCCCCCGACGATCTCGCTGCAATCGAACAGAAGATGCACGAGATCACTGAGCGCAGCGAGCATTTCGTCCGGCAAGACAAGTCGATAACCGAAGTCATTGAGTTCTTCAAGGAACGCGGCGACCAGTACAAGGTCGAGATCCTTTCGGAGATACCTGCGACGACCGTCTCGCTCTACACGCAAGGATCATTCACGGACCTCTGCCGTGGGCCGCATATTCCTTCGACCAGCTACCTCAAACACTTCAAGCTTCTGTCAATCGCCGGTGCGTATTGGCGAGGGGATGAGAAGAACAAGATGCTTCAGCGCATTTATGGCACGGCTTTCCCGTCGAAGGAAGAGCTGGCTGGTTTTGTCACAGCCCGGGAAGAAGCCGCCAAACGCGACCATCGCAAGTTGGGACAGCAGCTGGACCTCTTCAGCATTCAGGAGCAGGCTGGCGCTGGGCTGGTTTTCTGGCATCCCAAGGGAGCCATTATTCGCAAGGAGATCGAGGATTTCTGGCGCGCTGAGCACATCAAGCGTGGGTACGAGTTTGTCTATTCACCCCACATAGCGAATCTCGAGCTCTGGAAAACCTCTGGCCACTGGGGTTTCTACCAGCAGAACATGTACTCGCCGCTCCAGGTCGATGAGGACCAGTACATGCTCAAGCCGATGAACTGCCCCTTCCATATTCTCATCTACAAGTCGCAGGTCCGGAGCTACCGCGATCTTCCGCTCCGGTGGGCTGAGCTGGGTACCGTGTATCGCTACGAAAAGTCGGGTGTCCTCCATGGCCTTCTGCGCGTGCGTGGGTTCACTCAGGACGACGCTCACCTCTTCGTCCGCCCGGATCAACTTAATGACGAGGTCAAGGGAGTGCTCGACTTCACCCGTCACATGATCGAGACATTCGGGTTTACGAAGTACAATATTTACCTCAGCACCCGCCCGGAACACTCTGTTGGAACGGATGAAGGCTGGCAGATGGCGACCGAGGCTTTGAGGGTGGCTCTTAAGGAAATGCATCTCGACTACACGGTCGACCCAGGCGAAGGTGTCTTCTATGGGCCAAAGATCGATGTGAAGCTTGTGGACGCCATCGGCCGCGAGTGGCAGGGGCCGACGGTCCAGGTCGACTTTAACCTTCCTGAGCGCTTCGACGTCACCTACATCGGCGAAGACGGCAAGGAACACCGCCCAATCATGCTGCACCGTGTCGTGCTGGGTTCCATGGAGCGGTTCTTCGGGACGCTCATCGAACAATATGCCGGCGCATTCCCTCTCTGGCTTGCTCCTGTGCAGGTCGAGGTGGTTCCCATCACGGACGTGCAGGAGGAGTATGCCAGGGCAATCACCGCTAGGCTGGTCGAGCGTGGTATCCGTGCCAAGATCGATATCCGCAGGGAGAAGATGCAGGCGAAGATCCGCGATGCCGAGATGCAGAAGATCCCATACATTGCCGTCATAGGCGCCAAGGAAGCAGCAGTGGACTCCGTGGCCGTGCGCATGCGTCGCGAAGGCGACCTTGGTGTGGTGGCCGTCGACCAGTTCATCGAGCGTGTGCTCGAGGAGATCAAGAGCAAAGTCATCTTCCCCTAGTTGCTTTGCACGGGAACGTTGCTATACTCACAACGGCTCGAAAGAGTAGAGCCACTGTAAAACGAAGCCGGTGAGGCTTCTACCTCCAGCTTTAGGCAAAGAGGTTCTTGAGTTCGCCAGTGTGTTATCTCAACTATATGGCGGCCGTTTTACAGCGGCCGCCATTTTTCTTTTTGGAGGTGTGGAATCAATAAAGATTCAGATCTGATTTACAACGAGAGAGTGCGCTGGAAGGAAGTTCGTGTCATTGACGAGGACAATGGCCAGTTGGGCTTGTTGACGTCCGAGGCGGCTCTTGAACTTGCGTACTCGAAGGGGCTCGACCTGATCGTCGTGGCGCCGAACGCCACTCCACCCGTTTGCAAGATCATGGACTTGGGTAAGTACCAGTACGAGCAGATGAAGCGGCAGAAGGAAGCTAAGAAGAAACAGGTCACAGTCGAGATGAAAGAGATGAAATATCGACTGCGCATCGACGTTGGCGATCTGACCGTGAAGAATCAGCACCTCAAAGAGTTCCTGTCGGCTGGAAACCGTGTTCGCGTGACGATTATGTTCCGCGGCCGTGAGATGGCGTTCCCGGATCAGGGGCGTGCGCTGCTCAAGAGGGTTGCCACTGATCTTGCTGAGTACGGCACAGTCACTCAGGAAGCCAAAATGCAGGGCCGCAATATGTCAATGATGATGGAACCATCCAAAGAAGTGCTCGCCAAGATGAAAGGACCCGGAAAGGAGTAGGACATGGCTATCAAAAACAAAGTGACCAAGATCAGGACATGCAGGGGAGCCGCCAAGAGGTTTAAGATAACCGGCACCGGCAAGATACAGGCGTATGGCGCCAACCACAGCCACAAGCTTGGCAAAAGGTCCATGGCGAAGAAAAAACTGATGCTGAAGAAGCGTGTTCTTCATGGCGCAGATGCTCGCAACATGAAGAGACTTGTGCCGTATCTCAAGGGATAATGGAGGCTCACTATGTCGAGAGTTAAGGGTGGAAGCTCGATCCGCAGAAGGCACAAGAAGATACTGAAGCTCAGCAAGGGCTACGTCGGCGCACGCTCTATCCGGTATAGGGCTGCACGGGAAGCTGTTCAGCAGGCTGAGCGTCATGCCTACTTCAACCGCAAGGAGAAGAAGCGCGAGTACAGAGCACTCTGGATTGTGCGTATCAATGCACTCTGCCGCTCCAATGGCATCACCTACTCCCAGTTCGTGGGAAGCCTGAAGAAGGCTGGGGTAAAGCTTGACCGTAAGGTCCTGGCTGACATGGCCGTTCATGACAAGGAAACGTTTGTCACCCTCGTCGCTGAGGCGAAGAAACAGCTGACCGCCTAGTGCTTTCATGATCTCGCCATTTGGTCGAGCAGCTCTTGCTCTCGATCTCCTGCCTCTTGGCGTCTACAAGTGGGACTTTGCGGCCTTGCTTGAGACATCTGATGAACTGGAGACCGCGTCACAGGAGAGGCTCGACCAACTGCTTTCTGCGTCGCCTTCGGCGCGCGGGAAGCGTCTGTTGCAGGCTGAACGGGACAGTGCTCTGGAGAAAGCCGACAGAGAGGCTGCCGAGCTGAGCAGGCTCGGAGGCTCTCTTGTTACAATGTTCGACGGGCCGGGGACTTATCCAAGTCGCCTCCTGGAATGCTTCCGCCCCCCGCTCTTCCTTCAAGTCATGGGTGATGCGACAGTGCTCCTCAGGGACTGCATTGCCATCGTGGGAAGTCGCAAGCCGACGCCTGAAGGTGTCAGAGCTGCCTCCGACCTCGCGGGACAGCTGGCAGCAGCAGGTCTTGTGGTAGTCAGCGGCCTTGCGTATGGAATCGACAAGGCTGCGCACGTCGGATGTCTCGATGTAAGGGGTCAGACAATTGCAGTCCTGGGATCCAGCGTCGACGAGATCTACCCGACCATTCATGGTCCAATTGCACGGACCATTGAAGAAAGCGGCGGGGGAGCCGTGGTTTCTGAGTTTCACCTTCATACACAGCCGACGGTCTATACATTTCCACAGCGTAATCGTGTCATTTCCGGTCTTTCACTGGGTGTCCTCGTGGTAGAAGCTGCGAAGGAGAGCGGGTCTCTGCTTACGGCCAACTTCGCCCTCGAACAGAATCGTGAGGTCTTTGCGGTTCCGGGTTCTATCTACGCTCCTCAGCACGTCGGAACGAACGCGTTGATCAAGTCTGGAGCCAAACTGGTGCAGTCTGCGCAGGACGTTCTCGACGAACTCCCGGGGTTCAAGGACGTTACCGCCCTCAAGGAACGCCCGTCCCAGGCACTGTCGCAGCAGGAACAGACGATCGTCGGCTGCATTCAGACAGGGTGCACCTCCGTCGATCTGCTCTGCGAACGCCTTGCCTGCGCCGCTCCCCAGGTCCTCAGCGTCTTGACGAGTCTGGAACTCCGGGGCCTCCTGGTGCGCCGGGGACCGGACAGCTTCGCTATTGTCCAGTCACTGTAAGATGGGCGTCGACATCCGTGTTGTCGGAGGCGGCCTGGCAGGCAGTGAGTCCGCGCTGACTCTGGCTCGTCTCGGTCTATCGGTAGAACTGTGGGAAATGCGGCCGTCGCACCAGACCGACATCCACGAAACCGACCGATTCGGCGAGCTTGTCTGCAGCAATTCCCTTGGCTCCAACGCCTTGCGAGACGCGAGAGGCCTTCTCAAAGCCGAACTTCGACTTCTTGGTTCCGCCATCGTGCGGCGTGCTGATGTTTGCCGTCTTCCTGCAGGCAAGGCCTTCGCGGTTGACAAGGGCCAGTTCAGCGCCCTGGTGACTCAGAGCATCCAGAGCAATCCACTCATTTCCATTCGCAGGGAGGAATACAGACGGCTCGACTCCTCGGTTCCAACCATCCTTGCTACGGGCCCTCTTACCAGTCCGGATTTTCTCCGTGAGCTCCGGGAGTGCCTCGGATGTGAGAATCTCTTTTTCTACGATGCCGTCGCTCCGTCCATCTGGACTCATTCCGTCGACCGCAACTCTTCGTTCTTGAGCTCTCGTGGGGGAGATGCCGCCGACTATCTGAACTGTTCCCTCACGAGGGAGGAGTACTACGCATTTGTCCATGCACTCCAATCTGCCAGACGGCACCTCCCCGAAACTCCTGACGAACAAAAGTACTTTGAGGGGTGTCTGCCCGTCGAGGAAATTGCGCGAAGGGGCGATGACGCTCTCAGATTTGGTCCGATGCGCCCGGTCGGCCTCCGGGAGAGACCCGAAAACTGCTTCGCCGTCATTCAGCTTCGCAAGGAGAACCGCGAAGGAACCGTCCTCGGTCTGGTAGGATTTCAGACTTCGCTGGCCATCGCCGAGCAACAGAGAGTGCTCGGCATGATACCAGCACTGCGCAACGCTGAATACGTGCGGTACGGCCTCATTCACAGGAACACATTTCTGCGCGGCCCTTCGGTGTTGTCTCAAGACCTCGAACTGCAAGCATTCCCACGCGTATGGGCAGCGGGACAGTTGTGTGGTGTTGATGGATATATAGAGTCGACAGCAATGGGGCTCGTTGCGGCACTAAACGCTGCTGCCTTACTTCGCAGTTTCCCGCGGCCAGTCTTCTCTGTCAAGACAATGACAGGCCTTCTGGTCGATTACGTCACGCGTGACAGAGAGGACTTCCAGCCCACAAACGCCAACTATGGGCTTCTTCCACTCGAGCCTGGCCCCAAACAGAAGGCCGTTGACCGTGAAGCATTCGCTGTTGTGGCTCTGCAACACATGCAGAAAGTCGCCGACGAGGTTGGAGCATGGACCACTCAGAAAACGAACCCCTAGGCTCAGGAGCGGTCGCCGTGCCAGGGCAGCACGTCACTACAAGTCTGGAAGTGGTGGCCGAGGTTGATGGATCGTATCTCCGGTTGTCGGATGCAGAGTTCCGAACTCGAATCCGGACTGCATATCGCCGTATGGCCGCCTGTGATCTGTGTCCGAGGCGGTGTGGAGCGCATCGACTTGCTGGACATGCCGGCCACTGCGGCGCCGCTCTCAAGCCCAACGTCTTTGTCTGGAATCTGCATCACGGCGAAGAACCTCCTGTCAGCGGGACACGAGGATCAGGCACGGTGTTCCTCAGCGGCTGCAACCTGCATTGCTGTTACTGCCAGAATTATCCTCTGAGTCAACTGCACCATGGGACACAGATGCCGGTTGGGCGGCTCGCAGCTGCGCTCATCGAGCTCCAGGAGAAGGGAGCTCACAATATCAACTTTGTCACACCCTCCCACCAGGTACCGCAGCTGCTGGCAGCAGTATTTGCCGCGCGGCAACAGGGGTTGCATATTCCCATCGTGTACAACACGAGCAGCTACGACGAGCTGTCGACGCTGGTTCTTCTGGATGGAATTGTGGATATCTACCTGGGAGACCTTCGATACACGGACGAAGGCGTCGCCATGCGACTCTCGGGAGCCCCCGATTATGTTCAGGTCGCTGAACGTGCGCTTGTCGAGATGCACCGTCAGGTTGGAGACATCAGTGTGGACGAGCAGGGCAGATATGTCCCGCGAGGACTCATTGTGCGGTACCTCATTCTCCCACGCCATACCGGCATGGCAGAAGAGGTCTTTGACTTCGTCTCTCGCAAGCTCTCACTTCAGACATACGTGAGCGTCATGACCCAGTACTTCCCTGCCTACAAGGCGCTCGACCATACACTGGGCATCTCACGGAAACTCACTGATACGGAGTGTGGCCGGGTCATGAGAACCTGGTCCCGATCAGGGCTGGTCCACGGATGGGTACAGGACATGGCTGGCGACGAGAAAGCCTGACTGAACGCATCGCGGGAAGGGCGGAGCCCCGGAATGGCACTATCAATTGCCCATAAGCGACAGATCAGATCTTGCTGACAACCTCGTGTGTAATTCCCTTGAGACATTCCATGACAGAGACTCCACTGCTGGCTATGCCAAGGTAGACGGCCTTTCCCTTGAGCCGCAGGTCATCGACAAGCTCCTCGACCGGTATAATGGCGGGCACGTCCCGTTTATTCAGCTGGTAGATGATGGGTGTGTCCGGCAACCCATACTCTTCGAGATTCTTGAACATGTCCACAAGATTATTAATGTTGTCCTTTCGCCGGTCGCGATTCGAGTCTGCGACGAAGACAATGCCGTCGACAGACTTGAGCACGGACTTGCGTGTCAGCTTGTATAGTTCCTGCCCCGGGACGGTATAAAGACTCAGGCGGATCTTGAAACCCTTGACAGTCCCAAGTTCCACTGGCAGGAAGTCGAAGAAGAGTGTCCTCTCTGTCTCGGTTGCGATGGAGGTGAACTGACCCTTCACCTTTTCCGGGATAGCTCGGAAGATCCAGCTGAGGTTGGTCGTCTTGCCACTCATTGCCGGGCCGTAGTAGACAATCTTGAACGTGATCTCAGACTTGGAGAAGTCGATCAGAGACATATGGTGACTCGCGCGGGTTCGCTAGAACAGGTTGTCGATCTCATCCAGCAGTCCCTTCCTGAGATCTTGGGAAGGTTCCTGACGCGGCTCCGCGGCCATTTTCTCGAGGACCGGCTTGATCGAACCTGAGATCTTCTTGGCCCAGAACCTGATGGCGCCGATAGGTGCCTTGTTGTCAAATATGACGGCAAGCAGGATCAGGGGGTCTACAAGGGAAATATGGATGTTGGTCTCTTTGCCTTGGTGGAATGTCAGGGTAAACTCACGTTCTCCGAGGAGTTTCGCCAACTCATTCGTGGCCGAGAAGACCCCAGCTGCCAAGGCGGACACAGCAACTGCCGACTCGCGTGTCACAGCGCCGCTCTTTGCAAGAAGCTCCCCGCTCTTGTTGAGGAGGATAATATCCTTCGCCTGCGAGTCCACGAGGTACTGTGAGAACAAGTCGTCGATGGTTTCGATATCTTCCTTCGTGATCACCAGTGAAGACAGTTGACCTTCCATCTATGCCTCCGATTTCGACAACGTAATCATCTTCTTGTCCGCAAGACCGTTGAGAGCTGTCCATGCGCGGAAGAACCCAAACTCAGCTTCCTTCAGGATCCTATCGAACGTCTCAAGCTTGCCGGCCTTCTGCAAGAGCAGAAACTCATCGGCGGTCAGCGTAACTTTCGTATCGGAGTCATTCTCGGCCAAGCTTACCTGCAGGTCGGACGGTTCCGTCCGATTTTTTGACCGTGTGTATTCATCGGCAAGTCCCGTTGCTTCTATGAGGAGACTTGTGTTGCTCTGGGTAATCCTCCGAGGTGGCATGATGACATTAGATACGAAATTAAATGTACCGTCACATACGAGAAAGACATCAAAGAAAGCAGGGAGCCCGCTGCTGTAAGGTGACTGCGCATGGATGACCTTGCCATTCTGGAAAAAGATGGCGAAGCTTCCCAGGTGCCCTTCTATGTCCAACTTCCCAGTTCTTTGAGCGTTGTCCAGGGTCTGAATAAGCTGGGCAAGCGGAAAGCTCTGCAAGTCACCGTGCAACTCCATAAGATTCCTCCCTTCCTCTGACTTAGCATGGTATTTGATTTCGCTGCAATTTCAAGGTATCCTGAATTTCGCACACACTCGGAGGTGAACAGTGACAAAGTCCAAGGAAATCGGGTTGAACAAAACATCCGCCTGGAGCGGTATCGATCGCAAGGCCGCTGACAAGCTGGCCGCGGAGTATATGTCGCTTATGAAGGATGCCAAGACCGAACGCGAGTTTGTCGAGGCGGTGACGGTCATTGCCCAGGCCGGCGGCTACAAGGCTGCCGACGCTCTCTCTACCAAAGCATTGCCCAAAGGTGGAAAACTGCTTTTCATCAACCGGGGCAAGAACGCAGTGATCGTGAGGATAGGCAAGCGCCCTCTTGGCGAGGGCGTTAATATCGTAGCTGCACACGTCGACGCTCCACGCATCGACGTGAAGCAGAACCCACTTTTCGAGAGCACCGGGCTGGGTCTCTTTCAGACTCACTACTACGGTGGAATCAAGAAGTACCAGTGGGTGACGATCCCGCTTGCCCTGCACGGCGTTATTTATGACAAGGCAGGGAAAAAGCTTCAGTTGCATATCGGTGAGAAAGAGAGTGATCCTGTGTTTAATATCTCGGACATTCTTCCACATCTGGGGCAGGCTCAGGGAGACAAGAAGCTGAGCGAAGGCGTTTCGGGCGAAGCACTCGACGCAATCGTCGGCCACGTGCCCGGGGGTGACAAGAACGACAAGACGCCTGTTCGCACGAATGTCCTGAAGATGCTTGCTGAGCAGCTCAACGTCGACGAGCGAGCCTTTGCCGCGTCTGAACTGGAGCTCGTGCCTGCAATGAAGCCACGGGAAGTCGGTTTTGACCGTGGGCTGATCCTTGCCTATGGACACGACGACAGGATCTGCGGGTACACGGCCCTGCGCGGCCTGATGGACCAGAAGAACGAACCTGAGCGTACGCAGGTGGTTTTCCTCGCTGACAAGGAAGAGATTGGCAGTGACGGCGACACCGGTATGCAGAGCGAGTTCATTGAACTGGTCATCGAGCGGCTCATCCTAGAAACTGGAGAGAAGACCACGGCCAGACAGGTCTTCTGGAGCTCCATGGCGCTCAGCGCGGACGTCGGTGCCGGCATGGACCCCAACTATCTGGATGTGTTTGAACCGACAAACGCCGCAACAGTCGGCAACGGCATTGTGGTTACGAAGTTTACCGGCTCTCGAGGCAAGTCGTCAGCCCATGACGCCTCCGCCGAAACCCTGCACAAAGTGCTCGGATTGCTGGACGAGGCCAAGGTCCCATGGCAGGTGGCTGAGATGGGTAAGGTAGACGTTGGCGGAGGAGGCACTGTGGCGAAGTTCCTGTCGAAGCGTGGTATCGAAACGCTCGACGCCGGCCCTGCACTTCTGTCGATGCATGCTCCACAGGAACTGGCGAGCAAGGCGGATCTGTATGCCTGCTATCTGGCCTACAAGACGTTCCTGGAGAAGGCTCGCTAGCTCACCTCATTTCCGTGCGATGCAACTGGATGCTCCCGTGAAGGGTCCCTCCGGTTGCATCGCTGCGGCTCCCGCATATACTATGTTCGCTCTCTGCCGTCGCGAAGACGGCCGAAATCTAAGTCCAAAGGGAGGAACTGTTGAGAGAGTTTGAATTGATGTTTATTGTGGACGGGACAATGCCGGAGGAAGAAGCCACGGCTGTCGCCACAACCGTTCAGTCCTTCATCTCATCGAAGGGCACGATTCTGAAGGCAGACCCATGGGGTCGCCGTCGCATGGCCTATCCGATCAACAAGAAGCAGGATGGCTACTACTGGGTGATCGCATTTGAGTGCGAACCTGGTGATGTCGACACTCTCAAGTACCAGCTGAGAGTGAACGAAAACGTCATCCGGTGGATGGTTACGCGACCTGAGCACAAGAAGACTGTCGTTCCAGTCGAGACGATTGCCCCTCAGGAAGCTAGCTCAGAACCTGAACCCGCTCCGGTAGCTGCGCCAGCATCTGGGCTCCCCCCTGCACCTGAGGCATAAGGATGAACGACCTCAACCAGGTTGTCCTTACAGGCAGAATCACGAGGGATCCCGACATCCGGTACACACCGTCGGGCAAGAAAACGGCCCGTGTTTCAATTGCTGTAAACCGGAGCTGGAACGCGTCCAAGGACCCTTCTGTCCGTGACTGGAAGGAAGAAACCTTCTTTGTCGACATCACCGCATGGACCTTCGTCGCCGACAAAATCGAGAAGTCGGCTGAAAAGGGCCTGCGGGTTCTCGTGACGGGACGCCTGTCCATTCGCGACTACACAGCCAACGACGGAACCAAGAAGCGCGCAACCGAGATCGTGGCTACGACATTCGAGGTCATTGGTACTCCCCAGAACCGTCAGGCCGCAGGTGAGCCCGGTGAAGCTCCCGGTGAAGATGACCTTCTCAAGGACTTTGAAGTCCCCGAGGGATCGTTGCAGCAGGGTTCCGGCTCTGAAGACCACGACGTGCCATTCAACTGAGATGAAGGAGTAAACTACTATGCCAAATGCACCATTCAAGAAACCAAGCAAGACCGGCAAGAAGAAGTCGTTCTATTTCCGCGCGCGTAAGAAGTTCTGTCCGTTCTGTGCCGACAGGACTGATGATATCGACTACAAGGATGCCTCACGCCTGCGCCGTTTCGTTAGCGACAAGGGCAAGATCCTTCCTCGCAGGGCAACAGGCGTGTGCGCGAAGCACCAGCGTGCCCTTGCAGGCGCCGTCAAGAGAGCTCGCGTCATGGCTCTCCTGGCGTTTGTAAATCGGTAGTTCAACGCCGACTATGGACAGGAAGGTAATCCTGCTCGCAGATGTCAAAGGCGTGGGCCACAAGAATGATGTGGTCAACGTTTCTGTGGGCTATGCCGCTAATTACCTCCTTCCCCAGCGTCTGGCCATCGATGCAACATCTGAGAGAGTCGCCTCCCTCAGCAAGCACAAGATGGCAGTGTCTCAGGAAAAGAATGTTGTGCTTGCGCGGGCCCAGGACTTAGCGGCAAAACTTACAGGTCAGTCGATTACCGTTCGCGCCAAAGCGACACCACAGGGGAGACTGTATGGCGCCATCACTCCGGACGAAATCGCTGCGGCCATTGGCAGTCAACTCGGTGTCGTGGTGGAGAAGAGAACGGTGAGTACCGATGAACCCATCAAGGCACTTGGTGTATATGCGATTGCTCTGAAGTTAAGCCCCCAGGTCACCGCCCTGGTCTCCGTTACTGTCGCGGAAGCTATCTAAGGATGGCAGATCGAAGTGATGCCCAGATAAGCGAAGCCCGTCCACGAGCCGGGCACGATGAAACCGGTTCCAACCCGGGAAACGTCGTTCCACCGTATGACATGGGAGCCGAGCAGTCGTTGCTCGGCTCCTTCATTGTGTCAAATGCCACTGCCGACGAGGTCATGGACTATCTCAAGCCTGACGACTTCTACTTCGATGAACATGTTACTATCTGTGACTCCATTTTTCACCTCCGAGCTTCCAACAAGCCTGTCGACGTCGTCGTCCTGAGCAACGACATCAAGAGTCATGGCAACCTCGATCGCATTGGCGGTGTGGCATACCTGGCCAAACTCACGGAGCTTGTTCCGACGACTCAGAACGTCAAGTATTACGCCGAGATCATCAAGGAATCGTCGGTCAAGCGCAGTATCATCCGCGCGGGCCGAGATATCTACGAGTTGGGGTTTTCTCCTACCGTCACGGCCATGGAGCTCATCGACCGGACCGAGAAGCTCATCTACGAGGCATCTCAGGGCATGGTACGCGGTGACTTCCAGCCGCTGGAACGCATCCTCCCAACGACGCTGCAGGTGCTGCAGGAGCGATATGACCATAGAGGTTCCACTCGCGGGGTTGCCACTGGTATCAAGAATCTGGATCTTCGGATCGGGGGTTTCCAGCCTCAGGAACTGGTCGTCCTGGCCGCGCGGCCAAGCGTCGGCAAGACGTCCCTTGCATTGAACATTGCTGCATACAATGCGGTCCGACTGAAGAAACCTGTGGGCGTCTTCAGCCTGGAGATGTCCAGAGAGCAGTTAGCCGAACGGGTCATCTCGTCTGAAGCCTCGATCGAGGCGGACAAGCTTCGTTCGGGCTACCTATCCCTGGATGACTGGCAGGCGCTGGCACAGGTCACCAACAGGCTATCGGAAGCACCCCTGTACATCGACGACGCGGCAGGGCTGACAGCTCTTGAGATACGGGCGAAGGCAAAACGTCTTGCGGTCACAGCCAAGGTAGAACTCCTCATTGTCGACTACCTCCAGCTTGCTGCCTCTGGCGAGAAGGTTGAGAGCCGCGTCCTTGAAGTGGCGCAGATCACTCGCATGCTCAAGAACCTGGCCCGCGAACTCAACGTGCCGATCATTGTCGTTTCTCAGCTGTCACGGGACATCGAGAAGAGAGACCGCAAGAAGCCTCAGTTGTCCGACCTTCGCGAGAGTGGGGCAATCGAGCAGGATGCCGACATTGTCATTTTTTTGTACACGGACGAAGCAATAGATACTTCCGAGGTCAACACTCGAACGCCCACTAACGCTCTGGTCGCCAAGCACCGCAATGGCAAACAGGGCAACGTGAAGCTGATGTTCGACAAAAGATACACACGATTTGAGTCTATCGATACGACCGCAGAGGACTGAGCGCGGTCGCTCTACCACTGTAACTCTTGACGAGGAGCCGGTTCTCAGTAGAATGAACTTGCGCGCGGGCCGTTAGCTCAGCTGGCAGAGCATCTGCCTTTTAAGCAGAGGGTCACAGGTCCGAGTCCTGTACGGCTCACCAAAGCCCTCGTAGTCTAATGGTCAGGACACGGCCCTTTCAAGGCTGCGATAGGAGTCCGATTCTCCTCGAGGGCACCAGGTATGGGCGGATGGCTCAGCGGTAGAGCACCTCCCTCACACGGAGGGGGTCGCAGGTTCGAACCCTGTTCCGCCCACCATATTTCTTATATCGCAAATGGTGACAGCTTTGCGCGCCTGATGAGACTGAGACACCGGATGCTCACTTGACTTTTTGCAGGACAATCTATACTAAGTATGGTACGGGGTCGTGGTGTAGCTGGTCCAACACGCTGGCCTGTCACGCCGGAGACCACGGGTTCAAATCCCGTCGATCCCGCCAGAGCGGGAGTAGCTCAGGGGTAGAGCTCTGCCTTGCCAAGGCAGTTGTCGCGGGTCC
>CAIQIK010000002.1 GCA_903871855.1 uncultured Caldisericota bacterium
CACGGTCTTGGCGATCCCGAAGTCCATGACCGTGACGGCATGCGTACGGAGATCGATCATGATGTTCCCCGGCTTGATGTCCCGGTGAGCCTGGATGCCCTTGCTGTAGGCATAGGAAAGGATAGAAAGGACCTGTTCTGTAATACCGACTGCTTCCTCGATGGGGAGGGGACCCTTCTTCTTGATGTACTCTGTGAGGGTGATCCCCTGGACGTACTCCATGACGAGGTAGTGCCGGTCATCCTCCTTGCCGTACGCGAAGACCTTGGGGATCCCCGGATGATTGAGCGAGACGCCGACCTGTGCTTCCCGCTCGAAGCGGGCGAGGTAGTCCGGGTCGTCGGTCAGCTTCTCGTCCATCAGCTTGATGGCCACGGTCTGTCCGGTCTGCAGGTCTCGTCCCATGTACACGGTGGACATCCCACCCACGCCGACCTTGTCGACGATCTTGAAGCGGCCTTCAATGATCTGACCGAGGGTCATGGGTCAACCTCCAGGTGCGCGGCCCAGAAGCCCTCGCACAAGGTGTGCGGGCTTGGACGGTGCTTCGCATATGCAGTATAGAGGATGGCATGGAGGCGTCAATAGTGCGCATCGACTCACCTAATATGTACCTGAAATGGTTCCGTGAACTCATGAGAAAAAGTACCTGAACGATGAGAGAATACTGCTGGTCCCTGGAATGAGAAAGGAGCAGCAGGAATGGAGCTCACGATGCGGGAACGGAAGAAGCTCACGATGGTGAAGGCACAAACGTACGTAAAGGCAAGCAAGGCCAAGAAGTCAGCCATGCTGGACGACTTCTGTGAATCCACGGGATACCAGCGGAAGTATGCCGCCCGTGTCCTGCACCAGGCAGGACAACGGTACATCTTAGGAGAGACCATCTTGGTGGCTGATCCTGGCAAGCACATCAAGAGATACCGTTCTCCCCGATATGGTCCTCTTGTTCAGCAGGCACTCATCACCATCTGGAGTGCAAGCACGTTTCTTGGACCTGTCCGTCTGGCAGCAGGCATGCCCCTCTTCGTGGAGAACCTGGCCAAGCATGGACATCTCCGAGTAGATGGGGAGACACGGAGACTTCTCCTGCAGATGAGTCCTGCCACCATCGAGAGGCTCCTGGCTGGAGAGCGGAAGATGTACCGTCTCCATGGGATCTCCCATACCCGAAGCACCCCCCTGGGTGGCAGGATCCCTGTGCAGACCTGCATGGACCCTCCACTCGATATCCCTGGTGCCTTGGCGGTGGACCTGGTCGGTCATGACGGAGGACAGGCAGTGGATGATTTCAACTGGACCCTGACGGTCACGGACTGCACGACGGGATGGACCGAAGCAGGAGCCGCACGGACGAAGGCAGAAATCTATGTGGTTGCTGCTCTGGAGTCGTGTCTCCAAAGATACCCAGGCCGTGTCGTCTCTCTCCATGCGGATAACGGGAGTGAATTCATGAATGGGCATCTCGTCCGCTTCTGTCATGCCCGGGCTATCACTCTCACCCGTTCCCGTCCCTACCACAAGAACGACAACCCCCATGTAGAAGAGAAGAACAACTCGGTGATCCGAAAGTTCGTGGGATATGACCGGCATGACAGCCAAGCTGAGGTGGACCTCCTGAACCGACTGTACCAGTCACTGCACTTCCTGGTGAACTGGTTCCTTCCCAGCCAGAAGCTTCTCCACAAGGTGAGAATAGGGAGCCGCATCACCAAGGTGTATGACAGAGCACAAACCCCCTGTGCACGGATGCTCGCACGGAGAGATGTTCCCGAAGAGATAAAGCAACAGCTGCGATCAACATGTGCAACACTGGACATGACGAGTCTGCAGCACGAGATCCTCCATTGTCAGGAACAGCTGGATGCAATTGCCAAATGGAGACAACCTCGGGCGATCAAGAAACGTGGCAGCTACGGGTACTTTTCAGATGAGTCGACGACCTAATGCTTCAGGTACCTTTTTACGTGAGTTGACACGATGTTCGGGCTTGCCTGATGGGGTCGCCTCGGTACACTCTAGGGACAGGATCTCGATTGCCGCATACTGTAGGAGGTATGAGTGCACGAAACGAAAACCAGAGAAGCCTTTACCGCCGAACACCATGCGTTGCTGTTTGCATGGATCGCCCGGGAGGCAATCGTGCGCCTGGGCGAGGAGAAGGCTGCACCCGCTATATGCGCGGCCGTTCGACTGTATGGCGAACAGCGCGGACATCGTATGGCGGTGCGGGCACAGCAGGATGGACAACCCCTTTCCATGGCGAGCTACCTGTCGTATCGCGAGTGGGAGGTTCCTGCCCGCGAGATGCAGCAGACCGGCGTGCCCTGGCGAGGAGACCTCCGGGTTCAGGTGCGCCGCTGCTGCTGGGCCACGACGTGGCAGCAGGAAGAGCTCACTAAGTATGGCAAGTACTACTGCCAGGAGATCGACAAGGCTCTTGTCCAGGGATTCAACTCCGACTTGATCGTCGATGTGAAGGGGACCAGGACGAACGGAAGCCGGATGTGTCAGTTTGTCTACCACGGTGCGTTCGAGGGGACGCTGGTCCACGAAGAGGCACAGCGGGATCAGGAGAAGCGCATGCTCCCGTGGAGCTACCACACAGCGAACCTCTATTCCACGATGAGCGCCGTATTTCGGCGGGAGCTGGGTCCTGCCGGCGTCGCTGTATCACGGGCGGCGCTAGAGACCTTTACCGCACGATTCGGCCCCACCATGGCAGGTGTCCTCGCCGGGGATGCCGGTACTGATTTCGACACGCTTCCGGAGGGACGGTGACATATTCTCTGCGCTGTACCCGGTGCGGCCGAAACTACGATGACAATGGAAGGCGCCTGCGCTGTGAATGCGGAGGCATGCTGGATTTGCAGTTCGAGCCGTCTTTCCGGCCCGGCATGGAGGCCGACCGACCATATGATCTGTGGCGCTACCGCGAAGCGCTGCCTGTCCGTGACGATGTTGTAACGATGGGAGAGGGCTGCACACCTCTCCTTCCGGTGACACTCGACAGGAGAGTGCTGCTGGTCAAGCAGGAGCAACTGTTCCCCACCGGTTCATTCAAGGACCGAGGTGCAGCAGTACTCATGACTCGCCTGCACGAGCTCGGGATCGAACGGGTCGTCGAGGATTCCTCGGGCAATGCGGGCTGTGCGGTAGCAGCGTACGCCGCTCATGCAGGTATCGCCTGCGACATTTACGTACCTGAGGCTACTTCGCCCACCAAGACCGCGCAGATCGAGACGTATGGTGCGACGCTGCACCGCATCCCCGGAACGCGTGAAGACACAGCGCTGGAGGCGCTGGAGGCGTCCGTGACATGTGTGTACGCCAGCCATGTGTACAATCCGTGGTTCCTGCAGGGCACAAAGACATTCGCCTACGAGGTCGCCGAACAGCTCGGCTGGACGTCCCCTGATACCCTGGTGCTGCCCGCAGGCAACGGCACCCTGTTGCTAGGCGCGTACATTGGATTCACCGAGCTCGCGCGGGCGGGAATCGTGAGCCATGTGCCGCGCATCATCGCGGTCCAGGCTGCGGCATGCGCCCCTCTAGCAGGCGCGTTTGCGAGTGACATGGATGAACCTGTCGAGACCTGTGCGAGCCACACGGCCGCCGAGGGCATCGCTATCGTGACCCCGGCGCGGGGTTCGCAGGTGCTGGCTGCGGTGCGTGCATCTGGCGGATCGTTCGTGACCGTCTCCGAGCAAGAGATCGTCACCAGCCTTCGGGATTGCTGTCGAGGTGGCTGGTTTATTGAACCAACGTCCGCTGCGGTTATTGCTGGGGCGCGCAGGTATGCTCGCACCGCGGCGCCGGGTGAGACGATCGTCACAGCGTTCACTGGACATGGGTTGAAGGCGGCGGGCAAGATCTCCGAGCTAATAGGCTCTCTCTGACAGAGCGAGATTAATTATTTGGCTGGTCAGGTTGTCATAGCCACATCGGCGGTTGCCGGCGGTATGAACTCCCTCAGGAACACGATCGAATAGGCGTCAGGTGGCTCTGATGGCGCGGAACAGCATCCAGGAGCCAAGGATGGCCAGTGCGGCTATCGAAAGGGTGAGGGTTGCCTGGTACTCCTTGCGTTCGTCTGTGCTCATCCGGCCGTGGTCGCGCAGCAGCATGACCACAGCTACCGAACCAGCGATAACCAGAAGCAGCACCGATACGATATTGCTGGGGACATAGAGGTTGTGTCCGGCGAACGCCATGGTCCATCCATCCGAGACGTAGTTGCCTAGTCCCAACAGACCCCCCGCAAAGGCCATGATCGTCATAAGTCTTCTCATCGAACACACTCCTCATTGTCAGCTGGCTGTTGCCGCCACACAGCTCATTATATCAGGATTGCGCCGGGAGACGGATCGAGGCAGTGCATTGTCCCGAGACATCATCCAATCCGTGCGTCTGCTGAAGGATAGCAGTGAAAACGGGACCCTGACAAGGGGTGAGAATTAACCGTTAACCGGGGAATCTAGCGAGCCACCTGAACTTGGCGCAGGTCGATCACTGTCTCCTCGGGCTTGAGGAGACTGCGCATCGTTCCCTGGTCTACATCTGCGACCTTGAGGACGATCCGGACACGATGGGGCGATGCCGCAGGAAACGACGACACGGTCGTGACGCTCCCGCCGGCTTCGACAATGCGGTTGAACAGCGAGGCAAGAGCACCCTTGCGGTTGTCTATCTCAAGAGATGCGCGGACACCGGGTGCGCGTGAACCCAACATGTCGACGAACAGTCTGAAGATGTCAGTCTCAGTGATGATTCCCACAAGCGTATGTGACTCTGGACAGCTCACGACGGGCAATGCACCGATGCTGTGGCAAGTCATGGTCGCGGCAGCCAACTCAATGGGACAGTCCGGGCAGACGGTGACGACGTTCTGCTGCATGACCTGGCGCACAGGCAGGGTGGCGGCCTGAGCGCTGGCTTCTACCCAGCTGACGGGCCTGTTCACCGGAAGCGGGGCATATAACAGGTCCTTCTCGGAGACAATGCCGATCAACAGGTTGTCTTCCACGACAGGAAGACGGTGCACATTGCGCGCGCGCATCATGTTGAGGGCGTCGGACAAGCGTGCCTCGGGCCCGATCGTCACCAGGTCGTGCGTCATGTAATCACGAACAAGCATCAGCTTCTCCCCAACGCCTTAGCGCTTGCGCGCCGCGCCAACCAGGAACGCCCCGGTCAGTGGCCTGAACATGCGGCCAAAGAACTCCTGCCACGAGGCGGTGCTGTCCTGAAACATGTCCTCGTCAGGAAGTGTGTAGATGCAGCTTTCCATCGTCAGTGCACCAAAGGTGCCCGTGCGGTGGAACAGCAAGCGCAGGTTGGATGAAGAGAAGAAATGGGCTGCTCCGTAGATAGATTCCTCACGCTTGGCGCGTTCTCGGCGAGCGTCGGCCCACAGAGAATCACTGTTGAGGACGCCGACGACCAGCTTACCGCCCGGCCGCAGTACCCGGGCCATTTCTATGAGGGCCAGCAACGGGTCTGTGGCGAACTCGAGGGCGGTAATCGACACGACCATGTCAAAGGTCCTGTTTTCGTAGGGGAGTTTAGCCATGTCAGCCTCATCGTACCAGATGTACTGGCCACGGTCCTGGGCCTTACGGCGGGCTATCTCGATCATCTTCGAGGAGATGTCTACGGCAGTGACGTCGGCGCCGCCTTCGGATAACCGGATACTATACAGTCCGGTGCCGCATCCCACGTCGAGAACGGTCTTGCCCCGTACTGCACCCACATGCTTGAAGACCAGCGCGTTTTCGAGCTCGTCTTCATAGGCGCCAAGGGGTGTCATGTACCAGTTATCATAAGTGTCAGCCTTGCTGTCGAACAACGCGTCGTCTGCCATGTAGCGCCTCCTGGAGAGAATCCTCCTTATTCATTGTCTGCGAGACAGGCAGGAATACAAGACTTTGGTTTGTGACTCTGCTGTCATGAATTGTGCGACGGGTGGAGGCTCTTGAGTCACACGGTTCACAGAACAGTACTGTAGTTGGCGAGGGACTAGTCTGCAGAGCAGACTGACGGCCCGGCGATGTATTTATCGCCGGGCCGTATTGTCACAGAGAATCTGAAGCTCAGGCTTCCGTTTTCAGGTTGAAGATACGATAGGCCAGAAAGTATAGTCCAATGGCCAGCAGACTCCCGACCGCGTCCACGATGACGTGCTGTTTGAGGACCTGAGTGGCGATGACCGTGACCACGGCAAAGGCTGTCATCAGCCAGGCGACAGGACGGTAGCGTTTCTTGACCCACCAGAAGCTTGCGGCAAGAGCGGACAGTCCGCAGTGTAGCGAAGGGAAGCAGTTGTAGGGGTTGTCGGTCTTATACTTCTCGATGAGCGCATCGACATATCTGCTGCTGCCTGCGACCAGGTTTGTGGGGCGGGGTACATATGTCTGGAACACGATGTAGACACCGTTGCTGATGGCCTGGATGGCGATGAACGCCACGCCGAATGCCGTGAAGATCTTCGGATGGAAGACGAAGAAGAACAGGAGGCAGAAGTAGAGGACGGGTTCCAGCCAGTTGTACGGGACGATGAACTGTGGGATGACTGGGACCCACCGATCGAAGGCCGTCTGCAGGATGTGCACGTTGGCCGTCGCGTGATTGGTCATGGCGTACCAGGTGGAGGACCAGTAGACACCTCCGGCAATAACAAGATTCATCAGGTATCTCCACCAGTTCTCCTTCATGAATCGTTTCAGTTTGTCCATCGCTTTCTCCTCCTCTTCCCGGCGGCTCAGAGCGCTGCACGTGGGTATACAAGGCATGATAGCCGGGGACGCTTGCAGTACAAGGGCAGCGAAAAGGGCCGGAACACGTTCTCCGGCCCATGAACGCTTTCCGTATACCAGGTCTAACCCTTGGCCGTTTCAGTGGTTCTCGTGAGCCAGGCGTGGATAGCACGTGCAGCTTGGCGGCCCTGACCCATGGCCAGGATGACTGTCGCAGCGCCCAACACGATGTCGCCACCTGCGAAGACTCCCGGGACGGACGTCTCCATTGTTTCCTCATCGGTGACGATGCCTCCGTGCTTGTTCATTTGAAGGCCAGGAAGGGCAGCGGGAATCAGAGGGTTGGGGTTGTTGCCGATAGCCACGACGACGACATCCGCGGAGACACTGCTGGTCTGGCCGGGAATGGGCAGGGGACGCCTGCGACCAGAAGCATCTGGTTCACCGAGCTGCATCTTCTGTACTGTCAGACCGGTGACCCATCCTGCATCGTTGCCAAGGATCTCCAGGGGGTTCTCAAGAAAATGGAATTCGATCCCCTCCTGGATCGCATGGTGATACTCCTCTTTGCGGGCGGGCATCTCTTCCTCTGACCGTCGATAGAGGACCATGACCCTGTGGGCCCCGAGCCGCAGCGCCGTCCGGGCCGAGTCCATGGCAACGTTGCCGCCGCCGAGAACCGCAACAGACTTACCACGCAGGATAGGAGTGTCGGAGTCTTCGTTGTAGGCGTGCATGAGGTTGGCGCGGGTCAGGTACTCGTTGGCGGAATACACGCCAAGCAGGCTCTCGCCTGGGATGTGCAGGAAATTGGGAAGCCCGGCGCCACTACCAATGAAAACGGCGTCGTAGTCCTTGCGCACTTCGTCGACTGTGAGGGACTTGCCGATGACCGTGTTGTACTGAAAATCGACGCCGAGCCTGGTTAGGTAGGCAACCTCTTGATAGACGATCTCCTTTGGCAGACGGAACTCAGGGATGCCATATCCCAGGACGCCCCCGGGCATGTGCAGCGCTTCGAACACGGTGACGGCGTGACCCAGCTTGATGAGGTCGCCAGCCACGGTGAGACCTGCGGGACCGCTGCCGATGACAGCCACTCGCTTGCCGCTCGTGGGTGGAATCTGAGGGATGACCGCAGCGTGGTTCTCCCGTTCCCAATCGGCCAGGAATCGTTCCAGCTGGCCGACCTGCACAGCCTGTCCGATATCCCTGTGCGCCTTGCCTACCGTACAGTCCTTCTGACACTGGTCTTCCTGGGGGCAGACGCGTCCACAGACGGCCGGCAGCAGGTTGGTCTGCTTGATGATCCCGATCCCGGCAAGGTAGTCGCCTGACTCAATGGCCTGGATGAAGTCGGGAATGTGCACGCCGACAGGGCATCCCTTCACACAGGGCTGGTTGGTGCAATGAAGGCAGCGCTGCGCTTCCTGCAGCGCCATCTCGGGGGTAAACCCGAAGGGGACCTCGCGGACGTTGTGAATACGTTCGGCAGGTTCCTGCTCGGGCATAACGACGGGCGGCAGCTTCAGTCGGTCAGCGGCGTTCATCGTGACTCCTTTGCGTCAAGACCGACGCGGCATTGGTGGTCATAGCGTTCAGCTGCTGCCTGCTCCGCCGTGCGGTAGGTCCCGAGACGCCGGATCATGCTGTCCCAGTCTACCTGGTGTGCGTCGAACTCGGGGCCGTCCACGCAGGCGAACTTGACCTCACCACCCACGGTGACGCGACATCCGCCGCACATGCCGGTCCCGTCGATCATGATGGGGTTGAGGGAGGCCATCGTGGGGATGCCGAGTTCCTTGGTAAGTAGAGAAGTGAACTTCATCATGAGAGGGGGACCAATGACGACAGCCTGATCGATGTGAGTTCCGCCACTTACCAGAGAGCGGATCGCGTCGGTCACAAGTCCCTTGGTGCCGTATGACCCGTCATCCGTGGTGACGATGATCTCATCGCTGACACTGCGCATGTCGTCTTCGAGAATGAGCAGATCGCGTGTTCTGGCTCCGAGGATCGTGATGACATGGTTGCCGGCTTCCTTCATGCCTTTCGCGATGGGGTAGAGCGGGGCTATTCCGATACCGCCACCGACGCACAAGACAGTTCCGAACTGCTGGATATGTGTCGGTCTGCCCAGAGGGCCGACGATATCGTGGATAGCGTCCCCAGGTTTGAGCATAGCCATCTCGCGCGTGGTCTTGCCGACAGACTGGACGATCAGGGAAATGGTCCCCGTGTCAGGGTTTGCGTCGGCAATCGTCAGCGGAATCCGCTCACTGTGATCTGTCACCCGAATGATGACAAACTGTCCTGGTTTCCTGTGTGCCGCGATGATCGGCGCGTCGACGACATACCGGATGACGTTGCATCCGAGTTCCTCTCTTTTGCGGATCGTGTTCATGCGTGCTCCTTGGTTTTCGTTGCATATAATTTCATCATACTATACTCCGAAAAATGGGAGGCACCAGACCGGTTGCAGCAATGATGCCGGGGGCCCGAGGATGCATGGAGAGCACATGGAGAGCAATCAACCGAGGCCATCCGCTCTCCGAGGAATGCTGGATGGTGAGAGAGAGCCGCAGTTTTCCCTTCCGTGATCGTGCACGATCATACATAGTGAGACATCCGATGCAAGCGAAGCCGTGTGATGGGCTCCATCACAATCTGTCGAAGTTTGATGATGCCAAAACCCGCATGAAGACCGACATCGAGCAGGTGCTCCGACAGGACGGCGTGATTGTTTACAGGTTTGCAGTTCTCTCCCAATTGTCGTATAACCTAGGTCGGAAAGAAGTGAGCATGGTTGGGGCGTTTATTGTCGGATGTGGCGCGACCCAGGCCGGTCCATGGTGACGGGGGGCAACCGCCATCATGGGGCAGGAACTGGCAGTGAACGATGGACTGCTGCTGGTGGAGGAATCATTGATGGCGGAAACGCGAGGGCGATGGGAGCGGACGTGAGCGGGAAAACAAGTAGACTACAGGCAGCGATGGATACGGTGACTGCAATAGCGGCTAGCGTCGAGACCGTGATACGGGGCAAGCATGAGCAGGTTCTACTGGCCCTGGTCCCGATGATCGCGGGGGGACACCTGTTGCTGCAGGACGTGCCCGGCGTTGGCAAGTCGACGCTTGCGCAAGCGCTGGGCCAGTCCGTCGGTGCGTCCTATAGCCGCATCCAGTTCACCTCCGACCTCCTTCCCGCCGATATCCTCGGCATCAACATCTATGAGGCTGCTACCGGGGAGTTCCGGTTCCGGCGCGGCCCCATCTTCGCGAATGTCGTCATGGCTGACGAGATCAACAGGGCCAGCCCTAAGACTCAGTCCGCGCTTCTCGAGGCCATGAACGATCGATGTATCAGTATCGACGGGATGACATGGCAGCTGCCCGACCCGTTTTTCGTCATTGCCACGCAGAATCCCATCGAGTATACAGGGACGTACCCTCTCCCCGAGAGCGAACTGGACCGCTTCCAGTTGTGCATGGGCATCGGATACCCGGACGTCGAGGCGGAGCGCAGGATTCTGATGGAACGCCCCGTACGGCAGCATTCCATTCATCTGCAGCCTGTAGCCTCTGTCCAGCAAGTGTTGGACGCACAGGATGCGGTTGACGGGGTGACGGTGGCGCCGGCGGTGCTGGACTACCTCCTCGCGTTTGTGCACGTGACCCGTTCTGAGCCGCTGTTCGAAGTGGGTGTCAGTCCCCGGGGTGCCATCGATCTGCTCAAGGCGATTCGCGCATGGGCACTGCTACAGGGTCGCACATTCGTCGTCCCTGACGACGTTAAGACAATAGCTCCCTACGTGGCGTCTCATCGCATCCTGCGTCGCGGTAGTCGAAAAGGGGCATCGGGTGCCGATATCGACCACATCTTTGAGCAGGTGTCGGCGCCTGTGTGACGGGGTCTCCGGCAGCTGGAGCATCATGAATCTGGTCGAGGTGCGGTTCAGGAAGCACCATCGAGCCGAGCGACTGACGCGTAGTGGCCTGTTGTTCTTCCTTGCCATCATCGGCATCGGGGCGGTCGCCATCAACTCAGGCAACAACCTTCTGTACCTCATCTTTAGCGCACTCCTTTCTGCACTTATCTTCTCGGGACTGCTGTCGGTTGCCAACCTTCGCCATCTCGAGATTTTGCTTGACACGGTGGGCGAGGCCTACGCAGGTCGTCCAGCGTTGCTAGTCGTTCGGATTCGAACTACTGGTTCGTTCCCGTTGTTCTTCGCACGCATCAGCGTCCGAACGGGTGGAGACACTATCTCGCTGAGCGTCCCCTTTGTGGGGGCTCGTTCTGCCGTGGAACTTCCGCTCACCCTCACCCTGCCCACGCGTGGACGCGTGACGGGATTGTGGGTGGAAATCGCGTCCACGTTCCCCTTCGGCATTGTCGAAATGAGCAGGGAAGTGGCTGTTGGCGGCGAGCTGATCGTGTATCCGCAGGTCCACCCCATCCTTCTGCAGCAGCAGGACGAACAGGGTGAGCATCGCCTCGAGAGGGCTAGAGCGGGTGGCGACGGCGACTTCTTTTCGTTGCGCAGGTACCACGCCGGAGAAGATTCCCGGCGCATTGACTGGAAGGTGTCGGCGCGGAGGGGCGACCCTTACGTTGTGGAACAGGAAGCCAGGTACCAACAGGAAACCCTCTTCTACCTCGACACAGCACGGGGTGCATGGTCTGACAGCCAAGCGTTCGAACTCGGCATCTCGAAGATTGCAAGTGGTCTGACGTCGGTCTTCGAGTCGGGAGAGGCCATCGCACTGGCCATCCCCGGATCGTTTCTGAATGGACGTGAGCGCAGGGTGTGGCAGTATGCAATGGAACTGCTAGCCCTAGTGGAACTCACCGAGGGTCCGCCCCATCCTGGACCTCTCCACAGCTTCACACATGAAGCCATTAGCTTCGTGAGCGGTGCCCGATGAGGAGCTCACTGGACATCCGGCGTGTGCTGGGGTTCGTGCTTGGTTTGACAGCGTGCGCGTTTCTGTCCATCGTTGAGTCTTGGTATTCTCTGTATGCCGTAGCATTCCTTGTGGCCCTACCCCTGGCCGGACACATTCACGGGCGCTGGGGACGGCGTGCCCTCGAAGCGCTCCCCCTCGTCTGGTTCCTTGTCCTCATGGTCCTCGGGACTCAACTCTTCGCCCTCCTTGCGCAGACGATGCTGGTAGCAATGGCGTGTCGATTCGTCCTGATGGACAATGCCCGCGACTATCAGGGGCTGGTGCTCATCGCCGTTTTCGTAACGGTCCTGTCCGCCGCCGGCTCCATCTCCGTGGCATTCGGACTTCTGCTGCTCGCCGAGTTTCTGATCGCGACTATCCTGCTCATCATGGCTCAGTTCGAGGGCAAGGTCCCGCACATCGGCCGGGGATTCTACGGCGCCATTGTCGTGTCTGCGCTCGTATCGTTTGTGTTTGCATTCGGCGTGTTCTTTGCCCTCCCCCGGTGGACACTGGGCTACATCAAGGGCAGTCCTGCGCTGGTTATACAGACGACAGGTTTCTCCAAGGACGTCACGATCACCCCCGGAGAGGTGCAGCAGGACAATACCGTTGTCATGCGTATCGAACCTGCGAAAGGTGGATCTCGGTTGCCCCTGCCCGCCTATATCTCGGGCATGCGATACACGACCTTCAATGGCAAGCAATGGCTGGTTGCGGCCGGCCGCTTCGAGTCCGTGTACGCATCCTCCGGGATCGATTCGTTCGTGGTGAGCGACCAGCAGCCTGACACGCTGACGACCGTGTACCTCGAGCCGACCGGGACTGACGTCGTCTTTGGGCTCGAACATATTACCGGTCTGCGAGGGCAGTTCCAGTACCTGCGCCGCGATGCGGAGGGCAACCTGTTCACGGATGCGCCCTACTACAAGACCATCCGGTACGACGTCTCGTCGCTCAATCGGGACACGGTCCCTGTCGACAGTCTCGTGGCTCGTCGGCAGGTGTTGCTGGACAAGTACCTTCAGGTTCCGGAGCTTTCGCAGGCTTTCAGGGACATTGCCACACGCGTCGTGCAGGGCCTGACTATCAGAGACAAGGCGCAGGCGACTCGCGATTATCTCCTTGCCAACTACACCTATTCGCTGGATCCGACAGCAACGTCAGTCGAGGACTTCGTCGTCAACCGGCACACAGGGTACTGCGAGCACTTTGCAACGTCCATGGTGTTGCTGCTGCGTGCTCAAGGCGTCCGCGCCCGCCTGGTGTCCGGCTTCTTGGCCACAGAGTGGAACAAGGCCTCGGGGTATCTCATTGTGCGGGCGAAGGACGCGCACGCGTGGGTCGAGGTCCTGGACGGGGACAGCTGGGTTCGATACGACCCAACGCCCAGTTCCTTCGAGCAGGTGTCGCTGATTACCAATATTCTCGACAACATTCGCATGGCCTGGTACCGGAACGTCGTTACATATGATTTGGCCAGGCAGGTACAGACGGCGAACAACCTCGGCCGGTTCTTCACGGGCAGCGGCCGTGCCGTCGCTGGTGCGTTCGAATTCTTTCGGACCGCCGCGTCACGCCTGTTGCGTGACTGGCGCGTCGTTTCCGGTATTGTAGCTGCGGCTGCCTTGGTGCTCCTGCTGATGCGGAATCGCGAACGGCACAGTCCCGACCGCCTTTCTCTTGCACTCGAGGGCCTCATGGGTGAACGGCGACGACCGGGTGAGACGCTTCTCGAGCTGGCTGGGCGCGTTGACGCTTCCCCAATCGTGCTGGACCTTGTCTGGAGGCTCTACCGGCTGCATTTCGAGGGAGGAGTTATCGCCACGGACAGCGAGCAAGCTCTAGCACAAGCGATCCGTAGTGTACAGCACGCACAGACAGCCGCGACCGTTCACTCCCGAGCCGGTTGAAGAAGGACTCTTCCTGAAGCGAAGGAGTTCCCAATTGTGAATCCTTTGGTACCAGGTACCAACGTATTCACAATTGCAGGGGTTGCCCGATGGAGCCTTCTGCGGCCTCCATGATCATCTCTGTCATCGTGGGGTGCGGGTGAATCGCTTGAAGCAATTTTTCCGCTGTCATACCGAACTGTATGGCCAGGACCGATTCCATGACGAGGTCGGTGGCTTCGGCGCAGTAGAGTGCGATACCCAGGATCTCGTGGGTTTCGACATGTGTCAGGACCTTGGCAAAACCGATGCTCTCCTCCATCGTCCGCGCCTTGCCGCTGGCGCTGACGGGGAATGTTCCTGCTTTGTACGGGATTCCTTCTGCCTTGAGCTCATATTCTCTCTTGCCCACGACGCTGATCTCCGGGTCCGTAAACACGACGGAAGGGACAGCGGCATAGACCATGTGAGCGTCGTGCCCCGCGATGTTCTCGGCAGCAACGACTCCTTCTTTCTCAGCGATATGTGCCAGCATGTAGGTCCCTTTGACGTCACCGACAGCATACACGCGGGGGACGCTGGTGCGCATGTGGTCGTCGACGACGATGCCTTTCTTTGAGAGTGTCACGCCCAGAGGCTCGAGTTCGGGGCCCACGTTTGATCGGCGTCCGATGGAAAGCAGAACGTGATCACCGTGGACTTCCTGCGTGGCACCGTTCACATCGAGTATCAGGCTGTAACCAGCCTCCGTGGGGGTAACCGACTGGGTCGTTGCCCTGGTGATGATCGTGATACCTCGCTTCTTGAGCGTTGTAGTGAGGGCCAGTGCCACGTCCTCATCCTCGACGGGCAGGATATGCGGCATCAGCTCGACGATGGTAACCTTCGTCCCGATGGCGCTGAAGAATGTCGCCATCTCGACGCCGATAACGCCGCCACCAATGACAACCAGTTCCTTCGGCTGCTCTCTGTTGCGGAAGACGTCGTCACTGGTCCAGATGCCCGGATCCGTGAAGGGGGGAAACTTGATGGGCGAGCTGCCGGTGGCGATGATGACGTTTTTCGCCTCAACAACCTCGCCGATCGCGTCGATGCAGACATGTGTCGCATCGCGCAGGGTCGCCCGGCTGGCGTAGACTTGGACGTCGTTCTTCTTCATCAGGTATTCGATTCCCTTGCGCATCCGGATGATAACCTGGTCCTTACGCGCCATGATGGCACCAAAGTCGGCTCTGACGCTCTCGGCCGTCAGCCCGAACTTGCGGGCCTCTTGCATGCGCGTGAAGAGCTTGCTGCTGGCCAGCATTGTCTTCGTGGGGATGCAGCCCCAGTTTGTGCAGACCCCGCCCATGTCGGCTTCTTCTGCCAGCGCAACCGACAGGCCCAGTTGAGTTGCCTTGATTGCAGCAACGTATCCTCCGGGTCCGCCACCGATAATGAACACGTCCACCATGTCAGCCTCCTGCGAGTTTGTCGTGACGCACGTTCATGGTACCACGCTGGACTTCCGGGTCAACTTATGCGGTCATCTGGCGTCAAGTCTCAAAGTCATGCAATGCAGGGGATGATTCGTGCATGGTGCTGCACCCATCTGTGGTCTTGACTCATGCAAGCATAGCTTATCATAAAGATAGATGTGCACTGCGCGGTTCCGCGCAATGAGTTCGTCGGGTCTTAATCGGCAGCACGAGTATAAAGGAGGAGCCATGAGTCGAAGACTGTTCGTTGCGCTACTCATCCTAGCCATGTGTACCCCATTCTTCGGACCTGCCGCTTCAGTCGAGGCGGAAACGACACAGACGACACTGGTGTATGACTTCATTGCGAATGCTGCTTCCGCCAGCTGGCGCAGTTCGGTAGGTTCGTTGCCGTTTGGTGGACCCGGCAGTGACTCGCGGGGATTTGCCATGTACGTTGCCCCAGCGACGATGGAGGATGGCACTAACCAGCGCAGGGTCCTTGAGACGCACCCGCAATGGATCGACACAGGCTGGATCGAGGGAGAATACGACAACATCACGATTCCCTCGGGGGCGACCCTCAACCTTAAGGTCGGGTTTCTGAAGGGTGCGACCGGCAGCAACGGAGTGCGGTACTCAGTTCTCTTCCAGGAAAATGGGACGTCGACCTGGTACTGGTTTCCGGATGGCACGACGACGTACAACGCGGGCCATGTGAAGACCTATGATGGGACGATGTGGTCGTACAGCTGGAGTCTGCAGGACCTGGCGGGCAAGAAAGGCAAGTTCGTCTTGCAGGTATACGCCAACGGAAACGCCAGCCAGGACTGGGCCTGCTGGCAGCAGGCGGACATCACTGCACTGTCGGTTCCCGGAGCTGTCAAAGCCCATTCTTTTGGGACCTCCGTCACAGTGGACTGGGAGTACACCTATACAGAATCGCTTTTCCACAGCCTTTCATTTGAAGTGCAGAAGTGGAGCGGTATTTTTCCGGTCTGGCTTGACGTTGGAACGGTGGCCTACCCGGTGACGACCCTGACGCTTGACGGCCAGTCCGCAGGGCAAAACACGTACCGCATGAGGGCAGTGGAGACCGTCACCTTCATCTGGACCACGACGACAGAAAGCGACTACTCGGGGGCGGTTCCCGCGTGGGTGCTGGCTACACCGGTTGGAGCTACTGTGCAACACGTCGCGGACACGAGGGACATCAGCATTAAGTGGACTGGGCTTGACCCCGTTGCAACTGGCTACGAGATCCTGAGGACGACAGATCCCCTGATGCGCGCTTCCGTCATCCATGAGGGTCCTCGCACCGATACATCCTGGGTGGACACGGGGCTCGACCCGAACAGGAGCTACTACTACTACGTACGGGCATGGAAGGCTGGGACCGAGAGCGTTGACAGGGATGTGTCGTCAATGTCGCCTATGCTTTCCATCACGACGCCGCCCGAGGCGCCTACGGCGCAGGTCGCGCACAGCTCGGGACGTACCATTACCATTTCCTGGGCGCATTCCGGCAACTGCAGCCAGTTCCAGATAACATCGAGGCCTGTGCTGCTCGTGGGACCGGTCATGCCGATCACACTCCCGAGCACGCAGCGCTCCTACAGTATTACCGATGCTGAGTACGGGCGGTGGACCGTCGACATAGCTGCGTGGGGCGAAGGTGGCTACAGCCCTGATACGCCTGCGCTGGACGTCTGGGTGCTGACGGCGCCTTCTGCGCCTCTGGCGACGGTGGGGGGTGCGACCACGGTGAATCTGACGTGGGGCACTCCTGATGCCAACGCAGCTACGGTGCGCATCCTGCGCAGTGTTTCAGCGGGACCGTTTGCCGATCTTAGTACGGTCGCCGCGAGCGTGACATCATTCGCCGACACGACCTGCCTGCCAGGAACCACGTATGCCTACAAACTGCAGGCGGTAAAGGACGACGATGTGTCCGAACTCTCTCCCGCTTCTGCATCTGTGACGACGCCTGCCGCACTGACGGTGCCGGCCGCCCCAACAGGGCTTGCTGCCACCGCGCAATCTTCGACAGCCATCGGACTGACTTGGACGGACAACGCCAGCAACGAGACGTCGTATCAGGTATACCGCAGA
>CAIQIK010000003.1 GCA_903871855.1 uncultured Caldisericota bacterium
CAAATACTACCCGAACGGCAATCAAGCCTTGTACTCGTACGCTTGTGCCGGCTGGGTTGCTGCTGAAGTCTTCACCGAGGCCGTGCGCAGGGCAGGACAGTATCCGACGCGCGATGCTCTGGTCTGGGCGCTTGAGACTTTCGATGGCTGGTCAGGGTACCTTGCCAAGGACATCAGCTACAGTCCGACGGCGCATTCGGGTAAGTACTCCCTGTTCTTCATGCAAGTTCAGAAGGGGGCACTGGTCAAGATCAGCGGCTGGATCAACGTCCTGAAGCCGTAGTACTATTGCAACAGGCCACCCACGTGGTGACATCCTGTCCGGGGGCTTCGGCCCCCGGACACAAAGTGAGGACATCATGCTGGCAATCGAAAACCTGACTGTTCGGTTTGGAGGAGTCATTGCTGTCAAGGCACTTAACCTGACAGTGGAGGAAGGCGAGATTCACGCGCTCATTGGTCCCAATGGGGCGGGTAAGACGACCGTATTCAACGCGATCTTCCAGGTCGTGCCCTATACGGGAGGCATCCTGTTCGCTGGAAGGGAGTTGCGTGGTTTGCCACGCCATCGCCTTGCAGAGATCGGGGTGACACGTACGTTTCAGAACCTCAGCATCTTCCCTAGCATGACGGTGCGAGAGAATATCCTCGTCGGAGCTCACAGCAAGACGCGTAGTCGGTTTGTAGCGGAGCTGTTTGGAGTGTCTGGGGAACCAAAGCAGCGGCTCACCGATACCCTCAACTTCTTCGGATTGAGTCCGCTTTCCCCAGCGTACGCTGCTGTCCTTCCGTATGGCACGCTCAAGACGGTGGAATTGGCGCGTGCCTTCATCAGCAGTCCCAAGCTGATATTGCTCGACGAGCCTGCTGCAGGCATCCCGACGTCGGAAAAGGGCGCGCTCAAGGCTGTCATTCGGAAAATGCGCGACGCTGGAACGACCATCCTGCTTGTCGAACACGACATGGAACTGGTTATGGATATCTCGGACTCGGTCACCGTGATGGACTTTGGCGAGAAGATCGCCGAAGGGACTCCCGCCCAGATCTCGGCGGACAGGCGTGTCATCGAGGCATACCTTGGGGAGGAAATCCATGCTGCGAGTTGATCAGGTTGTTTCGGGGTATGGACCCATCGATGTCCTGAACCATGTTACCATCAGTCTCGACAAAGGGGAGATTGTTGCCGTGCTCGGCGCCAACGGAGCCGGCAAGACTACGCTTCTGAGGACCATCACCGGGCTCATCCGGGTGCGCAAGGGCTCAGTGACATTCGACGACCAGGTCCTCAATGGACTGTCCCCTGCCGAAGTCGTCAGATGTGGCATCTCCCACGTACCCGAGGGACGTCATATCTTCCCCGACCTGACGGTCGAGGAGAACCTGCTGCTGGCAGCCTACGCCATGCCGCGTGGCCAGCAGAAGAGCAGACTCGAAGCCATGTATGCGATGTTCAGTATCCTCGCCGACCGCCGCAGGCAGGCCGGGGGCACGCTGTCGGGGGGTGAACAGCAGATGCTGGCCCTGGCTCGCGGTCTCATGCCGAACCCGCGGCTGATGCTGCTGGACGAGCCTTCACTGGGCCTTGCGCCGAAGGTTATCGGGACTGTCTTTGAGACACTGGTGCATCTTCGGGAGTCTGGTGTCTCTGTTCTGCTGGTCGAACAGAACGCCAAGCGTTCACTTGAAGTGGCCGACCGGGCTTACATTCTTGTGACAGGACGCATCGCGCTTGAGGGTACAGCACACGAACTTGAGGCGAATGATATGGTCAAGCAGCTCTATCTTGGAGGCATCCAATGAACATCTTCGCGAACCTTGTCCTCCGGGGGCTGGCGACTGGTGCCGTGTATGCCCTGGTTGGCATGGGCATTGTCGTCATCCTGCAGACGACCAACGTCATGAACTTCGCGCAGGGAGACACCGGCATGTTTGTGACATACTTGGCATTCTTCATGATAACAACGGCCAAGGTACCGTACTCGCTCGTCCTCGTCCTTGCCATTGTCGCCGGAGCCGTCATTGGGCTGATCGTCGAACGCTTCATGATGCGGTCTGTCCGATCGCGGTCCCACCTCTCGCTTATCATGCTGACACTTGGCCTCTCACTGGTGTTCCAGGGTCTTGCCGCATTTCTGTTTAACACTGTGCCGCTCCTGTTTCCGCCGCTTGTGACCGGTGATCCTGTCAGGCTGGGACCGGTGATCCTGAGCAGGCAGGATATTGTGGTGCTACTGGCGGCGATCGTTGTCTTCGGTGCCCTCTACCTGTTTCTGTATCGGACCAAGCAGGGCGTCGCAGCCCGCAGCATCTCGCAGGACGAATATGCGGCTCGTGTGCTTGGGATACCCACGCCATCAATCTATATGCTGATATGGGCTATCGGAAGCGCGCTGGCGGGTCTGGCGGCACTGCTGATCGTTCCCCGATTCTCGCTGGAGCCATCGTTCATGGGGCTTATTCAGGTGAAAGCCTTCTCGGCCATCGTCCTCGGGGGCATGGACTCGGTGTTCGGCGCTGCTGTCGGCGGGCTCATCATCGGCGTCGTGGAAAACCTTGTGGCATACCAGTTTCCGGCCATCAAGGACAGCTTCATGCTCATTGTCGTGGTCATCGTGCTGCTGGTCATGCCACAAGGACTGTTTGGCAAGCGCCAGCAGAGGAGGTTCTGATGGTTCCTTCACGGGGCAGGCGCCTGACAGCGAATGCCGTGCTCGTTGCGCTTGTACTACTGGTCCCCCTGATCTTCCGGACGAAGCCGTCGATCATCGGCTACCTGAATATTGCCATGTTATATGCCTTGGCAACGCAGGGACTCAATCTGCTCATGGGGTTTGGTGGTCTTGTCTCGCTGGGCCACGCTGCATTTATGGCCATCGGCGGCTATACGGCTGCCGTGCTGGTTATGACGTACCACGTGAACATGTTCCTGGCCGTCGTCGCCGGCGTGGCCGGGGCTGGACTGTTCGGGCTCGTCATCGGATTTCCATCACTGCGCCTGTCCGGGTTCTACCTGGCTGTGGCGACGATGGCGCTGGGGAGCTCCGTAGCCGACGTCATCAAGAGACTCACCATCACGGGAGGAGACTACGGACTCTCCAACATCCCATCACTGCGCCTTGGGCCATGGAAGCTCGTTTCTGATGCATCCAGATACTACTTCTTTGTCATTATTCTTGCTCTCGTGTTCCTGGCGGTCCGCAACTTCTTGAACAGTCGCAGCGGGCGGGCGGTGCGTGCCGTGCACGACTCCGAGATGACGGCTGCGGCGATGGGTGTGAACGTTGCAGCCTACAAGCTCATCACCTTCATTTTCGCGGCCTGCATCGCCGGTTTGTCGGGTGCACTGTATGCCTTCACGATCTCATATCTTCATCCCACGAATTTTGGACTGACATTCTCCATCGGATTGCTCTCCATGAGTATCATCGGTGGCCTGGGGACGATCATCGGACCTATCCTGGGGGCAGTGTTCTGGGTCATGCTTCCGCTTATCATCGGTGGCAAGCTCACGTACCTCGCCACTGTCATCTTCGGTCTCAGTATCATCGGTTCAGTCATGTTCTTGCCCAAGGGTCTGTCGGACTTGGTCACACGCATCCAGACCCGTCTCAAGCTCTAGAAGAAAAGGGAGGACACCATGAGTATCGGTATTCTAGGCAGTTACAGTTCTAAGTGCGGCAAGCTGGAAACCAAGAGTGTGTATGACCTCATCATCGAGGCGGGACGTGGAGCGATAGCAGACGCGAGGATCGACCCCAAGGACATCGACGGGGTTTGGGTCGGCAACTTCAGCGCAGGAGCGTTCAACAACCAGGAACACTTGGCCCCCTGGGCGGTCGAAATAGATCCGGCTCTTCTCTACAAGCCATGCGCGCGGGCGGAGGCGGCGTGCGCATCGGGGTCGGCTGCCGTGCGCGGGGCTCGGTTGGCTATCGGCGCCGGGGAGGCTCGTTTTACTCTAGTCATCGGGGTCGAGAAGATGACGGCGCTTGATCGGGACGGCGTTACCCATGCGCTTGCCATGGCCTCCTACTGGCCAGAAGAGGGGAGCAAAGGCATGACGTTCCCGGGCCTGTTCGGCATGTGGTCCCAGGCATACCGTGACCACTACGGATACAGTGACAACCAGATGGACCTCTGGCAGGCCATGGTGCATGCCAAGAACCGCGACAACGCGACACACAACGAGCTGGCGCATATGTACACGAAGCCGAGCAGCCTGGAATTCGCTCTGCACGTGTCCGAAAAGAACCCCCTGGTTGCAGCTCCTCTCAAACTCACGGATTGCTCTCTCGTCAGCGATGGAGCGGCGGCTATGGTACTCGGACCGATAGAGGACGTCAAGGCCTTAAAGGACAGTGTGGTCGAGATCACTTCACAGACGCTTGTCACCGACCACCTGCAGACCAGCGGGCGCGAGCTGTGGCACAATGTGGCAGGCCGGATGGCGGTGGAATCGGCGTACAGGAAGGCTGGCGTGACAGTTTCAGATATCGACTGTGCCGAGGTCCACGACTGCTTCACGATCAATGAGTTACTGACGTACGAGGCGATGGGTCTGTGTTCGGAAGGTGATGGTGGCCGGCTGATCGAGCGAGGCGGCGTCGTACAGCCGGACGGCAGTTGCCCGGTCAACCTCAGCGGGGGTCTCATCGGCAAGGGACACCCCGTGGGAGCCACGGGCGTATCGATGCACGTCTATGTCGCACGCCAACTAGAGGGTCGCCCTCTTGGACTTGGAGCGAAGAATCCAGAGGTAGGGCTCGTCATGAATGTCGGCGGATCGAACGTCAGCAACTTCGCATCAGTTCTGAAACGCGTCAAATAAAAAGGGAGGCAGCCATGGCAAAGGGATACGGACTGCAGGACAAGGTCGTCATCGTCACCGGTGGAGCTGCCGGTATTGGCCGTGCAACCGCGAAACGGTTCGCTGAAGAAGGCGCCCGGGTCGTCATCTGGGATATGAATGCCGATGCGGGGGCGGCCACGGTGGCCGACCTCAAACAGATGAACGTCGAAGCGATGTTCCAGCAGGTCAACGTCGCTGACACAGACACTGTCGAGAAGGCGGTAAACGAAGTTGTTTCAGCTTGGGGACACATCGACGTGCTGGTCAACAACGCCGGCATTACGCGCGACGGTCAGCTGGTCAAGTACAAGGAAGGGGTCGTCACCGGTACGATGTCGGACGCCAATTTTGATGCTGTCATCGGCGTCAACCTGAAAGGCGTGTTCGTCGCAACAAGGGCCGTCGCTCCTCTTATGATCAAGCAGGGGCATGGCGTCATCCTGAGTGCCAGCTCGGTGGTTGCAGCGTATGGCAACTTTGGACAGACAAACTACGCGGCGACCAAGGCTGGCCTGATTGCGATGACGAAGACGTGGGCGCGTGAACTGGGCAAGTACGGGATACGCGTGAACGCAGTCGCACCCGGATTCACGATGACGGAGATGGTCGCTGCGATGCCGGAGAAGGTTCTGGAAGGAATGGTCTCCCACACCCCCATGGGACGCATCGGGGCTCCTGAGGATATCGCAAATGCGTACGTGTGGCTTGCATCCGATCAGGCTGCGTTCGTTCATGGTACTACGCTGGCTGTGGACGGCGGCATCGTCCTGGGAACATGAATTTGGCCGACGGGTGGCATGTCGACTGACACACGGGAACAACCGATCTCAAGGGAGGGAATGATGCAGCAGGGACCCTGGATGAGGAAGCTGGTCTCGATGGACGAGGCGCTGAGCAGGATAATGTCAGATAACACGGTCGTCGTGGGAATGGCAGCAGCCCAGCCACAAGGGTTCCTGTCGTCGTTGCACGGTATCCGGGATCGTGTCCACAACGTGAAAGTCATATCCTGTCTTCTCCTCAGGGAGTATCCATTCCTCGCTGACGTCAGAGCCGAACCTGATGCTCCATTCAAGATGGAGAGCTGGTACTTCGGCAGCCCTGAACGCGAGCTCTACAAGAAGGGACTCCTCTCGTTCATCCCCAACAACCTACACAATGCTGGACGAGAGAAGATCCAGGCGGAGCCGATCAACGTATTTGTCGGAACGGCAACGCCGCCTGACAGCCACGGGTTCATGTCTTTGTCTCTGAGCCTCGTCTACGAAAAGGATATGATCGAACACGCGGACCTTGTGGTGCTGGAAATCAACGAGAACCTGCCCAGGACGTTTGGGGACACGCAGGTGCACGTTGACGACGTTGATCTGCTGATACAGAACAACGCCCCGCTCCTGACCATCCCTGTCGCCCAGGCAACGGATGTCGAGCAGCGCATCGGAGAAAACATCGCGCAGCTCATCGATGATGGGGCAACCCTGCAGATCGGTATTGGGGGCATCCCGAACGCCATCATGAAGTTCCTGTCGGGGAAGAAACACTTGGGGATCCATACCGAGATGATCACGGACGGTATCGTCGACCTGGTCAACGCGGGCGTCATCGACAATACCCAGAAGACACTTCACAAGGGCAAGATCGTCGGTACCTTTGCTATGGGGAATGAACCTTTGTATGACTTTGTTGGCGAGAACGTTGGTGTCGAACTCCTCAGAGGCTGCTACGTGAACGACCCATACGTGGTTGCCCAGAATGACCGCATGGTGAGCATCAACACGTCTCTCCAGGTGGACCTGACAGGTCAGGTGTGCAGCGAGTCCATTGGGTACCGACACTACACGGGCACCGGCGGACAGCTCGATATGCACCGAGGCGCTACAATGTCCAAGGGCGGGAAAGGAATCATCGCGCTGCGCTCATCCGTGAAGGATGACGAGATTTCAACCATCGTACCGATGCTGAGCCCAGGCAGTTTCGTCTCGGTACCTCGCCAGGATACTGACTATGTCGTCACAGAATATGGTGTGGCACACTTGAAGGGGAAAAGTGTGCGGGAGCGCGCACTTGCCCTCATCGCGATAGCGCATCCGAAGTTCAGAGAGAGCTTGGCGTTGGAGGCGAAGAAGCTCGGCGTGCTGTAGTGCGCGACGAACGACACAGGAGGTGATATTGTCATCCTCCTCCCTGTATCATCATGATGGCGGCGCATTCGCGCCGCCATCATGGTTTTCGCTCTGTACCGTTGCCTCTTCTTTGTCGTACCGCTATACTCCCAGTATTGCGTTTCAACCTCGGCTACTGGAGAGAAAACACGTGAACAGAGCAGCGACAAGAAGGGCAACAGGCATCGTATGCGGTGCACTCGCGGGCGCAGTCTTGGTAGACGGTTTCCTGCTGGAGCCGTTTCAGCTGGATGTTGCTCGGTTGACGATCACGTCTCCGTGGTTGCCGGCCGGCTTTGACGGTCTGAAGATCGTGCAGTTGTCGGACCTGCACCTCCACCACATTTCGCGGGCTTACCGTACGGCGATCGACGTCATCTGCACGGAACGTCCGCATCTTGTCGTCATTACGGGTGACCTGGTCGATCGCCCAGAGCAGAGATCAGTATGTCTCGCATTCCTGAGCGAGCTGCGAGCTGCCGCTGGGGTACCGGTGGTGGTCGTACCCGGCAACTGGGATCATCGGGCTTTTCCGACACGACAGAGCATTGCGGCGTGGCACAAGCACGTCCAGACGGAGACGAGCATTCGAGTCCTCTCAAATCAGAATGTCGTGTTGCATCGACATGGCGACCACATGTGGCTGGTCGGCACCGACGATCCGTACTTCGGGCATGCTGACCTGGATGCCAGCTTCAAGGGGGTCCCCGACACTGCATTCGCGCTGGTGCTGACACATGCTCCCGAGGCGTTCGAGGAGCTGGCAGAGCGCCCTGCCGCACGGCTGGTCCTTGCCGGCCACACCCATGGAGGTCAGGTCCGCCTCCCGTTCATCGGTGCCGTGCGTGTTCCTTCGCGATACGGCACACGTTTCGCGCGCGGGTTGTTCAAGCTTGGCGATACGTTCTTCTACGTCAACGCAGGGATGGGTATGAGCCATGTTCCGATACGGTTCCTGTGCCGGCCGGAATTAACGGTCTTGACCCTGACCAGGTAGTTCATAACAGAGGCCTGGCCCCTGCAAAAACCGACCAATCGCCCATACTGTACTCTAATGCTCCTTGGTCATAGGTGGAGTGGAGCAAAACCGGAGCAGACAGGGCCATGCCCTAGCATCTCGTTCCAGCAATACCCCCAGCGGTTCTCCATCTACTTCTTGACAACGGATTTTATTGTACTATCGTAATAGTACAATAAGGAGTGATGATGGAATTCTATGTGAACCCATATGACGGTGTGCCTGTTTACCTTCAGATCATTCAACTGGTCAGGAATGGTGTAGCTCTCGGCACGTTGCACTCTGGCGACCAGCTGCCTACGGTACGCGAACTTGCCGTCAAGCTGGCCGTCAACCCGAACACGGTCGCCAAGGCATACAGGGACCTGGAGCGCGAGGGTATGGTCGAGACCGTCAGCGGCAAGGGCACGTTCGTGCGGGAAAGCAGGATCGGCGTGGAGACAGAACGCCTGGAGCACATGATCGACATGGTAGTCATCGAGGCTCACAACGCCGGCCTCACCATCGACGACCTTGTTGGACGACTGGAAAGACGCAAACTGCGGTCTACAAAAGAACATGATCGGGGAGGGAGTTCATGAATGCGGTGGAAATGGTTGGTGTCGACAAATCATTTGGGAACGTACGGGCGCTGGACGACATGTGTCTGAGTGTCCCGACGGGCAGCATCTTTGGCTTGATGGGACCAAACGGCGCGGGCAAGACGACTAGCATCAAGTTGATGCTCGGCTTGATGAAGCCCACGGCCGGGTCACTCACTGTTCTCGGTGTTACTCCGTCAGGAGACGGAGCGATCCTCCGGCGGCGTATCGGATTCGTGCCCGAGGACTTCTCGCTCTATCTGCATATGACGGGCTTCGAGATTCTGCAGTTCAACGCGCGGTTGTATGGCTGCTTGGTGGAGGAGAATGTGCGGAGACTGCAGACTGTGTTCGAACTGCCTCTTGCACGCAAGATCTCCACGTATTCCAAGGGCATGCGCAAGTTACTCGGGCTCTATATCGCTCTTTCGACGGAACCAGAATTGCTCATCCTCGACGAGCCCACCGAGGGTCTGGACCCCGTAGTTCGATCGCATTTCCTGGGTGTGTTGGCAGACGAGACAGCCCGGCGCAATTTGACGGTCTTCTTCTCATCGCACATTCTGAGTGAGGTTGAAAAAATCTGTGATACGGTGGCGTTCATGCGCTCTGGTCGCACGATCCTTCAGGATTCGGTGGAATCCATCAAGGAACGATATCGGGTCTATACGGTCCGGTTTGCGACGGGGCACAGCCCGCGCGATGTCAAGGACATTGCTGTTCACCGGGAACGGGCTCTCGGCCAGGATGCCTGGGACGTCGAGGTGCTGGCCGACCAGGAACAAGCCCGCGCAGCGTTTGCCGATGCCGGGGGTACTGTGCTGGACGTGCAATCGTTGCCATTCGATGAGATCTTCCTGCGGTTTGTGGAGGCGTGACGTGAAAGCATTGATGTGGAAAGAGCTGCGGGAAAACCGCATGAAGATCATCATAGGATGTGTGCTGCTGTCTGTGATAGGAGCCGCCGTCTCCATTGCGTATCGTTTCTTCGAGGGGGGCATTCCCGGCATCAGCCAGATTCCGCCGGAGTACATGGATCTGATCAAGAAGCTGTTGCCGGACTTCAGTAATGTGAATGCATACCTGTATTCCCAGTGGTTCAGTAAGAACCTGCAACAGGTAGGCGCTATCCTCGCCGTCGTACTGCTGGGTGGCGCGGTCGCAGGTGAGCGGGAACTACACACTGCTATCTTCCTGTTCTCACGGCCTGTCAGCCGAGGGATGATCCTGGCATCCAAGGTCATCGTTCTGTTTGGAGGGCTCGTGCTGGCAGTGCTGGTTTCTACGGGATGTGCAGTGCTGGGCGCTCTCATCATCGGCAAGGCATCCCAGCCCGCATTCGTGCTGACTGCGACGCTGCACAGCGTTGTCGCGCTTCTCACATTTGCGTCTCTTGCGACACTGCTCTCAGTGCTCGTTCCGGACCGCGTGAAAGCAATGCTCTTCTCAGGGGTTATCCTTATTGCACTCTCGATCGCGGGCCAGTTCAAGTCTCTCCATTGGCTGAACCCGCTGGCGTTGTTCGGAAGCTCAGACCTTATCAAACACCCTGTACCACAGCTCGTGCCCATCGTCGTTGGTGTGATCCTGAGTAGCTGCATGCTGTGGACCTCGTACCTCATACTGCAGCGGCAGGAATTCTAGCTCTACTCCTATTCGTTTCCAAGAAGCCCTGGTGCTGCGTGCCGGGGCTTTCTTCGGTTTCCGCTATGCCTGCGTTTGGTTTTGCCTACAATGGACACTGAACCACGGGGCCGGAATGGGCGCGCCTGTACGCCCGGCCACTGACACGGAAACGATGGAGGAAGCCATGACACGATCGAAGCAATCACTGCGTTCCATTACGGCGGAGGATCTCTATGCACTTCAGCTTCTCACCGACATTCGTCTCTCGCCGGACGGCAAGCAAGTCGTCTATGGCGTTCAGCGGGTGGACAAGAAGACACAGAAGAAGTACGCGAATCTGTGGATGGCACGCACAGACGGTTCTGGCGAACGCCAGTTCACCCAGGGAGACCAGACAGATGCCTCGCCGAGGTGGTCGCCCGACGGGCGGACCATGGCATTCCTGTCGTCGCGCAAGGAAGGCGAGAGTGCTCAGGTCTATGTCATCGAAGCCAACGGTGGGGAGGCGCGCCGCCTTACTGACATCAAGGGCGAGATCTCCAGCCTGACATGGTCGCCTGATAGCAGGAACCTCCTGCTGGAGTTTACACAGAAGGACCAGGAGGTCGTTGATCGTGAGGCCGACGAGCAGAAAAAGAAGCTGGGCGTCGTCTCGCGCCACTACACACGCCTGTTCTATCGCGGAGACGGTCGAGGGTGGCTCGGCCATGAACGGACGCACCTGTGGGCCGTCGATGTTGCCAAAGGCCGGATGAAGCAGCTCACCTCGGGCAGTATGTATGACGAATATGGCGCATCATGGTCTCCGGACGGCAGGTCGATCGTTTTCTGCAGCAATCGCAGGGAAGACCCAGACCTCGAGCCCGACCTGATCGACCTCTACGTCATGCCGGCTGCAGGAGGAGCAATGAGGCTGGTCGAGACTCCTCCAAGCCCCAAGAGTGCACCGGTGTTCTCTCCTGACGGGAGCCAGATCTGCTATGTTGGGCCGAGAGAGCCCAACGAATGGTGGCAGAACGTTGAATTGTGGGTCGTTCCCGCCGACGGGAAGGGAGTCGCACGCAGCGTAACCCGACCGTATGACATCTCACTTACATGCTCGACCTTGGACGACGTAGGGGCAGGATCTCAGATGCCTCCTGTGTGGTCCACTGATGGGAAGGTCCTGTATTTTCAGATCTCGGAACACGGAAGCGAGAAGTTGATGGCGATCACAGTCGACGAGGGGACACTCTACACCGTCATCGACCCTGCCGGCTGCGTGGGCACATTCACCGTGGACGACCAACAGAGGACGATGGCGTATTTCCTTGGCACCATGACTGATCCCGGGCAGGTCTGGGTACGCGACATGGACACGGGCGACGTCCGGCAGCTGACGCATCTCAATCAGACACTCCTCAGCCAGCTCGACCTCGGCAAGGTTGAAGAGGTGTGGTTCAAGGCCCGCGATGGACACGATCTGCAGGGATGGATCATGATGCCCCCGGGGTTCGACCCCAAGAAGAAGTACCCATCCATTCTCGAGATCCACGGCGGTCCGCAGGACCAGTACGGCAATCTGTTTATGCACGAGTTCTACTTCCTTGCGGCTGGCGGCTATGTCGTCTACTTCAGCAATCCGCGGGGCGGGACCGGGTATGGCGAAGAGCACGAGAAGGCTATCTGGGGTCGGTGGGGCACCGTCGACTATGACGACCTCATGGACTGGACTAACCTTGTCGAGAAAAAGTCGTATATCGACCGCAAGCGCATGGGTGTCACTGGCGGCAGCTATGGCGGCTACATGACCAACTGGATCATCGGTCATACGCATCGATTTGCGGCTGCTGTGACACAGCGCAGCGTCAGCAATCTTGTCAGCATGTGGGGAACCAGCGATGTGAACTGGATCTTTCAGTTTCCTTGTGGGGGCAAGTCACCGCAGCAGAGCATCGATGTGTTGTGGGACCGGTCCCCGGTAAAGTACCTGGGCGGGGCGACCACGCCAACGATGGTCCTCCACAACGAAATGGACTTCCGCTGCGCCATCGAGCAGGGCCAGCAGGTGTTCACGGCGCTCAAGGTGAATCACGTACCCAGTGAGTTTGTGGTCTTCCCGGAGGAACCGCACGGATTGTCACGCACCGGACGCACGGACCGGCGCATCGATCGCCTGAACAGCATCCGTCGGTGGATGGATACCTATCTGAAACCGGTCTCCACTAAGCTGGCGAAAGGCGCTGAGACCCACAAAGCATTGAAGTAGTCCATCGCATTCTGTCTCGAAACGCGCCGGATTCGTGTTTACTGGAATATGGTGATTAGACACGCATGAATATGTATAGAGTTACCGAATTAAGAAAATCTTACGGGAAGAAAGCTGATTTGGTGTTGAAGGGTCTATCCTTTGATGTAAATAGGGGCGAGATTCTTGGAATACTCGGCGTTAACGGGGTGGGCAAAACGACGCTGATTAAGCTGTTGTTGCGAGCATTAGAGACTTCTGGCGGAAAGATCGAGTTTATTGGGAATGACCTATCGAAGATCTCCTTGCGCAAGTACTATAAAGAGGTTTCGGCTGTCCTAGAAGGGAATAGAAATGTCTATTGGTACCTGACTGGTTTTCAGAACATAGAATACTTCGGAAGATTGAAACAGTTGGAAGACAGTGAAATCGTGGAGAAGTCCGAGGAGCTGCTTAAGACATTTGATCTCTATGATGCAAGGAATCAAATCGCCGGTGATTATTCCAGAGGAATGCTGCAGAAATTGTCCATCATCATAGCGATGCTCGGTGATCCAGAAGTACTATTCCTTGATGAGCCAACATTGGGCTTGGACATCATAACCAAGAAAGCTGTGATGCAGAGTCTGAAACATCTGGCAAAAGAGGAGGAGACCACAATCGTCATTACGTCTCATCAACTGGACGTCATTGATGCAGTGGCTGATAGAGTTCTGGTATTGGAAAATGGAGGTATTGCCTATATCGGAAGGACTTCTGAGTTCAAACAAATGTACAGTGAGAACAAATACCAGCTGACAGTGAATGGAACTGTCAACAGAGAAGACATCGTATTCAGCGATTATATCCTGGAGGAGAAGGGGGCAACAACAGACATCACTCTCAATGGTATTTCAAAGCGTGATGTCAATCTGGTGCTGTCACACCTGCTCGAGAGAGACTACGAAATCATCGCCTTTTCAAAAGACAGTAATCGTTTGGAAGACATTATGGAGATGTTCATTCAGCGAGGCAGAAATGGGGATGCTTAAGCTTCTTAGAGCGGAACTGCGGAAATACTTGTTAGAGGTGAAGACATATTACCCTGATCAGATTGTAGACATGGTCGTAAAATACATCCTATTCGCCACGTTCTTCTATGGTTTTGTCTATCATGCGAGGAATTCAACTGCCTACTGCATAGCTTACATGTATTGGATCATTGCGGCATGTGTTATTTCGGAATTGTCAATGAGCATATCATCTGAAAAGCAGATAGGTACCATAGAGCAGCTCATCATAAAGCCTTATCCATTATGGCTGATTCTGACCGTCAAAACTTACATTGTGCTGCTGGTTACCACACTCAAGGGCGTGGTCTTGTTCGGAGTAATCAGGATCACCCTTCCGATCACTCTGGTATTCAATATCAATCTGCTGTGGATACTGCTTGTTTCTGTCATTGGCTTTACGGGTATAGGCCTCGCCTTATCGGGCTTAACGATGAAATTCGCGAAAACCGCATCCTTTGAATCCATCATTTCATATGCCTTGTTGTTTTTCTCCGGAACCATAATCCCCTTTGACAAGATGCCTGTGACGGTGCAGCGAATACTCAGTGTTATTCCTTTCACAGCTGGTATCGATGCATCTCAGAAATCGCTTGCTGGCAACTCTCAAACACCGTATGTCCTGTTGTGGCTGCTACTCATGAACCTTGCATGTTTTGTGATTGGGTACTTGGTCTTCCAAGTCAAGTCCAGAATGTTGGTGTAAATTCTCCTTTCGGTATGGATCGGGTCAGGCAGTCAATTGGTCAGTGTGGTTCAGTTCGTTACTGTCGAGTTGCACAGCTTTCTTGGCTTCTTCCTTGTCGGCTTCGTAGCGTTCCA
>CAIQIK010000004.1 GCA_903871855.1 uncultured Caldisericota bacterium
ATCTCCGTCCATCCCGTACAGCGGTCCGTGACGGTGAGGGTGTAACAGTGATCTCCGGTTGCCTTTCCTCCATCATGACTCACCAAGTCCACCTCCACCTGTCCCGGAGCAGCAGCCGAGAGTTCCCGGAAGGAGATCATGGGAATGAGTCTCAGCAGGCTTCCTGGTTTTGTCCGGGGAGCATGCCTTCGGTTGTTCCCCTTGGCTTTCTCTCCCCGCAGCAGTCGGTCCATCGTGGCAGACCCCATCCTCAGGAGGGCACCATGCAGGGGATCCGGGAGGGTGGTCCCGGATCTCTCCAGGGCACGCAGGAGCTCGGGAAGTGCTGCCTGTAGTCGCTTGCCACAGAGTTCTCCAGCAAGGTGATACATCCAGACAAGAGCCTCCACGACAGCAGGACCGTACACATGCTTCCGCTGTCTGGGCCAGGGAGAAGGTCTGGTAGGAATGAGGGTCACCTCTCCCAGGATCACTCGCTTGGCATACCTCCGGAGCAGGTAGGCTGCATAGGGAGGACTGTACCCTGTGGTAGCACAGAACTCGTGCAGCATGATTCCCTTGTCCTTCTTCCGGGCACGGAGGTACCGCAGAGCAACCTCTCTTCCAACATGCTGTTTCTCCTGCATGGATAACGCCATGATGCTGCTCCTTTCCCCCCTGTTCACACAAGGATGTCAGCAGCATGGTTACCTCCTCTCGTTTCACGATGATTTCTTCGTGATGCAACGAAGAGAGTTCGCGATGATTTAACGTGATGCAACTCGCGGCTGTGACATGAGCCCATGCTGCGCTATACTAAAAAACGCGCCGGTTGGCGCTGAGGAGGTAGTACATGGACCCGTTGTGGGTACTCGTCATATTGATCGGTGGCGCATCGTTGTGTGTTGCGGGAGCTTTCATCTTCATAGCTATCAAGGTAGCGAGCGTTGCACGTGAGGTTGCTCCCGAGGTGACTGAGATGAAGAAACAGCTGACTGCCGCCAGCCTCGAGATTACCAAAGTCTCTGAAGCCGTCCAGTTCGCTGAAGCGCAGTTCAACCATCTTGCCGAGAGGGCCTCCACAGCTTCCCGTCGAGCAACGAAGGTGGTTGGCGCGATTCCGCGTGTCATTCACAAGGTCCGCGATGCCAATGTCAGGGCGGAGGCAACCGTTCGCGCCGTTGGGATCGTTGCTGCCAGAACGATCAAGGCTGCCCGCGAGCGGTCCTTGTCTTCCCAGGGTGTCACGCTGAAATAGGCTCCCTGTCTCGTAGTGCAAGTGAGTGGTTCCTGTGGTACAGAATGTTCCGGGGCGTGCGTGGGTATCTTGCAGTGTTCGCAAAGACGCAGGAGTAATGGCGTGGCCCGGGTGTCCGTTTGGGCAATGCTTGAATTCCCGAAAGTCGTTTGCAGACAGGCAAGGTTGTTGCAGTCAGACTGGCGACAACTACAATAGGTCTACACATGAACAATACCATGCTGATCCGGACCGATGAACTGGAACGGATACTGCTGGAAACGGCGCCGCGAAAGGCCGTCCAGCGGGCTGTGGACCTCATTGCCCAGTCGATACCATCGTGCTCGGTGACGGTCATGGGCGTGGACATTGATCATCGTGTGCATTTCGACACTGCCAATGGCATTCCGTGGAGTTTGCTTCGAAAGGTCGAGGCCAGCTTCAACCTGGAACTGCCGGCGAACATCGTGGGCATCATCCGTGACCGGGAGACGTGCTTCATCGAGGATGTCAGCGCGTATCCCGACTGGAGGAGGCCGGCCAACTGTTTTGTCAGCTATGTTGGCTTTCCTATTGTTATTGACCGGCGTGTGGTCAGCATCATTAACGTGCAGACGTCACGCCAAAGGCTGAAGCCCGAGGAAGTCGACGCCCTGCGGCCCCTGATCGGCCTCATCAGCCTGATTATCGCGCGCTACCTGGAGGAACAGCAGTCTGCAAACCGCGAGAACTTCCTAGCCCTGCTGCACGAGACGACCCTTGAGGGCGTTCGCGCGGCGAGCACGATGGAATTCATGAATGCAGTTGTGGGGCACATCGCACGGCGCCTTGGCTACCAGTATATCGCGCTTTTCCTGTACGACGACGAGACAGAATCCCTCATCCTGCGGGCGCAGAAGGGATACACGAGCGACGAGAGTGGGCTTGCATTGTCCGTCCACGATCGCGTAGGCGCAGTCGCACGAGCGTTCCGTCTACGGCATACGGTCAATGTCTCCGATGCGCGTACCTCCTCGATCCACCTGCACGGTATGCCAAGTGGGCGCTCTGACTTGGCTCTCCCATTGATGGCGGGAGGCAAGGTTGTCGGTGTCCTGAACCTCGAGAGTAAGAAGGCCGGCGCATTCTCCCGCGAGGACGTCCGCAATCTGACGCCGCTGGCGGCTGCTCTCGGCCTGATGCTTGCCAGCATGCAAACCAAGCAGCTACTGCGTGACCAGGCCCTGCTGGACGGCCTTACGGGAGCACATAACCGACACGCCATGGACGAGATCGTTGCGGAGGAACTTGAACGGGCCCGGCGGCACGGTCACGACTTGTCGTTTGTCATGCTGGATGTCGACGAGTTCAAATCCATCAACGACCGGCTCGGTCACGCCGAAGGTGACCGGGTTCTCGAGACTCTGGTCACTGTGCTGCGGAAGTCTCTGCGCGCCATGGACAAGGTCATCCGGTATGGCGGGGATGAGTTTCTTCTCGTCCTGCCCGGGTCCTCACAGCAGGAGACCGAGCTTATGCTCGAACGACTGCGCACGAGCATCGAGACGCAGGTCCTGACAGAGATGGGAGGAGTGCATTGTTCCGTAGGTATCGCGACGGTGAAGGGCGACACCGAGAGAGGGGATTTGGTGCAGCTTGCAGATAAGCGCATGTACCAGGCTAAGGCCACGCACCGCGCCCAACTCGGGGAAGCCCCGGGCTGCTGAGGCGACCGCGGCTAAGCGGGAACACGTACTAGAGGGGAGAGGAAGCATGGACATCTTGCCACACGTGATAGAAGGGAAGAACATTTTCTTGGCGCCTGAACGACACGACAATGTTCCGCTGTACTGGAAATGGGCCAACGATCGTGAGGTAACGCGCTTGACGCAAGGGTATGGCAGAGCCCCCAGTCTCGAAGCGATGGAGGCCTCCTACGACAAATCCGCCGTGGCGGACGATGTCCGGCGGTTTGGCATTCATCTGATGTCAACCGGCGACCTTATCGGGAGGTGTGTGCTCAAAAACCTCAACCTCATCGTGGGGAGGGGAGAAGTGAGCATTCTCATTGGAGATGAGAAACACCGTGGTCACGGGTACGGCACCGAAGCGATGCGGCTCCTGTGCACGGTAGGGTTTGACATGTTGGAGCTGCACACGATCTTTCTGACCGTGCTCGCCTGTAACCCACATGCGGTGGCTTCATACCGCAAGGTTGGCTTCAAGGACGCTGGCCGTCTGCGCGAGGCGAGCGCCCGCGATGGGAAGCGCGTCGACATTCTCTACATGGACCTGCTGCGCGGGGATATAGTACCAGACACCGCATCTGGCACCTGACACCAGAGCGGCGGCCAGTCGCTACAGTTCCCGCACTGTGCGGACAATAGCTGCAGCGTCGATGCCTTCGTAGGCCAACAGCTCTTCTGGCTTGCCGCTCATCGGCAGCTTGCAGACTGCAAGTGAGAATACCGGGGTTGCGGTGTCAGAGAGTGCTGCGGCCACGGCTTCGCCGATGCCGCCCTCGGCGTAGTGATCCTCGATCGTGATGACCGCTGCGGTCTCGGCGGCTGCCTTGTGCAGCGTCGCCATGTCCAGCGGCTTGATGCTGTAGAGGTCAATCACCCGGGCGTGAATTCCTGTGGCAGCCAGCGTGTCTGCCGCCGTGAGGGCTTCATGGAGGGTGATCCCCGCGCTCATCAGGGTCACCCTGTCGTCGTCACTGTGACGAAGGGTTTTACTCCCCCCGATGGAAAACTCTTCTCCCGTCTTGTAGAGACGAGGAAGGACCTGCCGGGTCGTTCGCATGTAACAGATGCCTTTGTGATCGGCCATCTGCCTGACGAGCGCTGCCGTAGCGGTGTCATCGGCTGGGTACAGCACGACACTGCCGACCAGCGTGCGGAACAGGGCGATGTCTTCCAGCCCCATCTGTGAGGGACCGTCGGGCCCGATGGCAACGCCGACGTGAGAACCCACGAACTTGATGTTGGCCCGATCCATAGCGTACTGCGCCATGCGGACCTGATCGAATGCCCGGGAGAAGAAAGCTGCAAACGTCGAGACAAAGGGAATCCTGCCCCGCGTGCTGAATCCTAGTGCCGCAGAGACCATGTTCTGCTCGGCGATGTACATCTCAAAAAACCGTTCAGGATAGACGCCTCGGAAAGTGACGGCAAACGTCGAGTTGCTGACCTCAGCGTCCAGCACCACCATCTCGGGGTGTGTCGGTGCGATGTCCACGAGAGCGCGCCCATAGGCTTCACGCGGTGACAGCGCTTTGGTGCTCGCCGACTGATTGGCCGGTGCAGGAGCCCATACCGCCGGGGCTGCCTGGACTGGTGGTTCGATGGTGCCATGGAGGTTCAGATCGATCGGTCCCAGTTCGAGGACCGCACGGTCAAACTCCTCGTGGTTCAGCGCCCTGCCGTACCACCCCTCCTTGTTCTCGAGAAACGAGACACCCTTGCCCTTGACAGTCCGGGCGATGACGACCGTAGGGCGGCCGCAGGCGTGGTCAATCTCACCATAGGCTGCCTGGGCTGCGTCGACGTCGTGTCCGTCCTCGAGGACGATCGTGTGCCAGCCGAAGGCGGCGAAGCGCGCTTCGTACGTTTCCAGGTCCCAGTCCAGCATCGTTTCGCCACGTTGACCCAGGCGGTTGACGTCCAGGATGCCTACCAGGTTGTCCAATTGGTAGTGTGACGCCAGCTCCGCAGCTTCCCAGACCGAGCCTTCGGCGACTTCGCTGTCGCCCATGAGCACATAGGTGTTGTATGGCAACTTGTCGACGTAGCGGCCGTTCATGGCGATGCCGACGCCGATGCCCAGTCCCTGGCCGAGCGACCCGGTCGCTGCTTCCGCGTAGGCGAAACGTGGGGTCGGATGGCCCTCGAGGGGTGAGCTCATTGTGCGATACGTGAGCAATTCCTCCTGCGACAGGACGCCGGCAGCCGCATACAACGCGTAGAACAGTGGCGAGGCGTGCCCCTTGGAGAAGATAATACGGTCGTTACATGGGTTCTGTGGATGGCCCAGGTCGAATCGGAATGTGCCGCCAAAGAACAGACTGGTCAAGAGATCGGTTGCGGACAGCGAGGACGTCGGATGGCCGGATCCTGCTTCCGTCGACATGTGCAGGATGTCATAACGGACTCGCAATGCAAGCTTCGTAAGTGTCGGTGTCTCCATTGCTGCCTCCCAATGTGCAATCATCTACCATCTATTCTGTGCGGACCAGGAGCTCATGCAACAGCGTCGATGGACTTCCCCCCTGACGCGGATAGAACGACAGCGCAGAGAGATCTCTCTGCGCTGTCTTATATCGACACGACCTTCTTGCTGAACTATGCCAGAGCTTTGGGCCTCAGCGCCTTGAAGAGTTCAAACCAGAGCATGGTACTGGTACCGACCGCTGCCGAGATGAGGATGTCGATGGGGTGTTGCGCCGCCATCTTGAAGAGGCGCGAGGCAACCGGTGCATAGAGGGTGAGGGCCAGCAGGCCGAGTGCTCCGGCGATGACCCACCACAGCGACTTGTTGGGTGTGTGCAGGGTACGGATGATGCTGCGTGTCCAGGACCTGTTGGTCAGGATGAGTGCCACGTTGGCGAAAATCAGTGTCGTGAACGCCAATCCGCGCGCGTCGTTCTCGGTCAGGCCGCGCTGGTAGAAGGCCAGGCCGAAGACGATCAGGACAGCGGCGAGGATGCCGGTGCCCTGCAGAAGGCTCGTCAGGACTAGTCTTCTGCTGAATGTCGGCTTCGAAGGGTCGCGTGGGGGTCGGTCCATGATGCCTGCCTCCTCTGGTTCACCTTCAAAGACGATGGAACACGTCGGGTCGATGATGAGTTCCAGGAATACGATGTGTACCGGCTGCAGGATGAGGGGCCAGTGCAATAGCACAGGAATCAGGCACAGGCCTGCGATCGGGACGTGGACAGCGAGAATGTAGCCCATAGCCTTGCGGATGTTGTCGAAGATGCGGCGGCCCATGCGCACTGCTGCAACGATGCTGCCAAAGTCGTCCTTGAGTAGGACGAGGGCGGCAGACTCGCGGGCGACATCGGTCCCTCGTTCGCCCATGGCAATGCCGATATGGGCGTTCTTGAGGGCTGGCGCGTCGTTGACGCCGTCGCCGGTCATGGCGACGATCTCGCCGTTTGCCTTCAGGGCCTGGACCAGGCGGAGTTTCTGCTCAGGCACCATACGAGCGAACACACTGACACGCCGAATTTTCTTGCTGACTTCTTCTTTGGACATGGCTTCGAGCTCCGACCCGGTGACGACGCGATCGGGGTTCCGCAGACCGATCTCTCTCGCGATGGATTGCGCCGTTCCGGGATAGTCGCCCGTGATCATGACCACTCGCATGCCTGCACGGTGACACTGAGCGACGGCTTCCGGCACAGTCGTGCGGATGGGATCGGCGAGGCCGATCAGACCGATGAATGCGAAATCGAAGTCGTGTTGGTTGTCGGGCAGGTCTGTACTGTCACAGGAGGCGCGGGCAACGCCCAGGACGCGCAGACCGTCGTTTGCCATGTCCAGAACCTGTTTCATGACCAGTTGTTGCCGTGCCTCTGACATATGACACAGGTCGAGAATAGCCTCTGGTGCACCTTTGGCGGCTACACGGCCGTCGCCGGAGTGCATCTGCCACGCGTGTGACAGGGCAAGCAACTGGCGCGAAAGCGGATACTCGCGCTGGAACTGCCAGTCTTCGTGCAGGTGTTCAGTCCCCCTGAGGGCGCCCTTTCCCATGTTCAGGATGGCGCGTTCCATGGGATCGAAGGGATCGGCTTCACAGGCAAGGACTGAGTACTCGACCAGCTCATGGAATGGTTCGGGCAGAACTCCGGGCAGTCCTGTTGCGGGGATGTGAAGGTACGTTCCAGAGACCGCCAGCTTGCGGACAGTCATCTTGTTCATCGTCAGCGTACCCGTCTTGTCGACGCACAGGACGGTCGCCGATCCCAGGGTTTCGATGGCCGGCATGCGGCGGGTCAGGACCTGGTTCTGAGACATGCGCCAAGCGCCCATGGCCATGAAGATGGTCAGGACCACGGGGAACTCTTCGGGCAGGACGCCCATGGCCATGGCCAGACCGGACAGGAATCCTCGCTGCCAGGCGATGAGATTGTTGCCACGGGTGAGGCTGAAAACGATGGTGACGATGACGCACATGCCGACTCCGGCCAGACCCATATCGCGCACGAGGCCCGCGACCTCGCGCTGGAGGGGTGGTTTCTCGGTGTCCAGGGTCTGCAGTGCCTTGCCGATCTTCCCGATTTCGGTCCGGAGTCCGGTACCCCGTGCCTCGGCAACGCCCTGTCCAGAAACGATCAGCGTGCCGGAGTAGACGGTCGGAAGGTCCTCGCCTCCCGGACGGCCCATTTCGGACTTGCCGTTCCACTCTGCCTTGCGGACAGGAACCGACTCACCGGTCAGGAGTGATTCGTCGACATGCAGGTTGGTGCAGGAGAGAACGACGGCATCTGCAGGGACACGGTCTCCCTCCGACAACATCATGATATCGCCGCGTGCGACGTCGCGGCCAGCGATGCGGATCCACTCGCCGTCACGCCTGACCAGCGCTCGCGGGCTGGACAGGTCGCGCAGTGCGTCCAGCGCGTTCTCGGTTCTTTTCTCCTGATAGTAGGTGATGCTGATGACGACACCAACGAAACCCAGGAGCATGAGGGCTTCTTCGTGGTCACCGAGGATGAGGTACAGCGTACCGCATGCGAGGAGCAGGAGGAACATCGGCTCCTTGACGATCTCGAGCAGGATGCGAACCCATCCCCGTTTGCTGGCGCTGGGCAGTTCGTTGAGTCCTTCGTCCTTCAGGCGCTGGTGTGCCTCGCTGGTTGTCAGACCCTGCGGTTGTTCTGCATTTGGTGCACTTGTCATGACAGAAACCTCCGTACTAATGGTGTGGTGGGTTCCTGACCTTGACAAGCATTGACTCTGGCAAGCCCTACGTCCAGCTGCGGTTGTGCAGTGACTGGCAGGCGACCTGTCGGGAACATCATCATGCTAAGGCCAAAGTCCGACGGCGTCAAGGAGGTGGCAGGACACGGCGGCGAATGGGATGAATGCCTGCTCCACAGGCGGCGTCATCGCCAACCGTGAAGAGTCCCTCCAGACACGGGATGGTCGGGTCGCTACCTCTGCAGGGTGGGACGAGTGTATGCGACCCTGAAGCCAAGCCTCTCCAGGTTGCGATGAGAGACGCTCCCCGGTCTTGCCAGCACGGAGGCGATCGTACAGCCGGCTGAAGATGCTGCCTTCAGGCGCGTGACGATGAGAGCATTCTGGATGCCTCGTCCGCGGAACGGTAACCTTGTGCTGGAGGAGAAGAGGGTTGCCAGGTGGTCACGCAGGACCATGGCTCCTCCACCGGCAGGCTCTCCCCCAATCGTAGCCAGGTAACAGACGACGCCGGGGCTGTGTGCGGCGGCGCGCGCAAGGATGACATTGGCGTCCGACTCGTCGAGCCCATCGGTCGCCGCGAAACCGGAAGCCACTGCCTGTGCCCATGCCTCGGTCTCATGAGCTGTGATCGTGCGGACCTCGACGCCGAACGGCACGGCAGGCAGGGGATCCTGGGACGGCAGGTCCATGGACAGCACATCGAGGAACCGGATAACATGGTAGCCGCGTTCTGCTGCAAGCTCCAGCAGGGAGGGGTCGGTCAGGGGACAGAGATCCAGCTGCGCCGGCACCTCGTGATCGGCGAAGAAGCGTTCAATTTCCTGCATCTGACCGGCGGTGACCGGTGTGTGCAGTCCCATTCCAGCAGCTCTGTTGACAGGGAGATCCGGAGCCGTGTAGACGCAGACGCCGTCGCCGATTCGTTCTGTGGTGGCCGACGGTCTCAAGCCCAGTCGCTTGAGTGTTTCGGCGTAGCCCACCAGTTCCAGGGTCCAGGCACCTTCCAGCTGAGCGGCAACATCTCGGTCGACGAACGGCATGATGACCTCCATTCTCTGTAGCCCGGCCAACGAGAACCAACGCTCCGTTGCCGAGGCTGACAATATTCACCCCTCGTCAACGTTGACAAGGGTCAGACGTCTCGCTGCTTTGTGTTCTTCCACAAGTATAGGAAGGTTGAGTCGTCCAGCAAATGGCAATCGGGTGGGGTCTACCTCGACAGTCTGCTGCAGCCGGGCGATGTCCGCGCTATTCTCGCACCGCCTTGAGGCTGACCGCCATTTGCACGCTGAACACCTTGCGGCGGGCTGCCCTGAGTGAGACCAGGTACGTTGCCAGCATGATGACGGCACAGACCGCGATCGACAGAGGCGAGAGCCGTATCTCCTCGCTGTCTGTTGCGCCGTTTGCCCATCATGCGGTCACCCACCAGTCGGTCAGTAGTGTCCTCAGGCATGTACTGCTGTCAAGTCGCATCGGGCTGGCGTCCCGCAGAGCTGCTGCTACAATAAACGTGTGCTGCCCGGCGCGACATCACGGCCGTTTCGATGGTCGAGAGCTTGGCCGTGGTCGCGGGAGTGCTTGTCGATTGTAGTTCACTGAGCATGGACGAAGGGAGTTGCCATGGCGAAGGTACTTGTCAGCATGAATGCGTTTAAGGGAAGCATTTCCACGAAGACAGCCACTGATGCCGTGGCTCTAGCGTTCGAGGGAGCTGGGTTTCAGGTCGAGAAGGTCTACCTCGCCGACGGCGGTGACGGCACCACTGATGTTGCGGCAGCGCTTGGCGGGCGCGTCGAATTCGTGAGCACCTTTGATCCCCTGATGCGCCCCATCGAGGCTCCCGTAGTATGGCTGGGCCAGACAGCAGTCATTGAGATGGCAAAAGCGTCCGGATGGGCGCTGATTGCCACTGAAGAACGGAATCCCATGCTGACGACCACATGGGGGACAGGCTTGCTTATTAGACATGCCCTGGAGCACCGTGCGGACCGCATCATCCTGGGCGTCGGCGGATCCGCCACGGTGGACGGTGGACTCGGTATGCTGGCCGCACTGGGTTTCAGCATCACCGACGAGGTCGGGAACGCCTCATGGCGGGGCGGAGAGGGACTGTCCCGGCTGGCTCGCGTCGCGGCAAACCCATCGGCGAAGCAGGCCAGGCTGGTGGTCGCCAGCGATGTGACCAATCCTCTCCTCGGCCCGACAGGAGCTGCTCCGGTGTTCGGTCCGCAGAAGGGGGCGACGCCGGACATGGTGACACTGCTGGAGAAGGGCCTGGAACGACTGGCTGACATTACGCTCCAGACGACGGGTGTGCGGCTGCACGATATGCCAGGGGCGGGTGCTGCCGGAGGTGTCGGCGGCGCAGCCGTCGCATGGCTGGGCGGTCACCTGGAGCCGGGCGCTGAACTCTTCATGGACCTGGAGAACTTCGACACGCGGGCTGCGGGATGTGCCATACTTGTAACAGGGGAGGGGAGTATTGATGCTCAGACAGTGTATGGCAAGGCCCCGATCCGTGTGGCGCGGCGGTTCCACAAGGCTTCACCGGAGGGGTTGACCGTGGCTATCGCAGGGGCTGTGCGCGATCGGGCACAGGTCCGCGATGCTGGCATCGATGTCTTTGTCACGACCCTTGATCGCCCCATGAGTGAACGTGAAGCCATGGAAAACGGCCAAGTCCTGCTGATGCAGGCGGCAGCTGAACTGGCGCATCTCCTGTCACTGAAACCATGATGCCTCAGCATTCTGCGATATACTGAGGATACTCTTGATCTGGAGGTACAGATGAAAACAGTCGACGATATGTTCCCGCCCTTCGAACTGCGGGACCAGAACGGCTCCACGGCACAAGGCTCCGACCTGCTGGGTCATTGGGCGATCTTCTACTGCTGCCCCAACAACATGGCGTCGGGATGCTCGCAGGAGGCGCTGTCATGACCGAACTCGAGGAGTACCAGAAAGCGAAGGACCGGGTTCAGGAGATTAAGGGGTTCTACGCTCACACGGCCACGTATGTGCTGGCCAACGTGGCTCTGATTATTCTGAACCTTGCGACACTCAGGAAGAGTGACGGCATGATCTGGTTCGTCTGGCCGCTCATCGGATGGGGTGTTGTCCTTGCCGTTCACGCGATCTCGGTATTCGGCATCGGACAGTTCCTCGGCAAGGAGTGGGAGGAGCGCCAGATTCAGCAAGAGCTCGATCGTCGACACACTCAGTCGGAGGATCGGCCCACCGTGTCATAGTTGTCCGCGACGCGCGTCCTCTACCCTCCTCCGTCATTCCCGTGGATACGAGAATTCCTTCTTCTATCTGTCATTCCCCCGAGCCCTTTGGTCCCTCGCATCCTTTTGTCCAAGATGCGAGGCGTTCTTCAAGGCGAGGGGTGGTTCTCCGTGCATACGGGAATCCATCTTTGTATCATCGTATGGATCCCCGCCTGCGCGGGGACGACAGAACACATCCTCTCGCGATTTCTATACCTCTCCTTTGGTCATTCCCCCCAAGCATGTTAGTCCAATGCGAGGGGTGTTCTCGGCGAACGCGGGAATCCATTCCTTGGTCCTATCCCACGAAATGCCAATCGCCAGATCAAACTGGCCTGGCGTATGTACCACTAGGAGAACAATTACCAGCTGACCCCATATCAACTGGTTCTCGGCGTTAGTTGCTCTTGCGGAACGCCGCCGGGATGGTGATCGCGAAGCGGCAGCGATCGCTGTCCCCAAGGGCACTCTCGAGGACCTCAACCCTGACCGGTTCGCCGAAGATGACGTCGAAGGGCAACTTCTCGTAGCCGGCACTGCAGAAGCAAAGCAGCGGTGAGACCTTTGGCTTGCCGGAGATGATTGACGAACGCGCCAGCGGACAGTGACATGCGTAGTACCGTTTCATCGTTGGATTGGTCTCATCAAGGTAGGCCTGCGGGGCGAATGGTATCTTGCTCACATGGATGACGTCTCCATCGCGGACGCCGCTCTGGATCTCGGGATTGCGCCGGACAAAGTCCGCGACCTCGGGTGTGATCTTCTGCTCATACCACAGCCTGCCCTGGTTCATGTGGTCCTCGAGGTCCTGAACAAGGTGCGCGTGGCGGTCTGCGAGGAGTGCGTCGATGTCGGGTGATTTCTGGAACTGCTCTCTCATGTCGGCAAACTGCGCGTCCGGTATCTGGTGCATGTTGCCGGTGAGCACCTGCCTGCACATTTCGGCGGGAAGCGTCCCCTTCATCCTCGTGAGAATCTCTGCGACGACGGGGGGGGTAGGAATCAAGCGGTGACCCTTCCGGTGGCAGCTCAATGCCACTGAAGATCTCATCTGCAGCTGTCTCGCCGAGGATCTGACGGGCTCGCGCGCGCAGAGTGGGGAGGATACCCGGCGCCTCGATGGTAAGGGCAAGCTGGACGAACAGGTCATTCCGGTGGGCGATGTAGTTGTATCGCGCCAGTGCCAGCAGTTGCTCCTCCGAGGCCGTCCCTGTCTGGGCGAGCTGTTGCAGATAGGTCGAAAGATGGTCTGTCGTCACTGTCTCCAGTGTCGCGCCGATCGCAGTTGCGTATTGCTCGAATTCTCGTACTGCTGCGACAGCCGCCTCGGTGGTGGCAGCGTCAAACTTTCGCTGCTGACAGTACTCCCTGAATAGTGTCTCTTGCATGGTCACAATACCTCCTGAAATAACATATCATGGCGCAGCTCGCCGACGTCAGCCGGACCAGCACTCTGATTCACATCATCTGCAAACTGCCACCGGACCGGCAGCGTTGCGTTGCATTCTGCCGCTACTATAATCGGATTCTGCCCAGTGCAGTTACAGCGAATACGGTGAGAGGAGCGGAGGTACGCGTGGAAGACCCTACTGGAACTGACGTACGGACGGTCGGCGTTGTTTCGCGCAGGCCAGAGGGGATGAGTGCGTTCACCATCGTATGGTTCGGACAGGTCGTGTCCCTGGTCGGGACGGCGATGACCGGCTTCGCACTGACGCTGTGGGCATACCGCACCACCGGGCTTGCGACTGCGCTCTCGATGGTTGCATTCTTCAACTTCGCTCCGATGATCGTGATGAGTCCGATCGCCGGCGTCTTGGTCGACCGCTGGAACCGGAAGTGGACCATGGCCTTGTCTGACTTGGCCGCCGCGCTGGCGACGCTGACGATCCTTCTGCTGTTCCTGACGGGCCACCTGCAGTTGTGGCATCTCTACGTGACAGGGGCACTGTCGGCTGCGTTTGGGACGTTCCAGTGGCCGGCGTACAGCGCCGCGATCAGCATGATGGTCCCAAAGACACACTACCAGAGGGCAAGCGGGATGATCTCGATGGCGGAGAGCGGATCAGGGATCGCCGCGCCCATTTTGGCGGGAGCGCTGGTGGGGATCTTGGGCTTCGAACGGCTGTGGGTCATCTTCGTCATCGACCTCGCCACGTTCGTCGTGGCACTGGGAGCGTTAATCCTCGTGACGATTCCAAACCCACCCCGTGTCGAGTCTGAGCACCCCGAGAGCCTGTTCAGGCAGTCGATGTTTGGCTTTCGCTACATCTGGGAGCATCGGCCTCTCTTCGACCTGCAGATGGTGTTCTTCGGTGCAAATCTCATCTCTAGCCTGTGTCTCACGATTCTCCCTGCGATGATCCTCGCTCGCACGAGCAACAACGCGACGATGCTGGGATTGGCACAGTCTGCTGCGGCTGTCGGTGGTGTTGTCGGCGGGGTCCTGCTCACGGCATGGGGGGGCCCAAAACGCAAGGTGAACGGCGTGCTGCTGGGCATGATTCTGGCGTCGCTGCTGGGGACACTGGTCGTCGGTCTTGGCCGATCGTTGCCCATATGGATGACGGGTTCCTTCCTGATGATGGTGATCCATACTATCCTGAACGGCAGCAACCAGGCAATCTGGCAGTCCAAGGTACCGCCTGCGCTCCAGGGGCGCGTGTTCTCCGTGCGCCGCCTTATCGCTCAGATCACGGTGCCCGTCGCCATGCTTGCGTCCGGGCCGCTTGCGGACAAGGTCTTCGGCCCTGCCATGATGCCGGCCGGGAGCCTTGCTCCGGTGTTTGGCTGGTTGATTGGCACGGGGAAGGGAACTGGTATTTCCCTGATGTTCGTGTGGGCCGGCTTGGCCGGAGCTGCCGTCGGGTTCGTCGGATACCTGGTCCCAAGCATCAGAAACGTCGAGCGACTCATTCCCGATCATGACACACTGGCGGCCTAGCTCGCTTCCCCTCTGTCATTCCCCCCGAGCATGTTAGTCCAATACCCCCGAACATGTTTTCTCAATGCGAGGGGCGTACTGAGGGGTGCTCTCGGCGAAGGAGGGAATCTATTCCATTATCCCTTTCGACAGCGTATCGATGGCCAACCAAGCTGACCCGGCGCATGTACCTTTACTTACCAAATTATCAGCTGACCCCATATCGCGACGGCCCAGGTAAGTTTTCCCTGGGCCGTCCTCTTAGTGCATCTCGCAGGAGGCAGGGTTTACCAGCCACCGCCTCCTCCGCCACCGCCTCCACCGCCGCTGAATCCGCCTCCGCCACCGCCACCGAAGCCCGATTTGCTGCCAGGTGCCACTGCTGAGGCACTGATGGCATTGCTGAATCCATTGCCGATACTGCTGGCAAACGCAGCCGGGTTGACTGGATTCCAGTACGCTCCATAGTACCACACGGGCGCATAGGGGCGTCCCTCCGCGGCCATGCGGGAGAACACGCTGGCAAACTGCTCCGACCAGCGCTGCTCGACGTCCAGCGCCAGGGCGAACGGCAGAAACTTCTCGAACATCTCTGGAGTCCGATCGGGTGGGTTGAGCAGGTTCATACGGTCCTTCTCGGTGACCGAGAGATACATCTTGAATCCCGCGACCTCGTCCACGAGCTTCCGGCCTTCCTGCGTGTAGCATTTCAGCGTGGAGCCGAAGACCACGGCCATCACGACCAGCGCAATGACGACAACGACGAGAGGGACGATTTGCAGCGCGGTTCCGCTGGCCGACAGGAAGAAGGTGAGCACTGCAACCCCGACGGAGAGCAGGATTCCGGTCACAAGGTACCCCGTATTGCTGACGAAGAACCTGGGCTGGTAGTCGGCCTCCAGGGGTTTCTTCTCGGCGAGGATCGCCAGCTGAATCTCCTGCGCGTGGGTCTGTTCAAAATCCATGCGCGCGCTGGTTCCGAGGAGGGCTCCAGCAAGAGCGATCTCGTCGTCGGACAACACGGACTCAGGAGCAGTGTCCCGCTCGATCCAGTATTTGTGATGTTCCTGGTGAATGCTTATATACCGCTTGACCGCCATATCGATCAGTGCAGCCGTGAACGCCTTGCTGTCATGGGTCATCCTGGACAAGTATCGGACGCCTCCCGGGGACATCCCTTCGGGTGGCGCAAAAAGCGCGATAATCGTGCCTCGTTCGGGGTCTTTGCCGTGGCGATACCACATGGTCATGTAGTACAGGAAGACAAGCAGCATGCCAACGAGGCCGACGATAAGGGCGCTGTTGTCGCGGAGGAACCAGCCAAAGCGCATCGCCGCGGTCGGAGCATGGACAAACCCCTTGGGCCATCCCACGACGATGGTCAGGCCTTCGTAAGGGTTGAGCACTCTGGTCGTGACAAAGGTCGGAGTCCCGTCGGTGCCTTGGGTCGTCGTGACGTCGCTGGCTGTCGAACCGGACGGTCCCGTGTATGCAGCGAGGCCCGTGATCTTCGCTGCGGCTCCTGCCGGCAAGGTTACTGTCGCGGATGCACGATCGATCTGAAAAGCCCAGCCGAGACCGGTCGCGTTCCAGTACAGTTCGTCGTGGTCGGTGAAGAAGCCAATCTCGCGGTCTACGCTGTACCGCAACACCCAGGTGTGTTCACCAGGAGCAATCAGGACATCGGCGCTTCCGATCTTCACACGCTTGCCGTTGGACAGGCTGCTGACCGCATATGGCTCGTCCTGTCCGTCGAGCTGCACGCCCAGGACACGGAAGTCGATGACAAGACGGCCACCGGTCTTTGTGTTGTTGTAGATGGTCGGGAAGTCGCGGTAGATCCCGTGCTGGATCTGGTCGCCGGTCACCATGGCCGCGATGGTCTCTTCTACTCGCATCGACCCATTCGGATTGACAGTGATTGCGCTGTCAAAACTGGTGATGCGCTCCTGTTCAGCCAAGGCTAGTCCCGGAACGGACAGGAGGAGTGTGATCGCCACCAGGGCGGCCAGGGTCATCAGTCTACGCTTTCTCATACGTGCTCCTTTGGCTTCTTGATTCATCAGACAACATAGCGCACTTGAGGGCAATATGCCAGTACTGCAAGGTGGCAGACGCAGTGCCGGCGAGCAGAGTGCGCGGAAGGAAGTGGTTCACCAGCCCCCGCCTCCACCGCCTCCACCCCCACCTCCCGAGCCTCCTCCTCCGCCCCCTGAGCTGCTGCCTCCACCACCACTGAACCCGGAGCTCTTTCCTGGAGCGACCGAGGATGATGCGATGGCGGACGCGAATGCTCCGGACAGCGACGAGCCAAGTGCCGAGAAGCTGGTGGAACGCCAGATCCCCCCAGAGAGCCATACTGGCTGGTAGGCTGGCTGGCCGGATGCGTCGGCGCGCCCGAGAACATCGGCGAAGTTCCCGCTCCACTGCCGCTCGACGTCGAGGGCAACAGCATAAGGCAGGTAACGTTCAAAGGTTTCAGGCGTATGATCCACGGGGGTCAGCATGTCGATGCGGTCTTTCTCGGCAACGCTGAGATAAAGACGGAATCCATCGATCTGATCCATGACGGAACGGCCCTTCGGCGTATAGGCTCGCAGCAGACGGAAAAAGATGACGTCGATCGCGACGGTTACGAAGAGCAGTGCCAGCAGCAGGGGACCTGCCATCACCACGAAGCCGACCGTTCCCATGAGCTCGCCCAGCAGAAACGGTATCGCGAAGAGCGTGAGGCCGACAGACCTTGGGAGACTGAAAACGTGCTTTCCCGACGTATCTGTCGACCGTCCGCGCCATGATGCGATGACCTCGGTGACAAGCGCTGCGACGCCGAATGTCCATATCGACAGCCAGAACGACATGAACAGGAACCCAAGGACCGCCTCCGGTTGCGTCGTGCGCAGCAGGCCGGTGGCGATGACGCCCACGATAGAGAGGGCAATACCCGTCGCAGCGTAGCGGACGTTCGTGACGAAGTACCCTTTGCCGTACGTCGATTGCAGTGCCTGCTCAAGAGCCTTGCGGACGGCCTGCACGCGGCTGTTGGCAGTCTGTCTGAAGACAAGCCGCGTCTTCGAGCGGCCCTCGAACAGCTCCTGGAAGAGTTCAGTCTCATCGGGGAGCAGGCCGGCTGGTACTGACCCAGTGGTATCGACCGCGAAGGTGCCATCGTCGTCCTGTGAGATGATAAGCGCACCCTTGACGGCAAGTCCCGTTATCGCGGCTGCCAGTCCCTTGTTGTCGAGCCCCATGAGCCGCAGGTACCTGATTGCGGCCGGACTGAATCCCTCGGGCGGTGCAAACTGTGGAACGATGGTGCCACGCCGGGGATCGCGCCCGACGCGCAGCCACGTGAGCAGGTAGTACAGCATGAGGCCAAGGAGTGAGACCCCCGCAACACCCGTCGAACGGTTGTCCCGCAGCCACCACTGCAGGATCTGGAGCCATGATGGCGGAGTCACGAACCCTTTCGGCCATCCAACAACAACGCTCAACCCTTCGAACGTAGCGAGCGGAGCGGTCGTCTCGAAGACAGGGTTCCCGCTGTTGTCACGCGACACCATGTAGTCTGTACCCTTCGCACCCTGGGGGCCGGTATAGGCGGTGAGCCCAGTGATCTGTTGCCACGCGGTCCCGGGCAGGATGACCGTGCAGCTGGCGCGGTCGATAGGAAATTCCCAGCCGTTTCCCGTCACGTTCCAGAAGAGTTCGTCATGGTCGTCGAAGAACCCCAACTGGCGGTCGGACATGTACGTGAACACGTAGGTGTGCTCGCCGGGTTCCAGGTCTATCGAACTGGAACCGAAGTAGACTCGGACGCCGTTTGTTTCCTGGGCCGCGTGCCATGGTTCCGTCGCACCGTCCCGCAGGAGACTGACAACTCGGAACGAGACGCGTATGGGTGCACGTCCCGGGTTCGCATAAGTGGTGGGGAAATCCCGATACAAACCATGCTGGATGCTGATGCCTGCTGAGACGAAGCGAATGGTCTCCTGGACGGTTATCGTGGAGTCGGCATGGACAGTGACGACACTGTCGAACGACAGGATGCGCTCCTCTTCGGCAGCCCTCACCCTGCCCACGGAGGACAGGAGTGTGAGGGCTGCCATCAGTATGAAAACAGTGCAGGCGAGTTTCTTCATGGCCGGCGCCTGACTCATGAACGTACTGCTACTTGTTGTCGAACGAGACCTTCGGTGCTTCGCGTTCCTCTGCGCCAGCCAGCTCGAAGAACTCAGCTTTCTTAAAGCCGAACATGCTTGCGACGAAGACGGACGGGAACGTCTCGCACATGATGTTGTAGTCCCGCACCGTGCCGTTGTAGTACCGGCGTGCCATCTGGATCTGATCCTCCAAGTCTGCCAGCTTCGCCTGCAAGTCGAGGAAGTTGGTGTTGGCCTTGAGTTCGGGGTACGCTTCTGCGACGGCGAACAAGGTCTTCAGGGTCGCATTCAGCTGATTCTCAGCCGCAGCCTTGTCCGCGACACCGGTTGCCCCCATGGCGCGGGAGCGCATCTCGGTGACCTCGGTGAATACCTTCTCTTCGTGGCCGGCGTATCCCTTGACCGTCTCGACAAGATTCGGCAGGAGGTCATAGCGGCGCTTCAGCTGGACATCCACGCCTGACCAGGCTTCGTCCTTCATCGTGCGTTTGCGGACGAGCTGGTTGTAGATGCCGATGAGCCATACGACCACGAGAACAACGACTGCAAGAGCGATAATCCAACCCATAGTATGTTCCTCCCTTTGCTGGTAGCGGAATTACGGTGCCGCCCAACTCTGCCGGGCGCCTGTCAATAGTGTAGAGAAAACCACGCGGATGCAAAAGCGGCCGTCTATGGGGTTATAACAAGCACCAACGTGACCACCAGCCTCAGCCGCGAGCGAACGCGGCCCCGGTCATGTTCCATCTCCGATATGAAGGTGCCGGGATCTCGGCTCATACCGGTATGCCAAGCGCTTGGTGCATCGGACTCCCCCAGAAGAGTCTTGCGCTAGTACTCCAGGACTTCCGCCTCCTCGATCATGCCTCGAGAGCTTGGGCCTACTGGTTTGTTCTCTTTCCTCATAAGGGACTTCCCATAGATATTCTATTTAATTAGAAACTTAAACGATTCGAAAACCAGAAAGGCTGGCCAAACTATAGCTTTCAAAAACCCCAGTACGCCCATCCAAAATGTAGCGGCATGTGAAATAAAAAAAACTGCTGCGCCAATGAAACCCAGTCCATAAACTGCGCCTGCGGTGCCTCTTTCGTGAAGTTTATGTTCCATACTTCTACCTCCTCTTAGTTAAGATAGGATATTGTCTCTTCACCATTAACCAACGAACACTTAATTACTCTTTTCAGTTCTACACTATTCTTGCCTTTTTCCAAAGTTTCTGTATGGAGGCTTCTCACGAGTCCTGTTTTGTCACCCTGAGTGAAACGAAGAGTCTCGCACTTCAACGGTGGGATTCTTCGTTTGCGTTCAGAATGACAGGATTAAGGCGCTCAGATTGGGCATCATACTACTCCCTCAAGTCCCTTTTCTGTCATTGGATAAACCTCACCTGTAAGGGTTCAGATTTCCTCATCATTAACCCATTCAGAAGAAGTTTTCAAATCATCTTTCTCAACAGGTCGTAAGTACACACGATTGCCCTCAAGAGATTTGTTCATGTTTAACTCCACTCGTGTTGTCAAAATCAAATTGCCTAATTGTCAGGAGTGGTGCGTTATGGTCGCGGCGTCGTCCCCTTCGCCTTGCAGGTGAGATGGTCGAATTGAACTTCCAACACGGCGACACTGGACAGGGCTTCGTCGTCGAAGACCTCTTCGGAGGCGCCGGGGTGGCACTGACGGATGATGGCATTCAGGTCTCGACTTTTGGCCAGGGGATCGAGGACGAACGACACGGTGCCCGTTCCGATGACGGTGACGTAGTTTGCCGAGCACTCCTCGCCCGTCGGCCCGGTGACCATTTGGATGTCTTCGTCAACCTCGACGCAGACGTGCGGGTTGGCCCGCAGGATGTCTATCTTCCTGCCCTGGTTTGCAGTGTGGAGAAGCAGGTGTTCGCCATCCCAGCCGCAATTCATGGGGACCAGGTACGGCTCATCTTCATCCACCATCGCGACACGGCACAGCGCGGCACGTCCCAGGATGCGCCGGATGACAGCCGTATCGGTTACTTCGCACTCCCGCCTTCGCATAGGTCTCTCGATTGCTCTCATGGTTCCTCCCCTGCCCCATTAGGAGCACGCGAACAGTATATGAGAAACCCCGCAGTCGTCACGGGCTGCGGGGTAGGACACGCATGCGGAACGGAATCAGGGATTCAACCTGTGTACGGTGAGATTGCCGTTTGTCGTGCGGGCGGACAATATGCCTTTCGGCACACCAAGGTCGCCTCTGATGCTGTGTTTGGATTCCGTAGCGTTATTAAGGGTGACGCCATCCGTCTCCACGTTCCCGTTGGTCGTCGACGCCTCGAGTGTTGCAGGCAAGTCCGGTGCTACCCAGAGGGTGACGCTGCCGTTGGTCGTGTGGATGTCGACCGCGGTTCCGTCCAGCGCGGGGACCTCGCATTCGATGTTGCCATTCGTCGTCGTCGCCCCGGTGATCGCCGCGACCTTGCGGAGCGTGACGTTCCCGTTGGTCGTCACGGCGCGTACGGCCCCATCGATGTTCTGGGCCGTCACGCTGCCGTTGCTCGTATGCAGCTCCATCCTTCCTTGCACACCAGTCGCCTCGACAGGTCCGTTCGTGGTAACGACAGTACGTACCAGCATGGAGCGCGGGACGCTGAGCTCATAGTCGACGGACACACGGGCGGGCACGCGCAGGACCTTCGTCACGACGGTGAAGGGGTCTCCCTTCGTGACCTCGATCTGGATCTTGTCAAATTCGGACTTTCCGTAGATAGTGCGTTTCACTGCGCGCACGACGATGCTGTTTCCGTCGGTAGCCACGATCGTGATGCTGCCATTCTGGTTTTGAACGTCGAGGCGTGCCCCAGCAACAACAGGATACGTCTCCTCGAACGTGTCGGTGAATGTTGCTCCAATGCCATCCAATGCGATGCACCCTGGTAAGACCAGTGCTACCGTCAGCACCAGGACGGCAAGCAGGAGACCTGTGTGATTGGGCTTCATTTGTACACCTCTCGTGGGGAATGTCGTGGTTCACCTCGTCTACGTGGGACTGCTACCAGAGGTTACGCGTCGGACCGTTCCTCCGGCGGTGACGGGCCCGCTGTCGCGGCTTGTTCTCAGGGGGCATGTTCTCATTGTTTTTGTACCTATTCCCTGCAGCACAGCGGGTATTTCGTGGTCATCCCTGTTGACATTGTGGTCAGGTGTCTTACATTAGTAGTACACTAAGACTGCAGGGTATGTATGAAACATACAAGAGGATACAGAGCATGAGGAGAATGAATGCTCAGCGTGCGAAGGGCAATATAATGACCGTCCAGAGGACGGAGGAGGCGCAACATGGAGTTTGATGACAGGACTCCCATCTACGCACAGATCATGGATCTGATCAAGCGGCGGATCGCGGTCGGGGAGCTCAAGGTTGGGCAACGGCTGCCTTCCGTTCGGGACCTTGCTCAGCAGGTCGTCGTGAACCCGAATACAGTGCAGAAGGCCTACCTCGAGCTGGAGCGTGAGGGATATGCCACGACACAAAGGGGTATGGGTACCTTCGTGTCCGGTGACCCGGGAACAGCCGATCTGTTGCGGCGGAAGAAAGCGCAGGACATCGTGAAATGGTATGTCTCACTCATGCGGTCGCTGGGGTATAGCCCGGAGGAAATGACGGCGATGGCAGCGGAAGCAGCTGGAAAGGAGACGAAATGAGTATGCTTGTACAGATCAGCAGTCTTACGAAGCGCTACATCACGACGACGGCGCTGTCCGACGTCACGCTGGAGCTGCCCGAAGGACACATCATGGGGCTTCTCGGTCCCAATGGCAGCGGTAAGACGACGCTCATGAAGATCCTTGCAGGCCTGGTGTCGCCGACGTTGGGAACCGTCCTTGTGGACGGCATGGCTCCGGGCATCAGGACTAAGGCGATAGTCTCATTCCTGCCGGACGTGAACCACCTCGACCGGTGGATGTCGGTCGGCGAGGCAGGCGACTTCTATGCGGACTTCTATCTTGATTTCGACCGGAAGCGGTTCGATGAGCTGCTCTCCATCATGGGCCTCACTGCCACCCAGAAGATCGGCTCGCTGTCCAAGGGGATGGTCGAGAAGGTGAGGCTGTCGCTGGTCTTCTCACGCAGGGCACGGCTGTACGTCCTGGACGAGCCCTTTGGAGGGCTGGACCCCCTTGCGCGCAGCCAGGTGCTCGATGCACTGGTAGCCAACTTTCGCACTGACTGCTCGATGATCCTGTCGACGCAGATGGTCGCCGACGTCGAGCACTTCTTCGACGACGTCGTGTTTCTCGATGATGGCCATGTGGTCCTGGCGGGCGAGGCGGAGGACCTGCGCACCAGGCGAGGCGCATCGATCGAGGACATTCACAGGGAGGTGTATGGACATGTGGAAGCTCGTTAGGTACCAGCTCAGGGGCCGCAGACTCCTGTACACGATCGGGCTCATCGTCATGTGTGCGCTGACGCTGTATCAGGCGACGCACTATATCGGCATGCAGGAGAACCCTGGGCAGTCTGCGCCGGTTTCGATAAACGTGCCGCTGATGATGGCGTACTTCTGGGTCCTCTTCTACGTGGTCATGACAGTCATTAATATTGTCACGTACACGCAGGACCTGTATGGCGATACAGGCTACCTTGTCTTCAGCTTGCCGCTTCGGGGGGCAGAGATCCTGGGTTCCCGTATCGTACTGCTTGTCATCGACACGCTCATGACGCTGCTGGGTGGCATGACGAGTGTCATCGTGCTGGCATGTCTTGCCCCGGGACTTGCTCCGCAGATTCGCCCCTGGGTTGGCCGATTCCTGCTGACCGGCGACTACTGGGTGATGTGCCTCGGCGTTCTGGCGGTGATCGTCAGCTTCATGTCGATCACGTTCTTCGGCGTCACGTTCGGCAAGACGTTGACGAACTCGAAGAAGCACCTTGGAAGCATCTTTTCTGCGCTCGTCGTGATCGCAGTGCTCTGGTCGAGTGCACAATTCGGTGTCATGCTGGAAACGAGGTTCAGCGGGATCCACCTCTATTTATACCCTTGGCAGAACTTGCCGATCCTTGGCGAGGGGACGCAGCCAGTACAGTTCCCACTGGTGTCTCCCCTGATGTTTGTCGCGCTCGGCGTTCTGGCCTTTGCGATGACATCCTGGCTTATGGACCGCAAACTCAACCTGTAAGAGCGACACCACTGCCCAGACTACCGGCAGGTTCCTTTCACACAAGGGCCCTGCCGGCCTCTACACTGTACTGGAGTGACACCTCACTCATGTAAGAACCTTCTTCCGCTTCTGATACTACACAAACTTTGGAAGGGCGATCCATCTTACATACAAGCCCATGAGGATTGCTCTTTGCTTCAATGTACGCACGATCTGCCCATTCCTCTCACCCATACAACTCTCAATAGTATCTCCTTCCTCGGCGTATGAGTACCTCCTCCATCGTACGAATATACAAGAAGCATCAGGTCGTGAACTCACCAGAGATGGTCGCGGTGCTGCCACGTTTCTTGATCACCAAGGGTCGCCTCCTTTTGGCAATCGTCCACCCCCGTCATTCCCGCGCAGGCGGGAATCCAGTCTGTCAGCCGGGCAGTATCTTCTGAATGTCTGCAAAGAGGCACTGAGGTCACGGTGGAGCTGAGCAGGACGCTTGACCGCTGTCCCAGATGTGGGTATGGTAAGGGTAGATGTCAGAAGAACAGCCCAGGGGAGGCGTTGACGATGAAACAATCCATTCGTAGTGTCTTGATACTGATGCTGTGTCTCGTTCTGAGCCTTTCTGGTGTGACTCTTGTTATTCCCGCTGCACAAGCGGCAGGGACGGGGACTTGGACGCAGCTGCCCCTGCATGGAGGTATCATCGTGTGCCTTGCCATTGATCTCAAGACTCCCACCACCCTGTATGCCGGGACCAGCGCTCAAGGTGGTCTCTATCGCTCCACCGACAGCGGCGCTACGTGGACTGCCGCGAATACCGGGGTTGGATACGCGCTCGTCGGGTGCATAACCATCGACCCCAAGACCCCCACGACCCTGTATGTCGCTGACGGTGGCCCTGACGGTGGTGTCTTCCGCTCCGCGGACAGTGGAAAACACTGGACTGAGGTGGGTGGCTTCGTCACCTACGAGATCCACTCTCTTGCCATCGACCCCAGGACCCCCTCCACTCTGTATATCGGTAGCCATGAAGGCGTCTTCCGCTCCAAGGACAGCGGGAACCACTGGACTGAGGTGGATACCGGCATCACCAGCTGGATTTGGATGATCAATGGCCTGCCATACAGGTCTGTTGGCTCTCTTGCCATCGACCCCCTCACGCCCTCCACCGTATATGCAGGCAGCCCAGGTGGTGTCTTCCGCTCCACAGATGCGGGAGACCACTGGACTCCGGTGAACACTGGGCTCACCGGTCACAGCGTCTCCTCTCTTGCCATCGACCCGAAGTCCCCGGCCACGCTGTATGTCGGCAGCGGCGACGGTGTCTTCCGCTCTACGGATGCGGGCGGCCACTGGACTCCGGTGAACACTGGGCTCACCACGTTGAATGTCTACTCTCTTGCCATCAACCCCCTCACCCCCTCGACCATGTATGTCAGCACCAATGGTGGCATCTTCCGCTCTACGGATGCCGGAGACCACTGGATGGCCATAAACACTGGCCTCACCACGTTGAGTGTCTCCTCTCTTGCCATCGACCCTCATACCCCCACTAATCTGTATGCAGGTACCGACAGTGGCGTCTTCCGCTCCAGGGATGGTGGGAACCACTGGACTGCGACAAACACCGGCATCACTGACCAGGTCGTCGAGTCTCTCGTCATCGACCCGAAGACCCCCACGACCCTGTATGCCGGTTCCAATAGTGGGGTCTACCGCTCCATCAACCGCGGCGCCACCTGGACTGCCGTGAACACCGGCCTTCAATACACAGATTTCGGGGGTCTTGTCATCGACCCCAAAACCCCTGCCACCCTGTATATTGCAGCCTGGTCTGATGGCGTCTTCCGCTCCACGGATGCGGGGGATCACTGGACAGCCATGAACACCGGCATCACCGATCTGCTGGCTACCTGTCTTGCCATCGACCCGCTCACTCCCACCACCCTGTACCTCGGTACCAGGCGGAGCGGCATCTACCGCTCCACGGACTCTGGGGATCACTGGACTGCCGTGAACACTGGCATGACGAAGCAGCCGGTTACCTCTCTTGCTGTCAATCCCCTCACATCCACGACCCTGTATGCGGGTACCTTTGATGGAATCTACCGGTCCACGGACTCCGGGGGCCACTGGACTGCTGTAAACACCAGCTCCTCCAGTACAACTGTCACCTCTCTTGCCATCGACCCCAAGACCCCCACGACCCTGTATGCGGGTACCTCTTATGGTGCGCTCCGCTCTACGGACGGCGGCGCCACCTGGACGGGGGTGGGCAGTGGCCGCGCCTACGCGTCAGCCAACTCTCTTGCCATCGACCCCCTCATCCCCACGACCTTGTATGTCGGTACAGATCTTTATGGTGTCTACCGCTCCACCGACAGGGGCGCCACCTGGACAGCAGTGGGCGCAGGCCTCGCCAATCAGGATGTCACCTCTCTTGCCGTCGACCCTCTCACGCCGACTACGCTGTATGCCGGTACCTCCCATGGTGTCTTTCGCTACGACGCTCAATCCTTGGCAAGCCAGGAGATCGTCCTTCAGATAGGGAAGTCCACGTTCACCGTCAACGGTACCTCGAAGACGCTCGATTCCCCTCCCATCATCAAGAATGGCAGGACCCTTGTCCCGATCCGTGCCATCATCGAAGCACTCGGAGGGACTGTCGGCTGGGATGAGACTGCGCGGAAGGCAACAGTAGCCCTCGGGAAGACAACCATCGAACTCTGGATCGGCAAAGACACTGCCACCGTCAATGGTGTGCCTACGCGTATCGATGCAGCGAACACCAGTGTAGTCCCCGAGATCATTAGCGGCAGGACCATGCTTCCCTTGCGATTCGTCTCCGAGAATCTTGGGTGCTCCGTTGCCTGGGTGGACACAACCAAAACGATCACGATCACCTATCAGCCATGAAGGGATCTGTGTATCTGCCTCCATCATGGGAAGCCAGTACTCTTGGTGAAGGGGGCATTGATTGGTTTGCGGAAGCCACCAGCTGCACTATTGCTGAGCATCAGTCAGGAAGGGAGGCAAGGGTATGAGTACCATGCACCGGACAATCCACACGATAGCAATCTGCCTGATTGTGCTCCTTCTTATGGTCGGCTTCACCGTTCCCTGTCGTGCAGCTAAGCAGGGCGAGAGCGAGACAGGCCCATCGGGAGTTGTTTCGCAGTATCTTCATGACTGGGCTGTCACTGGCTATGCTTCCGCGTACAAGGACGTGACCGCAACCGTCGACGTTTCTTCGCTCTCGATGAATGGTTCCCAAGTATCGGCTCAAGCGCTTGTCGCGGTGACGATGACTCTGAAAGAAGAAAGCGTCAGTGACATCCCTACCTTCCGTGGGATGCTCTCGGTGCTCGGCATGACGCACTTCGATCCCTCAATCAGCCTTGCTGCTCAGCTCCCCGCTTCTGAGGAGGGACTGACAGAACAACAGCAAGCACAGGCAAGAGCACAGCTCAGGGATTGGTATGAGGAGCTCTCGGGCTACATCAATACGCCCTTTACCGCTAACCTGATGCTGACTCTGAACGGGAAGCTGATGCTGGACGGTTCTTTGGATGAATCTTCTATCCAGCTGTTCATTGCTGACGGTCCTGATCTTGTGCCCGCCGAGGGTGTCCTTCCCCGTCCTGCCGCAGAACGGGAACACGAGGGTGTTGCGCAGATGCAGGAAATCTTGCAGGAGAGTACGGTTGCCCAGGTGCCTCCCAACACTGCCGATACCTACAACCAGCCCTACACCTATAACCATCTGGTCGCCCGCGATTATGCGAATAGGTGGACATCAAGCACTTATGGGGATCCTCAGTATGCCCACTGGCACCTAGATGGTACCGTAACGTACTATGATACATCCAAATGGAATCCGGCCTACAACTGGTATACCGGTGGAGATTGCATTAACTACGTATCACAAGCTCTCACGGCCGGTGGTTTGTCACAGGATGCCGGCTGGAAACCATATACAACTGCTTGGCTGACACTCTCCAGTGACCCGATCAAGAGTTTCTTGCCATACATGGCGCCGCCGAAAGTGGGGTCGGTACCGGAGAAGGGTCCATTGGTGCTATCCACGTATGAGTGGGCCAGTGCAGGGGCTCTCCGTGTCTGGGTAACCAATACCATACCTGGAACCACAGCCGGCGATCCCAAGACCGCCTACCATATTGCGATGATTACCCGCAATGATGGGACACTGCGCCTATATTCTTGTCACACTGACGATCAGCTGAATGCTCCTTACTCGCCGCCTTACTACGACCAGGCTAAGGAAAACCTCAGGCTATACTACGTCGTAAAAGGAACGTACAAGCTGACCTACACGGTAGATGCGAACGCGGGCGGCTATATCTCGGGTACGACGCCCCAGTTCGTGGCTCAGGGGGCTTCTGGCACCTCCGTGACGGCCGTTCCGTACAGAGGCTACCACTTTGTCAAATGGACTTGTGACAACGGCGTCGACCCTCCCTTCGTCAGCCCCGCGAACCCCAGGACTGACTACAACGCGACAGGGGACATCACTGTGACCGCTACCTTCGCCGGCAATACGGGAACAGTCATTATTTCTTCGGGTGGGAACGGAACCGTCTCACCAACCTCGGTCTCACAAACCTTTGGTGCCCCAGGAACGACCATCACGGCGACACGTGCCACCGGGTATCGCTTTGTTAGCTGGTCGACGACACCGTACCCACCCTATGTGACCATCGACGACAGCTCTCTGCCCCAGACGACATTCACGACCACGTCGCTCATGCCTGACGGTGGCACCGCGACCATCACCGCCACCTTCGCCCTCCCTCCTTCCGTGCCCGTTGCAGTGGAATCGGTGACTGGCACGCTTCACTTCTGGTTCTATGGAGCCAGCACGCCCGTTGTCTATGGTGCTTCCACCATGATCCCCGTCGTGGGTGACTGGAACGGTGACGGTACGGATGAAGTCGGTGCTGTCGAACAGCAGAGTGGAGCACTGATCTGGTGGTTGTACGGCCAATCTTCCCCCCTCTCCTACGGCGCTTCTACCATGATCCCCGTCGCCGGTGATTGGAACGGTGACGGTACCGACGAAGTCGGCGCTGTCGAGAAGCAGAGTGGAGCACTGATCTGGTGGCTGTACGGTCAATCCTCTCCCATCTCTTACGGTGCTTCTACCATGATCCCCGTCGCCGGTGATTGGAACGGTGACGGTACGGATGAAGTCGGTGCTGTCGAGCAGCAGAGTGGAGCACTCGTTTGGTGGTTGAATGGTCAGCCTGCACCCATCTTCTACGGTGCTTCCACCATGACCCCCCTGGTGGCGAGGCCCTAGACCGTACCCTGGTACAGCACCCTAAAGCCTTCAATACTCATGTGGGTAAATCTCAGGGCTTACCCACGTCTGGTTTGTCTCCAAGGAGTATGCCGCGTCACTTTGCCTAGCGCACTGGCGGGAATCCATACCCTCGTGCACCATCCTTCCCGCTGTTCTGTTCTCGTCTGAGGGGCCGACACCCTTCTGTTATCCTCCACCTCCATTTTCATGAGTTGACGGAGTCAGTTCGCCTCCATGCTGAATGAGTCGATCTGCTGATTTGTTCAGAACACCGAATGTCGGTATCATATGCACATGAAACTCGCTGCTGATTCAGGCACGACGAAGTCCATACAGCCACGCATCAGATCCATCACATGCGCCCTTACGCCTTCCGAGCGGCTGTCACCTACGAGCCTGGATCCGATGACATTGCGGCTACCGGCTCAGGTGCTTGCCATCACGGGACCGGTGGTGCACAGATCGTCTCCATACCATGGCAGATGTGGGCTGGTGCTGTTGCTGCAGAACGCATCGGAGCAGCGCTTCGTGCTCAAGGTTGCCCGCGGACCTTATCGTATGCAAGAACTTGCCCTTGAATATGGTGTGCTGAAGTTACTGCATGGAACAGAGATCCCTGTGCCGAAGGCACTTGTCCATGTCCAGAACCGGCCTCTGGGTTTCCTATTGATGGAGCATGCTGTCGGTCGCTCTGCGACCAACGTTCTACGTGAGGCCGGTTCCAGCGAAGACCGTGACCGTATCACCATGGCCATGGGTTCCATGCTGTCGACGTTGCACCATCTGCCGGTTGGAACGATAAGCTGGCAGGAATGCGTCGACGGGCAGCTGCTGTGGGCCGAGCGTCATCTGGAAGAGAAGATCATAAGCCGGGCCGAATTTCGCGCCAAGGGCATCACGGGCGACCCTGCCAAGGAGCTTGAGCGCCTGAGGGCGACGTGCCCCACACCTGGCGCCCTCGCTGTACTCCACGGTGACTTCCGACCGAAGAACGTTCTGCTGGAAGGGGAGCGGATCACGTCCGTGCTGGACTGGTCCTTCACGGACCTCGGCGACCCATGGTACGACCTCGCGACGATGTTTGGGTATCTGGACCCCGCTGGTCAGCAGGTGTTCTTGAATGCGTACGGGCTCGAGTCCGTCGACCGCGAACGTCTGGACTGGTTCCGCTCCCTCTCCGTCTATCTGGCCGTCTGAAGCTCGGCTACAGGCCTGGCGAGCCTGCTGGTCGACCGGCCATTTTCTCTGAATCACAAAACTGAACCACAGCAAGCAGATCCTGCCGATGTTCTCCTGCATTGTACTTTTCCGACAAGTTGGCAATACTTGCGAAGAAGAGAACATCAACCACGGGAGAGATGCTATGGACAGGCCAACGTTTCGGGTGTATGGCTACCGCTGGGTCGTGCTGGCGGTGTTTATGCTCATCAATATTACGATTCAGATGTTGTGGATCAGTTACTCTCCGATTACAGGGCCGGCGGCGAAGTTCTACGGCGTGACCGATCTCAACATCGGATTGCTGTCGATGATGTTCATGATTGCCTTCATTCCACTGTCCATTCCCGTTTCGTGGGTGATCGACACCTGGGGTTTTCACAAGGCCGTCAGCATCGGCGCCGTCTTGATGGGCGTTTTTGGTATCCTGCGAGGACTGGCGGGTGCCAGGTATGGCCTGGTTCTGGCTTCGACGATTGGCATTGCCGTCGCGCAGCCCTTTCTGCTCAACGCTTGGACAACCGTTCCAGCTAAGTGGTTTGACCTCGAATTCCGTGCCACGGCGGTCGGACTGGTAACGCTGGCAGCACTTGTCGGAACAGCGATCAGCATGGTGTTGACACCAATTCTGATCCAGCGCATGTCTATCGCGCACGTTCAGTTGCTGTACGGTATTCTGGCTGCTCTCTCGTCGGCGCTCTTCATCCTGCTGGCGCGTGAGAAACCACCAACACCGCCATGCCCGGCAGGACAGGAGACACGCGCACTCATGCTGGACGGGCTCAGGAACGCTCTCAGAAACAGGATGTTCTGGATGTTCCTGGCTGTCTGCTTCATTGCACTGGGGCTCTTTAACGGCCTGTCGACCTGGGTGGAACCCATCATCCGGCCGCGCGGCTTCAGCCCGGAGCAGGCGGGGGTGCTCGGCGCTCTCATGCTTGTCGGGGGAGTCATCGGCGCTGTCGTGATCCCTGCGTTCTCGGACAAACAGCACAAGCGTCGCAAGTATCTCATGATCGGCGTGCTAGGTGCGATTCCAGGTCTCATCGGCGTTACCTTTGCACGGTCTGCCTGGCTCCTCATGGCATCAGCCTTTACAATGGGGTTCTTCCTCACCAGCCTGAGCCCCGTGGGCATGGAGTATGCTGCCGAGATTACCTATCCGACGCCGGAGGGGACGTCTAACGGGTTGATCCAGCTCTTTGGCCAGGCTGCCGTTGTCTACGTGTATGTCATGCAGGCCATGCGTACCAAGGACGGTTCCTTTACCCTTTCGCTGCTCTTTGCCGTGTTCCTGCTCATCATCTCTGCACTTATTGTCGCTCGCCTGAAGGATCCGGATATCGCACGCGCCGGATCCAAGGCGGCATCATGACAAAACGCGCCAAACCGTATGCCCTCGTCACCAGTTGGGGAGTCGAGCACACGGACGAACGCTTGCGCGCTGTGAGCAGGCTCCCTATGACCGGATCTTGCGAGCATAGATGACCGATCCCGCGAGAAGCATGGCGCTTCCCGCAACCGCAAAGACCAACAGGTTCGGTGCGATCGCAGCAAACCCCAGCCCGCGCACGACGATTTTGTTGAGCCCGTTGACCGCCCAGTACTGCGGAAATGCACGTGCCAGTTGCTGCATGAATGGCGGCATAATCTCGACAGGCCACCAGCACCCTGCAAGCATTGATGTTGTGTATGTCACGAAGGTGGCAATAGTGCTGGCCTGTGCCATTGTTTTGCAGAGTGAACCTACCAGGATGCCGATTCCTGTTGCCGCGAACACGTACAGGACGACCATCGCTGCAACCGCGAGAGAATTGCGTCCCCAGTCCACTCTGAGAACGAACCTTCCCCACAGGATGAACAAGGCAAACTGCGCAATTCCCACAACCATCATGGCCATCAATTTGCCGCCGAGGAAGGTCATGACAGACGTTGCGGTCGTCATGACGCGAGAAAGTGTGTTTCGTAGTCGTTCGCTCACCAGGGCCATCGCCGTCCCCAGGACGCCCGCCATGACGAACATCGCGCCAAATCCAGTACTGCTTTGCGTCGGGTTGTCCGGGAGCTGGGCCTCCGGTTGAGTCCGTGCCAGGACCGAATAGTCCGTCGTGACTGTCGGCGCGTCTGTGAGCGTCGTGGCCGCTACGGCGAATGCCATTCGCCACGCTGCAAGATGGCCAGCCGGATCGAGCGCCACCCACTGCGAAAGCTGGTCGGTCGTGACCGAGGCCGCGTATGCCAGCGTCGACACGCGCGTGGCCGCATTTGACACGAGTTGCTCCAGGAAGTAGCCGGCCGACTGACCGGCCGACCGCACGAGCTCGACGCTCGTCTTGTTGCCGGCTTCTATGGCGGCGCCAAACCCTCGGGGGATAACGATGAGCACGGCTATCTTCTTGTCTTTCAGCTGTTGTCTGCCGTCGGCTTCGGACGGCGTCTGGACGTTCAGCGTAAGCTCGGCGCGGAGGGCCTGCTCGAACACACTGCTGGCAGTCCCGTGGTCGAGGTCGACGAACGCGATGGGCACCCTCGGAGTCGCGCCCGATGAGCCGAATCCCCCGAACGCCCCACCCACAAGGGTCGTGAAGACAATGGGAACAACCAGCAGCCAGATGAACGACGATCTGCTGCGGGTGATGAGACGGAGCTGAAGACCTGCGACGGCAAGCGCTTTACGGAACATGACAACCCCCGCTCTACTGGTAGTTCCTGCTCAGGATCGTGACGGAGATGAGCAGGAATGCCGCGGCCATGATCAGGCAGACGCTGACGGGGCGCATGATGGACGAGACGCCGCCGCCATTCACCATGAGACTGGTGAAGCCTTCGAGCGACCACCGCGTAAACGTCAGTCGCGACAAGGAGTTCATCCATGTCGGCATCTCGTACACGGGCCACATCGTACCACCAAGGAGGCTGTAGATGAGCGCCACAGCAGGTCCGACCGCGCCGGCCTGTTCGGGCGTGCGGGCGAGGGCGGCGACCAGCGTAGAAAGACCTGCCCCGGCCAGTACGGTCGCGGCAGCCATGACGATGACCGCAGGCACCGAGGCACCCCAATTGACACGGTACAGCAGCCGGGTCAGGGCGATGATCATGGTGAACTGCAGAGCGGCGATGGCAAAGATGCCGACCAGCTTACCCAGCAGGACCTGGACACGAGAGGTCGGCGTTGCCAGGATGCGCGACAGCGTGTGCTGGCGCTGCTCCTCCAGCATGCCCTCGGTACCAATGTTCGCGGTGAAGATCAGGTACAGCAGGGCCATGCCCACGGCGTAGTAGTCCAGAGCTCGAGGGACCTTGACGCCCTCCTGGGTCGTCGCCCTCACCGACACCGTGTCCGTTTGCTGGGACGTGCTCACCTCGTCCAGTACGCCCTGTACGGCCTCCTGCATGCGCTGCGGCGGAACGGCTCCGGATTGCTGCAGGGTCTGGGCGGCGATGGATGCAGCCAGCTGTCTGCGCTGGACCTCGGCAGTGAAGGACTCCACGATGTTGCGGATGACGCCGGCCTGGGTAGCAGTCTCGGGGTTGCCCAGGACGATGATGGAGACTTTAGTTCCGGAAGACACACCCTTGCTGAACCCCGCCGGGATAATGACGGCCGCGCCTGTCTTCCCCTGTTCGACAAGACTGCGTGCCTCAGCCTCGGTGGCGACGGTCGTGACGACGAGCAGGTCCTTGAGCTGGGGGCTGGCGAAGACGTCTTGTGTCAGGCGTCTGGCCATGTCTCCCCGATCGAGGTCAACGACGGCGACGTTCGCCGTGAACGAGCTGCCTGTCCAGTTGAAGACCGTTCCCAGGACGATGATCATCGCCATGGGGAGGATCAGCAGGATCACGAATGCGGACTTGTCACGGACACGGACCTTCAGGTCCTTGACGGTGATATGCCAGAACTTCATGTCAATCCCTCAGGCTGGTGCCTGTGAGGTTCAGGAACAGGTCTTCCAGGTTTGGCTCCTTCACGTCGATGGTCGACACTGGACAACCGGCGTCGTCGAGCGTGGAGATGACGCCGGCGAGCAGCGATCGGCCCTGGTTTGTGGCGATGCGGACTACCTTGTCGCGGAGTTCGACAGTATCCACTCCCGGCATCGCCGCAAGGCGGTCGCGGACGGTGTCGTCAGCTTCCCGGACGAGCTGCACACTGATAATGTCCTTGTTGCCGGCCTGAAGTCGCAGGTCTTTCTGCGTGCCGTCTGCAATGACCCTGCCATGGTCGATGATGGCGATGTGGGTGCAAAAAACTCGACCTCTTCCATGTAGTGACTCGTGTACAGCAGTGTCATGCCTTGGCGGTTGAGCTCCTTCAGCGTTTCAAGGATGCTGTTACGTGATTGCGGATCAACGCCCACGGTCGGCTCGTCGAGGATCAGCAGTTTGGGCTGGTTGAGCAAGCCAACTGCGATGTTGATGCGGCGCTTCATGCCACCCGAGTATGTCTCGACACGGTCCTTCTGGCGGTCGGCCAGCTGAACGATGTCGAGGACGGCGTCGACACGAGAGGCAAGGATGTTTGCAGGGACATCCTGCATGCGTGCGAAGAACGTGAGGTTCTCACGAGCGGAGAGCGTCGGGTACAGGGCGACGTCCTGTGGAACAACGCCGATGACGCGGCGGACGGCCATTGGGTCGCGGAGGATGCTGTGCCCGTCGATGACGACATCTCCCCCCGACGGTACGACCAGGCCGCACATCATGGACACGGTCGTCGTCTTGCCAGCCCCGTTTGGTCCCAGCAGGCCGAAGGCCTCGCCCGCAGGAATACTGAAGTGCACACCGTTTGCGGCGGTCAGCTTGCCGAAGCGCTTCGTCAGGTCCTTCACTTCTACGAGCATGATGGACTCCTTGTCATGAGCGGTTTTGGTCGTACGGCAGTTGTCGCCGTGCCAGCATCCGTGCTGGACTACTGAGGTTGTTTGACTGGGCGCTCGTAGACGAACACGTCGGGGACTCCGTGACGCCAGACGTCGAATTCGAGTGCGGTCAGTGTCTCGAGGAGAACTGTGTGTATTCCCTTGCCGGCGGGGACCACAGTCTGAATACTCTTGGCTCCCGGATACAGGGCGAGGACATGCCTGACAAGCACTTCCAGGTCTTTGGGACTTCCATCTGCGAAATCGATGGAAACCTCGCCTTCGCCGTGATCGGGATGACAGACGACTAGCAGGCTGCGCAGGGATCCGTTGCTGCCGCGAAGGCCGATGGCTTTGTCGAAGGCGGGCCAGGCGATGACCCCGGGGCGTGATGCGGGCCAGAACTTCCAGCCCTGACCAACGAATCCACAGCTCATTGCAATCGAAGCCGACCCCAGAATCCACGATTTCGCCTCGCCGAACGGGACGGCGACCACCTCTGGAGACAGTTCTGCACAGGTGCGAGCAGGGGAGTCGAGCGTCGCTTCGGCGAAGATAAAGGACGCCTGCCGCTCAAACCCGTAGTGCTCGATGATGTGGATACTTGCCAGGTTGTCGATGTACGTCGAGAGTCCAATGCGCTGCGCGCCGTCGCGCCACGCCTTCTCGATGAGATACTCGGTCAGTGCCTTGCCGGCGCCATGTCCTTGCGAGGCAGTGTCCGTGCGAATGCCCTCAAGCCAGACGTACCCCGACGCAAGGTTGACCGTATGGGCAAAGGAAATGACCGTTCCGTTCAGTTCTGCGACGACCACCTCGGAATCCCGCATGTGCAGCCATTCGTCGATGACCTGTGGCACGTAGTCGTCGCCTTCCCATATTTGGGAGCTGATGGCAAGAATGCGAGCGCGATCGGCAAGCCGCGCTGTACGAATGGTGACTCCCATGTATTCCTCCTGTCATTGCAGAGTGACGGCAGACTGCGCTGTCCTGTACGCAGTATACACGTGTGCGCAAAAGGCTTCAACATGCGTGGTGTATCATCCAGAGTCATCGGGGACTACGGTACGTTACGAGTTAGATCGGGTGGAGGTGGTTTCTGATTGTCGGTTTCCTCTGCTTTGATAGATTGCTCGTAGGTTTCCTGTGACCTGGTGATGTCTCCCTGTCTGGCGCATGCACTTCCCAGTTCACTATAGAGCTCGCTTGTCACGCCGGGGGGAACCTTGAGTTCCTCTGCGAGGGTGATTGCATCGAGAACTGTCTGCTCGGTGGCAGGATAGTCGCGGAGCAGCAGATAGATGTGGGCCAGTGCGCGCTGACAAGTGAATACGAGCTGCCGGTCCCCTTGCTCGCACGCAAACGGCAGGGCCTTCTGAAGATGATCGCGAGCAGGCTCAAGGTCTCCCAGGGCTCCTTCGTCGAAGGCGAGTCCGATCAGGCAACCGACGATCCATCCTTTCTCGCCTGCGTGTTCCGCCGCTTCCAGACCGAGGCCGTGCAGGCGTCTGGCGTGGGCGTAGTCGCCACGGCTGAAGGCAATGGTCCCCAGGTTCGAAGAGCAGATGAAGACGAGGTCCCATGCTCCCAGCCTGGTCGCCAGATCGAGTCCGCGCTCTGCGTGGGGCACCGCCTTGGCGGCTTCTCCCCTGTCGGCCCACCCGGCCCCCACGTTTGCTTCGCACTGGGCGAGTTCGAGCTGCTCGTGTTCAGGATTGAGGTGACGGGTGGCTTCTTCCCACAGGATCAGTGCGGATTCCAGCTGGTTATTTGCCCACAGGAGATTAGCCGCGGACATAAAGGCTCTGCCTAAGTCGGCGGGAGCTGCGCCGGAATCCCGAACGGCAGCGATGGGGTCGTGCGCGGCCGGATGTTGCAGCGCAAAGGTGACGAACCGCTGCTCATCCTTGTTCATGACGTCTCCTCTAGAGGAAACGTCCCCAGAAGAGGAGGGCCAGCGGGAACAGGAGCGTCGAGACAACGACATTCCGGGACAGTTTCTTCACGTCCAGGCCGATCTCGGCTCCGTACACGACACTGGCGACCATGGTGGGCATGGCACTCTGGAGGATGAATGCTGAGCGGATGTCGCCGGCGACTGGCAGGACAAACGTCAGGGCCAGTGCCAGTGCCGGGACGAGGGCGAGTTTGATCGCCGCTGCGATGAGGGCGTGCCAGTTGAAGTCCAGTTCCACATTCAACCCCACGAAGAGCATGGCGAGGGGAGATGTCGTGTTGCCGACAAGCTTGCACGCATCGGTGAAGAACGGTGGCAGGGCCACAGATTTGAGCACAAGTGCCAGGACCATGGCGATCAGTGGCGGGTTGACGAAGCTGCGGGCATTCTTGTGCACCCAGGTGCTGAAGATCATGAGCGAATGCGTCTGCTCATAGATGACTGCAAGCGGCAGTGCGCCCTGGCCGAGGATCGCCTGCACCACGGGATATCCCATGAAGCCGGTATTCCCGAGGAACCCAGAGAAGACTGTCTCGCGATAACGGGCGGGGACGAGCCTAAAAGCCACGTATCCTATCACCTGGATGATGATGACGCCGGGGATGAGCCACAGTGCCTTCAGTGGGATAGGGTTGCTGTACACGCTGATGAAGATGAGGGAGGGGAGGGAGACATTGAACACGAGCTTGCGGATGGTGGTGGCGTCCTCCGTTGTGAGGGCATGGATGTGGCGAAGCAGGATACCGACGACCACGATGAGAACAAGCGTAAAGACGGGACTCATTTCTGAAAGACTGATAAGCTGTTTCATGTCGTTGTTATGATAGCGGGGAAGGAGCATCGTGTCCAGCCCTGGACACTGCGAATCCGGTGGTTGCGTGGGGAGGGGTTACCAGTTGTGCCTCTGTACCCTCTCGTGGAAGCCCTGCGCTATACGGTGGGCGATCACAAGGTAGTGGTCCAGAAGCAGGGCGCGTTCCTCAGCAGATGTCTCGCCTGATGCTGCAAGCACTGCCTCGCAGCTCATGGGCCGCTCCAGCTGTTCGACAAACACTGCGTAGGCTCGTTCAGCAGCAGCGTTGCCACAGATGGAGCGCTCAATGAAGTCGAGCTCGCTCTGGATGTCGCTTTCACCGGCGACGAGGACGGCTCGCACCGTTTCTGAACGCTCGGCGGTCTGAGCTGCCTGCAGTACAGCCTGGTCCGTATCGCTGTCGAGCGGCTGGTCGAATGTAAACAGCGCAGTCCTGTACACGAGTCCCTTCATGCGGCCTGGCGTTTGCCACCCGGTCCAAGGTGAAACAGGTAGTTGAGATAGTCTCCACCCTGTTGCCACCACGGGTTCTCGCAGAAGCACGTGGATCCGATACATGGCAGTGTATCCCCTCCGGTGCCGAGGTATCGCATGACGCCCAGGAGGACTCGTCTCGGACCGGCCGGGAAACAGTACATGGCGAACCAGCCTGCCGGCAACGAGTCGTCGCCGGGCCACCACATCACCTGGTGGACGTAACTGTCGCGAATCCACAGTTCCGCCAGGTGCAGCGCCCTTGCCACGAAGCCTTCCCAGACCCCGGGATCGAAAGGGCGAATAGCGGTTCCGGCGCGCAGGGCGAGGCTTTCGCGGACATCCTCCCAGTGAATCTGGACGAGGACCCGGACATCGTGTCGTCCACCAAGATCACGCGGTTCAAGCAGCAAGCTGGTTTCACAGACGAGGACCGGGGTCTTCATGAGTGGGTCTCCTCGGATGGAGTGTTCATGAGATCGGCGCTGTCTGGGCACAGGACGTCCTGAAGAAGGACATAGAGGTCGAAGACGTTGTGACGGTATAGCAGACGCAGGTGCTCACGCTCGACCAGATCGAGCGCGGGGTGGAGCAGGGCCCACTCATCGAACGGGTCGTCGTCTGTCAGCACCATGAGGAGCGACTCGTAGCGGACAGCAAAGGCCGCATCAGTCAGGATACGTTGAGCGACGAAACCGAGCTCCCTGCTCAGGTCCTCCGGGGTTGCCTCGAGAAGCCGCTGGATGTTGGCAGGGTCAGATGCAGCAGTCCATACGTCACCGGCAGTCGTGAGACGTCCAAAGTCGCTATGCTGAGGAAAGACGAACAGGATCGTCTGGTCCATGCTGCCTCCAATCGGGGGCGGTGCACGAAACGCTCTCTGCAAGCCACAACGGAATCTACCAACGTGTGAATGATGACTTCTGACCTCAGTGCTGTTGCGTTGATGCCAAGCACCTCACAAGCCGGAACCTGAACATATCCCTGACTGCCTGGACAATGGTGCATTCTGTCTCCACCGTACTTGCCACAGGAACCCAACGCTTATCTATCGTCAGAATAGGTCGATGGGTATTCTTGTCAAGACCAGTCTGTGAGAGCTCCTGGAGCGACATGAATACTGACGGAAGCGGCTTTCCGGTTTGCCTCCGTGACTTCGGGCCCAGGCCTGTTCACCCCCGACCCTGTTCAGGAGGTCAGGCCCTGGTCGTGGAGGATCCCGCTGAAGGCACGCAGCGCATCTCTAGTTGCGTGCTCTTCCCACGAGGGCTCGGATGGGCAGTAGGCCTCACGCCAGAATCTCTGGACCTCATCTGCAACGGTTTTACTGACGGCGCCGTTTTGGCGCACGCGATTGCTTGCCACGGCGCACCACAGACTGTCGATCTGGGCCGGGAGAGAATCGCCCAGGCATCCGAACTCAAAGCAGGTTGCATACATGGCAACCCTCGGGGCACTGACCTCGCGTGTCCGGTACATGTAGTCGATCATGTCGCCCTCGATGTGGTAGAACTCCTGCGATGTGGCAGCGACAACATGCGGGTAGTCGATGCGCTTCGCCCATTGCGCGGAGGGCTCTGGATCCAACCCTGAGTTGACGACGCTCATGCGGCCCCGGGGTCCATATCCCGTGTGCAGGTCTACGTGCACCAGGTGGGATGCAGCTTTCAGACAGTCGTCGTACAAGTGTCGCATGACCTGAGTCTCCGGCTGCCACTGAGTTCCGCCATAGTAGAGGCCCGCCGGCTCTTCATACTGTCCGGCCAGAAGTGCCTGCCGGAGCATCCCGGACTTGCCGGTCACGGCGAGTTTCATCACCTGACCCCAGACGAGCAGGCGGTTCCACAGGACGGAGGGCATCGGTCCCTGCGGTTGGAAGATAGACTGGAGACGCCGATAACCGTCGTTGACCCGGGGGGTGGAGTCCCAGGACACGACGAAGTTGCGGTTCAGATCGACGTTTGCCGCGTTCGTGCGCTGCTCGTGCTTCATGCCCCACGGGTTGATGACATGGACGAGGCACAGCGATGTCGTCGCAGGGTCAAGCTTCGGGAGAACCGCCCTGATCGCCAACTCCATGATCGCCGAGCCGACGAATCCTTCGATACCGTGTTCCCCGGTTGTCACCAGCAGCAGGTGCTGTGCCTGCTGCGTTGCCGGGGCGTGCAGAATATCGATGCTCAGGTCACCCCCGTCTCCCTGGACCATATGTGTTGCGATCCGGCTGGAGGGCCAGCGGACCGCAACAAGGCCGAGACTGGAACGGAACCGCTCGCGGGATGCCTCGAAGCTGTGCGGAATAAGGGATGTCATGAAGCTAGAAGGGGCCGAAGTGCAGTGAAACGGCGAGCAACAGGAAACCAGCCGTTACGACCAGTGTCATGAGCTGAAGGAGGATCGTCCAACGGAACCAGCGGGGGTACGATACGCTGGTCAGTCCCAGTCCAATCAGCAGGACGGCGTTCGTCGGGTACATGAGATTGCTGAAGCCGTCGCCAAAGCAGAACGCAGTGACTGCGATCTGCCGTGTGAGGCCGACGAGGTCCGCAAGCGGTGCCAGGAGAGGCATCATGAGGAACGCCTTGGCCGATGCAGAACCGATGAAGAAGTTCATCGCGAGGGTCACCGCGTAGATGAGCAGGCTGGCGACGGAGGGTGAGGTCTTCGAGATGCCTGTGGCTGCGCCGTGGAGGATCGTGTCCATGATCCCTGCTCCGGCAACGATGTGCTTGATGCTCATGGCCATCAGGATGAGCAGAATGCCGGGAGCTATCCCGGCCAGACCAGAGGCAAAGGTCCTGAACGTATCGCGTGCCCCCAGGCCAGCCATGAACCCGGCGCCCAGGCCGGCTGCCACGAAGGCGAGACCGATGATGGGCAGGGAATATGTCTGGAAGATGGGGACTAACGGGCCAAGCAAGACGATGGCCAGCATGACGCCGAGACAGGAGACGGACCAGGTGACGGCGCGGCGAGGCGCCACGAAGGTGAGGTCGTCGGATGATTGCCGGTACCGTGCGCGAGCCGCCTGCTCCTCCGGCCAGGACAGGTTCGACGAGGAGTCATGCTCGACGTGGCGTGCATGCAGGATGACGAATGTTGCCACGAGGACGTACATGACCGCGAAAACGATGAAGCGAAACCATGCTCCAGAGAACAGGGGCAGTCCTGCAATGCGTTGAGCGACCCCGATGCTGAAGGGGTTGGCGATCGCTGCACTGAACCCGAACCCGGTTGCGAGCAGACTCATGCCGAGTCCTGTGAGCGAATCCCAGCCCATGGACCACGCCAGGGCGACGATAATGGGGATCAGAGGTACCGTCTCCTCGAAGACGCCCAACAGTGCGCCCATGGCCATGAAGAAGAGGCAGACGACCGCAATCAGCACATACCTCCGGGAACGGAATCTCGTCACGATGCGTGCGATGATCGTACGAATAACGCCGGCATGGTCAAGAACGGCGAAACTGCCGCCGACCAGCAGGATAAACAGGATGATGGTGATGACCATAACGGCATCGCTGCTGCCGAGGACCTCCACCGGAGCTGTGAACCACCTCCATACAGGGAGTGGTCGCGCCTGCGTCAGGCTGAAGGAAGTCGGGTCGAGTATTTCACGCCCGTCCTGCACGGTACGCTGGTATTCCCCGGCCGGGACAAGGCGTGTCAGGATCCCCGCGCCGATCATGAGGACGAGAAGAATGAGTGCCGCTGAGATAAATGCGCGCCTGCCAATGCGGACGCCTGACTGTTGTCCTTCCATGGTTCCTCCCCGTTTCATAATAGGATTGGTCCTCAACGTACCCTGGGCCTGTCGTGATCCAGAGCTGCTTTTAGTGAGACCCTGACGTCGCTCTGCTAGATGGCTGCGACGATCATTCCGGGCATTCCCAGTTGGAGTGAGTGGGTGATGCGGCCGTTAGCGTGAACGACCATGGCTCCCCCAAACGAACCTCCGTCGAAACTCCTCTCTCCTAGCGAGTTTGCCATAAGTGTCGTGACAGCCATTTTCTGGACGCGCTCGATGTAGATGCGGCGTTCCTCGGTCTCCCACCGTTTCTGGTCGTATAAGCCGCTATCGAAGCAGCGCGCGAAGGGCATGAGGAGAAAACCCGGATGCTGCTCCTGCACCTGTTCCGCCACCGTGTCGTTGAACAGGTCGCCGCAGATGGCAAACGAAAAGCGACCGATCGGCGTATCGACGGCAGGGCATTCCGTTCCCTCACGATAGAGCTTTGAGTCACCCATCTGGGTGTGCCAACTTGGATCGATACGACGATACTTGAGGAGCATGTCACCGCTGGGGCCCACCAGGATGGCGCTGTCATACAGCGCCGCTCCGTCCCGCTCAAGGATGCCGAATGCTATGTGGATGCGGCTGGACTTGGCCAAGTCGGCGAAATGCGTCACTGCAGGGCCGGGAACCGGCTCTCCCAGCATCAGGTCATGCCGGGGGTCGTTGTTGAGGATTAGCCCTGTGGTCGCAGCTTCCGAGAACAGCACGAGGTGCGCTCCCGCCTTTGCCGATTGCGTTACTGCAAGGTCCATTCGCTCAATATTCTTTGCCGTGTCCGCCCCAACACGATGTACCACCAGTGATACGTTCATCTTTGCTCCTCCTTTTCAAGTCTAACTCCTGCCAGTCGCTGCACAGTTCCAGGCCCTCCAAGCAAGCAGGACTGTCGAGCACTCTAACCTTATCATAATTGAGCGTCCCCTTTTTGCAACATCCCGTGCCAAACGCCCGAACGCCTGATTTCTTATGGGTTCCCGGGAGACGAAGGATACTGTGGACTCGGGTTGACCTCTGCATCATTGCCAAATCCCTGGCGCTCCCAGAACCCCTTGAAGTTAGGGTCGGTGGACAGCTCGATGCGCACGACCCACTTGCACCACTTGTACCCGAGTTTGTCCTCGGCGGCCAACTGGAACGGATACCCGTTGCGGGCGACCAAGTCTGCGTTGTTGACGCGGTACGCCAGCAGCATGTTGCGCTCGAGTACCGTCGTGAGAGGCAGGGACGTGGTGTAGTCGTCCGCGCCGTGGAAGATGACGGTGACCGCTGACGGGAGTGGCGCGGCCTGTGCCAGCAGGTCCTTCATGAGGACGCCCTCAAATAGCCCCGTCGCACTCCAACCTTCCACACAATGCAGCGTGATGAGCTTCTGGTAGTGAGTATGTGACAGCACTTCGGCATACGTGAGACGCTGCGGGTTTTGCACGGCGCCGTCGATGACGAGCCGGTACGATGCGATGTCTACCGTCTGTGGGCCCTTGACTGAGTTGTCCTCCAGGGTCTTGAAATTTGTCAGGTCTTTGCCTTCATACTTGCTGATCTCGACCGTTCCGAGGTCCTGCGCCGGCACCAGCGGACCCTTGACGTCTCCCCCCTGTGGGGCCGGGGTCTGGGCCGTGCAGCCGCAGGTCAGGCTGATGAGAAGTGCCAGCAGAAAAGCGCAAGTGGTTCGCAACGCTCCACGCATAGTAGCTCCTTTCCGCGTCAGGTAAGTGGTGGCCCAGCTTTGACGCAGTTCTGCCAGTAGTGTAGCGCAGCCCGCAGCAATCACAACGCCGGAGACATGCTGCGTCCGGGGCGGTGGTCCAGTTTTCTGATTTCCTGCAGTACGGTCAATTGTGAACCCCATTGTACCAGGTACAATGGGGTTCACAATTCATGGAGAGGGGATGAGAGAGCGAAGGACGGCGAGGTTACGGGCGTAGGCGCCATCGCCTCCGGGTGTCTCCAGAATGCCAGGTATCCTGTGGAATCGCGTGTCGGCCAGCAGGAGACGAAACGGCTCCAGCCCGATCTCCCCCTGTCCAATTTCGGCGTGCCGATCGATCTTCGAACCCAGTGCACCCTTGGAATCGTTGAGATGAAAAGCCCGGATATTGTCCAGACCGAGGACGCGGTCCAGCTGGTCAATGGTCGCGGTGTACCCTTCTAGGGAGCGGATGTTATAGCCTGCGCCGTAGATGTGACACGTGTCGATGCAGAAACCAACGCGGGCAGGGAAATGGCACAGACTACGTATGGCGGCGAGTTCCTCGAAGGTGCCGCCCAGGATGGAACCAGCGCCTGTGGTAGCTTCGAGAAGCACCATAGTACGGTGTGCAGGGGTATGCCGGAAGATGTAGTCCAGACTTCTGGCCGCTACGTGGACCCCCTTGTCGGCTCCTTGTCCACGGTGAGCTCCGGGATGGACGACGAGATATGGAATGCCCAGGTGCTCGGTCCTGCTGATGTCGTTGATCATGCAGTCCCTGGACTTGACCAGAAGGTCGGGGTCGCGAGCAGCAAGGTTGACGAGGTAGGCGGCGTGCACCGTTCCCGGGACCAGGTGATTCAGCTTCATGCCGCGCTTGAACCCGGCGATTTCGTCCCGCGACAGGGGCGGTGCCTGCCAGTGAAACTGACTTTTGGTGAAGATCTGAAGCGTCTCGCATGTGCAATCAACAGCGTTCTGGGGGGCGTTTATCACTCCCCCCGCGATGGACACGTGTGCCCCGAGGATCATCGGCCTGATCCTCCATTCGTTTCGCGGACGAGGAAAAACGTCTGACCTGCATACGACTCGACCCTGAAGCGCGGATCGGCACGCAGTGCGTCGAGGACCGGCAGCGGGTCGATCCCAGAGTTGACGAGCAGCAGGGTTGCCTGGTCCTCGCGCATGGGGTGTCTCTTGCAGACCCCTGCAAGCGTCTCCAGCGGATCCGAACCGGCGGCAATGGTGAAGGCGCCAAAGCCGAAGCCCGACGGTTGTGCTCCTCCCAGTGCCTTCTCGGCAAGTACCAGTGCTTCCGGCGTTACGGGATGAGCGAACTCCTCGGCCGGCGGCCGGATGGGCGTATCGACAAAGATGCGGTCGGGCCCGACCTCCTGCAGGACCCATCGTGTCTGCTCCAGTGTCTCTGCCGAGTCGTTGATGCCCTCGAGCAGCATCATCTCTACCCAGAGCTGGCCTCTCCTCGGCATGTGGGCGAAGTCCAGCAGTCCCTGTTTCATAGCCTCGAACGTGATGCTCGGGCATGGTCGGTCGATGCGGTGGAAGAGTTCCTCCGTAGGGGCGTTGAACGAGGTGAGGACAATATCCGCTTCAGCCAGCGCTTCGCGCACGGCAGGCTCGGATAACAGCGCGCCGTTGGTGATGACAGCGATGGAAATGCTGCTGAGCTCTCGCGCTCCGTGGATCAGATCCCACAGGCGAAGATAAAGGGTCGGCTCGCCGTTGCCTACGATCGAGATGTGATCAGGCGGCGGCGACACGTGTCTGAGCGCATCGTCGAGTTCGGCGAGGATGCCCTCCAGCTTAAAGTATTCTTCGCGCTCGTTGGTAAGGTGGTCTGTGCGACCCAGCATGCAGTAGATGCAGCTGAAGTTGCACGTTTTGTCGGGGATAGGGCTGATGCCGAGGCTCCGGCCCAGACGCCTGGATGGGATGGGACCGTAGATGTAGCGATAGTTCACGGGGTGGACCTCCTTTCGGACATGGTTGACAGGCTCGCTGCTTGTCGTGTCGGGGGCGATACGTCGGCCGAGGGACAGCACTGTTTCAATGGACAGGCGAGACACACGGGTCGCGCCCGACAGTGTTCCTTGGCCAGACAGACCAGCAAGGCGTGGAACTCATTGAACAGGCATACGTCTTCGGGCAGTCGTGTCGTGAAGTACCGTTGCGCAGCATCGTAGGTGACATTTTCGGGCAGCAGACCCAGTCTTGTGCCAATACGCCTCGTGTATGCGTCCACGACGAAGATAGGACGACCGGCGGCATACAGCAGGATACTGTCCGCGGTCTCCTTGCCGATGCCATGCACGGACAGGAGGTCCGCCCTTAACCCCTGCAGGTCGGCATCCGTCAGCTCTGAAGGGTCCCCGTGGGGCGTATGCAGCATGAGCCACGCAGACAACGCCCGAAGTGTGCGGGCCTTCATGTTGTGGTAACCGGCAGGTCGGATGAGGGTCGCCAGGTCCGTCTCGGGCAGCGCGGTCAGGGCCTTGACCGACAGCGCACCGCTGGAGCGAAGGGCATCGATCGCTTTCTCGACGTTTGACCAGCTCGTGTTCTGGGTCAGCACCGCGCCAACGGCAACCTCGAAGGGTGTGTCGCCTGGCCACCAGTGCTGTGGTCCCCATGCGACCTCCAACCGCGCGTACACGTCAAAGAGAATCGGATCTGCGTGTGTTCTCATGGGTTTACTAAGACAGGGTACCGCATGGAAGCTTCTGCACAAGAGGGCTAATGTGTTGTGCCCGCCCGGGGTTCGAAAAGAGCCCAGCGGTTGACAGAGAGCTGATTGGACAATATTCTGTACCGTTATGACTAGTACGGAAACCAAAAGAACGAACAGACTCAGACATCTTGGCCCTGCGCTGTCGCGGTACTGGCCACAGTACGTCGGCGGCATCATGATTCTTGGCGCGGTCGACGTCATTCAGACAGTCATCCCGGGGATAACGGCACGCATCATCGATGAACTGGCGGTGTTCACAGCGGGTCCCCATGAGCTGGGCGTTGCCATGCTCCAGATAGGTCTCCTGGTCCTGGCGATGACCGTCGGGCGGTACCTCTGGCGGTATCTGCTGTGGGGTTCGGCGAGGCGCGTCGAAGAACAGATGCGCCGTAACCTCTTTGCCAAGTTTATGTCGCTGTCGGCCGAGTTCCATGACAGACACAAAACGGGAGACCTGATGGCGCTCGTGACCAATGACCTAGAGGCGGTGCGGGAGGCGCTAGGCGACGGTCTGCTCATGATTTCAGATTTCATCATTATGACGACATTTACGCTCGTCGCCATGTTTCGTTTCAACCGCCCACTGACTCTAATGACGCTGGTACCTCTCGTGCTCATCGCGCTCGTCGTGACGCGCTCGGGCCCCATCGTGTTCCGGCTGTTCAAGCGCGTGCAGGACGCGTTCTCCGCGCTGAGCGACTATGTGCAGGAAGCCATGACCGGTATCCGGGTCATCAAGGTCTTCACTCGCGAGGACGCTGCTGCGCGTGGCCTGCGGGAACGAGCCATGGACATCGAACGCCGCAATGTCAAGCTCGTGACGGTCTGGGGGCTCACATTTCCCCTCATCGATTTCCTCGGTTCCATTGCCACGCTGATCCTCCTGTGGGCAGGCGGTCTGCTGGTCACAAGGGGGCAGTTCAGCATCGGAGGGCTGGTGGCGTTCAACACGTACATCGGCATGCTTGCCTGGCCGATGCTCGCGCTGGGCTGGGCCATCAATCTGTTCCAGAGAGGGCAGGCATCTCTCGCCCGCATCAACGAGATCCTCGACATGCAGCCGACCATCCTCGAGCGGCCGGACGCTCTCACGCTCGACGACATGCGTGGAGAGATCGAGTTTGACCATGTGACGTTCGAGCGCGAGGGCAAACGCATCCTCGACGATGTCAGCTTCCATGTGGTCCCCGGGCAGAAAGTCGGCATCATCGGCCCTATCGGCTCGGGCAAGACAACAATCGTTTCATTGCTGACGCGTGCCTATGACACGACATCGGGACGGATTCTGGTCGACGGGCATGACGTCCGCGACTACCGCATCAAGGACCTGCGGCGGGCGATCGGCGTTGTGACCCAGGACGTGTTCCTGTTCTCGGACTCGCTCGAGGAGAACATCAACGTGACCGAGCTCCCGGTCGGGACCGAAGAGGTCCAGGAAGCGACGAGGCTGTCCGGCGTCTACAAGAACATCATGGAGTTTCAGGACGAGTTCAGTACGGTGGTCGGGGAGCGCGGCGTCACGCTGTCTGGCGGCGAGAAGCAGCGTGTCACCATCGCGCGTGCCATTCTCAAGAAGCCTCGTATCCTCGTCCTGGACGACGCCCTGTCGGCCGTGGACGCCGACACCGAGAAGCACATCCTCGACAACATCGCAAGCTTCGAGACAAAGCCGACGACCGTCGTCATCAGCAACCGCATCTCTGCACTGCGGCATATGGACAAGGTACTGGTTCTCGACAGCGGACACGTCGCGGAAGAGGGGACCCACAACGATCTGCTGCGGGCGAAGGGTATGTACTGGCATATCTTTAGGAAACAGCTGGTAGAACGCAAGGTGGAGAAAGAATGAGCGAGCCGATCACGCAGGAAGAAGTCAAAGAGCGCGCATTCGACGTGACGCTGATGCGCCGCCTGCTGCACTTCGTAAGGCCACAGACCTGGCTGCTGCTGCTGGCATTGGTGCTGGTCTGTGTCCTGAACGCCGGCGATATTCTGAAACCTCTGATCGTCCGCAGTGCTATCGACCAGTATGTCGATCCGACCTCATCCAGATTCGTCCAGCTGGACAACGCTGCGGACGCCAAGCTGGTAGACGGCCTGGTGCCTGCGGCCGCACGTTTCACACTGGGGGACCGCTCCTACTACGACAAGACCGAGCTTGCTCATGCAGGCCGCGTCCTGGGCCGCTCCCTCGCCGGGACCCAGGTCTCGTTCTATGTCATCACACCGGACAAGGCAGCACAGCTTGGAGTCGAGACACTGGCCTCATACGCCAGCCAGGCGGTGCCCGTGTTGTTCGAAGCGCCGACGCCTGCATTCGCAGAAGGATCGTTCCTGATGAACGTCGAGGATCTCCAGCGCCTGCCTGCCACAGAGCGTGATTGGTTCCGCTCGGCGGACAGGGCCGGTATCAGGCGCCTGTCCCTCATCTTCCTCGTGGTCGTTGCGATCATGCTGGTCGTCGCCTATGGCAACAGGCTCCTGCTGGAGGTCGTGGGGCAGCGTGTCGTGTATGATATCCGCGTCCAGCTCTTCCAGCACATCGAGCGTCTCCCCTTCAGCTACTTTGACAAGGCCCCGTCCGGTCGTCTCACCACACGGGTCACCAATGACATAGCTGCTCTGGCCGACATGTACATCAACTCGCTGGTCAACCTGGCCAAGGATTCGCTGCTGCTGGTGGGCGTCCTCGTCACGATGTTCATACTGAACGTGTTCCTGACGTGGATTCTGGTGGGCGTGCTGGTGGCCGTCATCTTCATCACTGCCGTGCTTCGTATCCCTATGCGCGATACCCACCGCATGGCGCGGACGCGCCTGTCCCGCATCAATGCCTTCATCGCCGAACGTCTGCAGGGGGTACGCGTCGTGCAGCTGTTTGCCATCGAGGAGAAAGAGAAGGAGAAGTTCGACGTCATCAACCGTGACTTCACGCGCATCCGTCTTCGTCTCGTCCATCTCAACGGCATCTTCCGGCCACTGGTGGCCGCCCTCTCGACGTTTGCCATCGCCCTCCTCCTGTACTTCGGGGGAGACCGTATCCTGGGCGGGACCCTATCCTTCGGAACGCTCATTACGTTCACCTTCTACGCGGCGATCTTCTTCCGCCCCGTGCAGGAACTGGCAGAGCAGTTCGACACCATCCAGTCGGCCATGGCCTCGGCCGAGAAGATCTTCCGTGTCATGGATGAACCGGAGGAAGTCTACACTCCCGAAACGTTTGACGGCTGCCCTCCCTCTTCATTCGATATCGAGTTTCAGGACGTTCACCTGAGCTACAACGAGGGCGAGGAGATTCTCAAGGGCATTACCTTCAAGGTCGAACAAGGCGGGTCTGTTGCACTGGTTGGTTCGACTGGTGCCGGGAAGACGTCCATCACGGGTCTGGTCCCCAGGTTCTATGACGTCGACAGCGGCAGAGTCCTGCTGGGGGGCACGGACGTAGCGACTCTGCCTGCTGAATTCCTGAGGCACAACGTCGCGTTTGTCATGCAGGACGTGTTCATCTTCAGCGGCAGTGTCCTGGACAACATCGCCCTGTTCGAAGAGCATCCTGATGAACGACGCGCGAACGAGATCGTCGACTATCTGGGCATGGGGTTCGTGAAGAGTCTCGAGGGAGGTCTGCACTACCATCTGTATGAGCGCGGCAACAACCTCTCCTCGGGCCAGCGGCAGCTCATCTCGTTTGCCCGGGCGCTGTACTTTGACCCCAAAGTCCTCATCCTTGACGAGGCCACCTCCAACATCGATACGGAGTCCGAGGCCGTCATCCAGTCGGCCATCCGTAAGATCCTCAAGGGCCGTACGAGCATCATCGTCGCGCATCGCCTGTCGACCATTCGCACGGTGGATCGCATCCTCGTGGTGCAGAGAGGGCGCATCAGTGAATCCGGAACGCACGAGGAGCTGCTCGCAAAGGGCGGTATCTACAGGAATCTTTACGAACTCCAGTCTCTGACCGAAGAGAAAGCCTGAGAGGTCAGGGTCCGGCGCCGGAACGGTTGACGATGTGTGCTGTGCCGCGTAGCAGGGATCTGCTCATGCGCCACCTTGGCACTTGGTCCATTCATTTCTGACGCCCGAGGACTAGACTCACACAGACCAGTTCCTGAAGAACATGCCGACCCTGCTGTGCCCCGCGTTCTCCGGCTTACTGGATTTGGTTGTCCTGCGTGCGGAGAGCCAGGCAGAGGGGGCTCTTACGTGTCAACTCACGCAAAAACTTGACAGGATTACAGATTTCTCTAGTCTAAAAAAATGGCATATTGAGGAGGGCTGATGGCGTGAATGCAGAGAGAGAGAATGCAGGGGAATCTTGTCCGAAGGGCCGGAACGAGCGAGGCAATTTCTGCGGCAACAGGGTATCCTTCATTTTCTATCCTTCTAAACTCCCCACGACAAGAGATTGGCCATAACTATTGTTGAGAACAGGGTTATTGATGCGCGTCGAGCTCGAAGACGTACATGCTTCCTTCGTTTGGAAATGCTGAGGTATAGAACGAAGAGAATCGAAAGGAGACGACATGAAAAAGGTTCTGTCATTGGCATTATCGGTGGGAATGATTTTTTCCTTGCTGAGCACCAGTGTTCTTGCAACAGAAGTGAAGGCAAATGAGCAGAGTGAACAACAGCAAATTGAAGCTACCGTAGAGTCCTATCTCAAGAAGTGCGTAGAGTCGATTTACTCTTACAAGAAGCAAGACGTTTCCAAGGATACCATGAAAAATGTGTTGATCGCGGCCAGAAGCGAATCATCCACAAAACTGGAACAGGACATTTCCTCATTTGCACAATTTCAGAAGAAGAGTGGATTTGGATTGATGAACGCATTGGATATTAAAGAATCCGGGGTCAAAGCTGTGTTGGATAACTTGGATCTCCAAGAAGACCGCGTGGTATATTTCGGGCATCTGCATGAGACGCAAAAGATTACATATTCCCATTTCAATACGGATTATAGGTTTCATGAAACCAGCATAGAAGGGAATTATGCGGTGGCCGATGTATCAGAATACCTAGACTATCAGTACAGCTTCTGTCGTGAGCCAACCTTTGAGATTACGAACTACAATATCTCTCTGATCAGGGTAAATGACAGTTGGATGATTGCAGAAGTAGTCTCAGATGACTCGTTTTTTCAGTCCCATTACAATGAAGGTTTTGACTTGCAAACAGAACTTCGGGGCTATGATGAGGCATTCTCTCGCGTGGAAGAGCCTTCCCTCGTAAAAGGTTCTAGATCAACCTTGGCAACGACGTCTAGTGATATCGCATATAATAAGCAAAACGCGGCCAATTATGCCTTGACGTACTCAACGCAAAGTGATGATGGATCTGGCACGCCGACTTTCAAGAATAATAATTTCCCTTGGTTTGGCGCAGATTGTATGAACTTCGCGTCCCAATGCATGTGGGCTGGATTTGGCGGAAGCAATTCATACGCTGATGTAGGCGCCAAATACGGAATGGATAGTGTAGGATCTTATACTTGGTGGGCTACCAATTCAAATGGTACCCCCTCCTGGGCAAGTTGTGGAAATTTCAGAAGCTACGTCGACGGCTCCAAATCGTCCAGCGAAAAAGGCGTGATCTGCGATACGGGTGATGTTGCTTACAATTCCAACCAATTGCCTTTCTCTGCATCTGATTTAATCGGTGCAGTCATTCATGTGAAGGGGGAGGTTAACGGTACGCCATACGCTCTAGCTCATGCCGTTTTTGTGAACAATGCTACGGGAAGCACCAGAGACACAGTGTATTTTACATCGTACAATAACTGCCGAAAGAACAGACTGCTCTCTCTTTCTTTCCCATCCTCTACGACCGATCAGAAGAACAACATGTTTGTCATGGTTCCCCGGACATTCCGGAGTGGCTCTACTGGTACAAGATTGTGGGCTGATTTACATAACACTGTCCCCATGAACTCACAGGAATTTCTCACGGGGTGCTGCAATGTGCAATGTAACACGCTTACAATGGACATCTATGATCCCAATAACGCCGCGAAGGGGCACTATAGTCGGACCAATGCTTCTTCTATGATCCAATCTTACAGTGGATTCAATATGGCGGGCCTCTGGAGAATTGTACTCACCGGAATTGACAGCACGAACACCACTACGACATTCACCTATACTGTTCGTGTTTATTGAGAAGAGGTGGTGATACGGCTTTGAAGAAGGTACAGCTAGTACTTCTGGTTATGATACTGCTGGCCTGTTGCGGCTGCAACACGACGGGTAACGTGACATCGCCGAACGCTCCGAGCTCGCCTTCGGCGCCCCAGACCCAGCTGGACGGCCCTGCCTCCGTGGAGCTTCCCTTGCCCTCCAGCAAGGTGTTTGGCCTGGAGGGGACCGATGCCCTCTTGTATGACATAGCGGTGAAATATTACAGCGTACAGCTGGAAGACCCCGAAATACGAAAGCATTTGTTCATGCCATCGCTGGGAGTGCTGGATACGTACCAGACGGAAGATGGCAGCACCTGCTACCTGTGTCGGTTCAGAGGATATGACTACTACAACTTAAGCCAAGGCCTCCGTGATTTGAATCATCCTCGCTATTCACCAGGCAGTGGCGGCTATGATCTGGCTCGATTCACCATTGCGAAGACACAGAGCGGGAAGCCGGTCTGTACAGAGGTTGTTCTGAGCGCCGATGGAGAGGGATGGGCACAATCCATCAGACTCATCTGCGGCCCGAAAAAAGAGCTGGCACGAGCGATCATAGAAAACAAGAAGTTGCCGGTTACGATACGAGACATTACGTCGGCCGATTCGAAGAAATTACTTGATATCTACCTGGATTACTACTTTCGTTAAGAGCAAGGGGGGCAAACGCCCCCCTCTTTTTCTGTCAAGGACTATCGTCTATGATCACCGATATTATCCAACTTGGAGTAGAAACGGCAGGACAACCACTTGTGTAATTTGTTATTGATAGTGAAGACCGTATCTGACAGGAGGGCGGCGTCCGCCTGGAGTATGCCACCCTCCTACACACCACCAGAATGGTGCTGGGAAACGAGGCGGCAGTGCCCGTCGCCCAGGGCGGTCCGCAGTATCACGGCCCTTTCCAGCAGCTCACTGTCGTGTATCATGGGTGACTTCAACCGCGGCCTTCTGCGAGCATGGCGAAACGGTGCTTGCCGCACGCCTGACTGCCTCGGGCGTCCTTGCGGACACCATCAAGACAGCGCAGCAGGAGCGCGCGCCATCTTACGGGCCCGGAATCAGCCGATAGAGGTCCTTCTTCTGCTGCTCCGCAGCTCCATCCGGACTGATGTTCTGTGCTCCGAGAGAAGTCCCCAGCCGCTCAAGACAGTGCTGTAATTCTGCCTCCATGTGCTTCGACCGGCGAATGCCCTGTTCCCACCACCAGTTGCTGACATTTGGGGTCTAGCCGAAGTCATCCACTGCCTGCCCCCCCATCATGACCCACCAGGTCCATGGCCAAGGCACGGGGGCGTCCAGCAGAAGCACCCTTCGCCTTGAACCAAAGGGCTCGGGGGGAGGGTCCATGCAGGTCTGCACGGGGATCCTGCCACCCAGGGGAGTACTCCTCGTATGGGAGATGCCATGCAGGAGATATCTCTTGCGTTCTCCTGCCAGAAGTCGTCCGATGGTGGCAGGACTCATCTGCAGGAGAAGTCTCCATGTCTCCTCATCTACTCGGAGATGTCCATGGGTGACAAGGTTCTCCACGAAAAGGGGCATGCCTGCTGCCAGGCGGACAGGACCAAGGAACGTGCTTGCTGCCCAGATGGTGGTCAGTACCTGCTGGACTGCGGGACCATACCGAGAAGCACGATACCGGTGGATATGCTTCGTGGAATCAGCCACGAGGACACAGTCTCCCAGCAAGTACCGCTGACCTGCCTGATGCAGGACACGGGCGGCATGTCTTCTACAGTACCCTGTGGACTCGCAGAAGTCATCCAGCATGGCTGTCTTCTTTGCTTTGCTCGCCTTTACGTACGTTTGTGCCTTCACCATCGTGAGCTTCTTGCGTTCCCGCATCGTGAGCTCCATTCCTGCTGCTCCTTTCTCATTCCAAGGACCAGCAGTA
>CAIQIK010000005.1 GCA_903871855.1 uncultured Caldisericota bacterium
CTCGTTGAGTTTGATGGAAGCAGAAGCCATGTCGATGAGCGGGATACCAGAACCCTGCATGTGCATCGACATCCCCACACCACGGACCTTGTGACCGTTGCGCGTTCGCTTGCCACGCTTTTCTGTCCAGCCGATGGCCTCAGCCCCAAGGTCAAGCAAGGTAGGCAGCGAACTGCTCTTGATCGTCTGAGCGACTCCCTGGCGGCCTTCGCCGAGAGCCTCGAAGATTGGCGAACCCTCGCCGACCCTGATCATATTCTTCTTCCGCAATTCGATGGGATCCATGCCCAGCTTGGCGGCCAGATCATCAATCGTGGTCTCGAGAGCAGCGTATCCCTGGGTCGCCCCGTAGCCACGGTACGCCCCGGGGACGGGAAGGTTCGTATAGACTGCATCGCCAAAGAAGCGAACGTCAGACGCCTTGTTGTAGAGCGGCAGGGTCTTGCTGCCAGTGTTGGACATGACCGTAAGGCTGTGGCTGCCATAAGCCCCGGTGTTGCTGAGAACGTACATCTTGAGAGCTTTGAAGTTGCCCTTCCTGTCACACCCGATGCTCATGTCGATCTTCATCGGATGACGGGTCCTGGAGGAGACAAACTCCTCTTTGCGCGTCAGTTCGATCTCACACGGGAGACCTGTCCTGATAGTCGCGTAGGCCACAAGATCATCAATGAGAACCTCCTGCTTGGTACCAAAACCGCCGCCGATTCGAGGCTTGACGACACGCAGCTTGCTCATGGGAATGCCAAGGACTCTTGAGACGATGCGGCGTACGTGCCAGGGGACCTGCGTGCTGGTCACAATGACGAGCTTGCCCTTGTCGTCCGTATACGCGAATGCCGTGTGCGTCTCCATCGGCGTGTGCTGAGCATAGTGTGTCTGAAACGTCTCCGAGATGGCCACCTCGGCTTCCGCCAATGCCTTCTCCACGTCTCCAACGTTGATGTCCACATGGGCAGCAACGTTGTGCGCTGCATCATAGGCGCCCTTCGGATCTTCGGGATGCACGATTGGCGCACCCGGCTTCATCGCATCGTCAGCGTCAAGAACAGCAGGTTCTTCCTTGAAGCTCACCCTGATGAGCTTGAGCGCCCGTTCCGCGATGTCGCTGGAGTCAGCGAAGACAGCAGCGACGCGGTCACCAACGAAGCGCACTCGTTCCGTGAACATCTGATTATCGTAGGGTGAAGGCTCAGGCCAGCCTTGGCCGGCCGTCGTGTAGAACGTACGCGGCGTATTCTTCCAAGTCAGCACGAGATGAACGCCGGGCAGTGCCTCTGCGGCACCGGTGTCGATCGATTCGATGACGCCACTCGCGATCGGACTGGTCAGGATCCTTCCGTGCAGACGATCCGGGAAATCACGTGCGGCGATATCGTCCGTGTACATTGGGGCCCCGGTTACCAGTGCATAGCCGTCAACCTTTTCTACGGATGTGCCGACCACGCGCGTCGCCGGATACGATCCCTCTTTCAGGTGGCGAAATCCCTTCTTCTCTGCGCTCATTTCGCGTCCCCTTTCCGGAGGTGTGCGGCAGCGTCGAGCACTGCCTCGACCTGCTGTTCGTATCCGGAGCATCGGCAGTAATTGCTATCCATCGCCAACCGGACTTCTTCTTCGGTGGGATCAGGATTCTCGTCGAGCAAAGCCTTGGCAGACGTGATGGCTCCTGGAACGCAGTAGCCACACTGTATCGCACCATTCCTTACAAATGCGTCCTGTAAGGCATGAGGGTGAGCCTGATCCCCTATGCCTCGTACGGTCGTCACGGCGTGTCCGTCTGCTTTGGCGGCTAGTGTCAGGCATGAAGCAACAGGCCGGCCATCCAGCAGCACAGTACATGCGCCACAGTCTCCAGTACGGCAGCTGCCCTTTACCTCGAGGTAGCCCTCGCACCGCAGGACATCGAGGAGAACCTCGTCCGGCTGAACATCGAAGGACCGTTTGACCATATTCACCGTCATGGAAATATTCATTGTGCCACTCCTGTCATGTGCTCTTCCAAGTATACGACAGCCGCCCGCACCAATTCACGCCGATACTCCCCCGTCGCACGAAAGTCAGTGCCCACCTCGACGAGGTCATAAGCCACTTCGGCAAGTCTCGCAAACGTCTCATGGGACAAGGGCTTTCCGATGAGTACTTCAGAAAGTCGGGGGTAAAGAGCTGCATGGCCGGGCCGCCCTGCAAAGACCAGGTTGGCCGCTGTTATGATGTTGCCCTCAAACCTGACAAGCGCTGAGAAGTGTAGCGTCGAGATATCCTGCTGAGTACGCGTAAACCGCCACAGGAATCCTCTTGAGCCAGCATTATCAGTCGGCAGCAGGACATTCTTGATGATTACTCCTGACTGTTTCGCTTCGATATACGCAGCGAGAGGCATGATACGCTCAGCATCGTCAAACAGCCGCACCTGCGCGCCCAGGGCAACGAGATGGGGCACGACGTCGTTCCACGGCTGGTTGCGCCCGATAGCTCCACCGACGGTGATCATGTCCCGAAGGTTGTTGTGAGCGATATGGCCCGCCCACCAGGCAAGCGAACCCCCGGCGTAGTGCCCGATGTCTGCGCTGTGACTGATCGTCGTTAGTGTCGTCTGAGAACCGATCTCGATCCCTTCCCCGACCGCTGCAACGTAATCGAGACCGCAGCGCGATAGATCGATCAGGGTCGTGACTTCCGGGTTGCGGCGAAGGACCAGCTCCACACCGCCGCCAACATATGCGGCAGCTGAACCGAGCTGCTTCGCCTTGGCAAACGCATCCTCCAAGGATACTGCATGATAGTAGTCCGTGATTCTGCCCATGAGGGCCTCCTTGCAAACAACGCTGACGATCATGTGTATAATACCTTTCTGGGTCCCAAAATGCAACATCCAGGCAGAATGAGAGCCAGTGTCGACCGACGGCAGCAGGCTGCAACCGACCCACAACAGACTGGGCTTTGGGAGGTAACGAGCAATGATGACGACCATCTGGAAATACGATCGCAACGGCACGGCCACCAAATGCGAGGATGAGGTCACCGAAGAACGTGCTTTGACCATTTACGTCAACGGCACTCGGGTTGTACGCCTCGCGAGCTCCGGTGAATTCGTTGACGCAGCCGCGGTTGGCCATGCCGTTTCTGAAGGCTGGGCTCGACCCGCTCAGATCCTCGCGGTCACCGTGGAAGAACGCTCGGCGTTTCTTACTGTTTCCTCCGATGCCCCAGGACCAGGAGCGCCCACTTCGATCGACATCGACTGCATATCGGGAGACACTCTGACTGAAGATATGGCTGTGTCCCCAGGATTCACCGTGTCAGCTTCGTGGATTCAGGATCTGGCTGAGGAGATGCAGCGAAGTGCGCTTCACTGGAGGAATACCGGAGGCGTTCACGCAGCCCTTGTAGCACAGGGAGAGCATGTCTTCTGCTGTGAGGATATCAGCCGTCACACGGCGCTCGACAAAGTCATCGGTCACGCCCTGATGCACTCCTGGAATCTGAGAGAGGCAGTGCTGATGGGCACGGGGCGTATTCCAGCCCAGGCAGTCGCTCAGGCAGCCCGTGTCGGGATACCGGTCCTGGCCTCAAGGAGTGCTACGACTGCTCAGGCAGTTGCTCTTGCAGAAAGGGTCGGGATCACCGTCGTCGCATTCGTACGGGCCGGTCGCCTCAATGTCTACTCACACCCAGAACGAGTAGTACCCTGAAGGGACTGTCACTCGCTGTGCGACGCCGTGTCGATCTGGGCCTGCTCCTCCCTGCGCCCGACGATGGCTTCGACTCCGGTCTTCAGCCCAACGATGCCGTACACTGGGTTACGCACACGATGTTGTGTGTCGACAGAAAGACAATGACGTTGTCCCTCTATCCTTCTTCCTGACAGGCCTCTGGTACGTGTGATTCCGCCAGAGCACGGTCGAATGCTTCGGGAAAGTTGCGCAGTGCTGATTCGAACGCGAGCGGGGCAGCCTGCCCCAGCCCACAGAACGACGTGTCGTTCAGCGTGTTGAGCAGTTTGCCGAGGCGTTGCAGGGAAGCGGGGTCCGCCGTCCGGTTGACAAGCGTGTCCATGATCGTCTTGACTTGCAGTGTCCCTTCCCGGCAAGGTGTGCATTTGCCACACGACTCATGCCAGAAGAAGTGTGCCACCTCCGCAAGGAACGGAAGGAGCGGCACATCCTCAGACGCTACCAGAATGACTCCGGAACCGATGGAAACATTGTTGGTCTTCATAGAGGCGAAGTCCAGCGGAACATCCAGGAACTTGTCAGTAAGCACAGTCCCGGCGCTTCCACCAGTCTGGATGAAGCCGATGTGCTTACCTCCCTTGACGCCACCACCAAAGTCGTAGATGAGTTCCCGCAACGTGACACCCAGAGGTGCCTCGACGATGCCACGGTTCACAATGTCGCCCGAGAGCGAGAAGACCTTGGTGCCGGCACTCGACGGTGTCCCGAATGACTTGAACCAATCGCTGCCATTCAACAAGATCGGTGGTACGTTGGCAAAGGTCTCTACGTTGTTGACGACCGTAGGCTTTCCGAAAAGTCCCTGCTGAGGTGGGAACGGAGGCTTGTTCCGCGGCTCCCCCCGCCGGTTCTCGATGGACTCGAGCAGCGCAAACTCCTCACCACAGACATAGGCGCCACCACCACGATAGACCTCAATATCAAACTGGAATCCTGTCCCCAGAACGTCCTTGCCAAGCAGTCCATACTCAGTGGCGTCCTTGATAGCCTTCTTGAGGCGTGCTATCGACATGAAGTACTCGCCACGGACATAGGCGATACCGACATGAGCCCCGGTAGCGTAGCCGGCAATGGTCATGGCTTCGACGATACTGTGTGGATCTCCCTCGAGAATGAGGCGGTCTTTGAAGGTCCCGGGTTCACCTTCGTCAGCGTTGCACACGATGTACTTCTCGTCGCTCTGCTCCTTCGCGACCATTCCCCACTTCAACCCTGTCGGAAACCCTGCGCCTCCCCGTCCCTGGAGCTTGCTGTCAGTCAGGATCTGGATAACCTCGCCGGGCTGCATCGCAAGAGCCTTGGCCAGCGCTCCGTACCCGTCACGAGCAATGTACTCGTCGATGCTTTGTGGATCGATGAGTCCTGCATTCCTCAGGACGATCTTCTGCTGGCTTTTCCCTGTCTCCTTCTCAACAAGACGCCTGTTTGACAGGTTCCTGTCGATGACGAGGCGTGACACGACACGCCCTTTCAGGAGATGCTCCGTGACAATCTCTTGCACGTCCACCGGTTTCACGCCACCGTAATAGACATCATCCGGGAAGACGGCCAGAACGACGCCCTGGTCATAGATACCGAGAGCGCCCGTCTCGACCACCGAGACCTGGCTGCCCAGGTTGTACGTGCCAATCATCTCCTCGAGAACGTGCTTGACTTCAAGAGCACCCTGGAGGACAGAGTTGGAGTCAACAGGAACGACGATCTGGGTTGAGAACAACTTCACTGTGCACCTCCCACGCGCTTCGCGGCAAGAATCCTCGGCAGGTCACCAGAAGTGAGGTTTCCATAGGCGTCATCATCGATCATGAGCGCCGGAGAAACACCACAGATGCCAAGGCAGCTGGAAGCCTCCAGCGTAAACATCCCGTCCGAAGTTGTCTCGCCCAATTCCACTCCGAGCAGTCGCTTGAGCTCTGACACAATAGATGGAGCGCCGGTCACATGACACGGCCCGCTTGTACAGACGCGGATCACGTGCTGTCCCCGTGGCTCGGTAGACAACATCGTATAGAAGGTCACGAAGCCGTTGAGCTGCGAGGCTGGCGCGCCCACCAGGCGCGCTACCTCACCAAGCACTTCTCCAGGAAGAGAGTTCCCGTAGTGATGCTCCAGCTCAAACATGATGTCCATGTACGACACTCGGCCGTGGTGCTCCGTACGATTTGTCTCCACCAGCTCACCCAGAAAACGCTTGTCTTCGTCGCTCAGCGGCTGCGCCTGCCCCGCTGGTCGAGTGACATTGTCCAACTCCATGGTTTCCTCCCCGATCGTTTTTTTCCGAAGCACTCTCGCCAGTAAGAGAGACTGGTCCTACTTTGTCTCCACAGTCTCCGGGGCCTTCTTCAAGTAAACGAACCAATAGATGATGCCGACGAAGAATGCACCACCGATGATATTGCCAATGGTCACAGGAATCAGGTTCTTCGTCCAGAGAGTCGCCCAGTTCAGTCCTGCATAGTCTGCGAGGGTCTTGCCTGTTGCCTCGACAACCTTGGGAACGGACTTGAGCAGAATGCCATAAGGAATGAAGAACATGTTCGCGACAGAGTGCTCAAAACCCGAGGCAACAAACGCCATGACCGGGAAGAAGACGGCGAACAGCTTGCCGATGATATCCTTCGAGGCAGTTGCCATCCATACCGCAAGGCACACAAGCCAGTTGCAGAGAATGCCCCTGACAAGTCCCTGAACGAACGTAAGACCGACCTTGCCTCCCGCGATCTTGAGTGCTGCGGCTCCAACGAGGTTGCCATTCATGCTCCACAGACCAGACCAGTACAGAAGAAGAGCGATCAGGACAGAGCCGATCAGGTTGCCGAGGTAGACTGCAATCCATGTTTTCAGAAGCTCTCCCCACCGAACTTTCTTCTCCAGTGCCGAGATGACAATCAGGTTGTCACCCGTGAACAGCTCGGCCCCTGCAACCACGACGAGCATGAGTCCCACGCTGAACACGGCTCCAGCAAGGAACTTGGTGAAGCCAAACCCAAGGGTCGCATCAGAACCAACAATGATCGACAACTGAGCACCGAACGCAATAAAGGCACCCGCAAGGATCGCGAGGACAAAGAACTTCTTCATGGGCGTCCTGCATTTGCCCTGACAAACATCTCCCAGCTTCTCGGCAATTTGAGGCGGTGTAAACATCGGCAGATCCATTTGTTCCTCCCAGGTTAGATTCTTTCAATCTTGCATGCTGCGACTTTGAACTCTGGTATCTTGGCTACCGGATCAAGAGCCGCATTTGTCAAGAGATTCGCACTTGCCTCACGGAAATGGAAACTGATGAAGACGACTCCCTGCATGGGCTTGTCGGAAATTCGTGTCTCGACGTCGATGCTGCCTCTTCTGGTCGAGACCCTCACCATTTCGCCTTGTTCGATATGAAGTTCCTCTGCATCTTCCTTGCTGACCTCAACGTAGTTCCTCGGAACGAACGTGTTAAGCACTTTGACTCTCCTTGATTCCTGCCCTGAGTGGTAGTGGTAGAGAATCCTTCCAGTCGTAAGGAGTATCGGGTATTCCGAATCCGGAAGCTCCCTGGCCTCGATGTACTCGACAGGGCTCACGAGGGCCTTTCCACTCGGCCTCTTGAAGGCTCCGCCATAGTGAAGGATCTTCGTTCCGGCATGGTCGTCAGTTGGGCAAGGCCACTGCAGTCCCCCCTTCTCAAGACGCCAGTGGTGGATACCAGCATACGATGGCGTGAGGCTCGCAACCTCATCCATGATAGCCGCGGCATTCCTGTACGTCATGGAGTAGCCCATCTTTGCTGAAACAAGCGAAACGATCTCCCAGTCGAGCTTTGCATCGCCTGGCATCTCCCGAGCAGGTCTGAGCAGCTGGACTCTTCGTTCGGTGTTGGTAAATGTCCCTTCCTTTTCATAGGCGGCCGCGGATGGGAAAACGACGTCTGCCAGCTCTGCGGTCTCCGAGAGAAAGATCTCCTGAACGGCGAGGAAATCGAGCGCTTCCAGTCCCTTCCTCACATGAGTGATGTCGGGTTCTGTCATGAGGGGGTTCTCTCCCATCGAATAGATGGCCTTGAGATGCCCTGCGAGGGCTGCATCTCCAAATTCCGTCACGGGAAGCCCTGGCTTGTCCGACAACTTGACGCCCCATGCTTTTTCGA
>CAIQIK010000006.1 GCA_903871855.1 uncultured Caldisericota bacterium
TGGTCGCTTGCATGAGGAAACTTCTTCTCATCGCTCATCATCTCTACGTCACTAAATCGGCGTACCGGCTTCTTGAACATGACTCCAATCTATGTTTGACCTCTTGACGCGGATCGTAGTATCTTAGGTGATGCAATACGCAGCGCTCTCCGCCACATCTCGCAGACTTGACACGACCCCCTTCATCCTATACTTGGAGTGACACCAGGAGGCACACGTGGCGGAAGAAATTTGGAAAGCCTGAAATGAAGCCTGCACTGCTGGTCATTGACGTCCAGAATGCTTTTCTCGGGTCTGGCCCCGGGACGGAGTCCCTGCATGCAGCCATCCCCTATATTCAGACTGCTATAGCTCTGTTCAGGAAGCGGGGCCTTCCGGTCGTCTGCATCCAACAGATCGATGCAAAGCACGGACTGCAGCCGGGCGCCGCCGGATTTGAGCTACCCGACGACCTGGGCATCCTTCCCTCTGATCTGCACATTCATAAGCTTTATGACAACGCTTTCAACAAGACTTCTCTGCTCGACTATCTGAGGGTATTTGCGGTCGATACTGTTGTCGCGACGGGATACTGCGCCGAGTACTGCGTACTTTCCACGTGCAGGGGAGCGGAGGACAACAACTTGCGCGCCCTTGTCTTGCAGGGCACCCTTGCTAGCGACAAACCGGACAACGTCGGATTTGTCGAGAGCATCTCGGAAACCATTACTATGGATGCACTGCAAGCACTCCTCAGCGCGGACGAGCAATGAGTACGCCCCTGCCGGAAGGACGAGAGCCGCCATCTGACACGGCCAACGACAGCGCGTCATACGACACGCATGCCGCCGTACATCCCGAGAGGGCCGACGTTGCGCGCGGGTATCCCATCGCCGTGGCCAGTGCCATTATCCTTTCGACCACTGCCATCTTCATCCGCTACCTTACACAGGCCTACAACATGCCTGCACTCGTTCTCGCTTTCTGGCGAGACTTGTTCGTGGCTCTCACGATGCTGGTTGCACTCGCCATTCTGTGCCCCCGCCTGCTGCGCACGGAGAGACGTCACATGGGTTATCTTGCTGCCTACGGCCTCATGCTGACAATGTTCAATTCCTTCTGGACGCTCTCCGTCTCGCTCAACGGAGCAGCCGTGTCGACCGTTCTGGTCTACTCCTCGGCGGCGTTCACCGCTCTTCTGGGCAAGTGGCTCCTGCAAGAACGCCTCGGATGGGCCAAGGTCGTGACAATTGCAGGTTGCCTGGGAGGCTGTGCTCTGGTTTCCGGTGCTCTCAGGCCGGGCGCCTGGCAGGTGAACATGACAGGTATCCTGACGGGAACGTTGTCGGGTCTCTGGTACGCAGGCTACAGTCTGATGGGCCGTTCGGCCTCTCGGCGAGGTCTCAATCCCTGGACGACCCTGCTGTACACGTTCGCTTTTGCAGCGTGCTTCCTGCTCCTGCTCAATCTGTTCCTTGGGAGATTCCTGCCAGGCGCGGCCATTCGCCCTGCAGATCTATTGTGGCTCGGAAAAGCGGCATGGGGCTGGTTCATGCTCTTCCTCCTGGCGGCAGGTCCCACGCTCGCGGGCTTCGGACTGTACAACGTCAGCCTCGGCTACTTGCCGTCGAGTATCGCTAACCTGATTCTCACCCTCGAGCCGGCATTCACCGCAGTAATCGCCTATGTCGTGCTGGGTGAACGCCTCAGCGGCATCCAGATCGCCGGCAGTCTCCTTATCCTGGGCAGCGTACTTCTCCTGAGAGTCTACGAGGGCCGGAACGGCATACGCGTGTCAAGCGCGCAGCAAACCACTGGTGCGCTGGACAGCACAAAGGAGGAATAACATGAAGACACCTGACAACCTTTTTGGCATCATCGCCGTCAGCAGGCGACCGCCCGTCGAGTTCCAACAGAGAATGGAGCCTGCATGAACCCTGAACCGCGGCATTCATCGGTCCTCGGCTTGCTCGCCTGCTCACTGGGGCGCCGTGACGACGTGCCTGACCAGGAACTGGCACGCGACCTGGTGCGCACACGCGACACCGCCGCGGTGCACGAGCTTGCCGACAACCTTTGGAACAAAAACCAGAACGTACGGAGTGACTGTCTGAAAGCCCTGTACGAGATCAGCTATGCAGCGCCTGACCTGATTGCCGACCATGTAGCGTCCTTCCTGAAGCTCCTGGGCGACAGGAATAACCGTATGGTGTGGGGAGCCATGATCGCCTTGGCCGGCGTAGCCGACCTCTGCGCCGATGACATATGGCCATACGTGGACAGCGTATTGCACGCGTTGCAGCACGGGTCCGTCATTACCGTCGTGTGGGGTGTCAGAGTTCTTGCGAAGGTCGCCGCAAGCTCACCAGAGCGGCGCATGGCCTTGTTTCCGACGCTTCTCCGAACAATGGATACGTGCCTGCCGCGCGATGTCCCGACGCATGCGGAAAGCATCCTTTGTGCGGTGGATGACAGCGTGAAGGCGCAGTACCTTGCGGCAATCAACAACCGTGTCGCAGAGTTGAGTCCGTCACAGCGCTCACGGTTAAGACGGGCCCTCCGCAGGCTTAACCCGGGCATCTGAAGACCGGGGAGCATTGTGAACACTCATTGTACCAGGTACAATGAGTGTTCACAATTGACGGCGACAAGTAGAACAGGGGAGCGGTTCTCTAGGAAAGGCTCTCCAGCGGTTCCGGCCACTGCGTATGCATGAGGTCAAATCCCCGTTGCCAGAACCAGCGGTCTACAAGATCGATGCCGGTTTGTGCCAGCAGTTCCTGAGCCTTGATGAGAAGCGTCTTCGCCCCGGCATCTGTGCTGTCCTCGGCGAAACGAAGCGACGCATACTGTTGAACCCGTGCCAAGCAAGCCAGCACACCCTCTTCAACTGCGAGAAACTGGGCAAGACCTCGGGGGGCCGAGAGTTCCGTTGGCGATGTGCCCCTTGTTCTTCCGGGAGAAAGTCTGCGCTTCATGACGCACATCTTCCATGTCGACAGCAATTTGGGAATCGTCTATGTCATCGTACAGGTCTGCCAGGTTCCATCGCACCTGTTCGCCGCTCGTCGCCTTGCGTGCCATCGTGGCCTCCATTGTTGTCGTGTAAAGTGCCACATAGGATACCACTGGCCGGGCGGTGGGCAAGTAAATGACACAGCCTTGCGCTCCCCGTCCACAGCAGTATCATGAAATACTGCATGATTCGAAAGGAGCAGTACACATGAGTCAGCCTCAGGTTCGAAAGGGTGGAATCCTGGTCGCGCTTGCATCGGCTGTCATCTACAGTGGCGTATCGGTCCTCGCCAAGTTCGCGTACAGGTACAACCTGAGCCCTCTGCAGCTGCTCAAGGAGCGCTATCTCCTCGCCAGTTGGATCCTGGTCGTGATCATCGGGCTCTCAAACCGGCGCCTGCTGTTCCCACGCAACTGGCATGAGGCAGGCGTCCTCCTGGGCTTCTCGGCCGTATTCGTCACCGGGCCCACACTGCTGTACTTCACCGCCATCCGGCTGCTGCCCGTGTCGACCGCCATGTTCCTGTTCCACTGCTACCCCGCCTTCGCCGGTCTCTTTGCCTGGATCTTCCTGCACGAACGCGTAACGCGCGCCTACCTGGCGTCCGTAGGGATCATTGCCGTCGGACTGCTGCTCCTGCTGGGTGCGAGCTTCCGGATGGTCTCCGGAGTCGGCGTCCTGACCATGCTGGCCTGTGCTGTGGCCTATGCGCTGTACGCCGTGCTCTCGCAGCGCGTCATTCGTGGAGTCGACCCGCGCACGCTCGGCCTGTACAATCAGGTGGCCCCCGCTATGGTTCTCTGCCTCCTCACCATCGGCCAGCCCGTCTTCTACCCAGTTGTTGTCAGCTCCCGCACAGCGATGCTCGCCTTTGCCGGCATCGGTTTGTCGGCCGCAGGCGGCATGTTCCTGTTTGTGCAGGGCATCGCGATGATCGGCGCCCAGCGGGCCGTCATCATCGACTCCCTGGAACCCGTTCTCTCCGCCCTGTATGCGCTAGTGCTGCTCGGCGAACACATGAAACTTGTCGCCCTTGCAGGAGGCCTCCTCATCGTAGCCGGCGTCGTCATCGGCAACCTCCCGACAACAAGACACAAATCGGCCTCGACATTGCCTTCGACCAATGGTCAGTGAGAAGCGGGCCAAGGCGATTGTCAGACTAAGATGCCTACCACACCTAGGGTGATTGCGGTTTTGCATTTCATGCCATAATTGCCATAGCTAGGGAGCTCCGAAAGGAGATTCCCAGGGAGGAGCAATGGCAAGATTGCGCTGATGGGACTATTACGCGGCATCGAGACCGGGGTGACCAACCCCTCGGGGTGGGCCGTTGTCATGTCCTACGTGCAGGACATGTACTAGAAGAAGTCGTGGCGATCGTCCACATTCGTGTTCAGCAGACGCAGTGCGATAAACAGGATACCGAACACGACACGAACAATGAGCCAGATGACACGCCCGGCCACGTCCCAGCCGCTCAGGTCTTCCTGCGCACGCTGGTTCGGAATGTTGGCCCACACGTCGCTGAACAGGCCACCCTTGGCGCGCTCCTGGGAGCGCATCGCTTCCCACATCGCCTCGGCTTCGGTCTGCTGTTCACGCGAGTCCGTCGCCCTGTTGCCCCACTGTTGGTTCCACGTGGACTGGGACCTTGCGCCGGCAGCCGGACTACCATATGCGGGCTGTCCATAGCTGCTGGGAGCACTGGTCTCACTCCAGCTCTGCGATGACGCACTGATCTCAGCGTCGTATTGCCGTCGCTCCTCGGAGTTGCCGAGAACGTCGTATGCCGCATTGACGCGCTCCATCATGAGAGCGGCGCTCGCGTCGCCGGGATGCAGGTCCGGGTGATACTTCCTCACAAGAACCCGGTACTGGGACCGTATCTGTTCCTGCGATGCCGATGGGCTTACACCGAGGACACCGTACAGGTCTTTGTCAGCTGTCACTGTCCTCGTCCTCCACGTCCGTCGGGAGACCAGCCGCTTCAGCCAAGCTCCGTTCGTGTGACGCCCTGGCCGCGTTGCCTATGGCATCATATACGACACTCATGGCGAAGTGGAGTTGCGCCCGCGTCTCGAGACTCGGTGAAATTGACTCGAGAGCCAACCCCTGCTCATACTGGCGGATTGCCTGTTCGTGTTCGCCGGCAGCCTCCGAGACGTCTCCGACCGACCGCATGGCCTCGGCCTCCAGCAGCCCGTCGCTGCACGCATGAGCCAGTGAGAATGCCCCCATGGCTTCACTGCGCGCAGACGCCAGGTCCTTCCGCGCAAGACTGACCTGTGCAAGAGCGAGTAGCGCGTTGATTTGTCCGGCGCAGTTGTCCGTTGCACGCGACACTTCGAGTGCGCGGCTGTCCTCATACATAGCCTTCTCCCAGTCTCCCACCTCGGCGTACATGGCTCCCAGGTCGGAGGAAACGTGATAAACAAGGTCGGGATCGGGTTCCAGCTGAGCCGCCAGCTCCTCAGCCTTCCTGGAGAACCTGATGCCGCGCGGGATGTCACCTGTCGCCGCCGCTACCGGCCCCATGTTGGCATATAGCCCCGCGACCTCTTCGAGACGTGCCTGTTCCTCGTACATTTTCGCTGCCTTGTCCCAGAGCTCCAAAGCGCCGATGGACCTGTCCTCGGAAGCAAGCGACGCGCCCATCTCGTCCAGGAAACCTGCGACGTCACCATCCGGAGGCGCAAGCGCTTCGACCGCACGCACGAATGCCCGCAGGTCCTTGCGATTCGCTTTCAGCAGGGCAACCACGCGCTCTTCGATCGTCTGGCTTTTCCCGTCACTCATTTCCGTCTCCTTTGGGGTCAGCTGATAATGAGCCGTCATAATGGTAAGTTCATCGCCTCAGCCGGGCCAACATGCCCATTATTGTAGCAGAACCCCCAGTGACAACCATGACCATGCCACGGACATGGCGCTCACCAGGCACCGCCCCCTTTTCCCGGATTGCACTCTTGGTCTCGCAGGATGAATGGACGAGGCGTCTCTCAGTCGGTGACACCACCCGTTTCCTGGACGTCCACAACGACGGCCGTAGAGTTGTCCGGCCCTCCACAGGTGTTGGCAAGATCCACCAAGCGGTGCACGGTTTCCTCCGGAGATCCCCCCGTCAGGCCGGCCTTGAGGCCGGACTCGAAAACCGTACCCCACAGTCCGTCCGAGCAAAGGAGGTATCGGTCACCAGCGTGCAGTTCATCCGATACGACATCGACCTCGACCGTTGTCGACGTCCCGACCGCCCTGGTCAGAATATTCCGCTCGCTGACCTGCTGCGCATAGGCTGGGTCCAGGAGTCCCTGACGTATCATGTCCGCTGCCATCGTGTGGTCCTTGGTCAGCTGGGTCAGCACACTGCCCCGAAGACGGTAGCCCCTGCTGTCACCGACGTTGCATACATATACCCACCCTGCATGAGGTACCAACGCCACCAGTGTCGTGCCCATCCCTGCCATCTCATCCGATGAGAGCGAGAGACGGTGGACGACCCTATTCGCTTCGTGCACGGCCAGCCGTAACCGGTGCCTCGTATCCTCGGCCGTCAGCTCCCGCGAGAACCAGGCCGTAACGAAAGCATCCGTGGCTACACGCGATGCAACTTCGCCCGCCTTTGCTCCACCAAGTCCATCGCATACAATGTAACAGGGCCCCCGACGCTCGACGTCTCTGCCTTCCTGCACGACGGCAAAGCTGTCCTCGTTGGTGGGGCGCTGCAGTCCGATGTCGGTCCAACCCGCTCCGATGACCTTCATGGCGACCTCCTGACTGAGTATACGCAACCCTGTCAACCGTCACAAGTCCAACACGTTCCTTGCAAACGAGCCGGTCCTGAACAGCATGGTCGCGCCAGGTGGTCGAGTGGCTATGTCTAGAAAGCCGAAACGCCACGCACGAGACGGCAGATACCTGCAAGCCTGCGACTCTCTTCAGGTACAGGAGCCTCCGGTTATCCTTTGAGCTTCTCGACCGGTATCCGCAGGATGGTCTTCAACTTCTCGGGCGCAGTCCGATTGGGATCGCTCAGGTACAACTCGTGGTGCCGGCCTCGACTCCGATAGCCGTTTGCGGCCATCCACGTGTGCATCATCTCGATCGTCGCACGTTCGCCGGCATACGGCCCCACGTACATCGTCTGGACGCACAGCCCCTCCGCCCACGTCTCCAGACGTACCTTCGCGAGAGCGGGTATGTCCTTCTTCTTGCGCGCAGCCTCGGTTCTCGCCCGTTCGAGCATCTCGGCGGTGACGATACTCGGCTGCATCAACAGAGCCTCCCACGCCATTTCCCCTGGTGTCGTCACGGAAAAATCAGCATCCGAGAGATCTCGTCCAGACGTGCTCCACCACAGCGCCTCCAGCGGCGTTATCTTCCAGTCTGCCACCCCAGCCGCCTTCGCGCCGAACTTCATGGTATAGGCAGCGGTGTACAGCGCCTGGATAGCCTCCTGGAACGCTTTCGAGGTGTTCGGATTGCCCACTCCCTCGACGACCAGGTACAGCATGGCCGGTATGGTGACGAGGGTTACCTTGCCCACCGGTGGACTCCACAGCTCCTTCATCTGTTTGCGAAGATCGATCGTTTCCATGTCTGACTCCTCCGTCAGCCGTTCATGCGCTGTCGCACGCGCTCGACGAGCAGCGTCACCCAGCGCGATGGAACCTTCTTCTGACCGAATTCCCAGTCTTTCCAGGCCGTCCACACCGATTCGGGCGTCGCGCGTCCGTCTGAACCCACCCGCTCCATCATCGCACCCACCATGTCATACAGGCGTCGGTCCTGCCTCAACCAGGGCAGTCGCGACAGAACGTCCACGACATGCAGGATATCATACCAGATCAGGGGGGCCTTGAGCTTGCAGAAGTCCGTCCCCATGTAGAACACGTATGGATGGCGCTCGCGCCGCTCGGCCCACAGCGTCAGCAGCGCCTCGGCTCCGTCATGGACTTGTACCTCGTCCGGGAGGCCAGCAGCCAGCTCCATCTCGCAGACGGCGAGCGTGGCATACGGGCACGGATCGTCCTTGCGGCCCGGTCCCCTGAACGTGCCCATCTCGGGCGAGACGCAGCAGGGCCATCCGCTCGTGCGCGCCAGCCCTGCGACATGGCCTACCGCCGCCTGTACCCGCGCGTCGTCGCTCATGCCCATAGCACAGAGTGCCCCGACAATGACCGGCGCGTCGCACAGCGCCCACGCCCACTCCTTGCGTCCCGTCCCCCCGTACGCTGGGGAGATAGCCATCGGCAACTGGAAAGGTCCCTGCGCCGACTGGTGTGTCATGACCAAATCTGCGACATGGCGCATGCCTGAGTCGTCCACACAGACACCGATGTCCGCCAGGAATTTGAACTTGTGGTACAGTTGACCGGCCGACTTGTGACTGTTGAGCACGCCACCCGGCCACCCCTGCAGCTCCTGCATTAGAGCCGACACCTGCGGGTCCTCCAGCATTGCCCGTCGGGCCGCCTGGACGCCAGGTGACGACTCCGGCTCGCGCACCAGGTCCACCAGTGCTCGATAACGCACCCACGACGGCCCTTCCAGCAGCCAACCAATCAGCTCATCCATCAGTGCCTCCGGACAGTCTCAGCAGATGTCCCCTCCTATCAATTGTAGTTCGCAAAAAGCAAACTCAACAACCCAGAGCAAAACGAGGCGCACTTAGGCTCGCGCCATACAGCAGTCACCAATGGGAACTGAAACGGTTTTCTCATGTGCAATGCATCTGTCGCATGAAGGGCTTAGGCTTGCTCCACTACGGCTGTAGGGCTTCCGAGTTAGCGCTTTGTGACTGCCGGTGAAACAGGTGATCGCTGATGGCACAGTCCCAGCAGTACCGAACAGACACTGGAACACATATTGTCTGCTATGCGACGTCGCCAGCTATACGTTTGGCATATTTTTGCAAATCCGCAAATGACATATCCCAAGCCTGCTCAAACCAAAGTCGGGCCTCTTCCCACTCGGGTGTGCTTCGCCAGCCTGTATGAACGAGATGCACCTCGGTACAACGAGGTAGACCTTCTTCTGTGCAAGGAATAAAGAACACTATTACATGTGTAAGAGGATCAGCAGTATTCATGAATTGTTTGTAGGTCTCTGGGCCTTTCCATTCAAATGAAAGATACTTGTTGGTCTCAATCGCGGTAATCTTGCAGCCAATGGTACTATCATTTTCTCTATCTTCTGGATTCCAAAATAGCTCAAACTTACCACCAATTCTTGGATCAACATCAGCAATGCTACAAAGCCATGACTGCAGATCTGTGTTATTGGTGAACATCTCAAAAGCCTTTTCTACACCACAGCACAACCGAACCGAACAATGCAATATTTTGTCCATGGCAGTTTCTCCTATCTCACACAACTTGAGATACATCCATCAACAGCGAGTCTCCTGCTGAAGTCGCGTCGTTTATACGTCGTCATCGTGAATTATTGAACATCTCCAAGGTACTTGCAAGCTTTTCTTCTGGTTGTAACGAACTCGGACACTTCATTGTCTTGCAGTCAAGTTCCACATCTAGCAGCAAATTGGGGGGATCGGTGGCGTCAATTGTCTCTTGATCCCATGACCATTGGGTTGGATCGAGGTCGCTCAGCTCCCGTCGCATCAGTTCGTCGATGAGTTGTTCATAAAGCCCAGAGCTTAGGGTCAACTGTTTTCCTCCGCCTGGTGCGCCCGCTCGACGTACAGACTAACATCATACTCCGTCGTCATGGGCTTTTCTCAAGTAGAGGCAAACTGCTCACAAACTGGGCAGAAACCCGGTCCTGGAACCAGTGACCGCTTCGTCATGCCAGGAATTGTGTGTACCTGTTTCACCCAGCGTGGCTGGAACCCGCAGTCCCAGTAGTGTTATCTGGAATGACGAACCGCACCAGGTGTTCCTGGTGCGGCATCGAATCGTGGGCTCCAAGCCCAGGTTCGGGCTGACTGCCAATTCCTACGCATACGCCGTCCCCGTGCACGACGGTCGTTTAAGAGAAACGACCTCGCTGTATCCACGCATATGCGTGGATACAGCGAAGAAAGTTCTGTGTCAGTATACTACTTCTTTGCTACAGGTTTCTTGACGACGGGCTTCTTGGCTACAGGCTTCGCAGCCTTGGCAGCGGGTTTTGCGGCGACAACTTTCTTCGCCGTGGTCTTGATAGCAGGCTTCGCGGCGGCTTTAACAACAGTCTTCTTGACGACGGGCGCAGCCTTTGCAGCGGTCGCCTTTGGGCCGCACGTGCGGCAGCTTGTCTTCATAGGAGTCTTGGTCTCGACCTTCTTCTCTGCCTTCTTCGGTGCAGCAGCGACGACTTTCTTTACTGTTTCTGCAGACTTCTTTGTTGTTCCAGCCATTGCCATCTCCTTTGTTGAGATTGGTGTTGCCACTGATACCGACACTTGCTATCAATACTCTACGACAAAACAAGTTTCATTAAAGATGTCAAGCCCCCGCGCGTAACCACGTCGAGACCTTCCGTAACCAGCAACACCGCTTCTGGAGGAACGATACGGGCTGCGCCGCGCTGTTGTGTATGCGGTTCGATTGTCAGCGTTTACTTCAACAGACACAGAAATCGCTTCTCCAGGCACTTCTTTGTTCGGTGGAGCATAGCCTGGAGTGAAAACCTCTACATCGCAGACCCGGTGAAGGAGCCTTCTGATCAGCCCAGCTGGCTACTCGACGGTCACGAGCTCGTACTGCCGCGTGCCCAGTCCGATCTCCTCGGCGTGGGCGACCTGGGACTCCCAGTGTGTTTCGGGGTGAACGTGTGTGAACTTGTCGCCCTGTTCGAAGTGGGCGTCGGCAAGGATGCTACCCTGATTGGCGACAGCTTTATTGACGAGGTCTACACATGCCTGGTCGAGAGCCACGGGGTCGAAGCTCGCGGCGATGCCGATATCGGGCACGATGGCCGCATCGTTGAGATTCCAGCAATCGCAGTTGGGGCTGACGTTCATGATGAAACTGACGTGGAATGCCGGCTTGCCATGCAGGACAGCATAGGCGTATTCCACGATCTTCTCGTTGAGTGTGTCGTTGGTGCCCTGAAACACGGGGCGTGCAGCGCCATACATGCAGACGGCGACACATTCCCCACAGCCAATGCACTTCGTGTAGTCAATGGCGGCCTTGTGGTCGGCGTTCAACCCAATCGCGGCCTGCGGGCAGGAACGGATACAGGTACCACAGCCGACACACTTGTTGATCTTGATGCGCGGCTTGGATTCAGAGTGCATCTGCATCTTGCCGCCCCGCGAACCGCTGCCCATGCCGATATTCTTGAGCGTGCCGCCGAAGCCGGTCTGCTCATGCCCCTTGAAGTGTGTCAGTGAGACGATAATGTCGGCGTCGGCAATGGCTGCGCCAATCTTGGCAGTCTCGCAGCGCTTGAGATGGATGGGGATCTCGCGGTAGTCCGTGCCCTTGAGGCCGTCGGCAATGATAACGTCCGCCCCGACGGCAATACGGTTGAAGCCGTTCTCCTGCGCAGACTGCAGGTGGTCGATCGCATTGGAGCGGCCCCCCGTGTACAGCGTGTTGCAGTCGGTGAGGAACGGCTTACCGCCGAGCTCACGGACCAGCTTCACGACACGCGCAACGTAGTTCGGACGGATGTAGGCCAGATTCCCTGGCTCGCCCAGGTGCAACTTGAGCGCAACAAATTTGTTCTTGAAGTCGATCGTCTCGATGCCGGCGACTCGCATGAGCGCGTCGGTCTTGTCCAGCAGGTTGTGTCCGGGCCGCGTCCGCAGGTCCGCGAACCATACCTTCGATGCATTCATGTCGCCTCCGTTGCGACGTACAGCCGTCTCAGCCCCGCGGTCCGGCTGGCAGAACAATCTTTCATCTGTTCCTCCTGACGTCTTGTTTCTCCATGTTACTGTAGCGCGGCGGCACGCACGTGCAACCTTCGCAGCCTGTCACTCTGGAGCAAGACCGACCTGATCCTGCCGGAGAAGCGTCCGCAGCAGGCGCTCGGCGACGATCACGCCGAATCTGTTCTCCGTATTGCATTGTACGCCGAACAGGCTATCATTCTTCGCGTTGACGCATAGTTACGTATGCACCAGGCAACGGCAGACACAGGGAGTCGCTCATGGAAAATACGCTCGCTATCCAGGTACAGGACCTACATCGCAGTTTTGGACAGAACCGGGCGGTCGACGGCGTTTCGTTTGACGTCCTTCGAGGCGAAATCTTCAGCCTGCTGGGCCCCAACGGCGCCGGCAAGACGACGACGATCAGTGTGCTCTCGTGTCTGCTGAGAGCCGACTCAGGCGACGCTCTGGTAATGGGACACAGTGTCTCAACCGAACCCCGGCTGGTGAAGGCATCCATCGGCGTCGTCCCACAGGAGGTCGCCCTTTACAGCGACCTGTCGGCCCGTGAGAACCTGCTGTTCTGGGGAAAGATGCAGGGCCTTCGTGGCGCCCCGCTGGCCCATCGTGTCGACGAGGTCCTGGATGTCATCGGGCTCACGGACCGTCAGAAAGACCGGATCAGTACATACTCGGGCGGCATGAAGCGCCGCGTGAACATCGCTGTCGCTCTTCTCCACAAGCCCGCACTGGTCATCATGGATGAACCGACGGTCGGCATCGACCCCCAGAGCCGCCGATCCATCCTGGACAACGTCAAGCAGCTTCGTGATCAAGGAACGACTGTCCTGTATACCACGCACTACATGGAGGAAGCGCAGGAGCTGTCCGACCACGTAGGCATCATGGACCACGGCACGCTCGTGGCTGTGGGCACACAGCGGGAACTGGTCCAGAGCGTTGGCGAGCTCGACCGCATCCAATTGCGACTCACCGGACCTGCCGAAACCTTACTGGACACGTGGAAGACAATCGAGGGCATCCACAACGTGGCATCAGAGGACGGCGTCGTGACCGTTCTTGCGGCCGACAGCAACCGCGTCCTGCCTCGCCTTTTCGAGAGCGCCGCCAGCGCAGGCGTCCGGATTACTTCTGTGGACGTCCAAGAACCGAACCTCGAAGCGGTGTTCCTTCGCCTGACGGGCCGCGCACTGCGCGACTGACCGGACATGCAGGCTCTCGATATCGCACTCAAGGATATACGGCACTCGTTCACCAGCCTGTTTGGGCTCGTCTTCATGTTTGTGGTCCCGTTGCTCATCGTCGGCCTGATGACAGTGGCCTTCGGCGGGACCGCCGCGTCGAAACAGCAGGCGTTCTCTGTCCCTGTCACGAAGGTCGTCCTCGCCAATCTCGATGCGGGGGACCAGGAAGTCGATCTTGACCCGTCGGACTCCAACCCATCCACGACGGCGGGAGACCTCCTGACTCATCTCCTCGCGTCAGGCGAGATGAAACAGCTCATGACGATCACGACGGTGGCATCTGCCAAGGCTGCCCGTGACGCGGTCGACGGCCGCACTGCAGAGGTAGCCGTCATCATCCCGACAGCATTCACGAAGGCCTGTATGGAGGGTGTACCAGGAGGGGCCGTCGAGGTCTACCAGGACCCCACGCTCACGCTTGGACCTGATATCGTGCGCGCCGTTATCAGCCAGTTTGCGGACGAGTTCGCATCTGTCCGCATCATGACGTCGACTGCGACGGCAAGCTTTACCGCGGCAGGCCTCACCCCATCAACAGACAGGATAACACGAGCGATACGCCAGTTCGTCAGCGAGGCGACGGCCAACAAGGGAGCATCGGGCTCTCTGAAGGTCGAGGCGCCTCCTGCAAAACAGCAGAAGTCGGCAAACCTTCTTGCTACGATCCTTGCCGTCAATATGGCGGCTATGATGATCTTCTACGTTTACTATACCGGCACAGCCGGCGCCGAGAGTATCCTGCTGGAGCAGGAGCAGGGGACCCTCCAGCGTTTGTTCACAACGAAGACCGCGCCGGCAGTCGTGATGCAGGGCAAGATGCTGGCCATCGTCCTGACCACGATCCTCCAGATGCTGGTCCTGATGCTGTTCTCGGCGCTTGCGTTTGGCATCCGCTGGGGCGGTATCTTGCCGATCGCGATCGCTCTCGTGCCGACAGCGCTGTGTGCTTCCGCTTTTGGTGTATTCCTGATCTCATTCCTGAAGACCACCCGGCAGGCCGGCGTTGTCTTTGGTGGGGTCGTGACGGCCACAGGCATGCTTGCGCTCGCGAGCGTGTTCACCATGAGTGTCCCGTCCGCTGCCCAGCTGGGGCAGCGAATCGCCCTGTTCGTGCCTCAAGGGTGGTCGCTGCTCGCGTTCCGGCAAGCAATGGACGGAGCCTCCCTTGGCAGTCTCCTCACGACCGCGGCGGTCATGCTTGTATGGACCACGGTCATGTTCGTCGTCGGCCGCGCCCGCATGGCACGACGGTTTGCGTAGCGCCTGCCATGACTGCCATTGACCTGACGATCAAGGACCTCACGCAGATCCTGCGTGACCGGAAGTCCCTGATGTTTATCCTGATCATGCCAATCGTGTTCACCCTTCTGTTCGGATTCGCGTTCGGCGGCTACGGCGCTCCTGCGGACACACGTTTGCCAGTGGTCGTCGCCGGCGACACTGGCGACCCTGCCCATGCGGCCTTCATCGACCTTGTGGAATCCTCGGCGGTCGTCCGTCTGGTTACGCCCGCCAGCACCGACGATCAGGCTCTCCGAGCTTCTGTCCGCGACAGCAAGGTGGCCGCTGTCGTCCTCATCCCCTCCGGGTTTCTGCGAGCCTGCTATGACGGCACCAACCCCCTGCTGCCCTGCGTCGTCGATGTCGCAAGCACCAGCGGAACGACGGCCAGGAACGAGCTGGCAAACCTGTCGGCACGCCTCACGAGCGCTGTTCAGGCTGCGCGCATGACGGCGGCGATCTTCAGCGACTCGGCTCCGACCACAGGCATCAACGAGTCTCCCGCTTTCACGTTTGAGCAGTTCACCAGCGTTTTCAGGAGTGCGGCTGCTGCGTGGAAGGCGCAACCCTCGGCTGTAGCTATAACAGTATCGAGCAAGCTCACGGAGCAGCAGCGCACCGCCGGTGGCTTTGCGCACGCATCCCCCAGCATGATGCTGCAGTTCTCCATCGCAGCGCTGATCAGCGCTGCCGGCATTGTCGTCGAAGAGAGGAAATCCCGGACCCTTGCCCGTTTGATGACGACCAGACTGTCGCGTTCCGGCATCCTCCTGGGGCACTACTGCGCCATGTTCACACAGGTCTTCGCTCAGCTTGCCCTGCTCATCCTCTTCGCAGCCGTGGTCCTGCGTGTCCAGTACCTGCATGCGCCCGTTGCGACTCTGCTCGTGACAATCTGCGCTTCGGCATTCGTGGCAGCACTCGGCCTGCTCATCGGGGTCACTTCGCGCTCTGAAGAGCAAGCAATCGCATTCTCGCTCATCCTGATGTTCGTCCTTGCCGGTCTCGGCGGCGCATGGGTCCCTCTCCAGTACACCGGAGCGGTCTTCCAGAGGGTGGCGCGAGCTACGCCGGGGGCATGGATCGTCGACGCCTATGAGAACGTCGTGCAGCGGGGACTTGGTGTGTCCTCCGTTCTGTTGTCCTGCTCACTTCTCGTGGCCTGCGGAGCCGCCCTCTTCCTCCTGGCCGCACTCCGCTTCCGCCGGCAATCAGCCTGACGCAACAGCGCCTCACAGTACAGCACGTCGAACCTCTCCCTTCTGGCTTGTCAACACACCAGAGTAGTCAGTCATGTCGGGGATGCGGTCAAACGAGCTCTTGGCGCCTCCTCCCGGTTACCAGTATCTGCTAGTTGACTTTTCTGCCCACTCTGCCACAATTGACCATGGATATCAGGCGGCTATCCCTCTTCGTCTTGTACTGTGGTCTACTACACCCATTTGGTTCACGCTCGGGCCTTGTGTCGGACAGCTTTGCCTCGGACTTACCGAGCGGAGTTCTGCCCGGGGTCCGCAGCAAGCAGGGATCCAAGCCCACTGCCTGTGCAGCCACCAGAAGACCTCGCGGAAAATACATCGTGAGGCCTTTAGGATTTCTTGGAAAGGGGGTGTCAACGGGCCTGCAAGCCTGACGATGCTCTGCTGTTTCATGAACCGGTACCACACATTCGCATCATGAGAGGAGAAAACATGAGGAAGCTGTTTGCTATTGTTCTTGTCTGTGCACTGATTGCCGGCGTTGGCGTCGGATGCAAAGCAAAAGTTGGGGTTGTCAACCTGGGTGGTATCTTCCCGATGACCGGGGCCTCGGCCACCTTTGGCACTTCCAGCAAGAACGGTGTAGCTATGGCCGTCGAGGAATTCAACACTGCCGGCGGAGCAATGGTCGGAGGCGTCAAGACAACGATCAACTATATCAACGAGGACGACACTGGTTTACCCGAGGTCGGCGCCAGCGCAGCTCAGAAGCTGATCAACCAGGACAAGGTCATCGGCATCATCGGCGCCGTCATGAGCAAGGTCAGCCTGGCCGTCGCGCCTATCGCGCAGGCTGCCGGCGTGCCGGAGATCTCGCCCACGTCCACCAATGCGAAGGTCACGCTGGTCGGTGACTACATCTTCCGCGCCTGCTTCATCGACCCGTTCCAGGGCACGGTCATGGCCAACTACGTGTACAATACCCTCGGGCTCAAGACGGCTGCAGTGCTGTACGACAACGGCAACGACTACAACAAGGGTCTTGCCGAGTACTTCAAGGCGGGTTTTGAGAAGCTGGGCGGCAAGGTCGTCGACTACGAAGCATTCACCGACGAGGCGAAAACGGTCGACTACAAGCCTCAGCTGACCAAGATCAAGGCTGCCAATCCTGAGTTCCTGTATCTGCCCAACTACTACGGCTCGGTTGCACTCATCCTCAAGCAGGCACGCGGTATGGGTCTGAACGTTCCCGCCGGTGGCGGCGATGGCTGGGACTCACCCGACCTCGTCAAGATCGGTGGCACGGCTGTCGAGGGTGGCATCTTCTCCAACCACTTCTCGAAAGACGACAAATCACCAGCCGTCCAGCAGTTCGTTACGAAGTACACCACCAAGTATGGTGAAGCGCCCGACGCCCTCGCTGCTCTTGCGTATGACGCTGCAGGACTGTTCCTCGACGCGTTCAAGAAGTCCGGTTCAATCAAGGGATCGGACATCAGGGATGCCATGAAGAACACCAGTTTCGTCGGCATCGGCGGCGCCTACAAGTTCGACGAAAACCGTGACCCGATCAAGTCGGCCGTCATTATCAAGATCGTGAACGGCCAGCAGACGTACCTGGCGACCGTCAACCCGTAACCTAGCACGCATCTCGGTGCAGCGAGGGACCAGGTACTCCTCGCTGCACCTCCTGTTGGAGGAGAAAACATGGGTCAGTTCCTGCAGCAACTCATCAACGGCATTCAGATAGGCAGTATCTATGCCCTGATTGCTCTGGGCTATACAATGGTCTACGGCATCGTGCGCCTCATCAATTTCGCTCATGCCGACATTTTCATGTTTGGCGCCTACATGGGATTCTTCCTTGCCCCTGTCATGACCAAGATCTTTGGTGGCGCTTTTATCCCGACGATCATCGCAGCCATGCTCATTACCGGCCTGCTTGGCTTCGTCATGGAGAAACTTGCGTATCGCCCGCTGCGCTACAAGTCCCGCCTTTCGGCACTGATCACCGCGCTTGGTGTTTCGATATTCCTGGAAAACTTCTGCGCGCTGCCTTTCGTCTTCGGCCCGGCGTACCGCGCGTTCCCTGACCTCATCGTGGCCGGGAACCTTCCCATCTCCGCTAGCCTCGGCCTCACCATCCCCTATGTGCTGCTGCTCGACGTCGGCGTTTCCGTCTTCCTGATGGTCCTGCTGTTCTGGTTCGTCAACAAGACCCTCATCGGCAAACAGATGCGCGCCGTGGCATTCGACAAACCGACAGCCAGCCTTATGGGCATCAACATCGACGTCGTCATCAGCACAGCCTTCATCGTTGGCCCTGCGCTTGCAGGCGCCGGCGGCATCCTGTACGGAACGACCTATGGCATGCTGGGATCGCCGTTCCTGGGCATATGGCCAGGGCTGAAGGCTTTCATCGCAGCTGTCCTGGGTGGTATCGGCAATATCCCCGGCGCCGTACTCGGCGCCTACGTCATGGGCATCTCAGAGGCGTTTGCGACGTCGGTCAACTCCAACCTGGGGTATGGCATCGCGTTCGTCATCCTTATTGGCATCCTGCTTATTCGACCAAGCGGCCTGCTGGGCAAGTTCATGCCGGAGAAGGTTTGACATGAACTTCCTTCGTACACACCGCACCATAGCCACAGTCATTGCATTCGTGCTGGTGTATGTCGTCACCAAGGCCCTGTACCTGACGGGCATCCTGAACACATATTACATCCAGCTCATCATCCTTGTCGGCATTAATATCGTCATGACCGTCAGTCTGGGTATGGTGAACGGTTTCACCGGACAGTTCTCCATCGGACATGCTGGTTTCATGGCTGTCGGCGCCTATACGTCAGCCATGATTACGACAGTCTGGCTGCACGCGAGTACAGCAAATCCCTGGGTCGGGTATCCCATCTTCATTGTCGCAGTTCTTGCAGGCGGGTTGCTGGCTGCCGGAGCAGGCTATCTTGTCGGCGCGCCATCACTGCGTCTCAAGGGCGACTACCTGGCGATCGTGACGCTATCGGCCAACGAGCTGATCCACGCGGTCCTCAATGCCACTGAAGCAGTCGGTGGCCCTCGTGGCCTTGGTGGCATCCCCAAGTTCACGACATTGGAGGTCGTCTTCGTATTCGCAATCGTGAGCGTCGTTCTCATGCGCAACTATTTGTTCTCGTCGCATGGACGCTCCATGAAAGCGGTCCGCGACTCTGAGATCGCTGCTGAATCCACGGGCATCAACACGACAAAACAGAAGGTGTTTGTGTTCGTCTTCTCGGCATTCTTCGCCGGCGTCTCGGGTGGTGTCTTCGCGCATCTGCTTCAGTTCATCGATCCGAGTAGCTTCACCTTCGTGAAGTCGCTGGAGTATCTTATCTACCTGTACGTCGGCGGTGCCACATCCATCAGCGGCGCCATGGTCGGCGCGGCTATCTTCACGCTCCTGCCTGAACTGCTTCGCAGTCTGCAGTCATGGCGTATGGTCATCTACCCGCTGATTCTCATCCTGACAATGATCTTCCGGACAGAAGGCGTTATGGGCCTCAAGGAATTCAGCTTCATCCTCATTCCCCAGCGTAAGAGGAAGGAGGTGAGCGCATAATGGCTATCCTCGATGTTCAACATCTCACCCAGTTCTTTGGTGGCCTGCGTGCCGTTTCGGACTTCAACATCCAGATGGAGCATGGCGAGATCGTCGGGCTCATCGGCCCCAACGGCGCCGGCAAGACGACCGTCTTCAACGTCATCACCGGTGTCTATACGCCAACCAAGGGTACAATCGTCTTCGACGGGCAGAACATTGTGGGCAGGAAAACCTACCAGATCACCCAGGCAGGGATCGCCCGCACGTTCCAGACCATCCGCCTGTTCAGCAAGTCCAGCGTTATCGACAACATCAAGATCGCCTACCACTTCCGTATGACGTACGGCAACACTGATGCCTTTCTGCACACACGCAAATACTGGCAGGGCGAGCAATTTGTCGACGACTACGCCATCGACCTGCTGCGGCTGTTCCACCTGGAAGGGCACGCCGACGACATCTCAGGTTCCCTCCCCTACGGGGCTCAGCGCCGGCTGGAAATCGCCCGTGCTCTTGCCACCAAACCCAAGCTCCTGATCCTGGACGAGCCTGCTGCCGGCATGAACCCTGCAGAGGCGGACCAACTGATGGAAACGATCCACTGGCTCCGCGACAAGTTCGACCTGACTATCCTGCTCATCGAGCACCAGATGAGGGTGGTCATGGGCGTGTGCGAACGTATCAAGGTCATGGACTTCGGCGAGACCATCTGCGAAGGTGTACCCGAGTATATCCGCAACGACCCCCGGGTCTGCGAAGCATACCTTGGAAAGGGGGCCTGACATGCTGCTCGAGGTCCGAAACATTGACGTCTTCTATGGCTCCATCCGTGCCCTGAAGGACGTATCGTTCACTGTGGAGAAGGGCGAAATCGTCTCGATCATCGGCGCCAATGGCGCCGGCAAGTCGACGACGCTGCGTGCCATCTCCGGCATTCTTCGCGCATCGTCCGGCAGCATTATCTATGACGGACACGATATCACCCACACGCCGCCGCATCTCATTGCGCGCATGGGTATCTCCCAGGTTCCCGAAGGCCGTGGCATCTTTGGCAATCTGACCGTGCAGGAAAACCTGGACGTGGCGCTGTCGTCGGTCAAAGACAAGAAGACGGCCGGCCCCAACCAGGACAAGGTATTCTCGCTGTTCCCCCGTCTCAAAGAGCGCAGACGGCAGATCTCCGGCACACTGTCAGGCGGCGAACAACAGATGCTGGCTGTCGGCCGAGGTCTCATGCAGAACAACCCGTTTATGCTTCTGGACGAACCCTCGATGGGCCTGTCACCCGTGCTGGTCGAGGAGATTTTCGGCATCATCGTCGAGATCAACCGGCTTGGCAAGACCATTCTGCTCGTCGAGCAGAATGCATTCAAGGCATTATCGATCGCCCACCGGGGATACGTATTGGAGACCGGTTCCCTGGTACTGTCAGGGGCAGCCGCTGAACTGCGTAACAACCCGGACGTCAAGAAGGCATACCTGGGGGGCTAACCTCACCGCGCCTTTTCTGCTCCATGCTCTGTATCAACGAGCCCCCCCTCACCGAGGGGGCTCGTGGTTCTTATGCGTTTCCGCCCAAGAGTCAAACCCCTCAGCTGATCGCGGACTACGTGCGCTCCACTTCGGGATTGTAGGAGCCGGAACGGGCCGCGCTGTTGCACTTTGCTCGATGATAGAAGGCCGCCTGCGCCGCCGGAACGTTCGTCTGCTCACCGTGCCAGATGGTCAGTGCGGGCTCCTGCAGTGCTCGTCCGTACGAATAGCTCAGTTCCCACGGGTGCGGTCCCAGCTTGTTCATCGCGTTGAGATGAGCGGTTGCAAGTTCGGACGACTGACCACCCGAAAGAAAGACGATGCCCGGGACAGCTGCAGGGACGGTACGGCGCAGCGTGCGCATGGTGGCCTCCGCCACGTCCTGGACCCCCGCCTGGTGGGAGCAGGACTTGCCAGAGATCGTCATGCTCGGCTTGAGCAGCATGCCTTCGAGCAGGACCCCCTGCCGGTCAAGTTCCTTGAAGACAGACCTCAGGACGTCCGACGTGACAAGCTCGCACCGCTCCTGGTCATGATCGCCGTCCATGAGGACCTCGGGTTCGACGATTGGGACAAGTCCTGCTTCCTGCGCCAAGGCTGCATAGCGCGCAAGGTCCTGGGTGTTGGCTCTGACACATGCCTTGCTGGGGATGTTTGCCCCGATGGTGATGACGGCACGCCATTTGGTGAACCGCGCGCCCATCGACCGATACTCAGCCAGCCGTTCGCGGAGCCCATCCAGTCCCTGTGTAACCTTCTCCCCTGGATGAAGTGCCAGTTCAACTGCTCCTGTGTCGACCTTGATGCCGGGGATGACGGCCTTCTCGGCCAGCAGCTTGGGGAACGGTGTTCCACCCAAGGACTCCTGGCGAATCGTTTCGTCGTACAGGATGACGCCCGCAATGAATTCCTCAATACCGAGTGTCGTGAACAGCATATCCCGGTAAGCGCGATGCGTCTCGGCAGTCGATGACACGCCCAGCTTCGCAAACCTCTTGCCGATGGTTCCTACACTCTCGTCGGCCGCCAGGATTCCCTTGTGCGGCGCCACCAGAGCTCTTGCTGTCTCCTTCAACTCACGTTCACACAACATCCCATCCTCCTTATCCACAGATCGCCCTCGACAACGCGGCATATGTTCATCTCATGCATGATCAGCCGGCTGAGTCCGCCGGTCCGTCCATATCCTCGCCGGTTTCGTCGAGGTCGGCGGCGCGACTGCGATAGTCCTCCGCCAGCTCCTTGTTTCCCGCTTCTTCGTACGACTCGCTCATCTCCCAGAACAACTGCTGTCGAAGTTCGAGATCTGGCTGGTCGGCTTCGAGGTCCAGCGCCTGCTGAAACAGGACGACAGCCTGCTCATGGTTCCCGTCGAGTGCACTCGCGTCGCCGATCGTCTGCAGCGCACGCGCCTGAAAAAGCTTGTCGTACAGTGCCTTGCCAAGAGCGCCGCCTTTGACAGCGAGATTGCGTGCCCTGGTTGCGTCTCCCTGAGCGACGGCTACCTGACTCATGACGAGAACAGCGTCGGCTTCCAGTTCGTGGTTACCCATGCTCTTTGACGTGTCGCAGGCAGTCTGGAAGTAGTGCATTGCCTTGTCCCATTCCTCCATCTCCGTATACATGCCACCGAGGTCACTCGCGTAATGCAGCGTGAATTCGGGGTCGGCCGGCAGATCCTTGGCCAGCGCCTCGGCCTTCAGCGACATGCTGATGCCCTTCTCCAGCTCACCCAGCATCCCATAGAGGGGACCCATGTTGACATAGACGTGAGCCAGGCCGGCATTGTCATGCTTGGCCTCGTACAGCACGGTCGCTCTGTCCAGCAGGGCCAGCGCGGGCTTGAATTCATCCTGCTCCGCAAGAACTACTGCGGCATCTAGCAATGCAGTCGCAGGCGACGTGCCCACGGGACACGCCTGTTCCACCTTATCAACGAAGTTCTTGGGGTCCTTTTTGAACGAACGCGTCAGCTCCGCGAGGCGTTCCCGCTGCCTGCGGTCCTTGCGATCCTCAGCGTTGCTGCTCATGGGTTCTCTCTTCTTATCTGTCATATCTGGTCCTCCTGTGCCGCTCTGCCGCGACTATGCGCGCGGACTGGTGAGCTGATTAGCGGCAAATGCGATCGCGCGCCGCATGTACGTCTCGTCGAACCCGCTTACGACGGCCGGTGTTTCAAACACCCGCTGCGGGATGGTCAGCTTGTTGAAGTCGAACCCGTTCGCAAGCTTGAACGCGAACTTGGCTCGATAGATAGCGTCTGCGGTCTCAGCCAACTGTTCGGCGTTCAAGTCGTATCCTGCGGCGGCAAGAGCACGCAGCGTCAGCTCCGGCGTATAGATGCCGCGGGCAAAGAAACAAACCGTAAGCGAACTAAGCACCTGGCGCCAGCGCTCCTCGTTCATGAGCTTCTGAGCGAGCTGCTCAGCCGGAATCAGCCCCCTGGTCAACTCCTTCTGGTCGATGGCATAGCCGGCGTTGTCCAGATGGCTGTGACGTGCCCCCAGCATAAACCCCAGATAGCCGGCCGGACCCGTGTGGTATCCGGGCATCTCGTTGCCACCAAACGCCATGGCGAAGTCGACGCCACCGTAGCGAGCAGCAGCCGCGTCCACACCGTGGCCCAGCACCCTCCAGAACTCGTTGGGTCGGCTGGTGATGGCTTCGACGCCTGCAACATAGCTATCGGCCTTGCCAAACTCGAGTTTCAGGCCACCCGTGTCCTGTTCCGTGACCAATCCCTTTCCCATTGCTTCGGTAGCCCAAGCCATGCACACCCCGGCGCTCATGGCGTCCAGTCCCAGAACTTCCACCTCGTCCATCAGACTCAGCACCTGCTCAGGATTGCTGAGGCCAAGCATCGAGCCGAGCGCATAGATGGGCTCATAGTCATAGGAGATCATCGTCGTCTTGTAGTAGTACGCCTCATCCTCGTAGGGTTCACGCAGCGCTGCGATGTGGATACACGCCACGGGGCAATGCGAGCAGGCAAGGCGACGCCCAAGGTAGTGCTCGGCGTAGTGCTCCCCCGAGATGGCTTCAGCAGATTCGAAGTGTCCCGCCTGCACGTTGCGTGTCGGAAGCCCGCCGAGCGCAGACAGCGGCTGAATATTCTCTGCCGTTCCAAGATCGTGGTACTTCTTCATGACTGGGCTGCTCACCGCCGCCGTGTTGATCTCGTCGTAGAGTGTCCGGTACGCGACCTTGTCTGCGACTTCAAGCGTCCGATTGCCCGATACCACGACTGCCTTGAGCTTCTTGCTGCCAAACACCGCCCCCATGCCGAGCCGCCCGAAGTGCCTGTATGTCTCCGTGCTGACATCGGCGTAGGTCACCATGTTCTCGCCTGCACGACCAATGCGCATGATGCTGCGCAGTCCCGACGAGCTCTCGTTCTGCCGTATGATGCGCCCGGCCGTCACGCTTGAGCTCATGCCCCACAGCGTAGTGGCGTCGCGGAAGTATGCCTTGCCTCCCTCGATGCTGAGGTACCCTGGATTGGTGTTTGCGCCGGTGATGACGATTGCTCCCAGCCCGGCCATACGGATGGCGACTGCACTACGGCCGCCCGCGTGCGATTCACCCAGGTTGCCCGTATGTGGCGACTTGAACATCGCCACGGTCTTGGACCCGAGAGGGAAAAGCCCATCAAGAGGTCCGGTCGCAAACACGACGGGCGCCTCGGAGGTCAGCGGATCAATGCCCGCGGGGCAGTTCTCGGTCAGCAGCTGGATAGCGACCCCTGCCCCTCCGAAGTACTTTTCGAACAGGTCCTCGCGACGCTCGACCCACGAACGCTTCTTGCTCAGGTCGACATACAGGACGTTGGCAAGGGGGTCATTTGGCAGCATCGGGGACCTCCGCGCGGCGTTCTTCGAGTGCCAGCACTCCATGCGGGCAGTACCTGGCACAGTAACCGCAATGCACGCAGATGATCGGCTTCTCCGCTTCTTCGTCCCAGAAGATGGCGCTGACGATACACGCTTGCCGGCACAGTCCACAGCCGGTGCACTTCGAGGGGTTCAGAAGAACTCCTCCGCCCTTGCGCGGGGTCAATGCATCCTCTGGACATACTTTGGCGCACGGGGGATCCTGACATGCCCGGCATACGACCACCGAAAGACCACGTTCCATACCGCCCACGGACTTGATGTGGATTGCTGTCTTGCCCATTCCTGCATAGCCCAGCCGGCGAGTGCATGCAAACATGCATATCTGGCAGCCTGTACAGCGCTCCGCGTCTACGACCGACAGCCTCATGGTTCTCGCCTCCCATTGCTGCATCTTTGGTGATTGCATCCAGCTACTCTTTGATAGTATATGTCCAGTACGACCATTGCACGCATACATGTTGACTCACCTGGCATGCACGTGAGTCGTTCGGCTGTCTCGTGAAGCACAGGGCTGTTGCTACCAAGCAAAAAACTGCTCTCCAAGACCAGAATGTCCACTGACCACCACGATCAGACAGGCACACGTCAATTTCTGACAAGCTTGCGTCCTTGCGGTTCGCCTAAGGTCTGGTTTGCGTAGTATACTTCTCTTACAGTATACGGAGGCTGGAATGGAACAGTTTCACGAGACGATGAGTGGAGCAACGGTCACACGAATGCCGGTCGGCCCCCTGATGACCAACTGCTATCTCGTACAGTCTGGCACTGAACTCATGCTGATCGACCCGGGCATGGTCTGGAACCGCGAGCTGGAGGAGGTAGCCACCATCATCGAGAGCGCCAACGCTCGCCTGCGGTGGATCGTCTGTACCCATGGGCACTTCGATCACGTCTCCGGCGTCGACACGGCGATGAAGCGTTTTCCCGACGCGACGCTACTCATGGACCCGCGAGAGGTCGAACTCGCCAGAGATCCGACGGCGAGCTACGCCGCGCAGATGGGGTCCACATTCGCCATGCACGCTGAGTCGTCTCCGCTGATTGCCGGGCAGGAAGTACCCTTGGGGCTCATCACTTACCGCATCGCGACCATACAGGGGCATACGCCGGCCGGCAGCGTCCTCATCGCAGGAGATCACGCGTTTGTCGGAGACACGTTATTTGCTGGCAGCGTAGGGCGTACGCCGACCCAGGAGGAGTTTGAACAGCTGCTTGCCGGGATACGCGTCACCCTCATGACGCTCTCCCCGGCGACCCGCATCTTCCCTGGACACGGACAACCAACCACCATCGCCGCCGAACTAGGCGAAAACCCCTGGCTGTAATCAGAACCCGGACCTGGCTCGCAGCTGCGAGCGCGTCTGTTCCAGGTCGCGGGAGATGCTCGCAAACGCAATCAGGTAGAAAGGTGTCCAGCACATCGCAGCGCCCGCGACGACCACGAGGAATGCCATGCCTAGACTCACCCGAGCGGCCACAAGCCCGGCCAGAAACGGTGCCAAGGCCGCCCCAGTCGTCTCGACCAGACCCTGCATCGCAAGGGCGGTACTCCGAACCTCCGGCAGGCTCACGTCACTGATCGTCGCCCCTATGTTCGGAGCTGCGAACGAGGTCAGGAAGGCTCCGGTCGCCGCCAGCAGGGCAAATAGGATCGGCCGCGTTGTCGCCGTGAGAAGGGCCGCACACAGCAGAACAGACCCTGGGAGCGTTGCCATGCCCACAAGGAGACGGCCCTGGGGCATCCTCCGAAACAGCCTGTCACCGAGTATTCCTCCCAGCGGGAAGCCCACACCGAGCCCCAGGACTGTAAGAGCCGCCACCGAGAGCGACGCTGTGCCGGTGTAGCCCCGTTCAGTCTCGAGATACCGAAAGAACCAGAATGTCACGACATTGATGGGCAGAATGGCAAAGAACCCTTGGGCATACAGTGCCACGAGGGTCCTTCGCCGCAGGAGGCTGCGCGCGACCGCCCAGCTGAATCGTGCCGCCGCGGCCGGCGCCCCTGCGAGTTCCGGCTCTGTCGCTCCCCGTGCAACGTCCTTGACGACGAGCGCGACGAGCAGGGCAACGACCAGGCCCGTCCCTCCCGTCACGGCGAAGATCCACCGCCAGCCGATGCGCGGAGCGAGGGTCGTCGCCAGGATCGCGCCAAGGACATACCCGGCCGGCATCGCCGTCTTGAGCAGCGCATACACCCTTCCCCGCACGCGCGGCTCGAACGTGTCGGCAAGCAGGCTGTAGACGCCGGGCGTGCTAGCGTCATCCACGCCGGTGGCCGCCCGTGCCACGACAAACCAGCCGTACGTCGGCGCCAGGGCGGCAAGCCACGTCGTCGCACCCCAAATGGCGGCCGCAATCGCCAACAGCCGCGCGCGTGAAAACCGGTCAAAGAGATATCCCCAGACTGGGAAAAGCAGACCGCCGACGATAAGTGCCCCTGAGACTACCGCACCCATCTGGGCCTCATTGATGTGGAAGGAGGCCATGATAGAACTCGTCAGTGGGCCGATGAGCAGCCGGTCTGCCTGATGAAGCAGTGTGAAGAGGGTCAGCACTGCCAGTACGGCCCACCTGCTGGAACGACGGTGTCTCATGCTCACCTCTCCGGATGTTGCCTGCCACTACTGTAGGTCAACTCATGCAATGTGTCCAGCGTCCGGCGCCCATCGAAGCCTGTCGAACGCACAGGCCCCGTATTGCATCACCTAAGATACTACGATCCGCGTCAAGAGGTCAAACATAGATTGGAGTCATGTTCAAGAAGCCGGTACGCCGATTTAGTGACGTAGAGATGATGAGCGATGAGAAGAAGTTTCCTCATGCAAGCGACCA
>CAIQIK010000007.1 GCA_903871855.1 uncultured Caldisericota bacterium
CGTTCTTCTCTTCTTGTGCTCGAACTCAAGATCCCCAAAGGTTTGCTGTCCACGCATCCAGGGCCTCCCTCAACTTTTCTACCTTTATTGTACCACTCTTAGGGGCGTCTTGAAGTGCTTGATAAATCAGTGGTTCCCTAGACCTGGCAAGCCTGAACCACGAAGTTTTTCATTGCCAGCAACAATTAGACGAAATGGCCAAGAGGAGACAACCCCTGGTGATTAAGAAACAGGGAAACCATGCGTACATTATTCATGAGTTTACGGCCTGATGCTTCACGTACATTTTCTCATGAGTTGACACGGTAGTCCGCCAGTCTGCGCAGTTCGTCCGGTCAGGTTCGGTGGCGCTCTACCAGGTACCGCCCGAGCTCCCCGGCATCCTGGGAGACGAACGGGTCGACATCGGAGTTTGGAATGCCATAGTAGGCGGTGAACACGGCCGCCGCCAGGTGGTCGAGCGGGGCGGGCCATCCTGCATACGCGCCCGCCGATACCCGCTGCTGTGCGTTGTTCGCCGTGGCCAGCAGGTCCAGCAGGTTGAGGCGAAGCATGGTCATGGGGCCCGCGTAGGACAGCATGAGATCCGCGGAGACCAGCCAGTGGAGAGCGTCATCCAGCCTGATGACCTGTTCGGGCATCGGACCGGCGGGGCGACGTGCCAGGCGGTCACGCAGGACGGCCATCACGCCGAAGACGGCACCCGTCAGCAGCAGACTGCCAATGAGCGCGATGGCACTCCGCAGACGAGGAGCCATACCGGCGGTCCCGGCCACCAGACTGAGTCCGTAAAGGATGCCAAGGTACAGCAGGATGGCATAAGCTGCGGCGCCGGCGATCTGGGTGGGGTCGAATGACGCAGGCCTTCCCTGCAGCTGTGTGGCAGAGGGCTTCAGTCGGGCCTCGGTCGGTCGCGGCGTCGCCCCGCCCTGTATGGATGATGGTCGCTGGTTCATCGTTTCCTCCATCGAGATGTCATGCTGCCATCGTAGGCCGCGGGCTGCCCTACCGTTTCGCAGCGCGCCAGAGCGTCGCGACCCGTTCCTCTTCTTCGGGGGACAGCTTGTAGTTGGTGAGGTGCGGCGACTGAACGACGCGCATGTTCCACAGCACCAGGTCCTGCAACAGGCTTGCCCGTGTCAGACACCCTTCCTCAGGGGTCAGACGGACGTCGTCGAGGGTGATGTCGACCGAAGGGACCGTCGGGCGCGGTCGATGACTCACCCATCGTCCCTTGTCCTCCGGGATGATGCGAGCCTCCGTCGTCAGAATCCCATGGGCGACAATACCACCCGTCCCCGGCCGGTTGCCATCCAGGCGCCAGATGTACACCTCGTCGTCCGGGTATATCTCTTCCGCGGCGCGCTTCTGCCGCACATGCCACGAAATCTCGGCATAGTTGCGAAGATAGTCATCGAAGGCGGGAAAGTCCTTGGGGCTCCCCTGAAACAGCCAAGTCGGCATATCGTACCTCCCATGTCCATACCTGACAACACTGTATGTCATCGTCCCCGTTTACCAAGACAGGAGTCGAATTCGTGTCAGCGTAGTTGACAGGCCGACTCGTCGGCCGTCGCTACAGGTCGCGCACCCTCCGTGCCTCCCAGACTTGGGCCAGACGTGCTTCTTCGACCACGGCCAGCTTGTAGTTGGCCACGCCGGGCATGCTGACGGCGTGCAGGTTGCACAGGACAGCGTCTTGCAGGATCTCCGTCTTGAGCAGGCAGCCGGCGTGGTGGGTCAGACGGACGTCGTCCAGCCTGATGAGGACGGTAGGGATGGAGATGTCGGGTTCCTTGCGCAGCCACGTGACGAAGTTGCCGTCGGGGCGCACGACAGCCGGGCCGGACAGGAACCCCCTGGCCACGATCCCTCCCGTTCCGGGGGAATCGTCGTCTGATCGCCAGATGTAGACGGGGTCGCCCAGATGCATCTCGGGAATCAGCAGTTGCTGGTGGACGTACCAGCAGATGTCGCGGTGTGCCTGCAGGTACGCGTTGACGTCGAAGTCCCTCGGGTTGCCCCGAAACAGCCATGTTGCCATCTGCTGCCTCCTGGTCACTCCTTCTTTTGCACAGTCTACGTCGTCAAGGGTTCTGTGCAAGACAGGAAAGTCTGCACTGAGGCAAGTACTACTCCGACTTGTCACGGGGTTGCGCGTGTCCGCAGACTGGTTCATAGGAAAACCCCCCGCACGGGGCGGGGGGTTTCTTGAGGATGGTATGGTGCAGATTCTAGAATAGATAGGTGACGCTGACGCTCATTTCGACGTCCACGGTTCCGGCTTCGACAGGGGCTGCAGCGCCGCTCTTGGCAACTGTCAGGTCGTTCCTGTACACCACCGGGTACGGGGTAGAGGTCTCGTTCACGTTGACCGTCTGAACGGAAAGGATAGTCTTGCCAGCTGCCTTGGCGACGACATCCGCTTTCTTGCGCGCGTTGGCCATGGCGAGGTCGAGGGCCGCGAGCTTGGTTTGCTCGAGCGTCGCATCGTCGACGTCGAAGGAAATGCCGTCGACCGTGTTAGCACCATTGTCAGCGATGAGGCTGACGGTCTTGCCGGTGTCCTTGATGTTGCGGACGACGACCGAAATGGTATGGTTCATGTCGTAGCCGTTGAGGACGTTCTTCTCGGTGTCCTTGTCCCATACGTAGCTGGGCTGAAGACTGTATCCGGTGGTCTGGATGTCGTCTTCGCTAATGCCCGCGACCTTGAGGGCAGCCGTGATCGTGCTCATGGTAGCGTCGTTCTCGGTCTGGGCGGCATTTGCAGTGTTCTCGTGGGTGAAAACGCCGAAGCTGATGCGTGCGATCGTGGGTTTGACCGTGATCTTGCCCGTGCCGTTCACGCTGACCGTGGGTGTTGGAACGGTGATCGTCGTATCAGCCCTGACAGGCTGTCTGGCGGCAAGAGCCGGCGAGAAGGCGATGATGGCAGCAATGGCGATGATGGCCACCGACTGCAGTGCAACAAATGCAAATCTCTTCTTCATGGTATACCTCCTGTAATGCGCTCGCAGGTCTCCCTGCTCTCACGCTCGACGAACTGACATCCGTCGTCATACCTAGGACGTAGGACCGCCCCTCGAGTTCCCGGGAACGTGAAGTCTGATACCCACAAGCCCCTGCAGCATCAACAGACTTCTGCTCAGCTCGCCGCCCTCTTGACGCCATGGACCTTGATGCTGGTGATCGAATGCATGAGGTCGCCGATACGAGGATCGTCCTGTTCTGTCAGTTGATGCCCTTGCTGGTCCTCCACCTGCACGGCGCCGTGGGACTCGTCGACGACACGCACATCCTCGAATCCTGCACCGCGGATGATTGCCAGGTACTCATCCTTGAGGATGGCTCCCGCGACGCACCCAACGTATGCCTCCACCGACGTCCGTACCCGTTCGGGCAGTGCCTTCAGGAGCACGAGGTCCGAGACCATGAACCAGCCTCCCGGCCGCAAGACCCTGTAGAGTTCCCTGAAGACTTTCTCCTTGTCCGGGACCAAATTGATCACACAGTTGGAGATGGCCGCGTCGATCGAGTTGTCGGGCAGGGGCAATGCCTCGATATCGCCCAGCATGAACTCCACGTTGTCGTACCCACCAGCCTTCGCGTTGGCCCTGGCCTTGGCGATCATCTCAGGTGTCATGTCTACGCCGATGACTTTGCCGGTCTTCCCGACCTTGCGGGCGGCGAGGAAGCTGTCGAATCCGGCGCCGGATCCCAGGTCGAGGACGACATCCCCTTCCTTCAGGGCCGAGAAGGCAAGTGGATTGCCACAGCCGAGGCCGAGGTTTGCCCCCTCCGGGACCGCTGCGAGTTCTTCTTCGGAATATCCCAGACCCTTGCTGATATCGTTGGCAGTATCGTCTGGAATGGGGCTGCATCCTGAGCCACATTCGCATCCCGAGCCTGCCGCTATCTTTCCGTACCTGTCCTTGACGATCTCTTTGATCTTCCTGTCCACAGGCAACTCACTCATTTCTCCTCCTTGTCATCCATCCATACCGTCCGCATCACAGGTCCCACGACACCCTTGACCATGTCAGCGAAGTCATCCGCCCTGAACATCATCAGGAAGCCCAGCTTTCCGTTCTTCATAGAGGTTGCGATCACCAGCTTGTCGCCCGCCACCAGGCCGGCCTTCTCGCGCAGTTCCTTGGGAAGGATCATCTGCCCGCGGTCGTCTATCGTGACGACGGATTCCACCTTGCAGCATTCGGCTGCCGATGGTGTGCAGCAGTGTTGTTTCTGTTCCTTGTCTGCCATAGTACCTCCTATCTGTATAATCAGTACGTACTGATATTGTGGATAGTGCTGATTTCTTGTCAAGGCAACGTGCCAGAATGTGAATTCACAATTGCCGCTGGTCTGAGCAAGAGCAGCCCAGAAGCCTGCTCATGCTGTATGCCGTACGTTGTTGGAGGTAGTCGATGGAGCGAGTATACTGCATGCAGATTCCTTGAGGACGCGACTGGTTTATGTGTCGCATGAAGGTTTGTGAATCAGAGGAGGTACCTCATGTGCTATAGACGAAGCTTTTCCGTGCTCATCGTTCTGACAATACTTCTCACACTCGTTGCCGGCTGCGCCGCCAAGACGACACCGACCCCCACACCGGGCACATCGACGGGTGGCAACACGTTTACTGTCACGGCTTCAGGGATGGCGTTCGACACGAGTACAATCACCGTGTCGACGGGCGCGCACGTGATGATTACCTTCCACAACAATGACAGCGGGGTCCCGCACAACATGGCCTTCTACACGTCGTCTGCGGCGACAACCGTCATCTACCAGGGAGCCAGGACGACCGGTATATCAACGGTCACTTACACGTTCGATGCGCCGACGACGCCGGGGACCTACTTCTTCCGGTGCGACGTGCACCCGAATACAATGACGGGAGAGTTCATCGTCAAGTAGGAGGCGAGAAGGTGCGCAGGCGCCACACCTGCGCCGGCTAAAGGTTTGCCCCGATCTCCGTGCGTTCGTACTGGGCACCGCACGTGTAGCAGCGCCGATTGTGGACGCAGATAGGATTGCCGCAGGCCGGGCAGACCCAGCGGGTGTTCTCGATAATCATGAACTGGGACAGTCCCATCTCGCGGATGCGGTCCAGGTTCTCCATCATACTCATGCCGTACTTGGTGCGGTAGCGCAGGTCCAGCTGTCGCAGTCTGCGGCAGGGGTACTTGGCACAGTCGAAGCAAAAGGTAGCTCCTGCGTTCCTCTCGGCGCACACTTTGATGCCGACCTCGCAGTGGTTCAGCTTGCGATCTATTGCCAGGCACCCGAGACAGGGGTTCCTGTCCCGCAGGTGCTTGGCACAGACTCCGCAGTTCATCCCGCAGGGCGCCATCATCAGGGTGGGGATGCCGGTGGAGCGCTTCAGGCTGTCGTCACTTGCTGCCGGGCGTTTCAAAGTCGACCTCGGCCGCCGATTCAAGCCGGACGACACCATCATGGCTCAGCGTCGTGTTCCACTCGTTGATCACGTCGCGCGCCTTGACGTTGTAGTTGCTGTGGGCGTCTTTCACCAAGACGACGTCATACCCCAGCTCGTGCGCACCGTTGCAGGTATGCTGGACGCAGCCGTGCGTCACGAGTCCTGCCACGACGACGGTCCGTATGTGCAAGGCATCCAGCTCCGCCTTGAGCGGCGTGTCCTCAAAGGCGTTGCTGTGGTGCTTGCGGATGAAGTTGTCCGACTTCAACGGTATGAACGCCCAGTGCAGCTTCCACCCGTCCGTCCCCTCCACCAGCACCTTGTCGGTAGAATGCTGAATCCAGAACACCGGGGCCTTCGCCGCATGAGCCTTGTCCGCCAGCAGACGGATGTTCGCCAGCAGCCTGTCCTCATCATAGATGGGCAGGGTCTTCTCGAACAGTTCTCTCTGCACATCGATGATCAGCAACGCCACTTTCTGTGATGTTTCCATCATGATCCTCCTTGTTCAATGGTACCATAGGGGATAGTGTCCATATAGTTGGTGTAAATTCAGGAGAATGAAAGAGCCAAGGGCTCGCTTTCGGTATAATGGGTTTGGACAAACCAACAACTGAAAGGGGAACCGATGGCTCACGTACATC
>CAIQIK010000008.1 GCA_903871855.1 uncultured Caldisericota bacterium
CTACTTCCTTCCCCGCGTAGATACTGAAAGCCCCCTCGCGGTTCTTCATGGCCCTGAAGCACTTCCCTCCTGCACACGTATGGTACCTGTTGCACATGATCATCCCGATGCGCACAATCTCACCGCTCATCGAACCTCCTCGTTACACAGAACAAGCTTACACAGAAAAGTCTAACATCATTCAGTCTGGTAGGTCAGAACAAGACGCCGGTCGATGATGCAACGACGTGTGTCCAGACACAAGGAAATCCCCGGACGAAACACTCGGAATCTTGCTGTCACAATGCAGAGGAGTCGAGCCGTTCTTCTATGAGACAATGTCCCGGCGACGTCAGTCGCGCGGGTATCCCGTTCGCCGGCAATCGAACTAAGATAGCAGACACTCTTTCTGATTTCCTCTTTATGACGCATAGTGCGTTACGTATCATGCGTCATTGTCTCTGACGCTCTGGCTGCCAACGCTCCACATGCAGAAGCTCTACTGCAAGGCGCTGCACTAGGGCTTCTGCCACTTCTTGTAAGCTACATTGCGGCTGTCAGCAATCTCCACTGTTGCCCGAACAGGACGGGCACGACGGGGCAAGTATTACCGCAGCAAGCGATGCTGTAGCAACATACTCCGCCAAAGCCTCGGTGACGGGTGCGAAGGCTGCCATCTTCACGTCTTCCACATGTCCAATGTCCGCAAGAGCGGCGACCGTGGGGTCGATGGGCAGGCGTGCAAGAACCGGAGCACCGATACGATCTGCCAGTTCCTCGGCATGACTAGGCCCGAACAGCTCAAATACTTCACCACAGTGCGGGCACGTGACCATCGCCATGTTCTCGACGATGCCCAGGACCGGCTTGTGCATCTGCTTCGCCAAACCTGCAGCCTTCTCGACGATCATACCAGCCAGCTCCTGCGGCGTCGTGACCATAAGGATGCCGTCAACCGGCAGGGACTGAAACGCGGTCAGGGGGACGTCGGCCGTTCCTGGTGGCAGGTCGACGATGAGGACGTCGAGGTCTCCCCACGCCACGTCAGTCCAGAACTGCTTGATGGCGGACGTGAGCAGTGGGCCGCGCCAGATGACCGGCTGACCGGAGTTGTCCAGGAACAGATTCATGGAGATGATCTTGATACCGGTCGCCGTCTCGGGCGGGAGGATGCCGACCATCGAAGACTCGGGACGCACCGTCAGGCCGAACAGACGTGGGATGGAGGGTCCCGTGATGTCCGCATCCATGATGCCTACCTTCAATCCGCGGCGTGCCAGCTCGACTGCCGCCATGGCGGAAACAAGAGATTTGCCCACACCACCCTTGCCGCTGGCGACCGCAAGCACGTGCCGTACGCGGTTGACCTGTGAGGTCATGCTCTCATTGTCAGCAGTTGCCATGCTCCCCTCCTTCATGGTGGCAGGATACCTTTCCGGCCAAGTTGACAAATGTCCCTGTGCGGTAAGTCTCCACAATCTCGTCCAGGTTGCTCATGTCGGTCTGCATCACGGTATAGCCTGAGGTGGTCAATGCATCCATGGCTCCCCCACCCATCCCGCCCGCGATGATGGTGTCACAGCCATGCGCCGCGTCGGCCATGTGGCCGTGCACCTCTTCGTGGCTCACATCGGATTCTCCATGATTCTCCTCACCATGAATGTGCGCGAACTTGTCACGCAATTCCGCTGAAGTCACCTTTCCATCCGTGATCTCGACGACCTTGTAGTAATGAGCGCGACCGAAGTGCTGACACAGGGTTGTGCCATCATCGGTCGGTAGTGCGATGCGGGTTGTCATGCTGCTACCTCCTGTTCGATTTTCGTGGCATTTCCGGACTTGTACGTCGTTCATGTCAACGTCCCACGCCCGTGCGACCGTCAGCGGATGGCCGCGGACGAGCGATGCAGCGACCTTGCGGCGGGCGACCGTAAGGATGCGATGGAACGTACTTTGGGAGATGCCCATGCGGCATGCGGCTTCTGTCTGATCCAGGTCCAGCAAGTCGCTGAGACGCAATGCCTCCATCTCGTCGGCTCCAAGGACATGGAGCGTACCCGCGGCCTCCGGACACAAGGACTGCACCCCTTCATATGTACTGCACTTACGGGCAACCTGTCGTCTTGGCATGTTATCTCCTGGTACGATATGAATATATATTCATTTCGTTTGAATGTCAACATTCGTGGAGAGACTGAGGCCCTTTCATCTCATAGCCGCGCATGGCCGTCGCGTTCCGTGCTGGCCAATGTTTTCCCATGAGACACTACATCCAGACAGTCCAGGCTGAGAAAGCCCTATGGAGCAAGACTGTTACGCCCAGCTCCACAGTCATGGTACAGAAGGTACCGATTCACGCACATGCTGAACAAAATGGTATACCATGTTGGCATACCTGCAGGAGTCCGCTGACAAGATGAACAGTCCACAGGCACGGGAGAAACCCATGAAACCAGGGTTGACAAGCGCAACAGCACAGCAGAGACTTGAACAGGTCGGGCCCAACGAGATTCCTGAGCACCATGACCCCTCGTGGCTGGTCCTGTTCCGCAAGGTGTGGGGCCCAGTACCCTGGATGCTTGAAGTCAGCCTGATTCTTGAGCTGGTCACGCGCCACTATACTCAGGCAACCATCATCGGCGCGCTCATCGTTTTCAACGCCGCCATCAGCTTTGTCCAGGAGCACCGGGCACAGGATGCGCTGAGGCTTCTTCAGCAGCGTCTCGTGGTTCACGTCAGGGTCCTGCGCGACGGCACCTGGCAGACCATGGATTCACGGCTGATCGTGCCCGACGATATCGTCCACCTGCGCATGGGAGATCTGGTCCCTGCAGATATCACGCTGTTGGACGGCACTCTGTCGGTCAACCAGTCTGCACTGACCGGTGAATCGCTGCCAGCAGACGCGGCCGTCGGCAGTGCCATCTATGCCGGCAGCGTGGTGAAGCGCGGCGAGGCAAGCGGCGAAGTCACAGGCACCGGCACCCGTACCTATTTCGGGCGGACTGCCCAGCTGGTCGGTTCGGCCAAGACCGTCAGTCATCTGCAGGAGACCATTCTCGGTATTGTGAAGTACTTGCTTGCCCTGGATGCGCTCCTGGTCGTCGGCGTTCTGTTGTACTCATGGATACGCACCATCCCGCTGCTGGACACGGTTTCCTTCTCATTGATGTTGCTGGTCTCCTCTGTGCCTGTCGCGCTGCCTGCCGTCTTCACCCTCGCCTCCGCGGTCGGCGCTCAGGAGTTGGCGAGTCGTGGCGTGCTGGTGACTCGCCTTTCAGCCATTGAAGAAGCAGCTGCCATGACTGTTCTGTATAGTGACAAGACAGGAACGATCACCGAAAACCGACTGAAGCTGGTCAATATTGTTCCAGTACCCAGCATGACAGAAGATGACGTTCTGCGTCTTGCGCTGTTGTGTTCTGACGAACGTTCACAGGACCCTATCGATCTTGCCATTATCACACGCGCTCGAGAGTCAGGCATCTCCCCCGGTACGGCCACCATTTCTAGCTTCATCCCGTTTGATTCAGCGACCAAGCGCACGGAGGCGATTGCCGTTCAGGATGGTGTCAACACTCGTATTGTCAAAGGCTCTCCTCAGATTGTTGGAGCGCTCGTCTCGGACAATCAACCCTTCATGCAAGATGTCGAGCTCCTCGCCGCGGGGGGAAACCGCGTGCTCGCCGTGGCGGCCGGACCAGAGGATCATCTGGTTATGGCTGGATTGCTGGCACTGGAAGATCCTCCACGCAGCGACTCAGCAGCATTGATCCACGATCTCAAGGAACTCGGCATCAGAGTGGTCATGGTCACCGGCGACACGCCCGAGACTGCTCGCACCATTGCTGCACAGATCGGGCTGGGCACATGCACATGTGATGTGGCGACGCTGCGAGACAACACGACTGACACAGGTACTCTGGACTGCGACGTCGTGGCCGGCGTTCTTCCGGAAGACAAATATTCGCTGGTTCGGCGCACTCAACATGCCGGCAGCATCGTCGGCATGACCGGCGACGGCGTCAACGACGCCCCCGCCCTTAAACAGGCGGAGGTAGGGATCGCCGTCTCCGATGCGACGGATGTCGCACGAGCAGCTGCAAGCGCCATCCTGACGAGCCCCGGTCTCAGCGGCATCGTCACAGCAGTAGCGACAGGGCGCCAGATTTATCAACGCATGCTGAGCTACACGCTCAATAAGATCATCAAGACCTTGCAGATAGCCTTGTTTCTCGCTGTGGCATTCTTCCTGACCGGCCGCTTTGTTGCGTCACCACGCCTGATTATCCTGCTCCTGTTCGCCAATGACTTCGTGACCATGTCTCTTGCCTCCGACACGGCAACTGCGTCGCAACTGCCGAACCGGTGGCGTGTATCACAATTGACCGGTAGCGCTCTCCTGCTGGCTCTCGCTTGGCTGGCTGTCGCATTTGGCACGCTGTACATCGGAATCAGCGTCCTTCACTACGACCTGCCGCACTTGCAGACCATGGTCTTTGTCATGCTGGTCCTGACCGGACAGGCGAACGTCTATCTGGTCCGCGAGCGTCGTCACTTCTGGCGATCGCGGCCAGGACGGGCGCTTATCATGAGCACCCTTGGCGACCTGCTGGTGATCGGGTTCATGGTTTCACGTGGGATCCTTATGGTGTCTCTGCCACTAAACGTCCTGGCGGTCATGCTCCTGGGCATCGTACTGTACAGTATCCTACTCGATTTCTACAAGTTGGTCGTCTTCCGATGGTTTCACATCACCGGTTGAAGCAGGCGCGAGCCTGAAGGTGGTGAGGGTGAGTCCAGCACAATGCGGTGGCTGCGGCCGGGACCAAGGCGCCATTTCTGCAGACTGACGCCTGTGCATCTCATGACCGGTGCATGCTCGCCGGAGGACGAAAGCAACCCCCCGGGGTGTTCTCCGGGGGGACAACTGTCAGAGACGAAAAGAATCAGCCTGCGATGCAGTTGCCGGTGCCGGACGCCAATGCCGCCCTGTTTCGCACCTCGTGCACAGTCACCACAGCAATGTCTACCACTACAAACGCAACGAGAACGACTCGCAGAACCGTTTTTGCTCGGCGCTTGGACGGAGCAGGCTTTGGCGTTTTCTTGTTAGGATGACTTATTGTACCTCCAGGAATGCCCCTTCCCAGTCAGGAAGGGGCATTCGATTGTCAGGATAAACCGCGCTTATGATTCTCTCAGCTCGGTCGGGCAGGCCACACCTTCGCGGCATTCGTCGCTGGTACGGGGATCCGGGAACCAATGCCTCGTCCTCTTTGCAATGGCAACCAGCGTGAGCATGACCGGGACCTCGGTAAGAACGCCCACGGTGGTGGCAAGCGCGGCACCGGAGTTGATACCCCAGAGGGAGATGGCAACCGCGACTGCCAGCTCAAAGAAGTTGCTGGCGCCGATCATGGCAGCTGGCGCAGCAATACGATAGGGGACTTTGACCACCTTGCACATACCATACCCGATCCAGAAGATGAGATAGGTCTGCAGGATGAGCGGAACGGCGATCAGCAGGATATTGACCCAGTTGCTGGTGATCGTCTCTCCCTGGAACGAGAAGATAACCAGAAGTGTGGCAAGCAGTGCGACGACCGTGATGGGCTGCCACTTGGGGAGAAAGACATGGTCGTACCACTCCTGGCCGTGCGAGCGAATGAGTCCACGCCTCGTCAAGGCTCCGCCAACGAGTGGGATGACGACAAACAGAACGACAGACAGGAATAGCGTTGCGTAGGGGACTGTGATACCGCCCACCCCAAGAAGAAGGGCGACGATAGGGATGAAGAGGACGAGGATGACGAGATCGTTGACTGCGACCTGCACCAGCGTGTGTGCTGCATCGCCGCCGGCGAGGTAGCTCCATACGAAGACCATGGCGGTGCAGGGAGCTGCGCCCAGGAGCACGGCGCCAGCTATGTACTGCTGGACTTGATCGGGTGTCAGGATGCGGCCATAGGCTCCCTTGAAGAACAGGAGGGCCAGCGCAAACATCGTGAACGGCTTGATTGCCCAGTTGACGATGAGTGTGATCACCAGTCCTTTGGGGTTCCTGCCGACGCGCAGGATACTGCCGAAGTCGATCTGGAGCATCATGGGATAGATCATGAGCCAGATGAGGACAGCCACCGGGATCGAGATGTTATAGACGTTCATGCGACCCAGAGCTCCAACGATGCCAGGAAGCAGCCGACCGAGAAGGACTCCACCAACCATGCACAGCGCCACCCACAGACTCAAATACTTCTGGAAGATGCCCAAACCAGCCTTGCGTTCCATTGCGACCTCCGTTAATACAGAATGTTGCTGAGTGGTCAAGGTGCTGCTGTATCAGGACAAATCGTGCTACTTTGGTTTCTGCTTCCCCTCCCTCGCACGTCGCCTCTGCTTCTGCCTCAGTGCGCAGACGTCGGCGGGGAGCCGTTCCAGGGCAAGCAGGTCCCCGGGATACTGTGCCGTCGCCTGCCGTATAACAGCGATGAGGAAATGCGAGGTGTCTGCCGGCAGGGTCCTAACCAACGCGTAGTGGGTCCAGTAACTGCGTCGGTACGATGTGGCCAGACCAGTGGAGACCAGCAGTTTGAGATGCCCCGAGATATTGGCCTGCGACTGACCCAGCACTTCTGTCAGTTCACAGACGCACAGGTCCCGGCGTCGGAGTAAGGCGGCAATGCGGGCGCGTGTCGTGTCGCCCAGTGCTCGTGCTATGGATATTTCATCAACCGTATCGGTCATATACAATATAGAATACGCGTTGGTCGGGGTCTGTCAAGGCAGCTGCCGGTACCTCGGATGAGATACGCGCAACAGGGTGTAACATTCTCGGGACAGAAACACCCCTCGTATTGAACTAACATACTCGGGGGGTTCCAAACTGTAACATTCTCGACGTGCCCTTCAACAAGAGGACTGGATTCGCGCATACGCAGGAATGACCGAGGCAGACTGTTCCCACACCTGCAGCGCCGGGCAACTGGATGGTATGGTTTCTGTGAGGTCCACATCATTTGGTGTTTGGGTCTTGACAACGCGACACCTCCGGATAATATATCAATGTACATTGAATCAATGGGAGTTGTGATATGGTCCAGCGTTCGCCTGACTGTGAGGCACGGAACATAGATACTGACTGGAACTCTGCATGCGAGGAGCAGGCGAAGTTCGTGTCAGTCCTGCTGGAGCCGCAGCGTATCAAGATTCTGCGGCTGCTTCGTGGTGGAGAGCGATGTGTTTGTGAGATCGAACGTTCGCTTGGCATCCCGCAGAACCTGGTTTCGCATCACCTGAGGATCCTGCGCGAGGCTGGGCTTGTCGCTGCTCGCAAGGAAGGGCAATTTGTGCACTACTCGCGAGTCGAAGAGCGTATTCATGAACTGATGCTGGCTCTGGAGGAACTGCTGTCAAACTAGGAGGAACCATGCGAATCGAAATCCTGGGTTCTGGTTGTGCTCGCTGCCACGGTCTTGAGGCAAACGTCCGCAAGGCGCTGGTGATGCTTGGCAAGGATGCCGAGGTCATCGATGTGACTGATATCCAGCAGATCATGGCCTATGGTGTCATGGCGACGCCCGCTCTTGTCATCGACGGGAAGGTTATTGCGACGGGCAGGGTACTGTCGCCCGAGGAAGCAAGGAAGGCCATCGTCAGCGTCAGCGCCTGATGAGGCGAAGACGGGGCGGGCGACCGCCTTTTTTCAAACAATGATATATCAACGGAGGTTGTTGTGTTGACACTGTTTGCTGACTGGTTCACCTATACTCTTTTGCGCTTGCCAAAGGAGCGCCTGATTACCCAAGCCATTCACTTCTTCGTGTATGACCTCCCCAAGATCTACCTGCTCCTGGTCGCTGTCGTGTTTGTGGTCGCGATGCTGAGGACCTGGATTCCGCCCGAGAAGATCAAACGTCTGCTCGCTCGCCGGCACCAGTTCGTCGGCAACATCCTTGCCGCATCTCTGGGCATTTTCACGCCGTTCTGCACATGCTCGGCGATTCCGATGTTCATTGGCTTCGTTGAGTCCGGCGTGCCGCTTGGGGTGACCTTCTCGTTTCTGGTGGCAAGCCCCATGATCAACGAGGTCGCAATGGTACTGCTGTGGGGCCTGTTTGGAGCCAGGGTCGCTCTGCTGTATGTTGGTGTGGGACTCCTTATCGCGATTGTGTCGGGTGTCATCATCGGTCGGCTGCATATGGAGAAGTATGTTGAGGACTATGTCTACAAGATCAAGATCGGCTCTGCCGCAGGGGATGCTCCCTTGACCCTCAAGAACCGCGTCGCAGCTAGCTGGAGCTACGTGGGCGAGATCTTCCGCAAAGTGGCTCCGTGGGTGGCGGTCGGCGTCGCCATCGGAGCATTCATCCATGGATATGCTCCCGAGAACTTCCTGGCCAGGTACGCGGGCCGTGACAATCCCTTTGCGGTTCTTATCGCTGTTGCGATCGGTATCCCGCTGTATTCCAACGCCGAGGGTGTTATTCCTGTCGTCCAGGCGTTGTGGGCCAAGGGTCTGCCCTTGGGCACGACGTTGGCTTTCATGATGGCTGTTACTGGGTTGTCGATGCCGGAGATGATCATCTTGCGCCGCGTTCTCAAGCCAAGGCTCCTTGCGACCTTCATTGGTGTCGTCGGCGTCGGTATTCTCATCGTGGGGTATTTCTTCAACTGGGTTCTATAACTGCAGTTGGTGCAGGTACCCCGAGCAGCAAGAAAGCCCGGCCTCCACAAGGCCGGGCTTTCTACGTTGATAGAGAGACTGAAGACTATGCTCTGTGTGCGTGCTTCCCGATGAGGTCGACGATCTCGGGGAAGTCTATACCATCCGCCTTCACTGTCTCGAGTGTCGGCACGCCGTCCTCATCCCAGCCGCGCCGTGCATACACTGCGTCCTCAAGTTGGCGGTATTGCGACTCACGGTACTCGCGCAGGGCTGCCATCTTCTGGTGCAGGCTCATGCCTGCAATGTCGACGTGTGCGGCCTCGGTCAGCTGCTTGTCGTACCGTTCCTGGCGAGATAGGTACTCTTCCTCGGTGACCGGCCCCATGCCACGATAGGGCATCCAATCGTCCTCGCGGGTCCCATGGCCCATACGGAGGTTGAACAGACGCTGGAAGTCGTATACGCGCTTACTCTGAGCGAGCAGGCCGTCGAGGTCGAGGTCGTGGCCGGTCACACCCTTGTACAGCAGCAGGTAGTTGTCGATGTGCTCGGGGATCCTGGCGGCCTCGATGCCGGTGTAGCGGTCGCGGTTGTCCCTGGGCTCCGAGTCATTCCACGGCAGCTTGCACAGGCCCATGAGCGAGAACCAGGTGCGGAAGAGCGGGAAGAAGGATAATGCCTCGGCCTTGTCGGCAAACGTGGGTAGCTGACCTTTGACCTGGTCCATGAAGATGAGCCACGCCTCGTCGTGCTGTGGTCCCTTGGACGCCATGGCGTACCCGCCCTGCTGGGCCAGCGAATCCTTGCAGTTGTACTCGGAGACTTCCATGCCCTTAACTTCCATGCCGATGTCGTTTACGAACTGAGCGTTCGCGTGGTACTCCTCGATGAACAGTTTCTTGAGACGGTGGATGCCAAGGCCGGCGATCTTGCCGAAGCCGCGTCCCTGACCCATCTGGTGGATGAGTTCCAGCGCGTCTATGTCGCTGCCGAAGTGGAGGTCGAGACCGCCGGTGATCTCTTTCGTGAGGATGCCGTTCTCATAGCACTCCATCAGGAACGCCAGCAGCGTCGCCACGGCGACGAGGTCGATGCCGTAGTAGTCGCAGTAGAAGTTGGCCTCCAGGACGAAGTGAGGGTCGAAGCTGCCGGTATTTGAGCCTAGACCACCGATTGTCTCATATTCCGGGCCGTCTACTAGAACCTTCTGTCCCTTGAGGGGGCCGGTGCGCAGTTCGAAGTTGTCCACACCGTGCGCACACGACATGGAGCAGCCGAGCCAGCAGCCATCCGGCATGCCCTGGGAAATCAGTCCAAGCCAGACGTCGCTCTTGATCTTCTCTGTCCGCGGGTCAGAGCCGAATTTGTAATTCATGACGGGCAGCACGTCGCACTTGTCGAGAATCTCTACGGTGTTGCCGGTACCGATCTCGCGCATGCGGTTGTGCGTGTGGTCAAGTGTGAGGATTTCCTTGTTCATGCGCCCGCCGGCGAGCTTGATGGGCTCCATGTCGACTGGGCAGTTGAGCGTTGGCGTCGTCCTGCTGAAATGGATGACGACAGCCTTGAGTCCCTTGTCCCTGAAGACAGTTCCGGGTCCACCGCGCGCGAGCTGCTTGATGCGGGTGTGCTTCCGTTTGGCGTCCCAGTAACTGAGATTGATGAGGCCCAGCAGCGAGTGTTCGGCGCCCTCTCCAGAGGTGGCCACGCTGACATTCTTGCGGTCGTCATCACTGTCGGCGTACATGGCGTGCAAGACCTCGGGCAGGTCGTAGCTGTTGGTGGGTTCCTCAGGTGCCGTTTCAATGGTGACAACACCCTTGTTGCCATCGATGACAAGCATGATGTCCTCGGTGGCCTTGCCCTGGATCTCGATGCAGTCGAAGCCGGAGAACTTCATGAAGGGGGCGAAAAAGCCGCCGCCATTGTTGTCGACAGGAACACCGGTTTCAGGTGAGATGGTGACAGAGTGCGTCTTGCCGGAGCCGGGATACTGCGTCAGCCCGGTCAATGGTCCCGCCGTGAGGATGAGTTCGTTTTCAGGGTCATTCCAGTGCGTCGTAGGTTTGACGGCCTGCCACAGGTAGTACATGCCATAGCCGCGCCCACCCGTGAACTTCTCTCGTACCATGGGCTCGATCGAGCGTTCCTCAATGGTGTTTGTGGTCAGGTCAACGTACAGTCGCCGGTCCGTGTAGCCGGCATGTACGCCTCCCGGCGTAAACGAATACGTCGCCAGGACTTTGTGTGCCTGTCGCATTTCCTCAATGGTCTTCACGCTTTTCCTCCCGGTTCGTTGTGAATCCGCTCACATGGTAGGTCAATCAACACGTTGTTCAAGCCGGCGTGTCGTGATGCGCCGCTCCGGCTGTCTGCGTCTGCGGTTCATCTTCGATTCTGCTGTGCGGACAACGAGGTCCAGTGCATGTGGGGCCTGGAGACTCCTCACCCCCTTCACTGACCTGTAGAAAAATGCATGGGTGGTTCTATACTTCAAGCCTAGGAAATCGATTCGTATCGGAGAGGTGAAAAAGGTGGAAGACAATCGCATTGCCACGCATCCGATCCTTGCGTGGAACCGGGAAAATCCTGTGCGCATCACGTATGACGGCAGACAGATCACCGCTTACTCCCTGGAAACAGTAGCGATGGCTCTGTATGCAGCCGGCGTGAAGCAGTACAGCACCTCCTCCCGGTTCTATCGCCCAAGGGGCATGTTCTGCGCCATCGGCAAGTGCTCGTCGTGCATGATGCGCGTTGATGGCATCCCCAATATGCGTACCTGCGTCTTGCAGGTCCGGGACGGGATGGACGTCGAAACACAGCACGGTGATGGCAAGTTCCCCGATGCGCAGGCTGCCATGAAGGGCGTGAAGGAGAAGAACGCAGAAGTCCTTGTCATCGGTGGTGGACCGGCTGGCCTGGAAGCGTCCTTGTGGGCGGCCAAGGCCGGAGCGCACGTCGAGCTGTTAGATCAGAATCCCCAACTGGGTGGCCAGCTGGTCAAGCAGACGCACAAGTTCTTTGGCTCTGCCAAGGAGAACGCAGGGACGCGTGGCATCACCATCGCGAAGAAACTCATCGACGAAGTCGCGGCGACACCCAACATCACGGTGTACAGCGGATTCACCGCGTTCGGCTGGTTTCAGGGCGCTATCTGTGCCGCCGACCAGGACCATGCAGTCCTCTTCCATCCTCGCAAGATTGTCGTCGCCACCGGCGCAGCCGAGAAGATGCTGATGTTCAAAAACAACGACATGCCGGGTGTCTTCGGGGCAGGAGCCGCGCAGACGCTGATGAACGTCTACGGCATCAAGCCCGGCAATAAGGTCCTGATGGTCGGGGCGGGCAACGTCGGCCTCATCGTCAGCTACCAGCTGATGCAGGCCGGCATTGAGGTCGCCTTGGTCATCGAGGGCGCGCCGCGCGTGGGCGGGTACCTCGTCCATGCGAGCAAAATCGCTCGGAACGGCGTCCGTATCATGACGCGGCATACTGTGCTGGAAGCGGTCGGCACTGACCACGTCGAAGCGGCGATCATCGCCGAGGTTGACGAAAACTGGCAACCGATTCCCGGTACCGAGCAGCGTATCGAGTGCGACACGATCTGTCTGTCTGCAGGGCTCAAGCCCTCCACCGAGCTTCTCGAGCAGGCAAAGCTGGACCTCGCCTACACCGGCGAACTGGGCGGCTGGGTCGCCAAGCGCAACTGGGCAATGCGGACCAGCAATCCCGACATCTTTGCCGCAGGCGACGCCTCTGGTGTCGAAGAGGCCTCCACCGCTATGATGGAAGGCAAGATCGCAGGACTCCAGGCCGCGTACGACCTTGGGCACGCGGATGTACCGGTCGAAGAACAGAAAGAGACCAGGCACAACCTGGATGACCTCCGGGCTGGACCGTTTGGTGTCAAGATCTGTATCGGACTCAAATGCGTCGAGGTGCTTGAATGAGTCACTTTGAAACCGGAATCATCGACATCGCGTATCTGCGCGAGAATGGCTTTCTCCCGCCGGAAGAGCGCGAGAAAAAGGGACCTGTCGCCGTTATCGAATGCGTTCAGGAGATACCGTGCAATCCCTGCGTTGGCGCCTGCAAGTTCGACGCCATCAGCATGGACGGCATCAATGGCATCCCACACGTCGATTTCACGAAGTGCACGGGGTGCATGAGCTGCCTCAAGGTTTGTCCCGGGCTGGCCATCTTCATCCAGGACAAGTCGAAAGCCAAGCCTTCCGTCATCGTTCCTTACGAGTACCTGCCGCTCCCGGTCAAAGGCGGGACCGTGACCCTGCTCGGCCGAGACGGCGCCACTCTCGGCACCGGGACCGTCAAATTCGTCCTGCAGGCGGATAATGTCAGTAGGTCATCGCTGGTGTCCGTCGAGTTCGACGATCCTGCCCTCTGCGAGCAGGTTCGCAACATCAAGGTAGGGTGACGCCATGACCAGAGAAGATGAAAACATGATTGCCTGCCGGTGTGAGGATATCTCCGTGCAGGAGATCAAAGACGCCATCCACGCTGGCTATACCGACTTGCAGTCGCTCAAGCGCTATGCCAAGTTCGGGCTTGGACCATGCCAAGGTAAGACCTGCATCCTTCTTGCAGCGCAGATCCTGGCACGCGAGACCAATCGGACGCTCGACCAGATCATGACCCCTACGGCACGTCCGCCAATCGATCCTGTACCCATCGGTTTCTTCGTGAAGGGCAAGGAGGCGGACGATGAGAAGTAGCTACGATTGCGTCATTGTCGGTGGCGGCATCTCAGGGCTCGCCATCGCCTACGAACTTGCCAAGAGGGGCTACAAGGATGTTGCTGTCGTGGAAGAGTGCTACCTGGGCAGCGGTTCTACCGGCCGCTGTGGTTCGGGCATTCGCGCCCAGTTTACCAGCCCCGACCAGATCGTCCTGCTTCGGGAAGCCGAGGAGATGTGGGTGCACATGTCCGACGAGCTGGAGTACGACATCCACTTCAACGCGTGCGGCTACCTCTTCCTGTGGGACACGCCCGAATTGGTGGAGAAGGCAAGGCAGAACGTCGCATTCCAGAACGAGTACGGCATCATGAGCCGCATCATCGACCGCCAGGAGGCGAAGGAGATCTGCCCGTCGCTCAACACCGATTCCTTCCTTGTCGGCCAGTGGTATGACAAGGATGGCAAGGCCTTCCCATTCGACACGGTCACCGGTTACGCGCAGGCGGCGCGGCGCCTGGGGGTGGATATCCTGACCACGACACACGTATTCCAGCTGGAGACGACCCCTGCCCACACCTTCACCGTGCACACGACCCAGGGCAACATCGAGACGAAATACGTCGTCAACGCTGCCGGACCTGGCTCAAAGGAGATTGCCGCCATGCTGGGCGTCGACCTGCCCTATCGACTGGACAAACACCAGATCATGGCGACCGAGCCGCTTGAACAGTTCCTGGGCCCCATGCTGGTCAAGAACTCACTCTACTATTTACAGACGCACCGCGGTAACATCGTGGGTGGCACCGACACGGGTGACAAGAATGCTGCAGACGTCGACTGCACGTTCGAGTTTCTCACCAAGTTCGCACGAGAGGCCACCGAGATCGTTCCGCGCCTGGCCGGCGTCAAGCTGATGCGCCAGTGGGCTGGTTACTACGTCGTCTCCCCCGACGCCCACCCCGTGCTTGGCCCTATCGACGAGGTCCCGGGATTCTTTCAGGCCAACGGCTACTCGGGCCATGGCTTCATGATGGGTCCCATCGTCGGCAGACTGCTGGCCGAATACATTGCCGTCGGCAAGCCCAGCATCGACATCGAGCACTACAATTTCCGCCGCTTCGCCCGCGGCGAGCTGTTGACCGAGAAGGCCGTCATCGGCTAGGACTGGGTCGCCCGCGCAGGCCGGGATCCATAGTTCTGACAACACACGAGTTCCTGCCGGAGGGATCTTTACTGCCTCCGGCAGGAACGCTTCTCAGGACCAGTGTCTGAACCTGACCACCGTAGCCTTTGTCCATCCCCACACTCGCTGTGGGAGCACGACGTACAGGATGGTCAGTATGCTCAGGACGGCATACAGCCAGAAGATGGGGAGTGCCAGCCACGGAGGCGAGAGAATCAGGAGGAAGAGGGGAACGAAGCCAGGCAGCATTACCACGGACTCAACGTACATCTGGAGGGTAGCCAGCGTATTCGGACTAGCGTTCAAGCTCGGGAACCCCACATAGTATCTTACGAGTGATGGCAGCCAGCGCAATTGGGCCGTTGTCGACTCTCTCCATGACATGACGCTCTGGTCGCTGAAGCGACGCACGATGCTATCAACGAGACCGGGATGGTCCCTGTTGAAGTCCTGTTCTGATTGCTGGGGATAGGTAGAAATGAAGATGCGAAGGGTCGTCTTTCCGCGAGTAACGATGGCGACCAGACGTTCGGGTCGTCCCGGCTCGTCCGGCACAGCATCGGCATGCGATCCCCACCAAAAGATAATCCGGGCACCCATGTCATTGGGCGCACCGTAATATCTAAGCGCAAGAGTCTCATTGGTATCCATCCCCCACGTATTGGGGATCTGGGCATAGAGTAAGCCCGGTTTGCTGTTGATTGCTCTAAAGAACACTTCTCCCTTGACTGCGCGGAATTCCGCATAGGCATAGAGGAGAGAAGTACAAGCTAGGAAAGTACAGATGAGCCATATCTTGATCCATGTGCTGATCCGACGCCGTAGTATTGCTCGCCTCTTGAGAGCGGTTACTGGGGTGTCATCTTCAGTCCTGGGAAACATGTCATCTTCCATTACATTTGCCTCCAACACGAGCTTTCAACAAGATTGGTGGATAAGAACCCATTCGCCACACCCGTTGCCACAGCTCGGTGTTTCTGGGCGCTCCTCGCCAGTGTCCCATCTTCGATCAGACTTCTTGCCACAGCATGAGCGAAGTCGGAGAACGACAAATCTGGAACCACGGCCCTGTATTCATGGGGCTGCTCATTCATCACTGCACACAGCATCTGGGAGGGAAATTCCCTCCCAGATGGCATTGGCTACTGGTTGTACGGCGCAAAGTCAACGAACGTCGGGCTGGTGAAGCACGAACTGGAGGCAGAGTAGTCGTAAAAGAATGAGACCTGAACCCGGACGTACGTGTCTCCGGAGACATAGATACTGTAATCCTTGTTCACAATGGTCTGGTTCATAACATAATCCGTTACGATCGTTCCTGCAGACGTGATGATCTCCACCTTGGCATAGCCGCCGGATGGAATGGACACGCTGGAGGCGGCATAGACATTGACATTGATGTAGCCGGGTGCTGATTTCTGCATGTAGTAGCCCGGCAGATAGACGCCTCCTGTCGTGATCTTGTGGACCAGCAGTGACCCATTGGAGGATGCACATACTCGTCCATTTTCCAAGGCATTGTACACGGAGGTTCTGGAAGATCCTGGAGGAATAGAGGAACCGGTGTAGATGTAGGTCATGTTCGTGCCCAAGTAGTCGGGCCAGCCGTGGTAGTCACTCCCGGCGAGACCCACACAGAACCGGTGGTTGGGGTCCTGCATGGTGACAGACAGATGACTCCGCAGATAGCTATCCCAATCTCCAATCTGGGTGGCATTGACGACTGTACCGTTGCTGATCAGCTCAATGCCCCGGAACCCGGTGTAGGGGCGACCGGACCAGTCACTCCAGTTGAAAGAAGAGTTGTAGGGATGGGCGATGATCCCGAACCCCCCAGCACTGTTCGAATTGTTGATGAGGCCCTGTTTCGGATTACCCGGTGGATTCGTCGGGAAGCTTGCAGCGTATGTTGAGTTCTTGTAGGTCAGGAGATGACTGCCTGGAGATCCTTCGTTAGTTGCCAGTTCCTCCCCCGGGCACACGGTGATGCCGTAGGTAGTTTGGGCGCTCGTGCACTCGTTACCATAGCTTGTCCATTCGCTGGGCTCCAAACGGGACTGTCCTGGGGGAACAGTAAGGTGTAAACTGTCTCCTGCATGATCGGTGATGATCGTCCATTTCAGTCCTCGGTAGTTTGCCGTACTCACATCGGTCCCTAGAGACCATAGGCCATCGCTCCACGTCGAGTGGAGGTGTCCGTCTCCTGGATACCAGCCCACTTGCGAGGGGAGTGACGTCAAGTAGAACAGGTTCGTTGTTTGGGAGATCGTAGAGATCGAACCATCCGAACTTTGAATCGTGATGTCGAGATGCACAGGAATCACATCGGATGGCTCAATCTTCGTATTGAGCTTGTCCAAGGGAATGGTGATGGAGAAAAGCCGTGCCTGCGACAGCACCTTCTCGGCTGCAGCAGCTTCCACATTTGCAGTCGTGGTACTCAGTAACAGCCATGCTGTCTCGACAGTCCTCGTTCGTTCTTCGCTCTGTCCCATGGTCGCCGCCTTGGCGATCAGCGCTTGCGCCGTTGCTAGACTCTTCTCGTCGGGCTGGACAATGCCGATCCGGCTTCGTATCTCCTCATCTGTCAATCCCTGTAAGGAAGAGGGAGTGAGAGTCTCACTCAGGGTCTCTTCCAGAACGCGAGTGCCGTCCTGGAGAATGACCTCGATCTTCTGGATACACGTGTTTGAGGTTCCCTTGTTCATCACCATGATGGGAACAGCGAACCTGTCCGCAGGGTACCGCGAGAAAACGCTCAAAGGAACCTGACAGAAGACCCCTTCAACCTCACTCCGTACCCGGCCGACACCGGAAAACGTGACGAACATCAGGACCAACAACACTGCCACAAGCTTCTTCATGTTGCCTCCTTTGTGCCGATAGCATAGATGGCTCACCGCAAACCACAAGTTCGATCCGTGTTTTAGCTTCCTGCTGTCCCCACCTCCTCTCATAGTGTTACTGCACACTTGCTCACGAGACAACCCGAATGCCTCTACCCAGATAACGAAGTCCAAGTGAATTGTCCGACACGAATTGTCACAGTATCTTCACAAACGCCTCAGACAAGCATCAGATGCTGCTTACGGGTGATGGTAGGTGATACCGGGCCATCTGGCGACTGTGCTCCTAGCGCGCTTGCCTGGTAGGCATACACTGAGCGTGTGCCGAGCATGCTTCAGGCTGGGTCTCGACGCGGAGGTAAGATATGAGGATGTATTCTCAGGAAGAGGGGTCGGCAGGGGCGCCGGCCACTGCATCGTACCGGCACATGACGGTCGAGAATACAGCATCCGGTGTTCGGCCTGGGCTAGGCTCTGTCACATGCCTGGTGCCGGTCACCGTGGAAAACGTGAGATGAAGGCCATGAAGGAGTCAGCTCATGACCTCGCGGTCGCGACACCACCAGTGTGTGTTCACTTGGGAAATCGGTTTGTCGTTCTGCATCAGGAGTCAACACTCAGGCTGCCGTTCAAGTTGGGCGTCATAAACGAGGCCGGCTGGTCTGTGTACTTCAACCAGCATTCAGTGTACGTGAAGCACTTCCCGTTTGCCGCGGGAGAGGCATACCCGGACTTTGGAGCGAACTATGAGAGCTATATGACGGATTTCATGCTGGAGATGGGAACGCTGTCCCCCCCCGCGCACGTTGGAACCTGGTGAGACCATGCAGCACGTCGAATCGTGGCTGCTGGCACCTGGTGTGTCGTATCCAGGCGGGTCGGAGGATGACATTGCCGCAACGCTTTCGGACTGTTGTCACCTTGACGCGTCGAGAGCCAGAAAGGCACTCTGACGGTAGCTGTTGTGACGGGAGAGCCTACGCACTGCTCTCCCGTCATCATTTACAGAAGCAAGCCCGTCATCGGACACAGCAGCTGTAACTATCTCGCTTCTTTGGGGCATTCTCCTGCTTTACTTAAACCACGAGGTGAGTTCCCCTGTTTCCTCGTTTTAGGGCGCTGACGTCAGGATGAGAGGGATGTCGACAATATCCTGCTGACTGCCGTCCTTCATGCTGGTGATGAAGATGCGCAGCGTTCCCTTGCCATCAGGGGCCGGCTCTGAGGCCGCGCTGACAAGCATCAGCGTCTGATCAAACGCCCCGAACTCGGGGGCTCCTGCCGATGTCATGAAGCTGCCCTGTCCCAGAGAGGTCAAGACGTCGGGTGACAGCTGCCGCATCGCCTCCCAGCTGACCGTGGCCTCGAACGCACGAGCGCTGCCGGTCGTTCGGACGGTGCCCTTCCAAGAGCCATCAGCCTGTTTGACGAACGTGACCGTTTCCCGGCGTGCAGGAAGCGAGACCTTGACGTTGCCCTCGCGCGACTGCACGGGTCCGGAGCTGCAGCCCGCAATGGACAAGATCAGGACGAACAACAGGAGAACAGTGCTTCTTCTCATGGGTATCATCACCTCGGCGGCAGTATAGCATGAGAGTGTCTCTGTGGCCACGCAAGTGCTGCCATGTGTATTAATGCATGAGTGCAGTGCATATGGAATTCATGCCGTTCGCGCGCTGTGGGTCCCCGCCTCCGCGGGAATCCAGCCCTCTTCCTACCTGTGACTGCCGCCTTAGCTCATCCGCATACGACTGCGCCACGTGGCAGGGAGTAACAATGTCCGTAAACTCCCCAGAAATAGGAAGGTGGACGAGTGCCACAGCACTCGTCCACCGGTCATGCAGGATCACTCAGTCGCTATGGAAGCCTGGCGAGGAGACCCTGCAGTAGTGCGAGTTCTCTGTTTGCGTTGGCGATGAGGTTATCCAGTTGTTCGAGCATGTGAGTTCGTGCTGTGAGCATGAATGACTTAAGGAGTGCGTTGCGCGCCTGGATTGCGGACTTAATGCTGGCCTTCAATGCGTCGAGCTCTGCCTGCGGAGCGCCGGCCTTGGTTCTTGCCTGGAGCTGCTTGCGAAGTGTCGCGACAGCCATCTGGGCAGCTTTGAGCTGTGTGCGGTCGGCTTCGGTGAGACCCAGTCGGCGTACCCGCGCACCGCCCAAGCGCAGATTCCGGCCGCCCTTGAGAGCAGTCGCGATATCCGCCTTGAATGCAGTGAGGTCCTTACCTGCCGCTTTTGCAGCTTTAACCTTCTCCTGGACGGCCTTGGCGGTCGTACGGATCTGCTGACCGATTGTCTTGAGGGTGGCTATCTTGGCATCGGCAGCAGCCTTGTCTGCGGGACTCACAGATACGGTCGTGTCTGCGCGGACAGCGGGAACGACCATCAGCGCCCCAAAACAGACGACGAGTACCAGGATAATGCTTATCAGCCCAACAGTTCTTCTTGTCATGCGTACCTCCATAACTGCAGATTGCCTCCGGATGCACCTATTGGACTGTGAAGGCTCCGGCTATGTTCACGACGTGTGAGCGGTAATGGTGATATCGAGCTTGACGGCCTTGGTCAGCGTATTGTAGATCGTGCTGTGTCCCAGTGCATACAATAGCAGCTCTTCTGCTGCGGGCTGCGAGAGGCTAGGCGACCAGATGTCGATGTGATACGACGCAGCGTCGATACAGGGAATGTCGTCGTTCCGGTGACCTCGCAACGTCATGGTCAGCTTCTCTACGGGGTATCCCGACAGCTCCATCGCTGCTCCCAGGTCTAGATTCAGACATCCAGCCAGCGATGCCACGAGGACCTCCATCGGCCACAGGCCCTGCTTGTCAATGCTATGACCTGTGTCGAAAATCAACTCGACACCGCGCGAACGCGCCACGCCGATGACATCGTCGCTTCTTTCGAACTCAAGTGTGAACTCCATGGTTGCCTCCATCGTGACCAGTTGCGCTTCATGATAGCGCCAGGCACGGCGACGCGCAACACCTGCCCATGAGGAAATTACGGGGAGTCGGGACTTGAAGTCACAGAGTCAGTCTGCCCCGTCAAGGTGCGCACGTGCAGGAGGCGTGTCAGGAGGGCATAGTCCTCCTCGGCCAGAACAACGTACCGCGTGCGCCTTTGGCAGACGATACGAACGACGTTGCCATTGCCCACGGCGTCGTCCAGGCATCGGATCCCCTGTCGCCTGAGCTCTGTTTCGTTGATGAATGTGTCCATGTCTGGCCTCCTGTGTCGTTACAGTCCGCTGCCCGGGTTTCCTGACGCTGTCACAGGTGTTGGCAGGCTCGAAAGCGTGAAGTAGGTCCCGCTGTACAGCGTCGAGGCGTCAGAGGGCAGCATGATGCCACCGAACCCGCCGCGCCCGCCTGGTGCTGTTCCGAACGGGAAACCGGACCGAACCGGTGGCGTTCCAGACGGTGGTGTGGGTCTTGTGAATACAGAGCCCGCCGGTGCCTGAGTTCGCCCGGGCATGCCAGTCAGTCCCATTCCTGCACCACGGCCATTCCCGATCTCCTGCAGATACAGGACGGACGCGTAGGTAGCCCAGTCCGCATCCGTCACGGCCATTGGCTGGGCCACGTCCGTATGCAGTGCCCATGCTGTCCACCACTCCAGTCCGTGCTGCGCGATGATAAGGGTTGTTGAAGTGTCTGAGATCTGTGTCTGCAGCGACTGCAATTCCGCATAGGATGTTTCGGCGATGCTGGGTGAGGAGACCGACCGAGCGAGCGAGGGCACAGCCATGAGCACGATGGCGAGCGTAACGGTAGTGACTGCAGAGCGTGTGATAACAGTTCCGCCGCGCGCAAACAGGAAGCCGACAAGGATGACGGCTGTGGCAAAAGTCATCAAGTCGAAGCGCGAGGACAAATCCTGGCTCAGCAAGGGAGAGCTGAGAAACACAGTGAGCAGTGCGGCAGAGACAACCAAGGCCCTCTCCCACGGCTGAACATCGCGACGCCGCCAAATCAGCACTGCGACCGCACATGCGGCCAGGCCTCCAAAGAGCAGAACCGACTGCAGGCTGCTTGCCCCCGAGAGACCCGGTTCGCCTCGCATGATGCCTGTGGCGTTGCGGAAGCTGAACAGGGACAACGGCACCTTGAGGTAGGCGATCAGCTTGGCGATGCGAGAGGAGTCTCCGAGCAGCGTCAGCAGCCCAAGCAATCCGGCGATGCCGACAGCGCCACCACCGATGACCAGGAATGCACGAGCAGACCTGCGAGCAACGAACAGCGCCCATGCGATGCCAGTCAGGACGACCAGCATAAGGGTGACGCCGAATGCGCCAATGTGGGTGATACCGACCAGGCCGAGAAATACACCTGCCAGCGTCAGGTATCGCCACGACTTCCTCGACAGGCGCTGTTGCAGGAAGAAAGCACACCACAGGACCAGGACCATGCCAAATGCGTTCTTCTGGAAGTTGCCGATCATGCTCAACGGGCCGGACGAGAGAACAGCCAGGACGCCTGCAGCGATGCCTGTCCAGATGGAGTGCTTGCTGCCCGGCCAGCGAACGGCAAGCAGAAATGCCGGGACTGCTGCCAAGGCAGGCACGACGCTGTCGAACAGCTTGGATGCCAGCACGATCGCAGGTTCAAGGCCAAGCCTGCCGATCGCCCTGATAACTAGGGCCAATCCAGCCTGCAGCCAGAAGATGAGCGGCATGTCGTGCTCGGCCAAGTGGCCCTTCTCGATGACAGCCCGCACCTGGACGAGGTAGTAGGCTCCATTCATTCCAGGCATGAGGCTGGTGCTGAACAGCACCGATGCACGTACGGCGACAGCTCCAAGCACGATCGCAGCTAGGCTCACGGATGCCAGCACCCGCTGGCGTCTGGTCACATGTTCCTCGTCCATTGCATCCTCCGGGGCCGATAGGTCTTCACATGGTAGTACGCCGCTTGGCACCCGTCCGTACGCAGGACGGTGAAGGAACGGCGACTAAGGTGTGTGCTACAATAAACAAATGCAAATGCGAAGACGGACTGCATGGGGAAGGGTAGGACTGGTTGCAGCGGTAATGATCGCTGTAGTGACGATCTTCGCTGAGCCGGTTCCACGCACAGAGGCTCCCACCCGACTACTGGCGGACATTGCTATTCCCGCGCGGCCGACGGCGCTGCAGCGAGACGCTATCACTCTGCGTGAGACGTATCATCTTCCTGCCCTCGAACTGTGTGTCATTGATGCAGACGGAATCGTCGAGATTGCTTCCGACGGAGTTCGCAAGGCTGACGGTACGGCTGCGGTCGAGGAATCCGACTTGTTTCATCTAGGTTCGATGACCAAAGCGATGACGGCTACGATGCTGTCGACGCTCGTGCACGATGGGGAGCTGAGCTGGGACATGACGATGGCTCAGGCCTTCCCTGCCATTGCGTCTATCATGGATTCACGATACAGCGACGTGACGCTGGAGCAGTTGCTGACCCACACATCGGGGCTGCCGAGCTACACGACGGATGCGGAGTGGGCAAGCATTCCGCCGTTCACTGGGACACCGGCGCAGCAGCGACAGGCATTTGCACGCATGCTTCTGACGAAACCGCCGATCGGCCCAGCAGGTATCTATCGGTACTCCAATGCAGGATATGCCGTGGCCGCCGCAATCGCTGAGCGCGTGACAGGTAAGACATGGGAGCAACTGATGCAGCAGCGTGTATTCGGTCCGCTGAAGATACGAGCCGCGTATGGCTGGCCGCTCCTGTTCGGTGACAGCGAACCTTGGGGCCACCGCATCAAGAACGGCGTGGTCACGCCGCACGACCCGGCCGACGGCTACAGGGTGCCCACGGTGCTTGCCCCGGCAGGCGACGTCAGCATGTCCATCCTGGATTACAGCGTCTTTGCCCGCCTGCACCTCGCGGGACTCGAGAACATTAATGGGAGCGTGCTATCAGCCACGGACATCCAGCGTCTGCACCAGCCGGTGCTCGCATACAGTTGTGGCTGGCACGAGGAGCTGATCGACGGCGTCCCGACGAGCTGGCATCGCGGGACCTGTGACACGTTCGACACGTTTGTGCTGCTACAGCCCTCACGGAACATCGGCGTCATCGTTTTCACCAATGCCGACGGTGATGATGCGGCAGCGAAAGCACTCTTTGACGAGATGCCCAGGTTGGCAGCGTTCTACGCGGGACGGTAAACCTCTGTCATCTATTGTGCCAGGACTCCTGCCAGCCTAAGATCGCCGATCTGTCACGACCCACCATCAGCTTTGGGCGAGTCCTGTTCAGTGCGGTGGTGGTTCTGGAGATAGTGTAACAGTACCGCCACGTCGGCGGGGCGCACACCGCTGAGGCGGGACGCCTGGCCCAGCGTCTGCGGCTTTGCTTCCACCATGCGTTCACGTCCTTCCTTGGATAGTGAGGGCACCAGCGCGAAGTCGACCTCCTGCGGGATCACATATTCCTCGAGCTGCGATAGGTCGCGTACCTTTGCCTGTTGTCGCATGATGTAGCCCTCGTACTTCACCTCGGTCTCCAGCTCCTCCAACAGTTCGTCGTCGACGTCTGCCAGGTCGGGGGCCAGGGCGATCAGCTCCTTCTTCCCGAAGTCCTGGCGCTTCAGCAGCGTGGCAAGCGACGTCGGCGTCTGGATGGGGCCGGCGCCCAGAGTAGCAAGCCTTCCCAGCGTTGGACCGTCTGGATTCAGCATGCGGGCCCGCAGGATGTCCTTGAGGCGGTCTAATTCCTGCTGCTTGTGCACAACACGCTGATAGGCGGCATCGTCGATGATGCCCAACTGGTGGGCGAGAGGCGTCAGACGCAGGTCGGCGTTGTCCTCCCGCAGGATGAGCCGGTACTCGCAGTGACTGGGGGTGATGCGATACGGTTCGATGAGTTCCTTGGTTGTGAGGTCATCCACCAGCACGCCCAGGTAGCCGTCGGAGCGCCGCAGGACGAACGGATCACGCTTCCTGACCTTTTGCGCAGCATTGATGCCGGCAATGATACCTTGGCCCGCTGCTTCGTCGTACCCCGTCGTGCCGTTGATCTGGCCGGCCAGAAACAGGCCCTCGACGCGCTTTGTTTCCAGCGTCAACTTTAGCTCCCGCGGGTTGACGTAATCATAGGCAATGGCGTAGGCGGGCCGCATGATCTCCACGTGTTCCATGCCGGGGATGGTACGCAGGATTTCCTCCTGCATCGGCAGAGGAACACTCATGTACATGCCCTGCACGTACATCTCACTGGTGCCCCTGCCTTCCTGCTCGAGGAACAGCTGGTGTCGTGTCTTGTCCGGGTACCACCGAACCTTCTCCTCGATGCTGGGACACGTGCGGGGGCCAACGTGTACCATGACACCCATGACGGAAGGGGATAGGTGCATGTACTTGCGGGTGACGTCGATGGTCTGCGGGTTGGTCCAATTGAGGTAGCTGGGCAGCTGGTGCTCCCAGATGCGGGGTTTGGTTCGGAACGACCAGTGCAGGGGAATGCTGTCTCCCTCCTCAAGTACGAACTTGCTCAGGTCCACAGTTCGCTTGTCGATACGCGGCGTCGTCCCCGTATTGAAGCGCTGGACGTCGAAGCCCAGCTCCCTCAGTGAGTCGCTGAGCCCACTGCTGGCGAAATCCCAGGCGCGTCCGGCTGGGATTGCGATGTCACTGATGTGGACAACGCCGCCCAGGTACGTGCCCGTCGTCAGAATGACGGTGTCCGCCTCGTAGCGGACACGGTAGTTGGTGACCACGCCCACCACACGGCCGGACTGTGTCAACAGGCGCTCCACGCGCTCCTGTTTGAGCGTCAGGTTCGGCTGGTTTTCCAGCACCTGCTTCATGCCGGCGCTGTACTGCCATTTGTCGCACTGGGTGCGCACGCTTTGCACCGCGCGTCCCTTGGACGTGTTGAGCAGCTTGATCTGGGTCAATGCCCGTTCGGCGTTGAGTCCCATCTCGCCCCCCAGGGAGTCGACCTCGCGCACCACCTGCGCCTTGCCGGGGCCGCCAATGGCTGGATTGCACGGCATCCAGGCGATGGCGTCCATCGAACCAGTCAGGATCAGGACACTGAGCCCGGCACGTGCGGTTACCAGTGCTGCTTCACACCCAGCGTGTCCGGCACCGACGACGATACAGTCGTACCTGCTGCCCCCACTGAACTCGTTCTGTCCACATTGGTCCTGCTCGCTCATCGGTTCATCCCCTGCCATGGTATAGACATAGCATACCACGACTTGCGCAGGTGGTGTTCCCCAGTTCGTCATTCCCGCGAAGGTGGGAATCCAGCTTCGCATCGGCCTGATGGTTCTTGCCCTCGCCTGACAACGGAGGGCATAGTCCCCGTTCGCGGCCTATCTGGCCAAGCCGGATCCGCGAAGGGATTCCGCGATGGTCAGACTGTTATCTCTTTGTGGTGAAATGGAACAACGCGTAGATGGGGCAGAAGCCGATTAGACTAGTGAGAAGCAAGTAACTACCCAGGATGACAAGGATGAGGCGCAGGATCATGCTGCCGGGAGAGAATAGTCCCAGCGCCAGAGGAACCACGCTCATGGAAATCCGGAGCACTCGATCAGCAAGACTCTCGTTCTGTCTCATTGTATCTCCTCCACATTGACTGTTCTGCGATGCGAGTATGGTAGATCGTACCTCTCGTTCTGCAATAGCGTTCAAGTTCACCGGCACAAGAGCAAAACCCCGCCGCAGTCACGGCGGGGTCAGAAGTGTAACATTCTCGCGAGAATGGAACCGTCCCGAGAATGTTACAGCTAGAAGACAGCTTCTCCGGAGTCGGTGTGGAAGAGGTGTGTGCGAGCGACGTTGACGACCAATCTGGCCGTCTCACCCTGCGCATACTCGAACGCACTGCTTGCGCGCACGACGACCGTTGCGCCGGCCAGCGTCGTATGGATGAAGGTCTCGCTACCCATCATCTCGACGAATGAGATCGTCGCATGGAACGTGGCGGCAACCTCAGGCATGTTGGACTGACCGTCGACCAGCAGGTCTTCGGGCCGAACACCCCACATATAGCTGCCGGCGGACACGGACTTGGCGGCCTGCTGCTGGGTGGCGGACAACTGCACGCGCTGTCCCTCAACTTCCAGAGTGGGCGCCCCCGACAGGACTAGCCCCACGGGGATGAAGTTGGAGGGAGGAGTGCCAACGAATCCGGCGACGAACTTGTTGGTGGGATTGTCGTACACCTGGCGCGGCTTGCCGACCTGGCGCAGGAACCCATTTTCCATGACGGCGACGCGCGACCCAAGGGTCATTGCCTCGACTTGATCGTGGGTGACGTAGATGGTCGTGACGCCGAGCGTCTGGTGCAGCTTGATCAGTTCCTCGCGGGTCTGCACGCGCAACTTGGCGTCCAGGTTGGATAGCGGTTCGTCCATGAGGAAGACCTTGGGCTTGCGCACGATGGCACGGGCGAGAGCGACGCGCTGGCGCTGTCCACCGGACAACTCCTTGGGGACGCGCTTGAGGTAGTCCTGCAGGCCCAGCATCTGAGCGGCGTCTGTGACACGGTCGTTGATCTCTGCGGTGGGGATGTTGTGCAACCTGAGGCCAAACGAGATGTTGTCGCGCACAGTCATGTGAGGATACAGGGCATAGTTCTGAAATACCATGGCGATGTCGCGGGCGGCAGGCGGAACATCGTTGACAACGTCGCCACCGATAATAACCTTCCCTTCGTCGGCTAGTTCCAGGCCGGCAATTATGCGCAAGGTCGTCGTTTTGCCACAGCCGGAAGGTCCCAGCAAGACGAGGAACTCCTTGTCTTCGGCTTCCAGCGAAACGTTGTTGACGGCGAAGACCTTGCCGAAGCGTTTTGTCACATTCTCCAGAACAACCTTTGCCATTGCTGCCTCCGCTTGCGGATTTGTCCGGGTGCTGAGGAACCGCATTCCTGCTCGAACTTCCGCCGGTCTCGGGAACAGTGTCCCTTGGAACTGGCAGACCCTAACATGTTCATCAGTTTAGTCAACGGTTGCCCATTTGCAACGGATGTTACTCGCTGCTGTTCCTGCGAAAAGCGAAAACTCACCGACATGAGCACAGTTCTGACCAATGAAGGGCGTCGACTTGTCGGGCGCGGACATGAAGGTATAATACATAGCTTTACACAGGGCACGACAGACGTGCTCGCAGCTGGATTGCATGGAGGAAGCATGTCAGTCAAATTGACTTTTTACGGCGCGGTAAACGAGATAGGCGGGAGCAAGACCCTCTTGCAGTACAACGGCACGAACTTGCTTCTCGACTTCGGCAAGGATTTCTTTGGTGGCACGGACCATTTCAGCGACCGCCTGAGGCCGGCGACGTATCTGCAGATCCGCGACTATCTCCGGTTTGGCAACCTGCCACCGATGGCGGGTCTGTATCCGCCGACCCAGGCGCAATTCCTTCAACAGGAATTCGGCACTACTCTCGACACGAGCAAGATAGAGGGTATTCTGCTGAGCCATGGGCACATCGACCATTTCGGGTTCCTGCCCCTTGTGGACGTGAATGTCCCGTTGTACATGAGTGCTGAGACGCTCGAAGTCCTACGGTTCTTCGATGAAACGGGTGAGTTCGACCTTCGCATGGATCAGCGCCTCGTAACCGTGTTCGAGCACGACAAGGTTGTACACGTCGGGAACTGCGAAGTCCTGCCGGTGCGCAGCGACCATGATGTCATGGGTATCCTCGGGTTCATCGTGCGGTGTGGGGCAACGTCGATCATCTATACGGGCGACTATCGCCTGCATGGCAAACATCCGGAGCGGGTACGCGCCTTCTTCGATCTGATACGCCAGGAAAAACAGCATTTCAAGACGGTTCTTCTCACCGAGGGGACCAGGCTCGGGTTTGGGAGTGTTGACCAGTTGACCGAAACCGAGATTCAGGAGCTTGCCACGAGGGTGGTCGGCATGGCCTCCGGTCTTGTGTTGACCAACTACTACGTCCTCGACACAGATCGTCTCAAAGTGTTTCTACGTGTCGCAGAGAAGACGGGACGGACAATGGTCCTGCAGCCGCAGCTTATGCTGATAGCCCGGAAGTTCGCCCGTTTCGACAGCGAACTCGAGCAGCTCATGAAGAATGCCGAAGTATACCTTGCCAGGCGTGGTTCGGGCAAGTACCTGGCGCCCGACTATCGGCTGTTCGAACAGGAGTATCTGGTGACTGCACTGCGCGCGGCAGACATTGCCGCGGAACCCGCCAAGTATATGCTGCAGCTCGATTTCTCCGACCTTAACGAGCTGGTAGAGATCAACCCGGCTCCACATACCATCTTCATCCAGTCCGGCGGCGAACCTCTCGGGCAGTACGATCCGAACTATACTGTCCTCATGAAATGGATCAAGGACTTCAGAATGGACTTCTACCGTATCGCTACCCCCGGCCATGCAAGTGAACTCGATATCAAGGATTTGGTCATGCGGGCGGACCCTAGCGTCCTGGTGCCTATGCATTCCAAAGCGCCCGAGGCACTGAACGGGTACATCAAGGATACGATCGCATTGCGGAAGGGCGTGACGTACGAGTTCTAAGGAGCTGACATGAGCGCAACCAGAAAGGCTCGACGCATACGGATCCTGCTTACCAACGACGACGGTATCCTTGCTAACGGCATCAACGCCGTTGCAGCGGCACTGACAGCAACGTACGACGTGACAGTCGTTGCCCCGGAGGGCAACCAGAGCGGTTCCAGTCATTCTCTTACGCTGGGTGACATCCTTCCGATCCGCGAGGTGACGATGCCGTGCGGGCTGAAGGGTTTTGCCCTGCGCGGGACTCCTACTGACTGTATTCTGGTGGCTCTGCTCGACGTGATGAAGGACAATCCGCCGGATATCGTGGTCAGCGGATGCAATCATGGACCAAATGTGGGGGTGGACGTCCTTTACAGTGGGACCGTCAGCGCCGCCCTTGAAGGACTCCGCCAGGGACATCCATCCATCGCCCTCAGCCTGGATATGGAATATGGCGTGCAGCCCCATCATTTCGAGACGTCCGCGACAGTGCTCACGGAAATTCTGGCCGAACCGGCGTTCTATGCTGATCTGGTCAAGGCACCCGCCATCCTCAACGTCAACGTTCCCAACGTTCCTTTGAGTGGTATCAAGGGGGTGATGATCACGAAACAGGGGTTCAGGGCCTATGAGAACTTCGTGGAGAAGCAGTTCAGCCCGCGCGGTCGTGCCTACTACTGGGTTTCCGGAAACTCGGGCCCCCACGATCCCAAGCCCGGCAGCGACGGCTATGCATTGATCAATGGTTATGTCTCCATCACTCCGATCAATCTGGATCTGACGTGCGACGAGCTGTTGAAGCCGCTTGAGGATCGCAAGGATTTGGTGAACAAGAGGTTGGCCGATGTCACCGGTTCGCGTGAAACCTTCGGCAGGCAGACGGTTCCGGCGGTCGGCACCAGGCGAATTGTGAAGCGTCCTGTAGGAGCCAACAGCCCGAATAGTGCTTCAGAAGCTCCTTCCACTTCTGCCGGAACTGCTTCACACCACGTCGGGTCTGGTTCTGAAGTGAAGGCTGTAAGCGCCACGGGGGTCAAGAAGAAACTCAAACGTTGACGCAGAGCCTCTTTCGGATGCTCACATAGTACGGGTGACAAATGGGGTCGATGCTCTTGACAAGAAAAATGACCCCACTATAGTTTGTGCGAAGTTAATTCTCTTTATGGGAGACAACTGCGTGAACACAGATACAAGAATGGTTCTTTCGCACGAAGACTACGAGTCTGCCGACGAACCACCCCCAAGCCGCGAGCGGCACAGACGGGGGCTGTACGCACGTTCCCTTTCATCTGGTAACAGCCTTTCAGCACTGATTCTCCCCGCTGATGAGCGGCGGCCTCAGCCGTTGTCTACGCTCCTCGGCGATGGTCGAGCTGGATAGTTATGAGCAGAATTTACCTCATCACCCATCCAACACCGAGGAGAACGTATCATGCGCATAGGCATTACCTACAATCTGTCTTCTGAAGTCGCAGCCGCAGAAGGAATTCCATCCGACAGGGCGGATGAGTTCGATTCCCTGGAGACTGTTGAGAATATCGAGAGGGGCATCATCGCAGCCGGGCACGAACCCGTACGACTGGGCTTTGGGCTGGATGCCATCGCGCGCCTGAAACGGCAGCCGGTCGACCTGGTTTTCAACATCGCCGAGGGGTTGTACGGCCGCGCCCGTGAGTCGCAGATGCCGGCCATCCTCGACATGATGGGGATCCCATACACCTTCTCCGACACCTTGGCACTGTCGCTGGCGCTCGACAAGACGATAACTAAACAGGTCTTGATGCAGAGCGGTATCAACACGCCGGCCTTCTGGTCCGTGGACAATCCGGTCCAGGTCGAGGCCATCATCCAGGCCAGTGCCCCCAAGTATCCACTGTTTGTCAAGCCGTCCTGTGAGGGCTCCAGCATGGGCATCAACGACAACTCCCGGGTCACATGCGACGACGAGCTCCGCAACCAGGTGGGTGCGCTGTTGGCAGCATATCCCGGCTCGAGCGTTCTCATCGAGGAATTTTTACCTGGTCGCGAAGTGACCGTGGGCGTCATTGGCAACCGGGAGCCCGAGGTTCTGGGTGTGATGTCGTTCAAGCTGCTGATCGGGACCGAGAAGGATTTCTTCTACACGCCGGAGATCAAACACCACTGGGAGAAGTACCTCGTTCCCGAATGCCCCGCCGACCTCACTGCCGACGAATACCAGAAGGTGCGTGACCTGGCCCTGGGGGTCTTCAAGGCACTGCATTGTCGCGACTGCGCCCGTATCGACATGCGATTCGACGCAAACGGCGAGCCGTCGTTCATGGAGATCAATCCACTGGCTGGTCTGACCAAAGGCAAGAGCGACATCCCCGTTATGGCCGAGCTGATGGGGCTATCATATGAGGACCTTATCGGCCGCATCATTCAGGCTGCCGTTGAACGCATCGACGCGGAGCGGCCCGAGGCCACGATGGTCATGGAGGCTCAGCGCGTGGCCGTCTAACCTTGTGATACTTCATCCCAACATTGACGGACGCCGACCGAGGTCGGCGTCTATTTCGTTTCCTGTGGTGAAACCCTGGGCAAGCCGGCGACCTGGTCTTTTCACGGCCGACAGGGTAGCTACACTGAATGTGTCGCAGCGCTGCCGGTCCAATCAGGCACTGCCGACAGGAGTGTGTACACAGTGAGCAGTTTTCCGCGCGTCGTCGTCGACCTCGATTGCCTGACCGACAATGCTGCCAAGGTTCGCTCGCTCTGTCAGGAGCACGGATTAGGCATCGTGGCCGTTACCAAAGGTGTGACGTCCGACGTTGAGATCGTCCAGGCGTTCATGCGCGGCGGTATTCACAGCATCGGCGACTCACGCGTCCACGACTTCCTCAGTCTGCGTCAGGAGGAGTTCGGCGTCCTGGAATTGACGCTCCTCAGACAGCCTCCGCGCTCACAGATCCATCTGGTCCCACATATTACCGACCGTGCATTCATGTCGGAGCTGAGCGCCATGGAGGCGCTGGGTGAGGCTGCTCTGGCCAAGGGAACGATCTGTGACGTTCTGGTGGTGGTCGAAATGGGAGACCGCCGCGACGGCGTACCGACGTCGGAGCTGACTGCCTTTGTCCTTGCCGCATCGAGGATTGCAGGCATCGAGGTCGTGGGTCTGGCGGCGAACGTGGGGTGTATCACGGGAATTCTGCCCACCGCCGAGAACCAGGAGCTGTTTGGTGCGTCAGCCGTGCGTGTCCGTCGCGAGACAGGGCTGCCCCTGCAGATTGTCTCGACCGGAGGAACGGTAGCCCTCGACCTCATCGAGCACGGCCGGCTGTCACCGACGGTGACCGAGCTGCGAGCCGGCGAGGCGCTGCTGCTGGGTGTCAGTACGACTGACTCGCGCGTCATCCCCTGGCTGCGCCAGGACGCGTTTACGCTGGAGGCCGAGGTCATCGAGGTGCGGGAGAAGCCCAGCGCGCCCAATGGGCCGGTGGGTCTGGACGCGGAAGGTCGGCAGCCTCGTGTTGTGGACCGTGGTGTGCGCAGGCGCGCCGTGGTGGCATTGGGATACACCGATACAGACCCGGAAGCTCTGATACCTCTGGACGAGGGGGTCATGATAGCCGGCAGCTCCAGTGATCATATGGTTCTCGATGTGACAGAAGCCGCGTACGATTTCTGCGAAGGCGATGTTGTGCATTTCAGGATGAAATACGCGGCACTGCTGCACTCTATGCTGTCTCCATACGTGGCACGGGAGTATCGCCGGACCCAGAACGCGGTTGTCGAGACACTGACCCGGGAGGGTCGATTGACACAGACCCATCAAACCGGAACCGCTGGCGGCCTTGGCGAGACTACTGCTCCGACTGTCGGTGGGTGAAGGAAGGGATTTTCATGAAGATGTTCCCAGAGCCGGCGATTCCGCTGGAGGCTGCGTATTGCGTCTACACAGGTACATGAGAGCACGGTCGACAGGAGGGGAGACGGGATGAAGGAGTGGAGCTGGAAGAGGGTGGTGGAGCTGCCGGACGACCAGTCACGACAGGAGCCTGATGTTTCCTGTGTTCTTGGCAGCTGCCCGTGTTCGTGCCTTCGCAGCATGGTGCGCGTGGTGGATGCAGTCTCGACTGAGCAGGCGGTGCTGGAGGCTCAGGCGGCTCTTGGCGATGTGACTGGCAAGGTGCTCCTCTCCGTCTACCGCAAAGCGGCGGTTGGTGACGTGCTGGACCTGGTGGTGACAGGGCATGATCCCGGCGACACGCTTGCGCGCATCAGAGTGCCGGTTGCGGCATCCTCGATGTTGGCCGGTGCGCTAACAGATGGCGTGGTCCGCTGGGCGACGGCGGACGAGGGTGACGTGTCCATAGTCGGCGTGGCAGCGCTTCGCGACCGAGGGCAGACTGTTGGACTGGTGGTCGCCGAGTTTGCACGCAGCGGTACAGACGTCGGGAAGCCGTCTGCAGACTGCCTGCGCTGCGTGGCCTCCGTCATGAGTGTCGTCATTCTTAGAGCAAAGATCGATGAGGCACAAGGGAGTCTGCTGACGTTGGCTCGCTATCGCAGTGTAGCGGAGCTGACGGTGCAAGTGACCCACGACTTTAACAACACGATGCAGGGGGTGCTGGGCAACGCGGCGCTGGCCAAGGACGGCGTACCCGAAGATAGTCCCATTACTCAGCTGCTGGCTACTATCGAGGAATCAGCCGCGCGAGCCTCAGTTCTTGCGCACAAGCTGCTGAACTTTGCGCGCGACAGCGCCAAGGGCAGGGTGGCATGTGATGCAGTCAAGGCGACCTCGGACGTGCTTGATCTGGCTGGGACACTGTATCTCAAGGGAGTCACGGTCACGAAGGAGTTGCCTGGACATGCCGTTCCCGTGCGGATTACCGACAACGACCTGCAGAGCGCTCTGATCCTGATCATCAAATCCGGGACCCTTCGGCTCAGGCCGATCACGGGAGTCCTGTTGAGCATCATGAGTGGTCCAGCGAGGGGACGTGCGAAGATTCGACTAGAGCTCGACGGTGTTACCCAGGAGATTAGCAACGACGACGGCGCGGACGGAGAACGGCTGGCGTCGGCGGCGCAGGCGGTGGCAACCACGAGTGGAGCGTCGCTTGACATCATGTCTGCCCCGGGAGTCTTCAGCGCGATCCTGACGGTGGCAAAAGAAGTAACGCAGCACTCTTCGTCCAGTTCCAGCACCACGGCTCCGGCTCAGGGGATGGACCTCAAGGGGACACGCGTGCTGGTCGTCGGCAAGCCGTCGCCGCTGGTCATGCTACTTGGCACGACAGGATGTACGGCGCAGGCGGCGTCTACCTGGAAGGATGCAGTGCAGGATGTAGAGCACTTCACACCGCACCTGGTCGTAGCCGTCATCGGTGACAGCTCCGACCTGGATGCGGCAGTGGAAGGCCGCAGGCTTCTGGGGCTGCCGGTCATTGTCATTTGTCCACAGGGCGTCGGCTGTCCTCCTGACAAGGCATCATCCATCGACGGCGTTCTGGGGCTGCCCCTCGACTTGGACGATCTGCGTCATATGCTCACTCATGCCCTTCACTGACGAATTGTGAATCCATTTGTACCAGGTACAAATGGATTCACAATTGATGACCGAGTGTTCGTCAAATGAGTTCGAGCGCCTTGAGCCCGTCCTGGTACTTGGATGAGGCGCGGCGGGGGATGACGGCGAAGAATGTTTCGAACGCACGCATCAGGTCGTGAAGACCCTCGACCGACCCGGCTTTCTGTTCGATCTCCAGTTCGGTTGCATCTGCCTTGTGACCGGGCTTGCGGGGGGAGCTGAAGAGGACCGTGTCACACGCGATCTCGTAGGCGCGTTCGCCCTCATGGAGGACGTAGTGCAGAGAGCGCTTGTCCATCGATCGCAGGGAAGCAGACAGAGTCACGTCCTTCAGCAGTTTTGCTGATAAGGGCATCAGGCGCAGGATATCCTCGACGCCTGGCAGCAGCTTCTCCGAGAACCCCGGGGCGTCGACCTCGTCCTCGGGGCGCTCCTGCACCAGTCCATCCGGCGAGGTGGACGGACCTTTGAGAGAAAGAAAGACCCTGCCCTGCATGATGCGCAGGCGCAGGGCGTGATGGCTGTAGAACAGGGCCAGTTCGGGAGTGTCGAGGTAGATGGTCAGGATCGCGACGGTTCCGGCGTGCTCGAGCGCGAAGTTCCCGATGTGGTCCATGGCGTTCAGGCGGCGAAACAGCGCCTGGTCCAGGACCTGGTACTTGACTTCGCGCTCGGTGCCCACCCTATCCCTTTAGAAGCTCTGCCATGGCATACGCGTAGATGCGCGTCGCCTTGAGCAGGGAGTCGACATCGATGTACTCGTCCGGTCCATGCTCGGTCATCGGCTGACCGGGGAACAGTGGTCCAAAGGCGACTGCGCCTGGAATGGCTCGCGCGTACGTACCGCCGCCGATGGCAAAACATCTTGCTTCCGTGCCCGTATACTCTGTGTACGCTTTCTGCAGGGTCTGGATGAGGGGCGTGCCGGGGTCGACATAGTGGGGCGTGCTGTCGGACATGACCGTAAACTCGACTTTAGTCCCCAGCAGCCTTTCGACGAACTGGTCTGTAACCTGTTTGCTCGTGATCTTGATGGGATACCGGATATTGATGACTGCGGTGCTGTCGTCATGGTCGATATGCAGGGTGCCCAGGTTAAGCGTGAGCATGCCTGAGACCTCGTCCGCAAAGTCGACGCCCACACGGTGCCCAGTCCACTCGGTTCCGATCTCGCGTGCAAGAAACTGCAGGGAATCATCGTCTTCGAGACAGTGCACTGCATCAAGTACCTGCAGCAGCTTCCCGATGGCGTTGCGGCCTTTCTGCGGAGTAGACGCATGAGCAGACAGGCCTTCCACGTCCAGCTTCAGTTCGCCGTTTGCGAATGTGGTTGATACCGAGAACTCATCGGGGGGCAGGCGCTCAATCAATCCCTGCAGGCGCTGCAGCTTGTCATGATCGGTGATCAGGACTGCTTCGGCGTGCTGCGGTACGACGTTGGAACGCGTGCCGCCCTCGGCATGGTGCAGGATGCCTCCATGCGCGCCATGGCCGACCAGCTGCAGGTTGAGGATGCCCTTCTCGCCATTGACGATAGGGAACTCAGCATCCGGGCTGAATCCGGCCTCGGGGATGCCGTGTTTCTTGAAGTAGTAGTCGAAGTCGGCCCATCCGGATTCTTCGTCGGTGCCAAACAGCAGCATGATGGCGTTCCTGGGCTCGATGTGCTGCGCTGCAAGCGCAGCACGGGCGGCAGCCAGCGCGAAGATGGAGGCAATCGCTGGCCCCTTATCGTCGGCTGAGCCGCGGCCATACAGCTTGCCGTCCTTGACGGTCCCGGCAAAAGGGGGGACAGTCCAGCCCGTTCCTTCCGGTACGACGTCGACATGGGTCAGGACAGCATATTGTGTCCCGTCGCCGCCCCAGCGGACGCGACCGACGTAGTTCTCCATGTTCTCGGCGGTAAACCGTCGTCCTTCGGCGGTTCTGAGCATGAACTCGAGAGCATGGCCGACCTCTTTGCCAAACGGTGCGTGCGAATTGGCCGTTGTCAAGTCTTTGACCGATGGGATAGCTATGACGCCGGAGAGTGCCACCATCATCTCGTTCTGGTGTTCACTGAGATAGTTGTCGATAGCCTTCTTCATGTAGTTCCCCCCTTTACCTGAATATCAGGAGTCCAAGTCCGCCGGCTGCAAGCAACACCAGGAACAGGTTGAACTTCTTTCCATACTTCAGTATAAGCAAAAGGATGCCGAGTGCTGCGATGTATCCCCACCACGCGGGGATTCCGCCCCTGGCGATGGAGTAGACCGTGTATGTGAGCAGAGCCAGCACGACAGGTTGCAGGCCGTCGAGAAACGCAGAGACCCAGCGGTTCGTGCGGAATGTATGTGCGACGGTTGCGATGACGAGGATGATGATGAACGAAGGGAGGATGACACCAAGCGACGTGACCAGCGCGCCGGCGAGACCGCGCAGCTTGTACCCCACAAAAGTTGCCATGTTGATAGCGACGGGACCCGGCGTGATCTCGCTGACGGCGACAAAATCCAGGAACTCCTTCATAGAAATCCAGGCCAGATTAGCGACCAGGTCTTTCTGCAGCAATGGGATCATGGCCTGTCCGCCGCCGAACGTGAACATCCCTATCTTGAAGAAAACACCGAACAAAGCGAGGAAGCTGGTCATGATGCCTTCTTTGCGGTGGCCTGTGTCGCCTTGTGCGGTTTGAACCCCTCGACGGCGAGGCCGACCAGACCGCCGCCCAGGATGAGCCAGATGGGGCTGACCTGGTGAACGAAGAACAGGATGCCCAGGGAACCTGCACAGACGATGACGGAGACAATCGTCCATTTCTGCCGTTTTCCCATGTCGAGGACGATGGTCGCTATCTGTGCGACGATACCCACGATGACGCCGGCGAAGAACCGCTGGACCCATACGTTGTTTTTGAAGCCGGGGAAGAAGACGGCGATGACGATGATGACGGCCACGGCAGGGATACTGACGCCCAACGTGGCGAGGACAGAGCCCAGGACACCGCCCTGCGTGTAGCCGACAAACGTTGCCATGTTGATGGCGATCGGGCCGGGCGTGACCTGGCTGATGGCCAGCATATCATAGAACTCGTCGTCCTTGAGCCAGTGATACTGCTCGACGAGGTAGCGCTTCATCATGAGGATCATGGCATAGCCACCACCGATCGTGAATGACCCAATGATGAAGAAGATCCAGAACAGCAGCAGCTGTTTCCTGACTGACGCGTGACCAGCTGTGTAGGTGATGACCTTCTTCTGTTCCATTTATTCCTCCGGAGCTACAAACGGGGCAGCACAAAGCTGCCCCCCCAACAGACTTCTATGACGTATGAGTCAACCCCCGCATCTATGCGTTCAACAAGGCGATACAGCAGACGTCGCGGATGTCCTCGACTGAGCAACCGCGCGACAGATCATTCGCAGGCTTGGCCAGACCCTGTGACACAGGGCCAATGGCCTGGGCGCCCGCCAGGCGTTGTACCATCTTGTAGCCGATGTTCCCTGCGTTGAGATCGGGGAAGATGAAGACGTTTGCCTTGCCCGCGACCGGGCTGCCCGGCGCCTTGCGCGCACCAATGGGGGGAACGTATGCGGCATCGAACTGCAGTTCGCCGTCGAGCAGGAGCTCGGGCGCCTTCTGGTGTGCCAGCGCAGTCGCCTCACGGACCTTGGTGACCATGTCATGCTCAGCAGAGCCCTTGGTGCTGAAGGATAGCATCGCTACGGCGGGCTCGATGCCTGTCAGGGTGTTGTACGTCTTTGCAGTTGCGACGGCGATGTCCGCCAGCTGGTCGACGGTTGGATCAGGGATGACGGCGCAGTCGCCGAAACCCAGCAACTTGCCGTCGGGCATGACCATGAGAAACATGGAACTGACCGTCTTGCTGCCGGGCGCGGTGCCGACGATTTGCAGCGCAGGCCGCAGCATGTCACCGGTACTGTGTACGGCACCCGTTACCAGCGCGTGCGCCATGCCGGTCTCCAGCATGCAGGTGGCAAAGTAAATGGGGTCCACGGAAAGCTCGGCCGCTTTCTCGGGCGTCATGCCCTTGGCCTTGCGCTTCTCATAGATGAGGGTGGCAAACTCGGCTGCCTTGGGTGACGACTTTGGATCCGCGATCTGCACACCGGTCAGGTCGACGCCCAAGCGAGTCGCGTTGGTGCGGATGGATGTCTCGTCCTCAACCAGGATGACGTCGGCCATTCCGTCGCTGACCAGCATCTGTGCCGCTTTCAGGGTGCGGTCTTCATTGCCCTCAGGCAGAATGACGGTGCGGTGAAGGGCCTTCGCCTTGGCCCGTATCTCTTCAAGTACACTCATGTGTTCCTCCCGCAAAGGATTACTATGCAAAGTATTGTACCACGGCGGTGCTCAGCGTCCAACGGGACTGTGAAACGTCCCATGTCCAGCAGATTGCAGGGCCATATCAAACCACCACGTCCGTGATAGGTATCGCTGATGGCGTAGCTGGGCAACGCAGCGAGCGGCCGGGGCATGCAGTAGTGTGTGTTTTCGATCCCAGCAACCCTCCGCGGCAGGCACGGAGCGCTATGCCAGCAGCCGTGTCAGGATCATGTAAGCTGCCGTTCCCGAGATGATGCTCAGGAGGACGCTGTGCTTCCATCGGTGGACGAGAACGACAATGCTGACGCCCGCGAGGGCCGGTATCCCGTAGGGTGGGGTGTGCCACGAAATACCACTGAGTGAGTAGAAGACGAGAAGCCACAGAACAAGTGGCGGGAGGACAGTCTCGACAGTGGCAAGCCAGCGGGGTGGATGGTTGCGGCTGAAGAACAGGAATGGCAGCAGACGGCTTGCGAAAGTAATACTTGCCATAACGGCGAGGAGCACCAGGGAGTTAGGCATGATCGGTGTGCCTTGTGAGAAGCACCAGCATGCCCGTTCCCACAGCGATGGATACTGGCAGAACGGCCGATGATGGAAGAATGAGGCGTCCGACCACGGTCGTTGCCAAGGCGACAGCAAGCGGAACCAGCGATCGGATTTTCTCAGTGCTTTCGATGGCCAGGACGACAAACAGGGCCGTCAGCGAAAACTCGATGCCGGCGATGGCGACGGGGACAGCAGTCCCCAGAAGGGCGCCGATCAGCGTTCCGGCGACCCAGTACAGCTGGTCGAGGAGCGAGATGGCAACGTACAACCGAGTTTTCGTGGAAGGATCCGGCTCCTCAACCGTCGTCAGCAGGGCGAAGGTCTCGTCCGTGATGGCGAAGATCAGATATGGCTTGGCCCACCGTGTGCCAGAGAACTTCGTGAGGAGCGACAGGCCATAGAGGGAGTGGCGCAGGTTGAGCAGGCAGGCCATGACAATGGCTGTTGCCATGGACATGCCAGCCGCAGACAGTCCAAGGATGAAGAACTGTGTGGCTCCCGAGTAGACGAAGATGCTCATGGTCACTGCATACCACCATGCGTGTCCTGCCTGCACTGCTGCAAACCCGAATGCCATACCGAGAGGAATGTACCCCATCAGGGCCGGGAGGGTATAGTGTGCAGCCTGCCGGAAGACGTATCGATTTTCCATGGGTGCCATGGGCGGATTGTATGGTATCGGCTGTCTCTGTCAACACTAATCGGGGTCAGGTCTACACATTTTACAAAACCGTTCGTATCAATCAGAAAAACCTGTGGGTGTACGCCCACAGGCTCTTCCATCTCTTGAGGCTCGCCTGCTGCGCCCCTCCCGTCAGTACCTAGATGAAGGTGAGGGCAAAGGCACCGAACGGTAGGATTCAGCCAATATCGTGCTTCATATGCTTCTGTATGGGTCGGCAGATGAAGTACGCGGCCACCCCACCGATTACCGCTTCGGGGATACCGCTCGTCAAGATGGTCAGGCCGATCAATCCGAGAAGCAGGTTAAATCCTTTCCCCAGCACAGTTGCGTAGCTGTGCCCAAAGAAGACGTAGATGCCCCCAAGGACCCCAAAGGTGTTCGCCAGGCTGCCCAGGGCCCCGCTGAGGCCGTAGGCAACACCGCTTCTCCACTTCAGACGGGTAAACAGGTTAAAACAGGCGCCCGCTACCACGCCGACGAGGATCCTCGGCACAAAGCAAATGACAAGGCTCCACACATTTCCGTGCGTGGTCCCGAGCGCGTAGAACGGGGTAAAGACAAACGCAACCAAAGGGTTCGGCGGTGTGAACGTCCAGACCAAGAAGCTGAAGAGGCCGGCGAACGCCCCCATGGCAGCGCCCGCGCCGGTGCCGAGAAGGATGGCTGTGATGATGACGGGGACCATGCCGAGCGTCGCGACAATTGGCCCCACCGCTGGGAGGGATCCGAGTGGCGTGAAGCAGACCACAGCCTCAATAGCGAGAAGCATGGCGAATTGGGTCAGAATGAGTGTTTTTCCTTTGAGCGGTGTTTTCATGACAAACCTCCGTGTGGGTTATCGACGACATCCCTGGCGCAACAGGTGCGGTCGCTCCCTGGCACGGAGAAAGCGGCGATGTCGTCATGTTAGACCACCTAGCTGAGTAGTCTGATATTTATTGTAGCACGTTTCTTGCAGCGGGAGCGTATACTGGTGCCATGGGAGGCTTATGCCAAGAGCGGGAGGTGACAGTCGGCGTCTTTCATTCCATGTGGTGACGCGCGTGCGTGTCATTGGCGTCGATGTCCTCAGTCTTGGCTGCTGTTGGCGAAGGCGCAAATAGTTGACATATTCCTCAAAAGAGATAAGGGTCTAATGGGTAATGCAGTGGGTGCTCACTGGTGGGGATCACATAGAGTAACTTTCGAGGGAGGGATGATATGCCAAAACAGACGGCGAACACATTAGCTTCTATATACAAGCGCCCCGTGGAGTTGCTGCAAAGACTCATTCAATTTGACACGACTAACCCTCCTGGCAATGAGGCTGCATGCATTGGATTCATCAACAGCTTGCTGACCGAAGCAGGCTTTGAAACAAAGATCCTGGCCCGCACTCCAGAGCGTCCCAACCTTGTCGCCCGACTTCACGGGCACGGTACAGCCCCACCGCTGCTGCTCTACGGACACACAGATGTGGTCACAACTGCACACCAGACCTGGCAATACCCACCGTTCGAGGGCAAAGTGGCCGACGGCTTTGTCTGGGGCAGGGGGGCGCTCGACATGAAGGGTGGCATCGCGATGATGGTGGCAGCCTTCCTGCGAGCCAAAGTCGAGAATCTGAACGTACCTGGTGACGTTGTCTTGACGGTCGTATGCGATGAAGAAGCTGGAGGCGATTACGGCGCCAAGTACTTGGTAGAGAACCATGCAGACCTATTCAAGGGGATTCAGTTTGCAATAGGTGAGTTTGGCGGGTTCACATTCTACCTCGGCAAACAACGCTTCTATCCCATCATGATCTCGGAGAAGCAGATCTGTTGGATGAAAGCAACTGTCCGAGGCCAGGGCGGTCACGGCGCCATGACCACGCATGGTCAAGCCATGGCAAAGCTCGCACGAATGATCCAGCAGCTCGACGGACACCGCTTGCCCATGCACGTTACTCCTGCGGCCCGACTCATGGTCGGAGTACTGGCCGCCGCCTCACCTATGCCGACAAGTCTGGTTCTGCGCCAGCTTCTCAATCCTGTTCTGACAGATCGTGTGCTGAACGTGCTTGGTGCGAAGGGGCAGGTCTTCTTCCCGCTCTTTCACAACACGGCCAATCCTACGGTCATCCTGACCGGCGACAAGATCAACGTGGTACCAAGTGAGATCACCGTCGGGTTAGATGGGCGTTTGCTGCCTGGCTACAAGCCCGACGACATGGTCGCTGAACTGCGTCAGATCATTGGCAGCGAAGTCGAACTGGAAGTCGTGCGGTACGACCCATGCCCACCTGAGCCCAACATGGGACTCTTCAAGCTACTGGCATCTATTCTGCGCGAGTCCGATCCGAAAGGAACCCCTATACCGTATCTGATGAGCGGCGTCACGGATGCGCGCTTCTTCTCACGGCTGGGCATTCAAACATACGGTTTCTTGCCCATGGTTCTGCCTGCCGATTTCAACTTCATCCAGACGATTCATGCGGCCAATGAACGTATTCCTGTCGAAGCTCTGAACTTCGGCACAGAAGCTATCTACAAAGTGCTCCAGCGGTTTGGGTAACCAAGAGGAGGCTCCATCATGAGGAAACACAACCTGTTTGCCAGTAGTCTCACCGCAAGGGAATCTGTCGTCAGGACCAGGTTCCGCGAGCTCGTGATAGGTGTGCTTGTCCTGACGCTCCTGATTACGCCATTGAGCCCCGCCCTCAGGGTGCTGGCGGCTGACCCTCTTGTCCTGGACGGGACCGAGAGCGCCTGGGCGAAGCCGGAACTGGAGCTGGCCTACACGTACGGACTGACCTACCCGACTGTCATGAGTACCTTCACCAAGCCCATCACGCGCGAGGAGTTCTGCGTGATTGTGGTGAAGCTGTATGAGAAGCTGACTGGCAAGACGGCCCAGGCAGGCACGTCACCGTTCACGGACACGACGAATCCCGAGATCGTCAAGGCATACAATCTTGGCGTGGTCCAGGGGACGGGCGCCGGGAAATTCTCTCCGACGCTCTCCATCACGCGCCAGGAGATTGCCACGATGATCTACCGCGCGCTGGGCAAGGCAATCTATCCATTGAAGGCGGTCAGTCAGACAGATTTCCCATTCACCGACAAGGGGAAGGTCGCTTCCTGGGCTCTGGAAGCAATGGAATTCGCCTATCAGAATGCCATTATGAAGGGTGTCAGCACTACCACGATCGATCCTCTCAGCAACACCACCCGTGAACAGGGCATTGTCCTTGTCAAGAGGACCTATGAGGCGTTCCGGACTGCATCACAGGTGAAAGCGACGTTGGTGATGCCAACATTCATAACCCTTCCGCTGTCGGAGAAGGACAAGTACCTGTCTTCCGACTGGCACGGTTTGCTGAATGCCCCGCTGTACGATGCGCGCCTGACACTGTATGCTGCGACCGGGTCGGAGAAGCCGAAGAGCAGGCCGACCGACAGGCTTCAGATCCAGTCGGCATCAGCATACTCCAAGGCCGACTGCGCAGCACTCATCGATTCGTTGGGAAACCGGGTACGCTACTTCGCCTATGCGCTGACCCGAGCGGCGCCTGCAAAGGTGGTCTGGCAGGTTGCGAATGTGCCCTTCATCGGATTCCCGACGAACTGGCAGAAGCCCACAGGACTTGTCGCATCAGGTGAAGTGGCGGGGTCGGCTGGGGAATTCACCATCGATTTCGGGACGTTTGCCACGAAACTGGGCGTGCCAAGCCAGTTTCGGAAGCCGACGACGACCACAACCCAGCAGATACTCTACGTAAGAGCGGTCCCCGTTGACGGCAGGGGTCAGTGCATCGGTGACCCGGGTGAAGGGATACGTGTGCTGTATGGCAGCAAGCTGTCGATACCCCCGGTCACAAATGCGCCGTCGGGTTCTGCCTCTTTCCAGCTGTGGACCACTTTGCGCAACATGGAACCTGATGCAAAGCCGGAGTTTCCCAATACCCTGCAACATCTCACCGAAGTTGGATACTCGTGCGACGAGACGGCGCCTCACTGGTTCCAGTTTCGGGGGGCCGACGCAACAGCAACCAGCGTGATCTTTCAGGTCGCGGCCAAGCCGTTTAGCAGCTCAGAGAGCTGGGACACGCCGACAGGCCTGGTTTACTCCAAGTCATACAGTACTCTTCCTGTCACGCTTCTTGCCAACTACCAGAACACGGTTCCCATCCCGTTTCATGACTTATGCCCTGCCGCGGCCACACTGAAGCCCGGCGATTCGGTGCCGTACTACGTGCGAGCGGTCGCGCTCAAGCCCTCTGCAACCCCCGGCGTGACCTCTGTAGCCTTCTCGGAGACCGTGAAGGTGAACTACTTCAAACAGAAGCAGATAACGATCTACCAGTGGAAGACCGTCTCGGTTCCCTCCTACACGCCGACCATCAAGGTGGTTCACTATGAGCCGGTCCAGTGGGAGGATCCCAACTGGTCGCACTACTACACTGTGTACCGGTATCCCAAGTGGAATGAGCTGAACTTCAACGTCACGAACGGCAGCTCGACTCTCTATACGTATCCATACTACACGATGACAGATTCGACTATGACACCCGACCGCTACGAGAAAGAACTCTTGTGGAAGTGGCTCGTGCCAGGATCCCATCTCCAGGTCTGGGACAAGGCAGAGAACAAGTCCTGGTGGGCGGAGCTGTGGGACGGCATCGTAAGTTTCTTCAAGTCGATCGTCGACGTCATTGCTCAGATAACCAACTGGGTGTCGGCTGCTTTTGCAAAGCTCAAGTCAGGAATCATAAGCGCTATCGCCAAGAACTTCCCCGGCATACCCGATAGCTGGCGCGCCGGGCTTGAGTTTGCCCTGACGGCCCTGGCCGATTATGGACTCGCATCACTGGGCATTCCGCCGAGTCTGCCCAACTTCGACCAGCTCGCAAGCGGTAGTCTTGATTACCTGGCCAACGAGGCTGTGGCACAGGCTGGCATTCCGGCCAACGCCGTGACTGATGCATTGCTGGACCAGGCAAAAACTGCAATCACATCAAGCCTGGCTGACGCTACCAATTCCGCGACACCCAATCCACTCAACTCCCCCTTCCTGAAAACTGACCCCGCCAAGCTCTACAGACCTGCCTATGTCGATGTCAAGATCAGCAATCCATATACGGACAAGCCTTCGATCGGCGGCTACCTGAACGTCGATGCGGGATGGGACTGGCAGGAGACCGGCGTTACCGTCACCACCACGACCTGGGCTGAACTACCACTTGATCAGCAATATGCCGCTGGGTTAACGTACGCAGGACACTTCTTCTACGGTCTCAAGAAGGGTTACCCCTATTACCCTGTCAAGTATTGTATCTATGAGCCTGTGCGCAACATCGCCATCCCGCCGCTGAGACCTGGTGAGACGACGGTCATCCGCGTCTACCTGAAGGAATACTGTGGCAAGCCGTATCCCTTTGCCCCCGAAGGAGAGTCGGTCACCTGGGATGACTTCACCAACCTATACTGGGGCAATACCGGCAAGGCGGACTTTACCGTCTGGACGAGTGGGTTCAACTTGACACCCCTTACGCCTGCGACATCGTTTGACCCTGCCACCAACACTATCTATACCTACAAGTACGATGGTGGTCCCTCTTCCCAAACATTCCAGACAGTGCCGAAAGATCCTTACAACTGATATCGCAGAACCCTGAGGCTATACATAATATCTGATCGCCGAAGGTCATCGACCTTCAACGATCACGAAGACTGTCATTCCCGCGCAGGGGAGGGTGTCTCTCCCGTATCCGTCATCCCCCCGAGCACTTTTTTCCCATGCCCCCGAGCATATTAGTCCAATGCGAGGGGCGCTTCTGAGGGGCGCTTCTCCGCGCAGGCGGGAATCCATCCCTAACCTTGTTGTCGCGTATTGCATCACCTAAGATACTACGATCCGCGTCAAGAGGTCAAACATAGATTGGAGTCATGTTCAAGAAGCCGGTACGCCGATTTAGTGACGTAGAGATGATGAGCGATGAGAAGAAGTTTCCTCATGCAAGCGACCA
>CAIQIK010000009.1 GCA_903871855.1 uncultured Caldisericota bacterium
CTACTTCCTTCCCCGCGTAGATACTGAAAGCCCCCTCGCGGTTCTTCATGGCCCTGAAGCACTTCCCTCCTGCACACGTATGGTACCTGTTGCACATGATCATCCCGATGCGCACAATCTCACCGCTCATCGAACCTCCTCACCACAGAACAGATTTACACCAGTAAGTCTAGCCACATTTGGTAGAGCAGGCTCGCTGCAATCCAACTGAAATAGCAGGCATTTCCTGTGCTTTGCTGTTCATGACGCATAGTGCGTTACGCATCATGCGTTATTGTCTCTGACGTTCTGTTCTTTAGGGTCAAGCGTTACCATATATGAGTGTTACCATATGACATGGGGAGGGTAGTCATGGCACGACCAATCCGCCTGCAGTATCCGGGTGCGTACTATCACGTCACTGACCGCGGCGACCGCAAGGAAGCAGTGTTCACCTGCGATGCCGACCGCATTAGCTTCCTTCAACTTCTCAACACGACAGCCACGTCCTGCCACTGGCACGTGTTCGCCGATTGCCTCATGGACAATCACTACCACCTGATGCTTGAGACAACCAGTCCGAACCTAGCAGTGGGCATGGCCCGCCTGAACGGCGTGTACACGCAGCGGTTCAACCGTGTCTACGGGCGTGTCGGGCATGTGTTTCAGGGTCGCTACAAGTCACAGGTGATCCAGACCGAACGCCATCTGCTGGAAGCATGCCGCTACGTCGTTCTCAACCCGGTTCGCGCAGGACTTGTCAGCAATCCCGCTGACTGGAACTGGAGCAGCTACCGCGCATCGGCTGGACTGACTGGCGCAGTCTCATGTCTGGATGCTGCGTGGGTTTGCGAGAGAGTCACCGAGAATGGGAGCCCCGGCGGGTACATCGACTGGGCTCGTGAGGGCATAAGAAAACCGTGCGACCTCCTGCACCCCCAGCACTCCTCGGAGATTCGGACGCACCAGATTTCTGCTGAGGTGCCGCTGATGCCCGACCGAATTGCCCCGCCGCTTGCAGACATCCTAGCCAGCTGTCTCTGGGTCCGTGGCGGCAATGATGCGCTCTACACCCGCATCCGGGAAGCCCTGGACGCTGGGTATAGTCAGCGGGCCATCGCCAAGGAACTCGGTGTCAGCAATGCCGCCATCAGCAGACTTGCCTGCGGCGTCAAGCGCTGACGCTCATGATATGGTTGTTATCGATGGGCGCCCTGTGGAAGCCAAAAGTTAACACCCATGGATGGTAACGCTTGACCCCTTGGGAGCGCTAGGGAGCAAGTCGGTGCTGGATGGCAATGCGCCGATGACGGTCGAGTAACTGCTTCGCGGGGACGGACAGCAGCGATGCCACCATGTAAAACAACAGCGCTGGTGAGCGCCTTGCTCGGTACGCAAGGTACAGCCCGCACGCGAGGCCGACGCTTGCGCCCAGATCAGAGTTGTGCGTCAGCAAGTACAGGGAACCGAACAGGCCAAGAGCCACCAAAATCTCAAGCGGCATCAGTACCAGCAGGGTCCCAAACGTTGTCGCCAGACCCTGCCCCCCGCGGAAATGTGCAAACAGCGGGAAGTCATGGCCGAGCACGGCCGCCCAGGCCGCGGCAAGAACCCAGCCTTGCGAGAGTCCAAGAGTCCGTGCCAGCAGGACGGCCGCTGCTCCCTTGAGGAAGTCACAGACTGCCACGATCACGGCAGGGCCAGCTCCAATGGTGCGCGCCACGTTGCGTGCCCCCATGTTCCCGTCGCCCACTTCCCGAATGTCGACACTACCGGCCCGCCGGGCTACAACGACCGCCGACGGAATGGACCCCAGCAGATAGGCAGCAGTCACTGCAAGAATGGCCGGAAACAGTTCCCAGACTGTCATAGTGTCACCTCCAGAAGTTAACACTTGGGAAAGTTAACGCTTGACCCCAAGGAGGGCGGCCAGGAAAAGAATGACCATCAGGGCGGACGCAACAAACAGAATCTGACGCTCCTGCTCCGTGGGCGCGGGGATGGAACCCTGCCACCATGAGCGCACGGGGTGCCGGATCGGTTGGAACACAGACCAGGAGGTCCCCCGGCTCGTCGTCGTCCACGTGTCTCGCGATGCGGAATGAATTCCCGTCCAGGGGCACCACCCCGCCTGCGCTGTGGTGTGTCGCATGCGTGCCAGCAGCAGACCAACGCCGGCTGACCACCGCGAGGCTGGTCGCGCTGACGGCGCGGAAGACGATGGAGTCTTCGAGAAACCGGGAAGGCCTACGCGTTCGACGAGCACGCGACCGCACGACGGACACCGTTCCGACTCCCAAGGGATAACGGCATGGCAGAACGGACACGGACGGTATCCGGTAGGCATGTCTCCGCCGGTACCGTTTGTCCACCCCCGATCATCCTGTCCCTGCACACGCGGTGGGCCATAATCCATGACGACCTCCTGTCCTGATAGACAGTATACTATACAACGGTCGCGGTGGACATAAAGAGGGCCCCGCGCCCTTGCCGGCGCGGGGCCTTGGAGCTATGCGATGTTTTTTCTCGTGGTGCTGTGTGTCAGATCCTGCTTACTTCCCCCAATACCAGTACTGGACGTTCCAGTTCTCGTAGATGATGGCCGCGAAGAAGTGGTCGTAGCCCTTGAGACCCTTGCGGACCTCGTCGGGATACATGCGGCTCTCCATATAGAGGGTCGGAAGATCTTCGGCAAAGATGTCCTGAATGTGACCGTAGGCCTCATTGAGGGCGGCAGCCGTGGTGGCCTTCTGCGCTGCGTAGAGCCACTTGTCCATCTCGGGGCTATTGTAGCGAGTGACGTTCTGCCCCTGCATGCCGTTGGCTGCGGTCGGGATCTGGTCGCTCCGGAAGCTGAGCACTGATCCGTACGGGTCGTAGTTGTCGGTGCTGAGGCCGTGCAGGGTAATGATGTAATCACCGTTCGTTTCCGAGTCCAGCAGGGCGTTGAAATCCATGGGGTTATGCTGAACGGTGATGCCGAGCTTGGCGAGCATCGGCTGCATCAGGGTGGTTTCCCTGATACGGAAGGCGGCGCCAGCCGAATATGGAACCTTCAGGACCGCTGCGGTGCCATCAGGAAGGATGCGTTCCGTATGCGCGGCGTTCCACTTCCATCCCGCGGCATCCAGGAGCGCGTTGGCCTTGTCGGGGTCATAGGTATACTTGGCCAGGACCGGCTTGTAGTAAGCGGAACCAGAGGAAATCGGGGACAGGGTGGCGTTGGTACCGACCATGGCTTTAACGGTAATCATCTGGCGGTCGATGCCGTAGTAGAAGGCTTGGCGAACGCGCACGTCCTTGAACCACGGAGAGGCAATGTTCCACTCCATGATGCCCTCGCTCGTTCCCGCGTTGTAATAGACGTTGAAGTTCTTGCCCATCTTGGCTTCAAACTGCTGGGCAAGGTCAAGGGTCAGCGAGGCCGAGGAGACGTCGATCTGGCCGGTCAGCATGTTGATCAGCAGGGTGTTGGTGTCGCTGATGTACCGATCGGTGATCGTCTCGATGACGGGCGCACCCCCGAACCAGTTCTTGTTGGAGACGTAGACGGTATACTGGCCTTCGACCTTGGTCTTGATGGTGTAGGGTCCGCAGTAGACGGGGTTGTTCGCGAAGTCGGAGGTGTTGATGCTCTTGGGATCCTTGTCGAACTGGGGTCCCAGAATGTGCTGCGGGTAGATGCCCCATCCAACAGGGATGTAAGCGTCCCAGTTCTTCCAGGTGATGCGGCAGGTAAGGTCGTCGATCTTCTGGATGTTGGTGACGAGGTCCATGGGTGAGCGGGACACGACCTGGATGTCGTCGCTCATGTACAGCTTGTGCGA
>CAIQIK010000010.1 GCA_903871855.1 uncultured Caldisericota bacterium
AGAAGATCGTCTTCCAGTGTAAGATGTACGTGAGCCATCGGTTCCCCTTTCAGTTGTTGGTTTGTCCAAACCCATTATACCGAAAGCGAGCCCTTGGCTCTTTCATTCTCCTGAATTTACACCAACTATATGGACACTATCTTCTCGAGACAATCACTATGAAGGCGATCACAAACACGAACACACTGCTCATCAACCTGCTGACCGGCCAAATCGATGTGTCAGCCGAATCGCTTCCGCTGGACAACGCCCGCGATTTCCAGGCTCGCATGGGCGACAAGTTCGACGTGTACTACAACAAGGGAGTGAACGCCGGCATCATGGAATGGAATCTGACGTCGGACTGGTTCAAGGACAAGAGAGTGCGCCAGGCTTTCTACTATGGCATCGACCGCAAGACCGTCACGATCAAGGCTAGTGTCGGCACAGACCCTGTCTTGTCTCCTATCGCTTCTGCTTCAGTCTACTACGAGCCGACCCTTGCCAAGTACACTTACGATCCTGACAAGGCGAATGCACTCCTCGACAGCGCCGGCTGGAAGTGGAACAGCGCACACACCGAGCGCACTCTTCCGACTGGCGAACGTGCCGTCCTGAAGATCCCGTACATGGCGGGCGCTACTTTCCGCGAGCGTGAAGTCACGCTGATAGAGCCCATGCTCAAGAAGGTCGGAATCACAGTTCAACACGACCCGGGAGACTTCAACGCCATGCTCGACGCTGCAACCGCCGGCACCTTCATCATCAATCTCCATGGCGTTGGCTTCAGCGCCTTCGATCCCTTCGGGTCTGTTCTCGGCTTCCGAACGGACCAGATACCTACGCCCGCAAATGGAATGAATGGTCAGAACAACTACCGCTATAGTAGTCCTGACATGGACAAGTGGCTGAACGCTGCTCAGAAAGCAGTAACTCCGACCGCTCTCAGAGAAGCCTACCATAATATCCAGGAAATATTCGCCGAGGACCTACCATGTCTGTACCTGGAACAGCGAATGTATCCGGATGAGGTACGCAAGGGACTCAAGGGATACGACCACTTCGCTACGGGGAATATCTACTGCAACTGGAACATCCAGTATTGGTACTGGTGGAAGTAGTTGGTTCGCATTCACCCGTCAGATCACGCTCCTGTGCAGCTTCATCAGTTTCAGGTGAAACCGTGTGTTTCGCAGGCACACGATAACACTACCCTGGGCTGATTCACAGCCCAGGGTACCCCCGGCAAGAGCGCCGGACAAGCTAGGAGCAGTATGGCAAGATACTCTCTATAGCTGACGCTCGCCCCGGACGAATACTGGAGACTCCGTCTATCGCAGGCGGCCTTCCACAGGAGAGCCCTGTGTCTCCAGTCCAGCGCATCAGGCAGCGCACCGCAGAGTCACGCAGCAGATAGCGTGGCTCTGTCTATTCCTGTTGTCAACCTTGCTCTAGCCGCACCTTCGTCGCACTGTTGCGACGTTGCCGCCCTCCAGTCAAGACTTGGGCTCGTCGTCTCCGCCCTCAGGATACGCCAAGCTCGGGAGGCATACCGAAAGCCGCTGGACAGCCTGTTAAGCTAATGAAACCAGCATTGGGAAAGCCTCTTGGAAGCTCTTCACCGCTCGTGGCTCGTTCGGCCGCTGTGGACAACCTCTGTCCCGCGCTATATACTAACTGCTGCCGGGAATACAATCCTGCCCCGACACAGGGAGGAACGCATGAAAACCACGAAGTACATTACAAGAGCTGCTGTCATACTGGCGCTTACCATTGCTCTTCAGTTCGGCATCAGGACCGTCATCCCGTCGGTACCGCCGTTCAATATCGTCAACCTGTTCATCGTCGGCAGTATCGTCAACCTCGGACTACTCCTTGCAACAGAGACGACAGGGCTCTGGGGCGGCATCGTCATCGCCCTCGCGGCACCCGTCACGGCATGGCTGCAGGCACATCTTCCGTCCCCGACCATGATTCCCGCCGTCATGGCGGGCAACCTCATCCTTGTCCTTGTCTACTGGCTCGCCACACGGAAGGGCCCCAGGCAATCCTGGGTGCGCTGGCTCGGCCTTTTGGTCGGCGCTGCAGCGAAGATGGCATTCCTATATTACGCCATCGGAGTAATCGTTGGCACGCTGTCCGCTCTGCCACCCGCAGCTGCGGCGTTTATCAGATTCTCGTTCAGCTGGCCCCAGTTCGTCACTGCCGTTATCGCAGGCTTCCTCTCGGCTCTGATTGCGGGTCGTATCAAGCCGTTGGCTTGATCTCGGAACTGCACGCGAACAATGACGCCCCGCATATGCGGGGCGTCATTGTGTATCTCTTGTTCAGTCGGAACGGCGTTGTCAAACACAGTCCACGGGTTGGCTGCCCGAGACAGCCTCGTACACCCGCTCGGATATTTGCACTATCAGGCGCTTAGCCTGCACGGCTCGCTCAAATCCTGACGTGAACACGCACAGCGAGTACGTCGACCCGTCCACTACGCTCACAAGCTCTGCATCGAGCAGGGAACCAGGCATGCCACCTGTCTTCCCAGCCAAGGCAGCACCGCTGGGAAGCGGCCAGGCAATCAGGTCTTTCAGCTGGTTCATGCGCAAATATTCAAGAATACGTTCACTCGCCGGGTTCGAGACCAGACAGCGTGTATATAGTTGCACCAGCATGTCCGCTGTCTCCAGAGCTGTCACCGTGTTGTCGATGCCACGAGCGAGTGTCTCATGGTCCATCATCCGACGTCGAATATTGGTCGCCTCATAACCAAGGTCACGGAGGACATCATTCAGACGCTCCATGCCGATCTCCTCAATAAGCTGGTTGCAGGCCATGTTGTCGGATACGCCCATCATGATGATGCACAGATCTTGGACAGACCACGGGCGAGAGCTGTCCAGATGCTCGAGGAGGCCGGTCCCATGAGGAGCAGGGACTGTCAGACGAATAGGACGGTCCCACGCCAGTTCACCCAATTCCACCAGCTGCGCAACGCAGACCAGGAGCGGGAGCTTGATAATCGACGCAGCTCCGAACGGGAGATTGCTGTTCTGAGAGAAGATGAGACAGCGGTTTTCTGTGCTCAGGAGCTCAGCGTGCACGGCGCAGGGAAAAGCGACTGTCGCAAGAATCCCTCGAAGCGCTTCCTGAACGGGAAGGTACCGGACGTCCTGCTTCATTCCGCCTCAGGTTTCAAGTGCACCCCTCGGATAGAATAACATCCTCGGGGGGCTGGTCGCGGTACACATGGCGAACCAGGTTGCCAACAGTAGAGAGAACCTCGTAGCTGATCGTCTGGGCAAGTGATCCCAAGTCCCCGGCGGTGATGCGCTGGTTTCCGACTTCACCCATGAGCACGGCCTCGTCACCCACCTTCACGTCTGGGATGTCCGACAGATCGATCATTGTCTGATCCATGGTTACCCGCCCTATGACCGGCGCTCGCTTGCCGTGGATAAGCACCGATGCTTTGTTGGACAACATCCGGGAGTACCCATCCGTGTAGCCGACTGGAAGGATTCCCACCGTCGTCGGCTTGTAAGTCAAGTAACTGCGCCCATAGCTGATGCCGTAGCCAGCAGGCACTTGTTTGAACGCTGTCACCCGGGACTTCATCGACATTGCCGGCCGCAATCCTGCAATTGGCACGCCCTCGATGGGCGAACACCCATAGAGCAACAGCCCTGGACGAACTCCTTCGAGGATCGCAGCCTTCATGGTCAGGATGCCGGCCGAGTTGCAGAGATGAGCAACAGGAGGGCGTATGCCCTCAACAGCCGACTGATGGAGGACTTTCTCGAACCTGCGCAGCTGCATGGACGAGTAGGATTCGTCCGAGTCCGCGCAGGAAAAATGCGAATAGATCCCCTCTACGTCAAGGCCCTTCACCCCGTTCAGTCTGTGCAGCACGCCCAGCGCCCCTTCGGCAAGAACGCCGCCTCTTCCCATGCCCGTATCCACCTTGAGATGGACCGTCAGCTGCTTTCCAGAAGCTGCTCCCACGAGTTCCCGTGCGACATCGTCGTTGGGGATGCTGAGCGTAATGCCTCGGGCGATCGCTTCCTGGACTCCTGACGCGGGAGCATAGCCAAACACCAGCATGCGACCTTTGATCCCAGCCCGTCGAAGCTCAAGGGCTTCTTCCAGGGTAGCAAGTGCAAACCAGTCCGCGCCTTCTTCCTGGAGGACCCGCGCCACGTGCACCGCGCCATGTCCATAGGCATTATCCTTGACGACACACAGCACATGGGTCCTCTCCGGCACCATTCCACGGATGACATGATAGTTGCCTCGTACACAGGCCAGATCGATCTCCAGCCACGTAGGACGCCCGAGCTGCTCGACCGAGACGTTGTCCTCTCTCTTCATGACAAAACAATAGCACGATTCAGAGAGCGTTCAACACAGGAGTACTCGCTGATACACGGTCTGCGGGCATACTGTCCACGGCTACCGCCAAAGTATGCAAACGTTGCCATTGACAAGGATCAGGTATCCCGTATAGTAGCGCTGTAATCGATAACTTTGTTACCGGTTACATGCCCTCCTTCGAAAACAGCCCGGACCGCGATCGCGCTTCGGGCTGTTTTCTTTGCTATCCCTTCTACCAGAATCTAACAGGCTGATAGTCCGCGGTCGACTGGTGTAGTGGCGGCAATTCTCTATCTCCTGCCGCGCTCCGTAACGCGTCCTCCATCGCAGCCGCGAAGAAACGCTCAGAGCTGTAGTGATCGACAATGGCTACACAGCCTCCGTCCTGAGACGCGTCGAGTGCTCTGTGATATGTGACATCTCCCGTGATGAGTACCTGGGCTCCTGCTCTGCCTGCAGCCGGGAGAAGCGATGATCCCGATCCGGAACAAAAGGCCACGCGTTCGATGGCCTCCGGCAAAGTTCCCGCCACCGGCAACACCGGAAGCCCGAAGAACAACTTGATGAACGTGACGAACTCTTCCGGGCCCATGGCATGAGGCAGTCTCCCCACGTGCCCGAGCCCGGCAAGTGGACTCCCGGGAAGACACTCCTCAAAGACGTCGACAGCCGGCTCCTCGTATGGGTGAGCCCCACGCAGTGCCTTCAGGACAGATTCCAAGTCCCGACCGGACACGATCGTCTCGACCCGGTCCTCCGCCACACTGGTCATGACATTCTCCTCACCCACAAAGGGATGCGCCCCAGGATCAGGCATAAACCCACCCGTCCCAGCGGTCCGGAACGACGCGTGCGAATAGGAACCGGTATGCCCTGCCCCGGCGGCGAACATCGCCTCCAGGACCTGTTCTCTGAACTCAGGAGGAACGAACGTGACAACTTTGTACAACCGTTCCGACTCGTGAGGCTCAAGGATGCGCAGATCAGTAAGGCCAATCCGGTGCGCCACAAATGCGTTGAGACCGTCCGGCGCAGCGTCGAAGTTCGTGTGTGCTGCCAGCAGAGCAATGTCCATACGAATGGCTGCCAACAGCGCCGAGTGCTGGATCGGGTCCAGCTTCTTGATTGCCCTGAAGATGGGCGGATGGTGGGACAGAATGAGATTGGCGCCTACTCGGCCCGCTTCCTCGACCGTCTCGTGCGTAACATCAAGACACAGGAGGACTCCATGTACGTCGTCGTCCATCGAACCGACAATCAGTCCTGCGTTGTCATACTCCTCTTGCAGCCGAAACGGTGCCACAGTATTGATGAGATCGTACAATTCCCGGATGCGCATTGCGCACCTCCCGTATCAGCACATTGCTTTCGACAAGAGTATATGTCAGGAGTGACTGAACCGACAGGCAGCCAGCCGGGGAAGAAGGTCTGCGACTAGGTTCTGGTTGCAGGATGCCGGCCCTTAGTTGAACCTGCGTGCGCCTTTCTGCCCGCCCGTACCATCCCGTACACCAGGGCGGCTTCTCCCACGAGAGCCACGAGGTCGCCCACGCTGTAGGCCGAGCCCACGTCGCCAAGAAATGGCAGAACGATGTAGTCCCCCAGAAGATTGAGGTACGTCTGGTCGCCCATGAGAACAACGTTGGCTGCGGTGCCATTCCTGACCAGCTCCTCGGCGCGAGAGACCTGTCCAGTAGCGACAAGTGCCTGCGGATCAACCGGCATACGCCCCCGGTTTGCGCCGATGACGAGGACGTTGAGTATGAGCCCGACCAGGAGGACCGGCACGCCGAATACCCGGCGGTTTACCAGCAAAAACGCCAGGAGCATGAGGAGGGTCAGAACATAAACTGCCGTAAGCAGCGTGCCAAGCACCGATTCGCCACGGGACGTAAAAATGAGCAGCTGAACTGCAAACGCCCCCACTCCGAGAGGCAGGGCCTTCAGCTGGAAGTTCTCGATGTAGCGCAGACGTCCGCCGGTGGCAAGACTCAGGCAGAGGGCACATGCGAGAACAATAAGAACAAACACGGTCAGCCTGCTGCCACCAGAATGAGCATGCTAGGCTTGAACGCCTGCTGCGATGCTGACCCCGTCCGTCGAGTCGACCTGCACGGCGGAAGGGAAATTGGTCATATCTCCTGTCTCAAGGCGTGCACGAACAAGTTTCGTGAATATGACCACGAGCTCTGGATCGAACTGTGCCCCACGCTCGTGGTCCAGGGCATTCAGAGCTTCCATGACCGTGAGACTCTTGACCCGGTAGGGCCGTGCACTCACCATGGCGTCGAACGAGTCTGCGACAGCAATGATACGCGCACCAAGAGGAATGCTCTCGCCTGCAAGATGGTCCGGGTAACCATTGCCATCATATCGCTCATGGTGGTGCAGGACGATGTCCCGTCCGCCCTGGAACAGCGTCAGCCCCTCCAGCAAGTCAGCAGATGCCAACGCGTGTCCCATGATCTGATGGAACTCCTCTGCACTGAGACCGGGATTGCGCAACAGACCCTCTCCGAGCCCAACCTTCCCGAGGTCGTGCAGTACAGCAGCCTGCAGTACCATGTCCGCTTCGCCACTCTCCATGCCAAGTTCATCACACATGTCTTCAACCCACGCCCGCACACGCTTCGAGTGTTGCGCGGTCTCAGGGCTCTTGCTCTCCAGGACATCAACCAGCTTCTCAAGAATCGTCTGTGTTTGGCTTCGCAGGGTCTGTTCCCGCTTCAGAGAAACATACAACAGGAAGAACGTTGGAAGCAGGAACACTATGGTCACTGGGTTCAACCGGAACAGGATAGTAACAGCCATTCCTAGTGGAAGCAACGCCGCAATGTTGAGCCAGCTGTCACGGAAGAAGCCAACCAAAACACCAACAAATGGCTTGCGGGAGAGCACAGCAAACAGACCAGACAAGAGTATGTACTCAGAGACCACGTAGTATCCGGCCGCAAGAAGCAGCGCCTTTAGATTCGCCGGTCCCAGGTAGGGCGCCGTCGGATCAGCAACTAAGTGATACAGGAGACTCGTGCCTCCTATGACCACAACGTAGAGGAACGCGTTGAACGCGATCTTCTCAATGCCCTTTCGCGTGACCAGATCCGAGAACACGGTTTGAGCTGCCACAACACCCATTGCAGTGAGGGGGGCCCATATGCATGCGACCGAGAACGTCAGAGCCAACGCCACAGTAAATTCGACCTGTTCCCTGCCAAATCCGAGGCGTATTACTGGGTTCAGGTCCGCGACAATGCTCAGCACAAGAAAAACTGCAATCCACGGCCAGTCAACGTGTGGGGCACGGACTGCAACGCGCACAGCCAGAGCGACTGCACCGACAACCAACAATCCTGTGAACCCAACATACATCCAATCCCACCGCAACGTCCGCTTGGCCAACTTCTCAACTCCTCGTCATGAGTTCACTGCTCACATTTTCGCTCTTTGCACGCCGTTGTTAATCTGGACAGTGGCCTCCGACCTAATGCCACTTGTAGTTGGCAAGGATGGACAGGACGATGACGGCGATCGAAACGGCACTTGCAGTGACTTTGCTTCCCCACTTCATAGCAGATACCTCCTGGTAGTCGTGGCTAATGCCACTTGTAGTTGGCAAGGATGGACAGGACGATGACGGCGATCGAAACGGCACTTGCAGTGACTTTGCTTCCCCACTTCATAGCAGATACCTCCTTGGTATCATGACATAGACTTACGGATAACCAACATTACGTCTCATGGCGATTTTGTCAAGACAATCACAAGATAGAGAGAAGCCTAAAGCACGAGAGCACTGTGGGCTTCTTGCAAATATGTCGACGGCGGGTGCCTAGTTTGCAGCTGCTATCCGACGAGTGTCCCGCGCTATGACCAGTTCCTCGTTCGTCGGAATGACCAGGACCTTGATGCGTGAGGATGACTTACTGATGTCTGCCGCTTCGCCGCGCTTCTTGGCACGGTTCTTGTCAGCGTCGAGTTCTACGCCCAGGAATTCCATGTCCCTGACGACCATTTCACGAACGACATCGCTGTTTTCGCCTATGCCTCCCGTGAACACGATCGCATCGGCTCCGTTCATGGCCGCGACGTACGAGCCAATGTACTTCTTGAGCTTGTAGCAGTACACTTCGAGTGCCAGCGTCGCACGTTTGTCGCCCTTGCTGGACTCTTCCTCAAGAGTGCGGAAGTCATTGCTGATACCCGAAATGCCCAGAACGCCTGAGTGCTTATTGAGCAGGGCGTTGATTTGCTGAAGGTTCAGTTCTTCCTTCCCCATGATATAGAGGGGGACAGCAGGATCGATGTCTCCGCATCGTGTCCCCATGGGCAGCCCTTCGAGAGGAGTGAATCCCATGGACGTATCGACGGATTTGCCATGATCGACAGCGGTAATGGAAGAGCCATTGCCCAGATGACACGTGATAAGCTTGAGTTCATCGATGGACCTTCCCAGCATTGTGGCAGCTTCGTGCGCTACAAAACCGTGACTGGTACCGTGAAAACCGTATTTGCGGATGTGGTTCCGGGCGTAGAAAACGTACGGAATCGCATACGTGAACGCTTTGTCCGGCATCGTCTGATGGAAAGCCGTGTCGAAGACCGCAATCTGGGGAACCTTTGGCAGCAGGTTGGTGATAGCGTAAATACCCGCCAGGTTCGGCGGATTGTGCAGCGGCGCGATGTCGATGCATTCCTCGATCTTCGCCACGACCTCGGCGGTAATCAGTGTTGATTGCGAGAACGACTCAGCACCATGGACCACGCGGTGCCCGACGGCTTGGATGTCTTCAATGCTCGCAAGGACACCTTTTTCCGGGTCAACCAGAGTTTTCAGGATGAGCTCGATGCCAGCCTCGTGTTCAAGGACCTCGTGAACAGAGACGACCTTTTTTCGCCCGGCGACCATGTGATTGAGCTGCGCTTGCGCGGTGCCGATCTTCTCCAGCAGGCCTTCGGCCAGCTGCTGGTCATCGTCGTACAACTTGTACTTGATGGAAGAGCTGCCACAGTTCAGGACCAGAACCTTCATATCTTCTCCTCCACATTATCGACACGAGTCTCATAGCTGTAGAAACCCTTGCCGGTCTTTACTCCCAAGTCCCCACGTCGAGCCAGATTCCGGACAAGCGCCTGTGGACGATACCGAGTCTCACCGAGTTCGCGAAAGAGGTTTTCCGACCACCCGAGGACGATGTCCAGTCCGATCTGGTCGGCGAGGGCAAACGGGCCCTTGTTGAAGCCGAAACCAAGGCGCATGGCAACATCGATATCCTCCTTGCTGGCCGTTCCTTCCTGATAGAGCATGATGGCTTCGTTGATAAGGGGCACGACAAGGCGCGCCGTGATGTAGCCTGGGTTCTCGAGCACGTCGACGGGGGTTTTGCCCATGCGGCGTGCCAGTTCCTTCGCGCGGTCGACGGTCGCCTGAGACGTATGGACGCCTCGCACCATCTCAACCAGCTTGATGGCTGGAACGGGTGCGAGGAAGTGCATGCCTACGAGACGCTCCTTGTTGACCATCTTCAGCGCGATGTCAGTGATGGGCAGGATAGCAGTGTTGCTGACATAGGTGACCTCACCGGGGCACCTCTGTTCAAACTGGGCCTCAAGCTCGGCAAACATATCTTGCTTGGCAGCAAGATCATCCGGAATAGCCTCGATGACGAGGTCGACGCTGCCCACATCGCTACGATTCAACGTGAACTTGATGTGAGAAAGCAGGATCTTCTTTTCTGATCCCGTGATACCCCATCGCTGGACTTCGAGGTTGAGACTATCCTCAATGCTTCTGCGGGCATGTGTCAGTCCATCCTCGGTACGGTCGACGAGCACCACATCGAGACCGTGCGCTGCTGCGTCCTGAGCAATTCCCGCTCCCATAACACCAGCACCAAACACTGCAACCCTTCGGATTTCCATGGATACCTCTCCTGTTACGACATAGGAAGAGCAGCGCGCAGCGCGCCCACTGCACTTCTCATATTAGTGCAAGTCTCCTCTGCTCTCGCGCATTTCCTCGTCGCTGAGGCCGAAGTAGTGGCCCAGCTCATGCAGGACCACGTGCTGGACAAGAGGCATCAGCTCGTCGACCGTATCGACCGAAGACTCAAGAGGGACCTTGAACACGCTGATCTTGTCGGGCAGGGTCCCACTGTAGTGCGGCCCCCGGTCCCTGAGCGGGACCCCCTGGTATAACCCCAGCAGGCCATAGCCGTTTGCAATTCCAGTACGCTTCAGGACATCCATCGGAGGAAAATCCTCGACGACAACGTCGATATTCTTGAGCGCCGTCCTGAATTGGTCAGGAAGCGTGACGAGAGCGACCAGCACGAGTTCTTCGAAGTCCTTCTGTTCCAGTTCAATCACGACGCATCCTGCTCCTTGTTCCGACCGATAGACCCCATCTATCATACCACAACCATTGGAGAGACCAACACCGTTAGGTGAGACCGACATCCGCAACGCCGGTCAAGGTGAGCAGTTTTCTCACGTGCACACTCACAGTTCTTGCATTATGGTAGGTCTCCCTTTAGTATGTCGTTGAGGGATGCCGCAAGGCATGCAACTGGGCGGCCAGGACCGGCTGGAGCTTTCTGGCTCATCTCCTGGTGCCCAGCCCCTCAGCGATTGGCTCCACCATGTGCCTGAGGAGGTGCCCATGAAACAACGCAACGTCGTTCGCACTATCTACTTGTATCTCGTCACCGTGGTCGGGATCGTTATGGCTCTTACCGGGCTTATCGGGGCAATCACCAGCGTCCTCAACATGTACGTTTTCCGTCTTATCACATCGGACAACATGCAGAACGAACTCGCCACACTGCTGGAGTTCGCCTCCGCAGTGGCAGTCGGCGTGCCGGTCTGGCTGTACCACTGGAACATCATCCAGGAAACGCGCCAGCATGCGCTTGCACCTGTCACGACTGCTTCGACAGCGACAGGCGAAGCTGTCGCGGCGGCGCCACAGCCGGAGGTTCGCCGAGATCTCATCAGAAGACTCTACATCTATCTGCTGTCCGCCATTGGGTTGTTCATCGCCATGTTCAGCCTCATCAACGTCGTCCCCGACATCTATCGGGCGTTCTTCATGTCGACAAGTCCAATAACAACACCCATACAACCGGGCACCACCGGTCCTGTCTCATTGAGAGATACGTACGCGATCCAGAGCCTCATCAGGAACATCGTCGCTGTGCTCGTCGGGGCCCCGGTCTGGTTATACCATTGGCATCTTGGACAGCGAGAGAACCGGGAATTGCAGGGTGACTGATACAAACGAGATAACTCATAGATGTGCTCAGAACCACTCTTCGGGCAAAGGCGTGAAGCCCCCGGAGCAACCCAATCGCGAGTCTGTAACGGGCTTTGCGCTTTCTTGTTTTGAGGCCGTTTGGTATATAATGATTACGTGACAACCAATCCTGCAAAGGAGAAAAAACGGATGAGAAAACTGTTTGCCGGCCCCGTGATCGTAGTCCCCGCAGTCGCCGTGTCGGCGCATTGCGAGGGGACCGGCCTGAAGGTGGATATCATCCAGATCCGTCGAACGGCCCGCGTGTGTAGTCATGACCGTTCCCTTCGTTCCCGTTCGCCTCAGTGGAGCATCCGAACCGATTATAGTTCAATCGACCCAGGGCAGTCCCGGCCTGGACGGTCCCAACTTCCTGCCATGCAAGCCGTCAGCCCGTGACAGGAAGATTCTGGCGCTACGGGGGTATAGTACCAGCCCTCTCCGCCGCTGCAAGGGAGTGAAGCCATGAAAGCACTGGAAGTACGCAGCATCTCGAAGATGTTCCCCGGGAACCTTGCCAACGACAACATCTCGTTCTCGGTCGAAAAGGGCGAGATCTTCGCCATCGTCGGCGAAAACGGCGCGGGCAAGAGCACCCTGATGAACATCATCTATGGCATCTACACACCGTCGGGCGGAGACCTTCTGGTCAACGAGAAGGAAGTCAAGATTCGTTCGGTCGAGGATGCAATCAAGCTCCGGATGGGCATGGTGCACCAGGAATTCATGTTGATTCCAAGGTTCACCGTTACCCAGAACATCGTCATCGGCGACGAGCCGCACAAGGGTATCTTCTTTGACTATGGCAGGGCGGTGCGCGAAGTTCGAGAACTCTCGGAGCGCGTCTCGCTGACCGTGGACGCTACGGCTGTTGCGGGCGACCTGCCCGTCGGTGTCCAGCAGCGTATCGAGATCCTCAAGGTGCTGCGCAGAGGAGCCCAGATCCTCATTTTCGATGAGCCCACAGCCGTTCTGACGCCTGAGGAGACTGTCGACCTGTTTGTGACCATGCGCAAGCTGCAGGCTGAGGGGAAGACGATCCTGTTTATCAGCCATAAGCTGAAAGAGGTCATGGAGATCGCTGACCGCATAGCGGTTCTGCGTCGCGGCAAACTGCAGGGTATCGTGAACAAGAAGGACACGAACGAAGAGGAGCTGGCTCGCATGATGGTTGGCCGTAACGTCGTCCTCGAGATTCCCAAGGTCGACGTGGAAGTGGGGGCTGTGGCATTTGCGTGTCACGATCTGCACGTCAGAAACAAGCGTGGATACGAGACCGTCAAAGGCATGAGCTTCGACGTCCGCGGCGGAGAAATCGTCGGCATTGCAGGTGTTCAAGGCAACGGCCAGGATGAACTGGTCAACGCCATGATCGGCTTCTCACATCCGGTCTCGGGTTCGATGGAACTGAACGGAAAGAACATGCGCCTGGTCACCACGGCGCAACTGCGCAAGGAGGGCATGAGCTACATCACCGAAGACCGTGCGCGCAGAGGCCTTGTCATGCCCTATACGGTACGCGAGAATGCTGTCATGGGTCAACACCTGGGCAGACCGTTCAGCAAAGGTATCAGGATGGATTACGACAAGCTCGCGGAGTTTGCCGAAGGGAAGGTCAGGGAATATGACATTCGCCCCGGCGATGTCTATGACACAGCAGGATCGCTCTCCGGCGGCAATCAGCAAAAGCTCATCCTGGCCCGTGAGCTGTCGCTGCCGCACAACTTCCTGATCGCTTCGCAGCCGACACGCGGCCTGGACGTCGGCGCTACGGAGTTCGTCTATCACAAGTTGCTCGAGGAGAAGAAGGCCGGCAAAGCCATCCTGCTCATCTCACTCGAGCTCTCTGAGATCCTCGGACTGTCCGACCGTATTCTGGTTATCTTCGAAGGCCACATCGTTGGAGAGACTACCCCGGACAAGACGACCGAAGAGGCCCTGGGTCTTCTGATGCTCGGCGTCGGTATCGACAAGAAGGTGCAATCGTGAGCGAAAGCAATTTCACCACCAAGTTCCTCAAGATTTTCGGCATTGACAACCGGGGGCACAATCGGAGAGACCCTCTGAACGTCTGGGTCCCTCTCGTCTCAATCGTCCTGGCTCTGATCGTCAGCATGATTGTCATAGCCGCCTCCGGGCGAAATCCGTTCCGGGCATATGCGCTTCTGTTTGGCGATTCGGGACTCATCCCCGGTGGAGCAGCATGGCGGCGCGAGTTTGCGGAACTGCTCATCAAGAGCGCCATGTACATTGCCACAGGCCTCTCAGTCGCACTCGCATTCAAGGGTGGTCTGTTCAACATCGGCGCTGAAGGTCAGTTCTGGGTAGGTGCTATCGTCGCGACCTTCTTCGGATATTGGGCTCCCGTAGCCCACACTTTTGGGGCTATGTACGCTGCACTTGGGAGCTTCGGCTGGATAGCACAGCTCCTCCATGGAGCCATCTGTATCATCATGGGGATGCTTGCGGGCGGCGCATGGGCAGCAGTCGCCGGCTTTCTCTATGTCAAGCGCGGCGTCAACATCGTCATCGGCACGATCATGCTCAACTGGATCGCCTGGTTCCTGATCACAAGCTGGCTGGTGACCTTCAACGGGCCAATGACACCCGCATCTCAGACGTTCACCTTTGGGAGCTTCTATGTGGCTGACACGGCCAAGTTGCTGAGGATCATGATGCCGACACGCCTCAACACCAGTATTCTGCTGGTACTGCTCGCGGCTTATGCGACCTGGTTCCTTCTCTATAAGACGACGATCGGCTATGAGATCCGCGCTATCGGCTATACCGCCAACATTGGCATGGAAACGCCCCGCGCGCAGGGCATCAACATCAGCCGCCGCATCGTGCAGCTCATGACTATTTCTGGAGCGCTTGCAGGGCTTGGCGGCTGCTTCTTCATCCTTGGTATGCAGTACCAGTTCCCCGGCACCGCGATCATGGGATACGGCTGGACTGGTATTGGTGTCGCATTGATCGGCCAGAGCGAACCCCTGGGCGTCGTGCTAGCGGGACTATTCATCGGTGCTCTGCGCACCGGAGCCACGTCCATGCAGGTCGCCAACATCCCCAAGACGTTTTCCAACATCATCGAGGGTCTGGCCGTAGGTTTCATCGCCCTGCAGGTTGCCGTGCGGTACTACCTGGTCAAGATCATTCAACGCCGCCGCGCCCGCAGAGCCCCGCCAGCAGGTCAGGAGGCCGCAGTATGAACATCACGCAGATCAACCTGACAATTGCTCAGATGCTGGACTACACCACACCCATCCTGTTTGCCGCGCTGTGCGGCGTCCTCAGCGAAAGCTCGGGCGTCGTCAACATTGGTCTGGACGGCATCATGCGTTTCGGCGCCTTCTTTGGGCTGCTCGGCGCGTTCTTCTCTCACTCCCCCTGGATCGGCCTGCTGCTCGGCATTGCCATCGGCTGCCTGGTGGGAGCGCTTCATGCCTTCATCACCATCAAGTGGAACGGTGACCAGACTGTTTCCGGAACGGCCATCAACGTCATCGCCACCGGCCTCATGACGTACTTGCTGGAGTACGTCTTCAGCACGACCGGATACTCGCCACAGCTCCAGAACTACTTCGGGGCTCAGGCTTACCGTGTGCATCTCCCCTTCCTTGCAAAGGTCCCTCTTCTGGGCGCTTTCTCCGACCTGTCGGTCATGATATGGTTCGGCTTCATCTGCACGGTTCTCATGCACGTGCTCCTGTACCACACGGTCCTGGGCCTGCGCATCCGCACCTGTGGCGAGAATCCCAAAGCAGCAACGACACTCGGTATCAACGTGTTCCGCGTTCGCTGGTTCGCCGTCATTGCAGGAGCCGCGCTCGCAGGCATCGGTGGCGCCGCGCTGTCCATCAGCTCATTCTCGGGGTTCAGCGACTCGATGCCCAACGGTGTCGGGTTCATCGGCTTGGCTGCCATGATCTTTGGCAAGTGGACCCCATTCGGCGCCCTTGGCGCGGCACTCCTGTTTGGAACAGGCCAGATCGTGCAGTCCCTTATCGCTGTCACAGGCATCGCTCCCAAGCTGGCGCCCGGGCTCACGCTCATCCTGCCGTACGTTCTTACACTGGCTGTTCTGGCTGGATTCGTCAGCAGGTCTATCGCTCCCGCGGCAGACGGCATGCCGTACTACAAGGAACAGCGTTAATCGATCGTGTCGCCGGCCGCCGTAGGGACTTCGTCCTCCGGCGGCCTTTTCACTACTCCCAGGGAGGTGTGTCATGAGCAGTCAGTCGGGTGAACAGAAAATGCAGTGGGCGATCCACCACATGCCGATCCTGTCATCGGTTGCCGAGCGCTTCGAGAAGGAACAGCCCTTTGCCGGACTCACCGTCGTTATCGCTCTCCACCTGGAGGCCAAGACAGCCAACCTTGCCTATGTGATGCTGCGTGGTGGCGCCAAGGTCGCCATTACGGCGTCCAACCCCATCACCACGCAGGACGACGTGGCCCAGGCGCTTGCAGAACGTGGAGTCACAGTCTTCGCCAAACGCGGCGAGACGCCGACTGAGTACAAAGAGTACTTCAGCAACGTCCTGGCTACTAAGCCCAACTTGCTGATCGATGACGGTGGGGATCTCGTGAATGCCGTTCACTTCGAGCATCCGGAGTTGCTGCCCGCCATTGTGGGGGCATGCGAAGAGACTACGACCGGAGTCATCCGTGACCGTGCGCTGGCCCATGCGGGCAAGTTGTCGTTCCCGGTCATCGGGGTCAACGAGGGCCTGTGCAAGCACCTCTTCGACAACCGTTTCGGCACGGGGCAGTCCGCCTGGGACGGCATTCTGCGGACGACCAACATGAACGTCGCCGGCAAGGTCGTGGTCGTCGCCGGGTATGGATGGGTCGGCAAGGGTGTAGCCATGCGCGCCAGAGGCCTCGGTGCCCAGGTCGTCGTTACGGAAGTCGATCCTGTCAAGGCCGTCGAAGCCCACATGGAAGGCTATCAGGTCATGCCCATGCTCGAGGCCGCCAGAATCGGTGAGATCTTCATTACGTGCACCGGCGATGACAAGGTCATCACCAAGGAGCATTTCGACGTCATGAAGGACGGTGCCATCCTGTGCAACGCGGGCCATTTCGATGTCGAAGTCGACGTTCAACATCTGCGGAACAATGATCCTCAGCACCACGAAGTTCGGCACAACATCGAGGAGTATGCTTACGACGATAAGCACTTCTACGTCCTGGGCGAAGGACGTCTTGTCAACCTGGCATGCGCCGACGGGCATCCCATCGAAATCATGGACCTGACATTCGCGTTGCAGGCGTTGTCGGCTGAGTACCTGGTCAGGTACCAGGAATCTTTGCCCAAGGAACTCATCAACGTACCCGAGGTCATCGACGATATGGCATCGAGAGCGTTTCTTGCGTCTCGCGGCCTGTCCATCGACACGCTGACCGAAGACCAAAGAAAGTATCTTGGATCGTACTAAATCTCGGGGGCAGAAATAGATTGAGCTGAAGCGAAAGGCCGGACGTAACGTCCGGCCTTTCGCAATAAACCGTTCAGGAAACGGCCCTAGCCCAGAGCGTACCAATTACCCCCACCCCGCTTGACGCGGTACAACGCTTCATCCGCTCGTGCAATGATGTCGGCAACTGACTTGTCCTTGTAATCCACTATCGACCCTCCGACCGAAACGGAGACCTCGATAACGTTTTTCGGACTCTCCAGCGACGACAGGACCGAGTGATGAATGAGCCCAACTATCCGTTGGCTGAGCTTCTCAACTCCCTCAAGCTCCACAAACGGACACACGATAATGAATTCGTCGCCGCCAAAACGGGCGAGGAAATCCATCGAGCGCATCGTGCGCTGTAGAATAGAGGCGACAAACTTCAGCGCTTCGTCTCCCGCAAGATGTCCAAAGCTGTCGTTGATGTTCTTGAATTTATCGACGTCGATCATGACAAGCCCGAACCGCTGGAAATGCCGTTTGAACAACCCATACTGCTGGTCCAGGATCGTGTCGATGTAGCGTCGATTGTAGAGACCGGTCAACTGGTCGACGATCGATGCATCAGATAGCTGCTTCAACTGCTCTGTAAGCGCGCTTCCAGCCACAGACCGAAGTTCACCGAATACCTCTACGCCGTACCGTTCCTCTCCGACCTGCAAGACCGATGCCTTGATGTAAACAGCCAACCGCTCTCCATCTTTCCGCTTCAGGAAGACCTCCTTGACTTCCTGCTGCTCGCCGGTCTCGATGCATTTCTGCAATGGGCACCCGTCGAAACACAGGTTCTTGCCGAGGACTTCAGTATGAACCAGGATGTTGTCATGACAGTGCTTGTTCAGAACTTCGTCAGAAGAGTAGCCGGTAATGCGTTCAGCCCCCTTGCTCCAGAAGACGATCTCGCGCTCCCCAGTCGTCACGTACACGCCGTCCGAAACAGCGTCCAGGATCTCTCGCAGATTCTTGTCAAGTGCTCCCGTATTCATCATCCCCCCTGATTGGCGCAACCTATGCGGCTCACCCCACAATTACGTGATCGTGACGACGACGGGAGTGTGATCTGACGGCTTTTCCCAGCGCCTGGGCTCGACGTCGACTGTGCAGTCGGCGACGCGCACGGACAGCGCCTCCGAACCCCAGGCATAGTCGATGCGCATACCCATGCGGCGCTTGAACATGTTCATGCGGTAGTCCCACCAGGTAAACTGCTGCTCGCTGTGGAATTTGCGGAAAAGATCGACGAAACCCCATCCGCGCAGATTCTCGAGCGCCTCACGTTCTTCCTGCATGAAGCCGATGGCGTCCTGCATCTCCTCGGGAGCCCAGACGTCCTGGGGATCCCTGGCTACGTTGAAATCACCCATGAAGAGCAAGCAATGGTCTCTGGAGTACGTTGCGTCGAGATAGGTCCGGAATTCCTGAAAGAACTTGAGTTTGCGCAGAAACGCCTCGTCGCCGCGTTCACCACCATGAGGCAGATACCCGTCGATCAGCGTCACTCCCCCGATGTCCACTGTCAGAATCCGGCTCGGATCATTGCCGGCCCAGCCCTTGACGATGTTGGAGATGGGCAGTCTGGACGCGATAGCAACGCCGTTGTAGGTCTTCTGACCGGACATCACGACCTGATATCCCAGTGCCTCGAACTCTGCAGAAGGGAATGTCTCGTCGACCGTTTTGGTTTCCTGCATAGCGAGAACGTCCACCTGTGACTCCTGCATCCACTTCTGGACAACAGGCAGACGAGCGCGCACTGAGTTCACGTTCCACGTCGCTATCTTCACGGCTCACTCTTCACGTCTATTGTAGGCAGGTTTTCGTCCGATGCCACGGTCTCTGGACGCAGTCCTCGCCATAGCGGCTGCAAGCCGCCCTCTGTCCCACAGTTCGACCCCTGACCTTGCCGCCAGCTCGCGGGCGGATTCCGTGAAGTCGCTGCTCGCGACGACCATGCCACGCGTGCCACGGTAGTAGTGCACGGCCCCCAGAGCCTCCTGTACGGCGCCGATACCGACGTTGCCAGCGTACCTCTTTGCCTGCACGACGATGCGCTGACGGGGCGACGTCAGCAGCAGGTCGGCCCCAAAGTCATGACTCATGCCGACATGCTGGACGCGGTAGCCCAGATGGACAAACAGCATTGCCAAGAACTCCTCGAACTGCGTACCGTCCATGATGTCGATGGAATGCAGCGTTGCTCCGTGAAACACTCGGTCGCGACGTATCCGGATAGCGATGCCGGCCACTGCGATGAGAACAAGAAGCGCGGCAGTTGCCATCAGGGAAGGAATAAATGGCACAAATGCATTCCAGCCGGCAGCCAGGGCCCTGGAAAACCACCCCACTGTCCGCTGCTGCAGCGCACCTAGAACCTCTTGAAGGTCAGGCAAGCAGGGCCTCGATCTCCGCCTTTCTGTTCATGGCGGCATCATACCCTCGCACCACATACTCGTGGACATCCGAAGGCACACAATTCTTAAGATCAGGCTGGATGACCAGGTCAGCCCTCTCGAGCTCCGGCCGTGCGATGTTGTTGAGCATCAGGTTAAGCGAACGCTCGAGCAGTTTGGGGATGTTCAGGCTGGGCTTGTACTCTTCTTCCTGAAGCGGGTCATACAGCGATACCGCGATGACGCTCGTGGCGCCCCGCTTCTGCAGCTCCGTCACGGGAACCGGTAGCGACATCCCGCCATCCAGCAGATACTGGTCGCCGAACTTGGCGACCGGAAACACGCCTGGCAAGCAGAAACTCCCGGACAACGGACCCCAGATGTCTCCACTGTCGAAAACAACGGCTCTGCCCGTCTGCACGTTGGTTGCGGCGATGCAGACCGGTTTCTGGAGAGCCTCGAAAACCGTCACGGGGAGTGCCTTGTGGAGAGAGGCCCGCAGACGCCAAGGCGTCGTCAAGCCACTCACGGAAATGACCGACGCGAGCAACATGGCCACTTGGGCGGCGTACTTGACGCTGAGGTCTTCCAGAGCTCTTGAGTCGAGGCCTGCCGCATTGAAGACGGCGACCACTGCGCCCATCGAAGCGCCAGAAAACAGGTCGATCTCAACGTGAAGCTCCTCGAGCGCTCGCAGCACGCCTATGTGCGCATACCCAAGAACTCCGCCCGAACTGAGAGCTAGACCGAGCTTCTGCTTCTTGCGAGTTCCCATCGTCACTCCTCCTGTTCTGGGGCCATGGTAGTCCCTTTTGAGTAGTATATTGCAGATACGGCAGCCGGGCAACAGCTCGAGTTGCATCACGTTAAATCATCGCGAACTCTCTTCGTTGCATCACGAAGAAATCATCGTGAAACGAGAGGAGGTAACCATGCTGCTGACATCCTTGTGTGAACAGGAGGGAAAGGAGCAGCATCATGGCGTTATCCATGCAGGAGAAACAGCATGTTGGAAGAGAGGTTGCTCTGCGGTACCTCCGTGCCCGGAAGAAGGACAAGGGAATCATGCTGCACGAGTTCTGTGCCACGACGGGATACAGTCCTCCCTATGCAGCCTTCTTACTGCGTACGTACGCAAGGCGGGTGATCCTGGGAGCAGTGACCCTGGTACCAACGAGGCCCTCTCCCTGGCCCAGACAGCGGAAGCATGTGTACGGTCCTGCTGTCGTGGAGGCTCTTGTCTGGATGTATCACCTTGCTGGAGAACTCTGTGGCAAGCGACTACAGGCAGCACTACCGGAGCTCCTGCATGCCCTGGAGAGATCCGGGACCACCCTCCCGGATCCCCTGCATGGTGCCCTCCTGAGGATGGGGTCTGCCACGATGGACCGACTGCTGCGGGAAGAGAAAGCCAAGGGGAACAACCGAAGGCATGCTCCCCGGACAAAACCAGGAAGCCTGCTGAGACTCATTCCCGTGGTTTCCTTCCGGGAACTCTCGGCTGCTGCTCCGGGACAGGTGGAGGTGGACTTGGTGAGTCATGATGGAGGAAAGGCAACCGGAGATCACTGTTACACCCTCACCGTCACGGACCGCTGTACGGGATGGACGGAGATCGTTCCCGTCCCCAGCCGTGCCCAGGTGTATGTCTTCGAAGCTCTCACCACGGTCCTGAGTCACCTGCCGTTCCCGGTCCAACTCCTGCACTCCGACAACGGCAGTGAGTTCATCAATGATGAACTGCGACGGTTCTGTGAGGCTCATGGCATCCGCTTCAGCCGTTCGCGTCCGTACCACAAGAACGACAACTGTTACGTGGAGAACAAGAACTGGACCCTGGTACGCCGGTGCCTGGGATACCATCGGTTCGATACGGAGGGACAACTTGCTGATCTCAGACAACTGGAAACATTGCTTGCTCAGCGTGCCAATGTGCTCCAACCCTCCATGGCCCTCCTGGAAAAGGTTCGCACTGGCAGCAGGATCCAGAAGAGATACCATGCTCCTCTCACTCCCCTGCACCGGCTCCTGCAGGCTCCCGAGGTCAGTGACCAGGCAAAGGCACGGCTCCTGCAACAGCTCAAGGATGTTGACCCCATCTCCCTGCAACGAGACATCAACAT
>CAIQIK010000011.1 GCA_903871855.1 uncultured Caldisericota bacterium
GTACTCCGTGAGGGTGATGCCCTGGACGTACTCCATGACAATGAAGGGAACCCCTTCTTCTGTCTCTCCGTCATCAATGAGACGGGGGATGCCGGGGTGGGTAAGGAGACGGGCGATGGCGAGTTCTTGAGAGAAGCGATGTATATACTGCTCGTCGAAGGCGAGTGTGTCATTGACGACCTTCACAGCGACCGTCTGCCCGGTATCGAGCACCCGTGCCAGGTAGACGGTGGACATGCCGCCAGTCCCTATCCTCTCCAGGAGCTTGTAGCGACCCTTGAGTGTTTGGCCGATCGTCACGATGCGCCTCCAGACACCTGTCGGCCTAGGTGTTCTTGCCTACGGTGATGCGATCTGCCCCGACTTCAATGACATCGCCTTCTTCCAGCGCCGTTGAGCCACCGATCTTGACGCCATTGACGCGCGTCCCGTTGGTACTGCCGGCGTCTTCTATCCACCAGCGACCGTCGGTGAACCGGATGAGCGCATGCCGCCTGGAGGCCTTGGCATCCTTTAACCGTATGCGATTCTCACTCCCCCGGCCCAGCGCGATTACCCCTTCGGTGGGTTTGAGCGTCAGGACACCTTTAGGGAGCGAGAGGGTGATTTCCGAAGTTGGAGACGACGTTGTGCGCGATTTAGTGGCGAGTACGCCAGCCAAACTGATAACAGCCGCGGTAGCTACTGCCAGCAGTGCGATGATAGGCCGAGACCATGCGATCCCCTGCCGGTTTCCTCCTGAGCTTGGGGGAGCGGGGACTGAGGTCGTGCCTCCGGGGATTGCCGTCGAGAATGTGGCGATGGTCAGTTTTGCAGGAGAGCCGGTCAGCTGGGCCTGCACCGTAAATGGCAACGTGACTGCGCCGATATCAATGGATCTCGTCCCCACCAGAGGAATATCCACGGACAACTCACCACCCAGGACGAGAGCATCGCTGTCCAGCGTCAACGTGGCGTCGGTCAGGCTCACTGACGAATTCCCTACCCCAAGGGACGACACCTTGATCACTTTCCCGGCCGTTCCCGAGTACTCCAAGGCCGCCGGCGTTACGGATAGTGCCCCATCTGTCCCAACGCGCATTCTGAGAGACGAGTTCCCGAGACTGAGTTTCGGACTAATCGTAAGGGTCGGGTTTCCTAGCGTCGGATATGTCAGATTGACTGCTGGAAACTGGAGTTCGCCTCCGAACGGCGATGCTTGAGTCGCGGACACTGTCTTTGAGAGGTCCTGCCCGTCTACGTCGATTCCTATCGTGAGGGAGGCCGTTGTCGGGAAACTGCCGATGCCTACCGTGCAGTCTCGGATGTCACCCTGCGATATCGGCGCGGTGCCAGAAGTGGTTGTTACCTCGCAGTTTGCCGACAGCGCAATCGCACCGTGGAAACGAATGCTCAGGTTGAGGGGTAGACCGGAAGGAACCAGTTGCTGGTCCACGAGTGAAACCGACTTCGAGAAGCTGAATCCCGTGGCTGCACTGGTGGCCTCAATGGCGAACAGACTGCGCAGGGAGTAGACATACGAACGGGGCATCCCAGGTTGCAGTCCATTGCCGTCGCTCTTTGTGAATGCACTAACAACAACGCTATTTGGGCCTTCATTGACGTCGATTGGCTTGTTGTAGACTATGCGACCACCCTTGCGCACGGTGAGGTCATACTTGCCTGGGGCTATCGGATAATCCGTCACTACAAAGTCAACTTCTGTGCCGTCGAGAAGGATTTGTATGGGCTCATCTGAGTCGGGCATGCTGACGGACAGAGTAGTACCGGGCGGCGGTTGAGCCAGATCAGCTGCAATTGCACGGTTTTGTCCAGCCAAGATAGTCTCGGTAATTTCGAACCCAAGGAACCCATCTTTAGTGGCTTTGGTTACCCTCAGGACACGAGTTCCTGCCTCCACGGAGATGGTTAGGGGCGTCTTCCCCTTAGAGATGCCATCGACGCTGACCTTCGCTTCCGGTGGCGTGGAGGTGATGGTGAGGGTGGCAGTGGTGGGAGTCGCGGGAGTCTTGATCAGCGTCACAGGGAGAGTCTTCGTCATGCCCGCCTGTGCAAGCGCCACGGAGTCCTGATAGGCGTCGTACCCGTCCTTGGTGACCTTGACAGCGTGTGTGCCTATCGCAACAGCAAAGGTGCTCGGGGTCATCTTCCCGGTATCCTTCCCGTCCAGGTAGACTTCGGCACCTGATGGTTCGGAGGTGACGGTGAGGGTGGCGGCGGTCGTGGGAGCCGCAGGAGGGGTCTTCGTGAGGAAAGCGACCACGGTCCGTGGAACCCCTGCCTGCAGGGTGATGTTCATGATGTAGGCATCGTAGCCGGTAAGTGTGAGACGGAGGGTATGCGAGCTGGGGGTGACGTCATTCTTCGTGAGAGGGGTTGTGCCGATACTGGTACCGTCCAAGTAGACCTGAGCTCCTGGAGGGGTAGAGGTGACGGTAAGAGTGGCAGTGGTGCGGGTCACGGACTTCTTGGTAAGTGGAACAGACATGGTCTGCTCACCACCAGCCTTCAGGTCCAGGGTCTCTGTGTAGTCATCGTAATCTGTGAACTTAAGGACAAGGACACGCTGCTTGCCAGCATTGACCTGTTTGTTGATGATCGGAGTCGTGCCGATGCTCTTGCCGTCCAGGGATGCCTGTGCACCGGGGGGTGTGGAATTGATGGTAAGAATCGTAGTCGTTGATGAAGCTACGTTACTATGGACAAGGTTGACAGACACGGTCTTCTCGGCCCGTGCCTGCAAGTCCAAGGTCTCCGTGTGGTCGTCGTAGCCGGCACGGGTGAAACGGATGGTGTGCGTGCCGGGCTTCACAGTGAATGTCCAGGGAGTCGTCTGGTTCGTGTCCACATCATCCAGGTAGATCTGGGCACCAGGTGGACTGGATGTAACAGCGAGATTCGCCTGACTGGACCGTCCGAGGAGATCGAAGACTTTGCCGAGCTGCCCTCTGCCGAGGACCAGCGCAACAACTGCAAGAATCGCCACTACAGCTACCACTGCCACGGGAACGACTTTGCTCGCGGCCCTGCTGGCTGCTCCGGCAGCGCAAACGGAGATGTTGTCTGGACCGCCCCGGCTGTTTGCCAGCGCCACCAGCTTGTCGACCGCGGTGGCTAGCGGGTTTGATGCGACGATCTTGGCGATCTCTGCATCACTGACCACGCGAACGAGACCGTCGCTGCACAGAAGGACCGTGTCACCTGGGATCAGAGGGACCTCGAACACGTCCACCTTCACCGCCGGATCGGTGCCCAGTGCCCTTGTAATGACGTTCTTGTTCGGTGCCTTCTCAGCCTCCTCTGGCGTGAGGATGCCCATCCGTACCTGTTCCTGGACCAAAGAGTGGTCAAGAGAGATCTGTCTGGCCGTCACCTTCGACCGATTGATAACGTACGCACGGCTATCACCCACGTTGGCGATAACGGCTCTGTCGGCAAGAATGACCGCAGCGACGAGCGTCGTAGCCATGCCGTGGCTTCGAAGCTCGTCAGATGCCTGGAGCACTGCCATATTGGTCTTGGCCACGCCATCCCTCAGCCGTTGCTGGACAGGGACGTCCGCCGGCCCCTTGTAGTATTCCTTTAGCAGTGTGGCGATGGCTGTCCTGCTTGCAATGTCGCCATGCGCTTCTCCGCCGACGCCGTCAGCAACGGCGAGGCATATGCCATATCGTTTCAGAAGCGCGGAGTCAGTCGGCTTGAAGAAGCCCAGGGAGTCTTCATTCCTCCTCCTGACCCTCCCGACATCGGTGCGGGAAGCCGCCTGGAAGCGCATGTCTATGCTACTTCCGGACCCACTCGAACCGGAAAACCGTTTCTCCTATGGCGATATGATCGCCTGTCTGGAGGAGCTTCCTGTCGACTCGCTCCCCGTTGATGCGCGTGTGGTTCGTCGAACCCATGTCGTAGATCACATACGCGCCATTCTCAAAACGAATCTTCGCGTGTTCCCTGCTTACCTTCAGGTCGCCAGCAGGGAGGACGATATCGCCGCTTCGGCCAAGAACGTAATCTTGATGACCCAGGACAGAGGTCGTACCCCTCAGCGCACCTTCCTCGGCGATCAGTACGCCAAAGGGTTTCGCCGGCAGATTCTCATGAACGGTCGGTCGGGGCTCTTCAGGGACAAGTGGTGGGGTGGGAGGTTGGGGAGGGCAGGAGCCCGTTATCCACGCCTTTGTGTCATCTGCATTCAAGGCGATTAGCAGGAATATCACGTATCCGAGTGCAACTAGGGAACCCAGCAATACCGGGACAGAGGCAAACTTCAAAATGCCCCCGACAGTCAAGCCGTAGATCGCTCCGAACACGGCGACAACCAGCCCACCGAGACCCAACGCTGCCAGGACATCAAGAGTAATGCGAGCCCAGTTCTTTTTCTGCAACACAAGTACGTAGAGCACTAACCCGAATCCAGCAAATGGGAGGCCGATCAATACGTATGCACCCACCAGGAACGCAGCAATGATACCACCAATGATGCTGAGCGACTGGCTCACTATCCCCAACACGCACGCAACGGTAAGAAGTGTGGGTCTCCGTGGTTCTTGGTACGACTGCTCTGAGTAGAAGTCATTCATTTGTCTTGTCCTCCTTTCGAATCACCTGGAAGCTCAATACCTCATCACCAAGTCGTATGGTTACTCCGTTTACGATATCGGCCACGTCCACCCGCTCGTCGGCGACGAATGTCCCGTTTGCCGATGCCAGGTCGTGAACGACGTACCGCCCGTCCCTCATCTCGATTTTGGCATGACTCCGGGACACAGAATCGTCATCCAGGACGAAGTCATTTTCTGAGCTGCGCCCGAGCGAGAATACGCCCTGCTCTCCAAGCTCATACGTCTTCCCCTTGTCCATTCCTTCAATGACCGTTAGCCATGCGAATACCTTGCGCTTGTGCATGACTCTCGTATGATCATCCACGGCGGACGCAACCTCAGTCTCTGCCGCCGGTGCCTCGGCCCTATCCCGTGCCGCGAAATTGTAGCCGCAGCGGGGACAGACCGTGGCCGCAAGAGGTATCAGCCTGCTGCAGTTTGGGCATACTTTTCTCGTTTTTCGCCATGCTGCATATGCCGACAAACCAACCAGCAGGAGCAAGGCCAGCCCGATCAGGATGATGCCAGCCACAGAATGCCTGGCCGGAATGACCTGGGGCACAAAGGACACGGCCGCACGATATGTCTTGCCCTCATACAGCACACTGACTTCGGCTGTATGCATCTGCAGCGCTTCTTCGCCGGTAATCGGGCTGGTATACCGGACGATGTACTCATTATAGATATTGGAGAGAATCTGCTGGTACAGTGCCTTCAAGTCGCCCGGAGCTGCGGCGAAGCAGTACGAACCGCCGGTGGCCCGTGTCATCTCGACGAGAGGTTTGGGGTTCACATCGGCGCCTTCGCCGATCGCATGAATCGTCACGTTGCTCTTCTTGGCAGCATCGATACATTCTTGCAAGGTCATTGTGCTCCGCTCGTCGGACGGCAGCGCATCTGTCAGGACGACAACGATCTTCCTGAGCGATGTCGTATCTCCCACCCATTGGATAGCCGAGTTTAACCCATCGTAGAGGCGTGTGAATGGCTCGGCGACAATGCTATCGACGGCCTGCTTCAAGACGGACTTGTCGGACGAGAACACGGCGTGTCCTGCTACGTCGGCGAGTCTCGGGGTGATCTTGTCGGATACAGAGATGACGGTGCACTCGTCCTTCGGGTCCATGATGTCGATGAAACCCTTGGCCCCGCTCTTTGCTGCCTCAAGCGCCCCAGAATCCCGCATACTGTAGCTGCAGTCTATCAACAGCGCTATCGAGACACGTTCGCCGCTCTTCCTCAAGGAATCGACCGAAATCCCAGATATCGGTCGTCCGTCCTCCTTGATCGCGAAATCGGTTGCAGTAAGTCCGTTGATGCTCTCTCCGGCAGTATCCACGAACGATACATACAACTTCACCTCGGGGAAGCTTGCTACGTCGGCTTTGGAGACATTCAAGACATAATCCTGCGCCCCTTGTGCCGGTGCCACTGCACCAGCGCACAGAACGCATGCGGCCAGTGTGGCTATGAGAGCAAGCAGGATTCGTTTCATCCCTGTTCCGAGTCGCGCTTCGCCTTGCGAATGCTGACCCTCTTGAAGACCAGGGGTTCTTCGCCAAATTCGACCTTGGAACCGTCCTGCAGAACAATCGGTGCCTCTACCCGGACGCCTTCGACGAACGTGCCATTGGTGGAGACGAGATCATACACTTTGAAGACGTCCTCGTCCTTGGAATACTTGATCTTTGCGTGCTCCTTGGATACCGAGTCGCCGTCGAGGACAATGGTATTCGCCGGGTTCCTGCCGATCGTCGTGATGTCATCGCTCACGTCAAACCTCTTGCCCTCGATTCTCCCGCCAATGCCCACGAGCCAGGCGAATGCAGGGGTTGTCCTGCGTATGATCCTTGTCTTCTCCTCCTCGTGTTCCTCTGTCTCGGCAACGGTCACTGCACCTCCACGCTCTGCCTGTGTATTCATCATGTCCTGTGGGTATGAGACCCTCTGGGTCGCACCGTAGTCGCCAGAAATCTCGCCATACCCCGAAGCTGCCTGCTCTCTGCCCAAGATAAGGTAGAAAACAGCTAGCAGCATCGCCACGATGCTGCTCACAAACGAGACCACGACCCATACAGGGTCTGGCGTCCCTGTCACGAGCAAGTCTGGGACGACCAGGACCGTAAGAACGAACATCGGCGTCAGCCACCACCAAACCTTCTTGGACGCGAACTTCGATACGATCATGGTCACGGCAATACCTGCCACATCTCCGACCAGAAACACGATTTCGCCCCACGAGTGCCACCAGTTCGTCAATTGAGCCATCGTTGCGACCTCCCTCCGACAACCTCTGTTGCTCCTGCCATGCAGGATGGCGTATCCGCTATTCCCGGTGCGTGTGCTTGAGTCTCTTGAACACGCAGCGTACGTCGCCGAAACTCACCTCGTCTTCGTCGTTGATCTGTGCAGGAGCCTCGATCCGTTCTCCGTTGACACATGTCCCATTGGTCGACACCAGGTCATAGAGCATGTAGGCATCGGTGTCAGCAACATACTTGATCTTGGCGTGTTTGAGCGACACGGAATCGTCGCCGAGGACGATCTCGCACTCCCGGTCCCTGCCTATGGCAGTGATACCCATGCCGACATCGTACCTTCTTCCGAATTCCTGCCGTTGCACACAGACAAGCCAAGCAAATCCAACAGGTTCGTGACGCACGACGCGAGTCTTGTACGCGTCTTCACCATCTGTGTCCCTCCTGGTGACGTCGGCGCTCTCGGCGATCGTAGGCTCGAGGTCTCTGAAGTCGTTCTGTCTCATTTCCGTCCCCCTTTCGTGATGTTAAGCAGTGACTGCCAGTTTGGCACCACGTGTTGCCTGTCACATTTTCTTCATATTATTCCATCGTCTCTGCGTGTCAAGGAAACGTGGCGCGTTTGTTTCGGTGCTCGAATCCTTGCCATCGTCAGGAAATCGGATAGTAGCTGCCCTCGTCAAGGCATGCGACAACGCGTAGTCAGATCTATGCTGGTGCATGGGAGCTTTCGCGTGCCTCCCAACGCTCAGGACCTCAATCTGCCAACTCCGCGGTGGCACGTTTTTGACAACCTTTGCTCTCGTCATGGTCGGTCTCCGCGTCGCCATCCGTGTCGTCAGCAACGGTCCCAACCCTCGCTTTTGATCACAAGGACCATCAGCACTCTGCCTGCCTTCATGCAATTCGCCCATGAGCCTCTAGAGGGGGTCAGGTGCGCTCTCGATCAGTCGATGCGCCGTGTCAACTCACGTAAAAAGGTACCTGAAGCATTAGGTCGTCGACTCATCTGAAAAGTACCCGTAGCTGCCACGTTTCTTGATCGCCCGAGGTTGTCTCCATTTGGCAATTGCATCCAGCTGTTCCTGACA
>CAIQIK010000012.1 GCA_903871855.1 uncultured Caldisericota bacterium
ATGTTGATGTCTCGTTGCAGGGAGATGGGGTCAACATCCTTGAGCTGTTGCAGGAGCCGTGCCTTTGCCTGGTCACTGACCTCGGGAGCCTGCAGGAGCCGGTGCAGGGGAGTGAGAGGAGCATGGTATCTCTTCTGGATCATGCTGCCAGTGCGAACCTTTTCCAGGAGGGCCATGGAGGGTTGGAGCACATTGGCACGCTGAGCAAGCAATGTTTCCAGTTGTCTGAGATCAGCAAGTTGTCCCTCCGTATCGAACCGGCGGTAGCCCAGGCACCGGCGTACCAGGGTCCAGTTCTTGCTCTCCACGTAGCAGTTGTCGTTCTTGTGGTACGGACGGGAACGGGTGAAGTGAATACTGTGTGCCTCACAGAATCGTCGTAGTTCATCATTGATGAACTTACTTCCGTTGTCCGAGTGCAGGATCAAGACTTGGAACGGCAGGTGACTCAAGACGATGGTGAGAGCATCAAAGACGTACACCTGTGCACGGTTGGGGACGGGGACAATCTCCGTCCATCCAGAACAGCGGTCGGTGACGGTGAGGGTGTAACAGTGGTCCCCGGTTGCCTTTCCTCCATCATGACTTACCAAGTCTACCTCCATCTGTCCCGGAGCAGCAGCCGAGAGTTCCCGGGAGGAGACGATGGGAATGAGTCTGAGAAGGCTTCCTGGTTTTGTCCGGGGAGCATGCCTCCGGTTGTTCCCCTTGGCTTTCTCTTCCCGGAGCAGTCGGTCCATGGTGGCAGACCCCATCCTCAGGAGTGCACCATGCAGAGGATCCGGAAGGCTCGTTCCATGTCTCTCCAGGGCATGCAGGAGCTCCGGCATGGCTACTTGCAGTCTCTTCCCACAGAGTTCCCCGCTCAGGTGATACATCCAGACGAGTGCCTCTACCACGGCAGGACTGTACACATGCTTGCGTTCTCTGGGCCAGGGAGAGGGCCTCGTTGGTACCAGGGACACTGCTCCCAGGATAACCCGCTTGGCGTACGTACGGAGCAGGTATGCTGCATACGGAGGACTGTATCCTGTCGTAGCACAGAATTCCTGCAGCATGGTTCCTTTCTCCTTCTTCCGTGCATGGAGATATCGCAGTGCGACCTCTCTTCCAACATGCCGTTTCTCTTGCATTGATAGCGCCATGATGCTGCTCCTTTCCCTCCTCTTCACACAAGGATGTCAGTATCATGGCTGCCTCCTCTCGTTTCACGATGATTTGTTCGTGATGCAACGAAGGGAGTTCGCGATGAATTAAGATGATGCAACTCGCCATTTGCCGAATAGGGAGACCGAACTATACTGAACTGGTAGGCTTACACCAAACGTGGAGGCTGTATGGAAAATGCAAAGATGACCGACAAGGTACAGAAGAACGAGGCCGCAGACAGAGTGACCGATCGCGACAAAGCTCTGGCAGCTGCCATGTCTCAGATAGAGAAGCAGTTTGGCAAGGGTTCAGTCATGAAGCTTGGCGATCGCTCAGAAAGGGCGTTGGTTCCTGCCATTTCGACCGGTAGCCTTTCGCTTGATGCCGCGCTCGGCATTGGCGGGCTTCCACGCGGCAGGATCGTTGAGATCTACGGTCCAGAGGGGGGAGGCAAGACCACTCTTGCTCTCCAGGCAATTGCCGAGGCACAGAAGGCGGGGGGCAGGGCGGCATTCATCGATGCTGAGCATGCTCTTGACCCTGTGTACGCCCGGAACATCGGAGTCGACGTAGACGAGCTCATCATCTCACAGCCTGACTATGCCGAGCAAGCTCTGGAGATAGCCGACATGCTTGTCCAGTCAGGTGGTTTGGATGTGTTTGCCCTTGATTCTGTGGCTGCGCTTGTACCGAGAGCTGAGCTCGAAGGCATGATGGGGGATCAGTTTGTGGGACTTCAGGCGCGTCTCATGTCGCAGGCTCTGCGCAAGCTTACGGGTGTCCTGAGTAAGTCACAGACGTGTGCTATCTTCATCAACCAGTTGCGCGAGAAGATTGGCGTCACGTACGGGAATCCAGAGGTCACACCCGGTGGACGTGCGCTGAAGTTCTACTCATCCGTGAGGCTGGAAGTGCGTCGCGTCGAGAGTATCACCGAGGGTGACGCGGTCATTGGTAACAAGGTGAAGGTCAAGGTTGTCAAGAACAAGATGGCGCCGCCCTATCGTGTGGCGCAGTTCGACGTCATCTTCGGCAAGGGTATCCAGACGTTCGGCGAGGTCGTAGACTTGGCCGTGCAGTTCGACATCATTGAGAAGAGCGGGTCGTGGTATGCCTACGGCGGCACACGGCTTGCACAGGGACGCGACAACGCTGCGGCCTACCTCAAGGAACACGCAGACATCATGGCCGAGATAAAGGACAAGGTCCGCGACAAGCTTTCGCCTCAAGCGGATCCTGCCCCCACAGACTAGTTCGGCAGGGTTCCTTGAAGGCACTTCGGTCGGCATTGGCCAGACTGAAGTCATATACGCTAAGGATGGTAGATACATGCCTGGAACAAACGGGATCATCTCCTCCGCGATATACGCGGGGATGCTGATTCTTGGCATTGTCATAGGTCTCCTCATTGAAGGATACATCGCCAGGAACCGTGTCGAGTCGGCGCGTGAGCTCGTGCGCAGGATGGAACAGGAAGCGCGTTCGAGCATCGAGGCCGAGAATGCCAAGAACAGGCTCAAGCTCCAAGAAGAACTTGAAGAGAAGAAGAACAGTCTGGAGAACAGGTTCGTTGCCCGCCAGACAGAGCTGCAGAAGACGGAGCATCGTCTGATCCAGAAAGAGGACTTTCTTGACCATCGCGTTGAGCAGGTGGAGCAGAAGAACAGAGATCTTGACGCAGCACAAGAGAAGCTTCGCAGCAAGACGGAGGTCCTCGAGGGTCAGCGAGTTGCCGCGGAAGCTGAACTACAGCGTATTGCGCAACTGAATCCCGACGAGGCCCGGGCGATCGTTCTGGACCGAGCGGAAAAGGACACGAGGTCCCGCGTTGCCAAGATGATAGGCGAGGTGGTACATGATGCTCAGCTTCAGGCTGATGCCAAGGCAGCTGAGGTCATCGCTTCGTCTATCCAGAAGATTGCCACTGACTACGTGGGTGAGTCTACGATCAGCGTCGTTCCTCTCCCCTCCGAAGACTGGAAGGGACGCATCATTGGCCGCGAAGGACGGAATATCAGGGCTTTCGAGACTCTGACGGGTGTGGACCTCCTGATCGATGATACCCCGGAAGCCGTCACCTTGTCCGCGTTCAACCCGATTCGACGGGAAGTGGCACGGATTGCCCTCGAACGGCTGGTTGCTGACGGACGCATTCACCCGGCGCACATCGAACAATTCGTCGAGGAAGCGGAACGCCAGATGGACGAACGAGTTTTCAGCGAAGGGCAGCAGGCGGCGAACCATGTCGGCATTGCCGGCCTCTCCGACGAAATCACGCGCCTGATTGGTCGGCTGAAGTACCGCACGAGCTATGGCCAGAACGTCCTCGCACATTCAGTGGAGGCGGCTTTCATAGCAGCTAACATCGCGTCCGAGCTGAAGCTTCCTGCTGGACCAGCAAAACGGGCCGGGTTCCTTCACGACATCGGCAAAGCTGTCGACTACGAAATCGAAGGACCACACGCGCTCATCGGGTCGGACATCCTGAACAAGTCCGGCGAACCCGAGAGCATTGTTCATGCCGTCGCCGCACATCATTCCGACGTTCCTATGGAGACTGTTCTTGACGTCATCGTGCACGTCGCCGACGCTCTCTCCGCATCAAGACCAGGCGCTCGCCGTGAAAGCGTTGAAAGCTACATTAAGCGCTTGGAGAAACTGGAGTCAATTGCTAACTCGATACCTGGAATCAAGAAGTCATATGCCATACAGGCGGGACGTGAGTTGCGAATTCTTGTGGAACCCGATGAAGTTGACGAGTCCCTGGCAGCAAAGATCGCCATGGATGTTGCCCGCAAGGTGGAACTGGAAGTCTCGTACCCGGGGCAGATCAAGGTGACCGTCGTTCGTGAGACCAGATATTCCGACTACGCTAAATAACACTTTCAACGGCCTGGACACCGCATACAAGCTGCCTTTCGAGAAGGGTTCTCTCGGTAAACTCCCGGCTACGCCGGGGGTTTACGTCATACGGGATTCCTCTGACCGTATCATCTATGTCGGCAAAGCCAAGAATCTCCGCAAGAGAGTCGAGTCGTACTTCAGAAACGACCTGAATCCGAAAACGAAATCGATGGTGGGTAATGCCCGCTTCTTCAGTTTCATCACGGCGGGACACGAGGATCAGGCTCTGGTCCTCGAGTCGAATTTTATCAAGTGCTACAAGCCCCATTACAACGTCCAGCTCATCGACGGCAAGTCGTATCCCCTGATCGAGTTGACGGGAGAGGCTTTTCCGATCCTCAGGAAGACCCGTCGTGTAACGACGGCCAGAAACCGCTACTTTGGTCCATATCCGAAGTCTGGACTGCTGAACCTTGGCCTTGACAGCCTGAGACATGCGTTTCCAGTCCGGACGTGCCATCGAAGAATCAACCCGGCGAAACCCACCAAGCCTTGCCTTGACTTCGACCTGGGCCTCTGTCTGGCACCGTGTGGGAACCGGTGTTCGCACGATGAGTATGCAGAGGTGGTCCAGGACCTGTCGGAGTTCCTGAACGGCAAGATGCGCGCGTTGCTGAGACAGCTCGAGAACAGCATGGATCAAGCGTCTCGGTCGCAGCAGTATGAGCGGGCGGTACGTCACCGGGACTCGTACCTGGCGCTCAAGGGATTGTTTGAGCGATACGCCGTGTTTGCGCCCAAGGCGCGAGACATGGATGTCTTCGCATTTCATAGGCAGGGGAATCTTGTGGCCGTTGTCCGGCAAGCACTTCGTGAGGGAAGGTTGATCGCTTCCACAGAGTTCATCTATGATCTGAAGGGTAAGGATGCTCTCGATGCAGTCATGCGGGCGGATCTTATTATCGATTTCTACCAGCGGTTTCGCGTAGCTGCTCCGGTGCGGATTGCTGTCGACGCTGTGGGCGCCGAAGCGACGATTGTGCGCGATCGGCTGCGGGAGGCTCTTGGATCAGCAATTTCCTTGGCGTCACCACGTTCGACAGAGGCCTCGCGCCTCCTGCGTTTTGCAGCCGAGAATGCAGAACAGAAACTCATTGCCTCGACGCGGGCGAGTGACATCCCCGCGCAGCTGTCAGTTCTGAAGGCGATATTGGACCTTGAACACCTGCCGGTGCGTATTGAAGGATACGACGTATCGAACATCTCGGGAAAAGACGCCACTGTTTCCATGGTCGTTTTTGTGGCCGGCAAACCCGCCAAGGATCAGTACAGACTGTTCAATATGCACTCTCTGGATACACCGAACGATCCAGCAATGCTGGCGGAGGCTCTTGCGCGGCGCTTCGCAAGGTGGAGTGACATCACTTTTGGCGACCCTGCGAATCTCCTGCTGATCGACGGTGGACTGTCGCAGCTGGGAGCTGTATGTGCGGTACGCGACGAGGCCGGCGTGGATGTTCCCGTTGTAGGCATCGCCAAGAAGGAAGAACTGCTGTACCGCGAAGGAACACCGGAACCGGTACGGCTCTCACATGATTCCGGTGCTTTGCTGTTGCTCATGGCCATTCGGGACGAAGCTCACCGCTTTGGCAAGCGGGAGTTTCACAAACGCCACGAAGGCTCTCTGAAGCACCGCTGATCACGAAAGGAGACCTTATGGACCTCATTATTCGTCTGTTGCTCAACGCTTCTGTTTTTCTGCTCGTCAGCAGGGTGGTCCCCGGCTTCGACGTTGCCTCGTTATGGGCGGCGTTATGGGCGGCGCTCATCTTCGGATTCGTGAACGCTCTCATTCGACCGATCCTGCTCGCCATAAGCCTTCCACTGAGCATTCTGAGTCTTGGACTGTTTACGCTCGTCATCGACGCGGCAGTCATGGCTCTGACAGCATGGCTGGTCCCGGGCTTCGACGTCCACGGTTTCCTGGCGGCGCTCATCGGATGGGTGCTCGTCTCCCTCGGGAGCATGGTTGTCTCATCCTTGCTCAGAGACAACGGAGGCAGGCGGGCGTGAGTCCGCACATGCTTGGGGACTTCCATGTCCATACTATCTTCTCTGGACATGCGTTCTCTACGCTTCAGGAAGTAGTTGCCGTAGCACAGGAGCGTGGCCTGCACTATCTTGCCATCACGGACCATGGACCCGCACGCCCGGATGGGCCCATGCTGGACTACTTCAAGAATCTCAACAGACAGGATACCCTGCGTCACTTGCCCGGGATCCGGGTGCTCATAGGGGTTGAAGCAAACATCATCAATCCCTGGGGCGACCTGGACATGCCTGAGAAGTTGTTGCATGAGCTCGACATTGTGATTGCCGGGTTCCACAACGCTACGGGGTACGGTGGCTCGTCGGTTTCCGAGAACACGGGAGCCCTCATCAAGGCTATCGAGAAAAACCGGATAACGGTCGTGGCTCATATCGGCGACCCCCGTTTTCCATATCCAGTAGATCTCGAAGAGTCGATTGCAGCTGCAGCAGCAAAGGGAGTGCTTGTCGAGCTGAACGAGTCGGCTCTTCATACCTGGAAGGACGTCAACGTTGCTCACTACGAGCGCATCCTGGAGCTCCTCGGCAAGTACCATGCCCCGATCCTGATGAGCTCGGATTCGCACATCTCCTACAGCGTAGGCATCGTGTCGGGGTGCGAGAGGCTACTGGCTGCACACGGGATCGATCTAGCTTCTACGGTAAACTATTCGGAAGAGCTGATTCAGAAATATCTGATTCCCCGGTCATGAGCGGCGAAGGCATCGCGCGAACGGCTGTTATTGTGAGCGTCCGGCGAGTCGGCGAAGACATGGATCCTGACCGGGCCGAAGAAACACGCCAACTAGCCGAGGGACTTGGAGCAGATGTACTTCAAATGAAGACGTTTGTGCAGCGGACACCTCAGCATTATCTGCTTGGCAAGGGTCAGGTGGAGGAGCTGCATGACCTGCTGCAAGCTCTACGGGCGGACCTTGTCATTTTCGATTCCGAGCTTACGCCTCCGCAGTATCGTCACATGATCGACTTTCTCGAGAGTTCAGTGATGGACCGTACCAGACTCATTCTGGAGACGTTCGCTGCTCACGCGCACACGGGGGAAGCGAAGAAGCGTGTGCAGATTGCTGAGCGTATGTTTGAGCTCGGGCAGTTGCGTGCAATGAATGCAGGATATGATCAGCAGGCGGGTTTCATCGGCATGCGCGGGCCTGGCGAGACCTTGTTTCAGAAGCGCCGCCGAGCAAAGAGATCGGAGATCCACGATCTCCGTGAAGAGGTGAAGAAGGTCGATACGCGGTATGCCATAAAGACGCACACTCGGCAGGAATCGGCGACTGCAAAAGTCGCTGTCGTAGGATATACCAATGTGGGCAAGAGCACGCTAATCAATCTGCTGGCCGGGTCTGAGCTGCTGGTCGAGAACAGGCTGTTTGCGACGCTGGACACAGCAGCAAGACCAGCCCACTTCGGACGCCAATCCGCCGTTCTGATCGATACAGTCGGGTTTATCCGCGACCTTCCCGAATCACTCATGGATTCGTTTCGCTCTACTCTCGAGGAAGCCCGTGATGCGGACCTCCTCCTGCACATTGTCGATGCCGGCGTGCGAGACCTGCACGAGCGTATTCACGTTGTCGACACCGTTCTGGCACGCATTGGCTGTGCCGACATTCCCCGGATGCTGATCTTCAACAAGATCGATACGGTCGGTCAGGCCAGGCGGGAAGAGGTTCTCCACATCGGAGCAGGGTTCTTGGTCTCTGCTACGACTCTTGAGGGTATCGATCGACTCAAGGACCACATTGCGGAAGTCCTGCTCCGCCGCGTTGTCCACGGGCGATACATTATCCCGTTCACTGAGCCGGGAGCGCGAGCTGAACTCTATGCCGGTGCAGTTGTCCTGAATGAGAGACTCACCGCGCGGAGCTGGATCATCGAAGCAGCTGGCGCAGCTCCCGGCACCCGCCTCCCTCACCGTTTCCTGCGAAAGGATTGACGGCAGCCACCCAGCGTTCCTGTGCCCGGCATGTGAACGCCTGCGAGCCCCGACTCTATTGGCAACAGGGACCGCATCCATATAATACACTCTGCTGAACTGGAAACCGGTGCATTGACGTCGGCGCACAGCGGCGTGGAGACAAGGAGCTGGACAAAGCGTGAACATACGGGACTTCAACTACGAGCTGCCACAGGGGCTGATTGCCCAGGCGCCTCTTGAACAGCGCGACCTCGCGCGTCTTATGGTCGTGGACCGGACGACGGGGGCGATTGAGCACGCACTGTTTCGCGATCTTCCTTCATACCTTCGTCCTCATGATGTCATGGTTGTCAACGATACGCGCGTCAATGAGGCGAGCTTCAGCTGCCGTAAGGACGGCACGGGCGCCTCAATTGACGTCCTGCTGACCAAACGGTGTTCGCCGACGAGATTCCAGGCTCTGGTCAAGCCGTTGAAGCGCCTGCACGTTGGGGAGACGTGTACTGTTACATCCGACGTGAGCATGCGGCTGCTGGAGCGCAACGACGACGGGGGCGCGATGCTCGAGTTTTCTCATGATCCATATGCCCACGACAAATTCCGAGCCTTAGCACGTGTTCAGATCCCCCCCTATATCAAGCAGTTCCCCGATGACCCTGGAGCCTATCAGACAGTCTATGCGCGCGAGCCAGGCTCCGTCGCTGCCCCGACGGCCGGCCTGCATTTCACGCCTGAGTTGCTGGCAAGGATACGGGACCTCGGCATTGACATCCAGCACGTCACGCTCGATGTCGGACTGGGAACGTTCCAGCCGGTGCGTGTCGAGCGCGTCGAGGATCATCACATGCATACAGAGCGGTTCACACTGCCTGAGGAAACGGCGAAAGCCGTTAATGCGGCTCGTGCAAACCACACAGCCGTGATGGCCATCGGCACGACGGTTGCCAGGACGCTCGAGTCGTGCATCAACCCGGACGGAACCGTCAGAGCGGGCAGCGGAGAGACCAGCATCTTCATCTATCCTCCCTATACGTTCCACGGATTCGATCATCTGGTCACAAACTTCCATCTCCCGAAATCGACCCTGTTGATGCTTGTCGGGGCATATATGGGCATGGAGCTCATGTGGAAAGCATATCGTGAGGCGATTGGTCAGCGGTACCGTTTCTTCAGCTTTGGCGATGCCATGCTGATCCTCTAGGCGACACCGACATGGCCATTTTCGAAATGACCTGTCAGAGTTCCACGGGACGCGAACGCACGGGGGTCCTGACAACAGAGCACGGCACCGTGCAAACGCCCGTTTTCATGCCTGTCGGCACACAGGCGACCATCAAGGGTCTGACACCTGAGCAGGTGGCCGAGATCGGGTTTGAGATCATTCTCTCGAATACCTACCACCTGTATCTTCAGCCAGGAGACGACGTCGTGCGTGAAGCGGGCGGGCTCCACAGGTTCATGCATTGGGATCGAAGCATCCTGACGGACAGCGGCGGTTTTCAGGCAATGAGTCTGTCTCGGATCAGCAAGAAGAGCGATGAAGGCATCGAGTTCCAATCTTTCATCGACGGCTCGAAGCACATGTTCACCCCTGAACGCGTCATCGCAATCCAGAAGAACCTGGGCGCCGACGTGGTCATGCCTCTGGATATCTGCACACGATACCCCTCAGAGCGTGTGGCAGCGGAGAAGGATCTTGACCGGACTGTCTCCTGGTTCGGTCGAGCACAGAAGGCGATGGGCGAGTCGCGTCAACTGTTGTTCGGGATCACACAGGGTGGCTTCTACGGCGACTTGAGAGAGGAATCGACCGAACGCATCATGGAGCTGGAGCCACAGGGGTTTGCCATAGGAGGCCTGAGCGTAGGCGAAGAGCGGCAATTGACTATGGACATGCTGGAACACAGCTTGCTTCATGCTCCCGACGATCGTCCGAGGTACTTCATGGGACTGGGCGACCCAATCGGGATTCTGGAAATCATCGGTCGAGGTGTCGACATGTTCGACTGCGTTCTGCCCACGAGGGTAGCTCGGAATCAGATGGTCTTCACTCGTGATGGCGTGGTCAAGATCTCCAAGAAGCTTTACGAGCGTGACTTTCACCCCATCGATGAAGACTGTTTATGCTACATGTGTCGCAACTACACCCGTGCATATCTACGGCACCTGTTCAAGGCGAACGAGATGCTCGCGGGAACGCTTGCGACTATTCACAACCTGCAGTTCCTTCAGGCAATGATTGGTGAAATTCGAAATGCGATTGCGGCCGGCGCGTTTGCTGCGTACAAACGCGCGTTCATCGAGCGGTACACTGCATCGTCGGACAGGATATGGTGAGTACCTCGCAGCGCCCATTGCCGCATTGACACTGAGTCTCATTTGATGTACATTTGATATGTTGTCGAAACCAGGAGGAACCATAATGCGGTCGAAGGTAACAGCAAGCCTTATTCTTGTGATTGTCGTGGCTATCGTCGCTGGTGTGATCAACTACGAGGGATTGATTGCCAAAAACACAAAACTGGTCCCGAAGCTCGGACTTGACCTCAGAGGCGGCGTGCGTATTGTGCTCGAAGCGCAGGACACGGAGAGCGCCAAGGCTACGAACGAGGCTATCGATGCGGCTGTCGGAGTCATCGACAAGCGTGTCAATGCCCTCGGAGTCAGCGAGGCGGTCGCCGTTCGTCAGGGTGCCAACTCAAAGCGCATCACCGTGGAACTTCCCGGTTGGGAGGATCCTGAACGTGCCAAAGCGATTATTGGCAAGACCGCGTTGCTCGAGTTCAAGACCGAGGATGGGAAGGTCGTCGTGAATGGTTCGAACCTCAAGACTGCCCAGCTTGTCTTTAGCCAGGCGCAGGACAGTCTGGGAGAACCCCAGATCTCGTTTGAGCTGGATGCAGCGGGTACTACGGCGTTCGCTGCCGCAACTCAGGCCAACGTCGGGAAGAAGATCACCATCTACCTCGACAGCCAAGTTCTGATGAGCCCCACGGTCGAGGTCGCGATCACGGACGGCAAGGGCGTCATTTCGGGCGGTTTCACAGCGGAGGAGGCCAGCAATTATGCGCTCCTGCTCAAGAGTGGATCGCTTCCCGTCAAACTGGTTGCGATCTCCGAAGAAGTCGTTGGGCCTTCGCTCGGTAGCGTTTTTGTCCACCGCAGTGCGTGGGCGGCATTGATCGCCTTTCTCCTCGTCGTCATCTGGATGTTCATCATGTACCGGTATCTGGGTCTTGTCTCCGGCATTGCTCTCATCATCTATGCCGATATCCTCATGGCTGCGTATCTCGTGCTGCATGCAACACTCTCGCTGCCCGCCATCGGTGGTGCGATCTTGTCCATCGGTATGGCGGTAGATGCCAACTGCATCATTTTCGAACGCATCCGTGAAGAACTTGGGATGAAGAAGACCGTCAAGAGCGCAATTGGAGCGGGTTTCTCTCGCGCATTCCGCGCCGTGTTTGACTCCAACCTGACCGTGCTCGTAGGCACCGCGTTCCTGTTCTACTTTGGCACCGGCACCGTGCGCGGATTTTCCGTGACACTTGCTCTCGGCGTTCTCGCCAGCATGTTCACGGCTGTGTTTGCCAGCCATACGCTGGTTGATCTCCTGCTTACTCCTGGCATTGCCAAGAACAGCAGGAAATTCCTCGGTTAGGCGGTGCAGCTATGACATTCAGAGAAAGAATCCTGAAGTGGGACATCATTGGCAAGACACGTACATGGTTCACGGCGTCATCCATCATCATTGCGATCGGCCTTGTGGCCATGGTTGTCAATACGGTCAGCTTCGGGTCACCGCTCAAGTTTGGTATCGACTTCATAGGCGGAACAGTCATCAACGCCTCCTTTGAGAAAGCTCCCGATGAGGCAGTTGTCCGCGGCATACTTTCGGCCAACGGCTACAGCAACGTTACGGTGCAACGGGCCGGAGAAAAGGGTATTACGATGAAAGTGGAGGCAAGCGAGATTGACCCGGCTGTCAGCGGGAAGATCATCAGCGACATTGTGGCGAAGTACGGCGCCGTTGATGTGGGCACCAAGGAAATCACCTCCATCGCACCGGTCATTGGGCGCGACCTCCTGCGTCGCTCCAGCTTGGCATTGGGCCTTTCGCTGCTGTTTACCTTGCTCTACATCACGATTCGTTTCAAATTCTCATTTGGTCTTGCAACGATCCTGGGCATGGTGCATGATATCTTCGTCGCTCTCGGCATCCTGGCTCTTTTCCGGGTTCCTCTCAACGCGCCCTTTGTCGGTGCGTTTCTCGCAATCATTACGTACTCGGTGCAGGATGGTGTCGTGGTCATGGACCGCATCCGCGAGAAGCTGCGCTACCGGGCGAAGGAGCCGTTCGACAAGCTTGCAAACGCTGCAGTCACTGAGACGTGGGTCCGGTCGTTCAACACGTCCTTCACGACGTTTCTCGCCGTGCTGGTTCTGTTCATCATGGGCGGATCTCCAATACGCGACTTCTCGACGACGCTGTTAGTGGGCATCATCTCTGGAACCTACTCCTCTATCTACATTTCTACGCCTCTGCTTGTACTGTGGGTACAGAGCAGAGAGAGGGCTGCTGCTCTGCAGAAGGCATAACGCTTCCAGAGCTCACAGTCGACAGGGGACAACGCAGGGGGGCACAATGAACCTGAGAGATTTTATACGCGACATTCCTGATTTTCCTCAAAAGGGGATCATGTTCAGGGACCTGACACCCCTCATGGGCGATGCCGATGCGTTCGAGTTCGCGGTGAACGAGCTGGCGAAACAGTTCAGAGCGGACCGCATTGACAAGATCGTCGCGGTGGAAGCAAGAGGTTTCATCATCGGTGCTGCACTGGCCTATGCCCTGCATGTGGGCTTCGTTCCGGCTCGCAAGCCGGGGAAGCTTCCCTACAAGTCGGTTCGGAAAGAATACGAGCTGGAGTACGGGGTGTCGATCCTTGAGATGCATGAGGACGCCATCAAGCCCGGCGAACGCGTGCTCATCGTTGATGACCTGCTGGCGACGGGTGGCACTGTCAGCGCTACCGCCGACCTCGTCCAGTCATTGGGCGGCGACATCGTGGCATACGCGTTTCTGGTGACCCTGAAAGACCTCGGCGGAGCCAGCAAGCTGAGTGGTGGAAGGGTTGTCTCGTTGCTTGACCTTTGAAGCTTGACACTGAGTTTGACGTCGACAAGGAGTTTGAGACTCTCATAACGACGCTTCGAGGCTGGCTCTCCCCAGAGGAGATCGGCCTCGTCGAACGAGCGTTTGTATTTGCGCGCCAGAGGCATGGGGATCAGAAACGTGCTTCTGGCGCTCCCTATATGCTCCACCCGGTCAAGGCCGCCGAGGTGCTGGCTGGTTATCGTCTGGATGCTGAGACCTACGCGGCCTGTCTGCTGCACGACGTCCTGGAGGACACCAAGACGACGGCCAAGGAGTTGGAGGACGGGTTTGGTCCCAAGGTCGCATCGTTAGTGGAAGGGGTCACCAAGCTGCACGGGTTGAACTACCTGTCGCGCGAGGAGAACAACCTCGAGAATGTCCGCAAGATCCTCCTCGCTATGGCCGCAGACTTGCGGGTGGTCCTCATCAAGCTTGCGGACCGGCTGCACAACATGCGGACGCTGCAGTATCTGAGTGAGGATAAGCAACAGCGCATTGCCCAGGAGACCATGGAGATCTACGTTCCTCTCGCTCACCGGCTTGGGATCTACGAGCTCAAGTGGGAGATGGAGGACCTCGCATTCCGCTATTTGAACGCCGACGAGTACCGGAGACTGGCTGGGCTTGTTGCTGCCAAGCGGGCTGAACGGGAAGCGTTTGTGAAGGAAACGATCGCGCAGATCGATCACTCCCTGAAAGAAAAGGGTATCCACGCCCAAGTCTCGGGTCGGCCGAAAAATCTGTACAGCATCTACCGCAAGATGGTCCAGCAGGGCAAGACATTCGACGAAATCTACGATCTCGTTGCGGTACGGATTCTCGTCAACACGATCCCTGAGTGCTACCTCGTTCTGGGATACGTGCATGAGGCATTCACGGTCGTTCCTGGGCGGGTAAAGGACTACATCGCTCTCCCGAAGCCGAATGGCTACCAGTCGTTACACACGACCGTGATGGGCTCCAATGGAGAACCGCTGGAGATCCAGATACGGACCAAGCGGATGCACGAAGTCGACGAGATGGGCGTGGCGGCTCACTGGAAGTACAAGGAAGGAAAAGCAGCCGATCTGGTCGATTCGGAGCGGTTCGCGTGGCTGCGCCAGATGGTGGATTGGCAAAGGGATGTCCGCAGTAGCGGAGAGTTCGTGGAACGAGTCAAGGTAGACGTGTTTTCGGACGAAGTTCTCGTCTTCACGCCGAAAGGGGACGTTATCAACCTGCCGGTCGGCTCCACCCCCGTCGATTTTGCCTATCACATCCATACAGACATAGGTAACAACTTGGTCGGAGCCAAAGTCAACGATCGCATTGTTCCTATCGATACGGAGCTGGCGACTGGGGACCGCGTGCAGATCATTACCTCGCGGAATTCCGGAGGGCCGAAGTCAGACTGGCTGAAGTTTGTCAAGGCAGCCTCGACGAAGGGGCATATCCGGGCGTATCTGCGGAAGAAGGAATTGGAGCTGCATTCAACCCCCGAGAGACCCGCTGTGGAGGAGCGTCCGCGCACCGCGGTAGCGCGCCCGTCGTCGGACAGGCGGGCTGTGGCAGACAGTGGATTCCGCGTCGTCGTTCGTGGTGATGCGACGCTTCCTATTGTCATGGCCACGTGTTGCAAACCTTCATATCCTGATGAGATCCTCGGCTACGTGACGCGTGGCAGAGGCGTCACGATTCATAAGGTGGGCTGTGCTAATGTTCCATCACTTGCCATGGAGCCGGAGCGTCTTCTCGATGCTCACTGGGAGATGATCCCTCGGAAAGCGCGCGAACGGACTATTGTCATCGAGACACTGAATGTCCCTGGCGTGCTCTACCAGGTGTCTGAGGAGTTTGCCAAGAGAAACATCAACATCACGTACATGAAAAACGCCGAGCGCCTTTCCATGTTCAGAAAGAAGGGCGGGGCACCGCGCACAGAGATCAAGATCGTCGCGGAATTCCCTGATGATGCCGCCTATCGACAGACGATGGACGCGCTCAAGGGACTTACGTCTGTGTTCTCTGTCAAGCAGCAGTAGGGACTGGGCGTCTTCCTGGCCTAAACAACAGCGGGCGACCAGCAGGTGGGGTCGTGGTTGATTTGAGGGTCTGCCAGACAGGCTTGTTCAATGGCTTGAGAAGACAATGATTGCATATTGAGATGGGATGGTTAGATTGCTGAAAGAAGGCGTACCAGAAGACGGCCAATGAGAGAGGGAAGCATGGATAACTGGCGAATGGAATTGAGGTTCGATCCAGTCCCGCCGCTCCTGACCTCTGGCAATGTAGCGCTTCAATACCTGGTCCGCCGCGATCTCTTGCGAGAGCGCGTCGGCCCAGTCAGTTGCCTCTGGGAGTTGCCGGCAGCGCAGCGAATCCTCAAACGGCAACTCGCCGATGGATCCTGGCCCCGGCCTGGCGAGCACAAGTACCCGGCCATCAACTACCCTCTCATCGAAACCTGGCGGCAGTTCAGATTTCTGGTGGAGCAGTATGGTATGACCTGGGAGCATCCCCAGGTTCGGAAGGCCGCTGAGTATCTGTTCTCCTGCCAGACCCCGCAGGGGGACATCCGGGGCATGTTGGCCAATCAATACGCGACCTACTACACGGGTGCGATCATGGCCCTCCTCGTTGAAGCAGGCTATGCTGATGACCCTCGCATCGAGAGAGGCTTCCAATGGCTGCTCGCTATGCGCCAGGATGATGGTGGTTGGACCATCCCACTCATTACCCGCAAGTTCGACCGTGCCACACAGTACCGCTTGACCACCGAGTACGCCGATCCCGTCGAGCCCGATCGGTCCAAACCCTTCTCGCACAATTGGACGGGCATGGTGCTGCGAGCCTTTGCCCTCCATCCGCAGCAGCGGCACTCTGAAGCAGCGATGGTCGCCGCACAGTTGTTGAAATCACGGTTTTTCCAGGCGGACTCCTACACGTCATATCAGGCCGCCAGCTACTGGGTGCGATTCGAGTATCCGTTCTGGTGGAACAATCTGGTCGCTGCGCTGGATTCGCTCTCCTTGATGGGGCTCTCCAAGGAGGACCCACAGATCCGGCAGGCGCTGGCGTGGTTGGCCGCGCATCAAGAAGGAAACGGGTTGTGGAGAGTGTCATATGCGCAGGCTCAGGAGCGGGAGACTGCCAAAGTGCGAGAGATGCGGCCGTGGGTCAGCCTGGCGATCTGTCGCGTGTTCAGAAGGCTGTACGGATAGGCTCGTGGGGAGGGGCTTCTGCTCCATACGCAAGCTGGTGCTTATGGGTTTGTGAGCAGCCCGAGAAGCGCGACGCCCAGTAATGATGTAAAGTGAGGGTGAAACGCCGTGTTCACCCGATATCCGGCGGGGGAGTCGGCGGAGTCGTCATCTATGCAGGGACGGACGTCCGACTCCTTGCAGACCACATCATCGCCGTGCCTTGGTCGATGTTGTAGGAAACACTCGTCCTAGAGCGGCTGGCAGGGCTTGTCTTTCATGCTATTCACGACGTGAATAGAAGTTGTTCATGCTATGAATAGACTAAGATCTCAACTTCTTATTATGGTCTCATCTGCAGCAAAGGTCGTAGACGTAGCGTAGCCTCGACCTGTACCATGAGGGATGCGGTTAGGTCTCGGTATTTGGCCGCAGAGGGTCGAATAGATGCCTGGCTGCGCGGGCATGACAGTCTCTCCTTTGTCGTTCCCCCCGAGCCCTTTTTCCCAAGGCCCCCGAGCACTTTCTTCCCATGCCCCCGAGTATGTTAGTCCAATACGAGGGGTGCTCTTGAGGGGCGTTTCTGAGGGGTGCTTTCCGCAAAGGCGGGAGCCTTTCGAGCACACTCTGAACCAACCGACGTACATGATCAACACTATATACTTGACATATATGTGAGTAACTAATATATTAACTATCAGTAGTCAACATAGATGTCAAGGGAGAGGTGGAGATGCGAGTTCGAGAGTTCATCGATACCCATAGCGTGTTCACGTACCGTGAATTTGCGGTAGTCCATGATGGCGACGTGCCGTCAGCGGCACCAACGCGTGACGCACTGCTGAACCAGTACATTCGGGCTGGTCGCCTCGTCAGAGTTCGTCGTGAGCTCTATGTTACCGTGCCTCTGGGTGTCGGCCCTGCTGCGGCAGTCACTGACCCCATGGCCATCGCTGCCAGGATGGCTGTTGACGCTGTTCTGGCCTACCATACGGCACTGGAGTACCATGGGGCTGCATATACTATCTACAGCCGGGTGACCTATCTGACCAGTATCGGACAGCGCCCGTTTGCGTTCCAAGATATCATGTATGCTCCAGTGCCATTCCCTCATGTGCTGGTAAACGGTGATCGACAAAACATGATGATCGATGAGGGGTTCAGGGGTACCACGTTGGTCCATGTCACGTCGCGCGAGCGGACGCTCGTCGATGTCCTCGATCGGGTCGGCCTGTCCGGTGGCTGGGAGGAAGCATGGCGATCGCTGGAAATGCTGTCTACCTTGGACCTGGAGTCCGTGGTCACATACGCGATGACACTGGCGAACGCAACCACAATCGCCAAGGTCGGGCTCTTTCTGGAACAGCATGCAGAGCAGTTGGCGGTGGACAATGGTGTTCTGGAGCGTTTGCGGACGCGCGTTCCGCGCGGTCTCCACTATGCCGATCGAGGCCGGGCCTCCACTGGGCGTCTGGTGGAACAATGGCATCTGATCATGCCGGTCACCGTTCTCGATAGGGCTGGGAGGAAGACAGGTGAGACTGAGCCACGACATTCTGATGGCAGACGCTGGCGCAACCGGCTTCCGCCCCGAGATCCTGGAGAAATGCGAGTTGCTACTCAGCCTCCTGCAGGGCCTGGTCGATGATCCCTTTCTTGGTCCTCGACTGGTGCTAAAGGGAGGCACTGCACTCAACCTGTTTGTGTTCAAGGTTCCTCGGCTTTCGTTGGATGCTGACGTAAACTACATCGGGGCTGCTGATGTCGGGAAAATGGAGGCCGAACGACCGCTGGTTGGAGCTGCCATCCGCAGCGTCTGCCAGCGCGAGGGCTTCCAGTTAGGTCGAACTCCAAACAAGCACGCGGGAGGAAAGTGGCATCTCGTGTACGCATCCGCATTAGGCGGCAACGCAGAGCTCCAACTGGATGTCAATTCCATGCTGAGGGCCCGCTTTGGCCGGTCGTTGCTCGGGATTCCAGGACTCTTGGACATGCAGGCGCTCACCGTACCCGTCCTCGATGTCAATGAGTTGGCAGCGGGCAAGCTGGCAGCTCTGCTGAGCCGTCACGCCAGTCGCGATCTGTTCGACGCGCATCAATTGCTTGCGAGTGACCTGCTGGATCCTGAGCGACTGCGCATCGCCTTCGTCGTGTACGGGGGAGCGAGCCGACTGGATTGGCGCACTGTAGCCATACGCGACGTGTTTTTCGAGGCGCGCGAATTACGTGACCAGCTCATTCCCGTCCTCCAGTGGCCTGCTAAGTCAGAGGGTGTCAGAGACTCGTTCGCCGAGCGCCTCCTGAATGAAACGAGAGCGATGCTCGCGGCCGTGCTGCCGCTGCGCGAACACGAGTCGGCTTTTCTGGAGTCGCTCCTGGGTGATGGAATCGTGGATGCTTCGCTCCTGACAGACGATCCAGTGCTCAGAGAACGTATTCAGGTGCAGCCCGGTCTCCACTGGAAAGCGCTCAATGTTCGCAAGACTCTAGGGCTCTGATATGGGTCAGCTGATGATTGCATGGCCGGTGGTTACCTCGCCGATTCAGCCTCGCTGGCCTTCAGCAGTCCGTAGGCGAGGACCAGAGGTGAATTCCCGTATGCGCGAGAATGGCACATCAGACTGTAACATTCTTGCCTTAAATGGAACCGTCCCGAGAATGTTACACTTTTCAGGTAAGGTTGATTTGGCCATCGACATCCCAGAGACAAGGACAGGACTGGATTCTCGCATGCGTGGAAATAACGCATGGGAAGATCCTCGAATTCTTTTCTGTCGTCCCCGCGAAGGCGGGGACCCACAGCACGTGCTTCGTATTGCATCACTTTAGAATCCTTATGATCGGGCAGAGCCAGTTCACCCCTATTTGGATGAATCGATGCGGACTCTTGCAAATATATACCCCGTGTTTATCGTTAGTGTAGTATGGGTACTTGAGTACTTGCCAAGGAATAGCGAAGGCCCGCTGGTATGCAGGTGAATTTCCAGGTGGAGCCCTCAGACTTGAAGCAAAGGAGGAATGTATGGGCGTTTTTGATCGGATTGGAGACATCCTGAAAGCTAATGTCAATGATTTGCTGGATCGGGCAGAAGATCCGGAGAAGATGATCAAACAAATGGTCATTGAGATGGAAGATGCCCTGAACAAGTCTACGCTCGCCTTGGGACAGGCAATCGCCAACGAGAACACCCTGGCCCACCAGATGGAAGACAAGAAGAAGGCTGCCGATGAGTATCAGGCCAAAGCGGAGGAAGCCGTCAAGTTGGGGCGTGACGACCTGGCAAAGCAAGCCCTGGAGAAGAAGAACATGCTGGTTCGGGCTGCTCAGGAGATGGAAGAGCCGGTTGCCCAGTCCCAAAAAGCGACCGCAAGCCTCAAGCAGCAGGTAGACCTCCTGAGGACCAAAGTCGAGGAAGCCCGGATGTCCCAGAGCACCCTGGTAGCTCGAGCCGAAGCCGCCAAGGCACGCAAGCAAGCAGCTCAGGCAGTGGCTGGTATCGGGAATACCGGAGCGGCTGGTTTTGAGAAATTCGAGCAGAAGATCGAGAAGTCCGAAGGAGAGGCGGAAGCCTTCGAAGGAATGGCCGAAGAGCAAACCCCAAGCCTGGAGAAGGATCTCGAAGAAGCATCTGTCTCGAAGGCTGCCGATGACGACCTGGCCAAGCTCAAGGAATCGTTGGGCCCGAAGCCCTGAACCGTCAAGGAGAAGGTGATGACATGCTGATCGCCGGAATTGTCCTGGTTGTTGTGGCAGTTGTCCTGTTCTTTGTGCGCCGCTCCCAGCAGGCTCGCCTGTTGGACGTCCGCTTCACACAAACCAGCACTGCAAAAGATCTGATGGAATTGGCCAAGTCTGTCCAAGAGGGAGTGGGTCATGCGGGGGGTGTCCGCCAGCAGGTGGAGTTGAAGGGCACGATCCAAAGCGAGACGGAACTTGTTTCGGAGATCGCCAAACTGCCATGTGTCTACTATCGGGCTGACGTCACGCGGGAATACGAAGAGACCTACACCGAGACCAATCCCCAGACCAAGCAAATAGAGCGCAAGACCCGTCGCCTCAGTGAAGTCGTCTCCAGCAACTCGCGCATGGTGAACTTCTACGTGCAGGATGCTACCGGAAAAGTACTGGTCAACCCCAATGGCGCCGAGTTGGGCCGAGAGACGGTGGTGGATCGCTTCGAGACCCAGCGGTCAGGTGGGCCGGGATCGATTGACTTTGAAGGTTTTCACTTCACCCTGCCCGATTCTTCCGGCAGAGGGGGCACCCTCGGCTACCGTTTCCACGAAGAGATCCTCCCAGTCGGACGTCCTGTCTACATACTGGGTGAAGCCTCCGATGCGTCCGGCCAACTGATCGTGCAGAAACCTGCTGAGAAGGGCCGCTTCATCATCTCCCTCAAGTCGGAGGAAGAACTGGTGCGGGCTGCCTCGGCCGCTGTCCAGTGGACTCTTTACGGAGCGATTCTGTGCGGCATCGCCGGTGTGGTATTGGCGGTCATCGGGCTGATCCGTCCATAAGAACGTCAGAAGTGGTAGCACCCTGCACGCCATAGACCTATGGCGTGCAGGGTGTTTTGTTTCATTACGTCGCAGGAGCAATGGGTAAAGTGCCGATAAGACGCTGTGCTGTGCAGGAAGGGAGGGGGAGAAACCGATATGACGCCTGATCAGAGGCTGTCTCCTCCCTGCAATCGTCTGTCTCCGTCATTCCCCCGAGCACTGTCTTCCCATGCGAGGGGTGCTCCTCTGCGCATGCGGGAATCCATCGTTGCATCAGGGCATAGGTCCCCACCTCCGCGGAGGCGACGAAACACACTGCCTGTCTTTCTAATTGCTTCTTTCTCGTCCGAAGGACCGGCACTCTTTTGCCCTTCGTCAAGTATATCTTGGATGAGTCGATGCGATACTTGACTGGCTAAGTAATTGCAAATATGATAGTTCTTACAACTGGATAGAAAGGGCAACCGAAGTGGTGAGATGGTAGCCCGTGAATGAGAGGGGGGAAGAAGGAAAACACTTTGGGGCGAACGGTGCGGAGCAGAACCTATGTAGTTACGCATGCTTCATGCGTGGGCTCAGTTCTTTGGTTCGTTCGAAGCTTCAGATTCGCTCAGCCGTTAGCTGAGATACTGGAGGAGGGGACGTGATTATCGATACAGAGCTACTTAGACAAAGACTCGAAGAAGTTGGAGAAGACGGAATTCGGGAGTGTTTGGCAGAAGGCACGTATGATCCTCAGGCGAGACCGATTGTGGAAGAGTGGCTAAGAGGCAAAGACACAGGAAGAATGCGAGAATACATCAAAGTGGCTAGAAGTGCAAGCTATGCGGCATGGGTGGCAGCTATTGTCGCGGTCGCTAGCGCTCTGGCTGCAATCGTTGCATGGCTACGGTAAAGAGGAGGCAAGGAGATGTTTCTTCTCAGTCGCAAAGTTCTCTTGCAGTACAAGACTGAAGGCCTATTAGATATCGAGGGTTTTGATTCACAGTATCTGCTCCCCGCACACTACGAATTTCGCTTGGGCAGGTCGGTACAACTATGGAACGGGAAAGTTCGTGACTACACCGTAAAGGCATTGGGGGATCCGGGAAGAGAGATCTTAGACATCCCCCCTGGAGGATATGCGATTATCATGTCCTTGGAACGATTTAAGCTTTCCAAGAGGGTGCTGGGCATTTTCGGTCAGATATCAACTCTTGTTCAGAGAGGGTTACGGTTGAATCATTCGCCAACTATTGACCCCACCTTCTCAGGGTACTTGGAGATGGGGGTGGAGAATCTTCTGAACAAGCCTACGGAAATGAGATACGGTGATGCTATTGGAAAGGTATTGTTTTTTGACATTTCTGATACATACCCCATACCGAGCATCAAAGGGACAAGAGGTGAAAACAATTTTAGGCGTCGCGACAGACTTGACATACCAGAACCGCTTGAGTAGGCCTTGTCGCTCTTTGACTACCGAGGCATGTCTAGTTGTGGTGTTCTGTACTCATCGCATCTGCCCCAACATGGAAGTCGTAAGGTGCCTCCAACTATTCGTCTGTCCTACCTCCAGGTATGCTTGTGCCTTGACCATCCTGAGTTTCTTGCGTCTCCGAATTGCGAGCTCCGCTGCTGTCTCTCCCAAAGGACCAGCATCAATTTGTCATCCTCCCCTGCACTTTCTCATGGGGTGACTGAGCCAGTTTGCCTCCATGGCGAACGAGCCGATGCGGCTGGTGACGGAGCGATGGGGCGTGGACTGCTCTTGGCGACCACTACTGGATTGACGCGCTCCAAGTTCGGTCGTTGGGCAGCTTTCTGAACTCCTAGGGATATTGGTCGAGGAGGAGAGGGGGCAAGATAGACTTCCTGTAGCTCTGGGGGCACGCAGATCGCCAAGGAACAGTCTGTGCCTATTGTGTAGTAGTACGTTCACGATTGCTGACGACACCGCAGGTTTTGCAAAGCCACTTGTGGGTGGGGAGATCTGTTGCGTTATGCTGTTGGGGATAACTTTCGCTCAAAGCATCGCAAGAGAAGAACGGCACTCTTCATAGTGGAACATTATGAATTGCTGGAAAGAGCTGTTCCTCGGTTCTGGGTAATGGGCTTTTATGGGAAGACTTTTCAGGAATCTTGCAGCGGACAGGATCAGAAATGCCCACGCTACGTGAATGTCTTGAGGGAACGGTTGCCCAGAAAGGTTGACTATTACGGGCTTCTTTTGAGAACGATGGTTTGGGAGTGGACATCATGAAGATCCTGCTCAGAGTGCTTGACCACATTGCGGGAATAAGGATTCTTGGACGCGCCAGACCGGCTGCGGCTTTTTTCCTCCTCGTCGGAATCCCAGGGTACGGGGTTTTCACAGCGATTCTATTGGCGTACAGGGCAAGCATCACGGCAAAGATACCGGAACTGGCTACTTATTACTTGGCCTTAACTTGGGGATGGATGGGAATGGCCATAATATGGTACTACTATTTTCCTCTTCTTGCATCATTCAAGAAGAGTATTGTCACGATTATGGTAAAGGTCCCGGAGAACCTTGAGACAGTCACAACAGGCGGAACACTAGCAAATACACTGGTTTTGATGTGGGCTCTTCTTGTGGCATACGCATTTCTATCTGCTTTCTCATACATTCAATCGAAGATAGGCGTTGTGCCGGGGAGCGCGGGCTACTATGTTGCTCTTGCAGGAGTATTTCTATTCGGATGCGTTACTGGCGTTGGAGGCCTCTTCGTATTGAATACGATGCTGCTTGTCCGAAGGATCTGCAGACAACGTGAGTTTGTGATTGATGTGTACAATGTTGATAACATGGGAGGGCTGTCTGCAGTGGGGAAACTGACGCTGATCTCAACGCTTCTTTGTTCGAGCGGTGCGGTTTGTATTCCGGCACTAGTAACAGTCGCAAAGACAATTGGGTCTATGCATTCCATGGCTCTTTACCTACTAGCGCTTCTTGCCTCCATCGGCATCTTGGTTTCCTTTCTTTACCCTAACTTCATTGTGTATAGAAAAATGCAAGTAATCGCCCAGCGGGACTTGGAAAACCTCTCAATAAGTCTGTCAGTGCTTTCAAAAAGGATGCTTTCTGGTATAGCCGGAGAAGACGATCTTGCATTGTTCAGCGCAACCCGAAAATACTACTGGGATGTGAAGTCCGTGCACCTGTTCCCTCTTAACACAGGAACCCTTTTACCGCTTGCCTCCTCAGTGTTGCTCCCGCTGGTAATGACGGTTCTCCAGGCCTATCTCTCAAAAAACATGTAATTGCCGGTATTGTCAATGATCTTCTTCTCCCACGGTAGGAGCATGTGAAGAAGGATCTTGTAGACGAAAGGGACCGTGAGCTTGGCACCCGGCTCTCTTCTTGCTTGTGTGCTATGCCCGGACCTCCACCTTCCCTATTCCCGCTCATTCCTTCCTTGGCTGATCCGTGAGCCCGCCGGACAGCGATCATGTATTGAATGATTGCAGACTCCACCGCAAGGATCGACCTCATACGCCGAAGAGTGTGGTCCCGAGAGAGGTTGGTGTGACTTATAAAGACACTATTCATGAGCCTTCTACAAGGTGCACGTAGTTAGGTGGTGGGGCAGGGGTTATCCGAACACAGTGCAGGCTATAGTGCGGGCTCAAATTTCTAAGCAGACGTGCCCGGCAGGTTCTCTGGTGCTGCGACAGGAAGCGAGGAGAGTCCGCAGCGTCTGAGGATGTACTGAAAACGCAGTATTAATGCAGTGGTGGAGCCGAGGGGATTCGAACCCCTGACCTCATCCGTGCGAGGGATGCGCTCTCCCAGCTGAGCCACGGCCCCATCCACAGGAATTATATGAAATTCGCTGTGATAGTCAAAATGCCACTGCGAGGATGAAGCCCTGGAAGCTGGTCCTTGGTTGACATTGGCAACCTTGGAACTACAATCTGTTAGGTATCAGACAACTTGTTCGTGAGGAGCAGCCATGTCCAGACCTATTGGTCTTATCGTTGGCACGGGCGTCGACAGTGTTCAGCTTCTTTCCGATGCGAGCCTCTCCAGCATCAAAACCCCGTTTGGCGATGTAAGCTATGTGCGGGGCTCCATGGGCGATGTAGACGTCTGTCTCCTCAAGCGTCACGGAGAAGGCCACGTCGTACCACCCCATCTCATCAACTACCGTGCCAACATCATGGCACTGTACATGCTTGGCGTCGAAAAGGTCGTCACGACGAGTGCCGTAGGATCGCTCAAACAGTCACTTGTGCCAGGATCGTACGCACTGATGGATGGTTTCCTGGATTTCACCAAGATGCGCGCGCAGACATTCTTCGAGGTTGGCAAGGTCGTTCACACGGACATGACCCATCCCTACAGTGCAGCCATCACGGAGGTGCTTGCGACAGCAATGTCCGCCCTCGGGCTGTCACTCCACACTGGCGAAGTGTACGTGGCGGCAGAAGGTCCACGCTTCGAGTCGCCGCAGGAAGTCCGCATGTATGCGACCATGGGTGGATCGGTGGTTGGGATGACGGGCTTGCCCGAGGTGACGCTTGCCCGGGAGGCAGGTCTCGAGTATCAGACGATTGCCATTATCACGAACTACGCGGCCGGCATCAGTGCCTCACTCCTCACGCACAAGGAGGTCCTCGACGCCATGGCTGCAGCTTCGGCATCGTTGATCGAGGTCCTGCGCCGGTCTCTTCTCCACATCGCGCAACTCCCAGTTGGTCAGCGTGACGATGAGTACCCACTCGACTTCCTGTTGAATTCATGAGGGTAGAGCTGCTGGCCCATACTCCGGATGCAGATGTGCTGTGTGCCTACGCAGCTCACATCTGCTACAGCACCGAACCGTTCAATGTTGATCGAAGCGCTGGCATTTTGCGAAAGGTCTGTGACAACAGACACCTGTCCGTGCTCGAGCATGCCAGTTTCACGTTTCTTGTGGAAGGGCTGTCGCGTGCAGCCTCCCATCAATTGATCCGGCACCGGTTCGCCTCATACTCGCAGCAGAGTCTGCGGTTCACCAAGGCTCAGCCGGTCTTTGTCTCTCCTCCAGGTAGTGATTTCAGACGCTTCTATGAGCGGGCTTACACAGAATATGAACGCCTGCTCGCAGAGGGTGTGCACGAGGAAGACGCCCGCTATGTCCTTCCACAGGGCATTGCGTCACGTCTGGTGGTTACGATGAATGCCAGGGAGCTGAGACACTTCTTCGAGCTGCGTTGCTGTCTGAGAGCACAGTTCGAGATTCGGGCCCTGGCGTGGCTGATGCTGGCAAAGGCCAAAGCCGTGGCGCCCCTCCTGTTTGAGAATGCCGGTCCGGTATGTCTGCAGGGAATGGAGTGTCCGGAGCGCTCGTTTGCGTGTCACCTGAAAATGAAGAAGCAGAAAGGAGAGTCGGCATGACGGGAACGATGCTAGCGCTTGTGAAGGAACGTCCGGAATATGGGGCAGCACTGACGAAGGTGAACATCCCCGGGATCGCAGAGGACGAGGTGCTGGTGAAGATCGACTATGCCTCTATCTGCGGCACAGATGTCCATATCTACGTGTGGAACGAGTGGGCACAAAATCGGATCAAGACGCCGCATATCATGGGCCACGAATTCGCCGGGCACGTTGTAGAGACAGGCAGGTCCGTGCGGGGATTCAAGGAAGGCGATTTTGTCAGTTCCGAAACACATATTTACTGTGGGCACTGCTATCAGTGCCATACAGGCCACAGTGAGGTCTGCCAGAACCTCCAGATCCTGGGAGTAGATCGCGCCGGCGCATTTGCCGAGTACATCGCCGTTCCAGAGCGCGTGCTCTGGAAGAACGACGAGTCTATTCCAGCCGCGTGGGCTTCCATACAGGAGCCGATGGGCAATGCATTGGACACCGTCAATTCCGAGTCGGTAGCGGGGAAGACCGTCCTCGTCACGGGGGCGGGCCCGATCGGGGTGCTTGCCGTTGGGATTGCCAAGGCTTTCGGTGCCACGCAGCTGTTTGTGAGCGATCTTTCGGACTACCGACTTGATCTTGCCAAGAGCATGGGCGCAGACTTCGTTCTCAACCCCACACGTGACGACGTCGAGACCGTGATCAGGGAGCAGACACATGGCATCGGCGTGGATGTCGTACTAGAGATGTCCGGCAGCGAGAAAGCCATGCACCAGGGCCTGAAGGCGCTGACGCCAGGCGGGCGTATGTCGATGCTCGGCCTTCCTGAGCGCCCGGTGACCATTGATCTGACCAATGAAGTCATCTTCAAGGAAATCCGCATCTACGGCATCACGGGGCGCAAGATCTTCTCGACGTGGCAGACGGTATCCCGGCTGCTTGCTTCGCGCATTGTGGACCCGAACCCCGCCATCACCCATCAGCTGAAGTTTGAGGACTGGCAGACAGGCATGGACGCCATGGTCGCCGGAACCTGTGGCAAAGTCGTTCTCCAGATCGCGGGGAGGTAGTGGCATGAATGAGAAGTTCCAGGGGATGATGCAGGCCGAGCTCGACCGGCTCGAGAAGGAAGGGCTCAGTCTGCGCATACGAACGCTCGACTCCGAACAGGGTCCAGCATGCACCATCGACGGCAAGTACGTCGTGAACCTTGCTGCCAACAATTACCTGGGCATGATTGCCCGCAGGGATGTCAAGGAAGCCGCCAAGAAGGCTATCGACGAGTTCGGCGTGGGGTCTGGCGCCGTTAAGACGATCATCGGTAATACGCGTCTGATCGTCGAGGGTGAGAAGAAGCTGGCGAAGTTCAAGGAAGTCGAAGACGTTCTGATGTACCAGGGAGGTCTGACGGCGAATTCTGGCACCATTCCGGCGCTTGTCCACGACGGAGACCTTATCTTCAGCGATGAGCTGAATCACGCCAGTATCATCGACGGTTGTCGCCTCAGCAAGGCGAAGATCGTGCCCTTCAAGCACTGTGACGTTGCCAGTCTCGAAGAGAAGATGAAGGAATACGAGAGCGAGCCGGGCACGAAGATGGTCATCACCGATGGTGTCTTCAGCATGGACGGTGACATCGCTCCACTACCCGATATCGTCGAAGTGGCCAAGAGACATGGGGTGGTCACCATGGTCGATGATGCGCACGGCGAGGGAGTCCTGGGAGATCACGGGCGCGGTATCGTCAATCATTTTCATCTCGAGGGAGAAGTTGATGTCGAGGTTGGAACCATGTCGAAGGCGTTCGGTGTCGTGGGTGGATACGCGGCGGGCACACACACGCTCATCGAGTATCTCAAGAACAAGTCCCGTACAATCTTGTTCAGCTCAACCATTACGCCTGCCGATGCAGGTGCAATCCTCAAGGTGATCGACATCTTGACCGAGAGCGATGACCTGGTGCACAAGCTGTGGGAGAACGCAGCGTACTTCAAGACCAAAATGAAGGCCTATGGGTTTGACACCTGGCGAAGCGAGACCCCAATCACCCCCATCATCGTGGGCGATGGCCGGCTTGCCAAGAGCCTTTCAGCCAAGCTGTTCGAGAGGGGAGTCTTTGCGCAATCACTCGGCTTCCCGACAGTTCCGAAGGGCCTGGCGCGTATCCGCTGCATGCTGTGCTCGACACACACGAAGGAACAGCTCGATTTTGCAGCCGATATGTTCCATGAGTCGGCTCTCGAGCTGGGTATTCTGAAGAGCTAGGCGTGTGATGTCTACTCCCTCTGTTCAGACCCTGATCCTAGCTGGAGGGCTCGGCACCCGCATGAAGAGTGCGGTACCCAAGGTTCTCCATGATGTCCTTGGCCATCCGATGTTGTGGTACGTTGTTGATGCGCTGGCGGACATCGATCCGCAGCCGATTATCGTTACACCGGCGGCCAATGAGGCGTTTCGCGCGGCGTTCGGCGACCGTCTGACCTATGCGGTTCAGCCTGAACAGCATGGCAGCGGTCACGCCGTTCAGTGTGGCATGGAACACGTTTCTGCGGAGTACGTGCTCGTCTGCAACGGAGATGATCCCTTTCCATCGGCAGAGGACTACCGCGGATTTCTTGATGAGAGCCTTGTTGAACATGCAGATGCGGCAGTCCTTGTGGCGTATCTTGACAACCCAGACAAACTTGGACGCGTCATACGAACTGCGGACAGTGCGTTTGCTGGCATTGTTGAGGCACGAGACGCGAGGCCGGAACAACTTGGCATTCACGAGATCAACACGGGTGTCTACCTGTTTCGTTCGGCGGACCTTCGCAGCTGGCTGGTACAGATGAAGCCAAACAATGTTCAGGGTGAGTACTACATCACGGATTGTCTCGCAATGGCTGTGCAGAATGGCAGTCGTGTGTATTGCCATGTGGCTCGTGATAAGTGGGAACTGTCCGGTGTGAACGACCGGGCGGAACTCGCGCTGGCGGCCAGCGTGCTTCAGCGCCGGAAGCTGGACCATCTGTCCCGGGAGGGCGTTACCATCGACATGCCGGAGACAGTTCGTGTCGATTGGGACGTCGCCATCGGACGCGATTCGGAGATACGGCAAGGTTCCTGTCTGAAAGGAAACACCAAGGTAGGCCACTCCAGCATCATTGGGCCCAACACGATTCTCATCGACGCACAGGTGGGTGATGAGACAACCGTTCTGGCATCGTTCGTGGAGGGCTCCGCGATAGGCAACAACTGCGTCGTTGGCCCCTTCTCTTACATTCGGCCGGGGACCCTGACAGCCGAACGATCCAAGGTCGGCGCCTTCTGCGAACTCAAAGCCTCTTCTCTGGGAGCAGGGAGCAAGGTTCCACATCTTTCGTACATCGGCGACGCTACTATTGCCGAGAACGTCAACGTTGGAGCTGGTACGATCACCTGCAACTACGACGGATTCACGCATGCCAAGCACCGAACGGTCATCGAGAAAGATGTCTTCATTGGCGCCAACAACAATCTGGTTGCTCCAGTGACGATTCATGAGGGAGCGTACACTGCGACCGGGTCGACGATCACCCATGATGTGCCCCCGGAAGCTCTTGGCATCGCACGAGCGGTTCAAGTCGACAAAGAGGGATGGGTTAGGAGGAAAAAACATGGACAGTGAGTACAACCCGATCAAGATCTTCTCTGGTAATGCGAACAAGCCGCTGGCTGAGAAGGTCGCGTCCTACCTTGGTATTCCTCTCGGTCAGGCTGAGATTGGCCGTTTCCCTGATGGAGAGATCAAGCTCCGTATCAGCGAGAACGTGCGGGGGTTGAACGTCTACGTCATCCAACCCACCAACGCACCTGCGGAAAATCTGTTGGAACTGCTGATCCTGCTTGACGCTCTGAAACGTGCTTCAGCCGCGAGCATCACTGCGGTCATCCCATTTTTCGGCTACGCGCGCCAGGATCGGAAAGTTCGCTCGCGAGAACCCATCAGCGCCAAACTCGTTGCGAATCTCGTAACCGTGGCGGGAGCAGATCGCGTAGTTGCAATCGATCTCCACGCTTCCCAGATTCAGGGTTTCTTCGACATCCCTGCTGATAACCTGACGGCCATGGTCCAGTTTGCGCAGTATATCAAGCGCAAGGAACTGGAGGACCTTGTTGTCTTGTCCCCCGATGTAGGGGGCGTGGCACGGGCCAGTACGTTTGCTCAGACCATTCGTGCTTCACAGGCCCTGTTTGTGAAGAAGCGTCTTTCGCCGGACGCCGTTGAGATTCAATCATTCATCGGTGACGTACGAGGCAAGAACGTCATTATTGCAGACGATGCGATTCACACGGGTAATACGATGCTGAACGCCTGCAACCGCGCCCTGACCGAGGGCGCCAAGAGTGTCATTGCCTGCGCGACGCATGCCGTCTTTGCGGGGGAATCCCTTGCATTGTTTGCCCGGTCCAACTTCAGCGAAGTGATTGTGACAGATACGATGTATGTCCCTGGACGCGAATATCCCTCGATGTTCACGGTGTTGTCGGTGTCGGAGCTCATTGCCAAGGCTGTCTACAGCATCCACAACCACTCGTCAGTCTCTGCTCTGTTTCAGCTGTGACAGTCTGAAGGCTGTCTACTTGATTCAGAGCTGATTTGGCATACAATATCAAAGATATGCCGGTATCTTATGAGTAAGGAGTTGGTATGCAAAGAGTAACGATAGAGGCCGTTGCCCGTGAAAGCGGCAACCATGGCAAGCTAAGCGCTCTGCGCAGGCAGGGCTTCATCCCCGCGGTTGTCTACGGGCGGGGGATGACCCCCCAGCCTGTCGCTGTTCCTGTACGTGCATTTGAGCGTATCCGTCGCACGACAGGGGAATCAGCCATCGTCGACCTTCAGTTTGAGGGTGACAAGACCATGACCACAGTTGTGCAGGAGTACCAGGTGAACCCGATCCGGGACACCTATACACACGTCGACTTTCTGTCTATTTCGCTTGACGAACCACTGACAAGCAGGATCCCGATTCGCCCGATTGGAACAGCTATCGGCCTCAAGGAAGGTGGAGTGCTCGAGCACTCACTGTATGAGCTTGAAGTCGAAGCCCTTCCGCTCGACATTCCAGACTATTTGGAGGTTGACGTTTCCGACCTCGGATTGAAGCATTCCATCCATGTCGCTGATCTGAAGCTTGGCGACAAGGTAAAAGTGCTTACAAGCGAAGCGGCGACGGTCTTCTCGGTCGTTGCGCCAGTCATCGAAGAAGCCCCGCCTGCTCCTGAGGAGGGTGTTGCGGTCGAAGGCGCCGCTCCTGCAGCAGGAACTGTTCCTGTAGCAGGTGCTGCCCCCGCCCCTGCTCCTATTGAGAGCACTGCAAAGACAGCATCGAAGAAGTAGCACGATACGACCGTTGTCTGCTCTGCATCAATCGCTCCACATGCGCTGGCCCTTGGGGGCCAGCGTTTTTGCTGTCTGCACCTCGTCGGATAAGGACCTCTCGTGAGATTACTCTTCATCGGTGATATCTTCGGCCGCCCCGGGCGCACGATTGTGCGGCGACTGCTTCCGCAACTTAAGACAGAGTTACGGCCCACTCTCGTCGTTGCCAACGCGGAGAACGCGACACACGGGACCGGCATGACCCGGTCTGCGTTTGAAGAACTCAGTGCTGCCGGCGTCGACATATTCACGGGGGGTAATCACACGCTCGGCAAACCAGAGATTCTTGAGCTGATGCAAGAACACCCGAGCGTGTTGTGCCCGGGCAATATCGGTCCCGCTGTCAGGCATCATGGATCCGTCATCTGGCAGACGCCGGAGGGCCCCATAGCCGTTGTCAACGTGATGGGCCAGTATTGCATGAATGGTACTGACAACCCCTTCCGCTATATGGAAGAAGTCCTGCGCGATCCAGAGATTGCTGCTGTGCGTGTGAAAGTCGTTGATGTTCATGCGGAGGCAACGGCGGAGAAAGCGGCGATGCTGCATCTGCTGGATGGCCGTGTGTCGGCAGTTCTTGGAACACACACGCATGTTCCTACGGCGGATGCGCGCATCACAGCCGCAGGCACTGCTTTCATCACCGATGTCGGCATGACGGGCGTACGATCTTCGATCATCGGACTGGATCCAGAAGTCATGATGCGTCGCTTCGAGACGGGCATCATGTATGCGCCGCGCGTGGCAGAGGGCGATGCAACGTTGATGGCGGTCGTCGTCGACATTGATGCATCTACTGGAAACAGTATGGCAATAACGCTTTTGCAAAGGGAGAGTTGACGTGGCCGGGTTTCTCATCAGGACTTTCGGGTGTCAGTTCAACGAGCTGTACAGCGCTACGATTGCTGATGCGCTGACACGGGGAGGGCTTCGGTCTTCCGAGAGTCTTGGTGAAGCGTCTCTTATCATCATTAATACGTGTGCAGTTCGCGAAAAGGCCGAGGAAAAGGCTTTCAGCTTTCTCGGCGAAGCCGCGAAGGCGGTCGGGGCCGGCCATATCGTGTTCATGGGTTGCACGGCTACGCTCGACAAGGAACGTGCGGTACGCATAGCGGGCCGCGGTCTGAATGTCGTTGATGGCACCGCGGGCGCGGAACAAGTTCTTGCCCTAATAGGGACCATGGTGCCTCTCGGCGAACCGGATTGCGTGGCTCCTCGCTCGCTGTTCCCCACGGCCAACATCGAGCTCATGCGTGGCTGCGAGAGCTACTGTACATACTGCATCGTTCCCAGGTCGCGAGGCCCCGAGGTCGTTGTCGATGGGGGCGAAATCCTGCGCCGAGCCGAGCAGGCTGTCGGGAGCGGTTTCTCTGAGTTGCTCTTCTTGGGACAGAACATCAACAGGTATCGGTCGAACCGTGGAGGACTCGTCGAGATCATGTCCTCGGTCGACCAACTGGACGGCAACTTCTGGTTCTGGTTTCTGAGCCCTCACCCGGCAAACTTCACGCCGGAGGAAGTGAGACGACTCATGGAGCTGCGGCACATTGAGCATCGCGTGCACCTTCCGCTGCAGTCGGGAAGCGACCGCATCCTCGGGCGAATGAACCGGAGGTACACGATTGCAGACTATGCCAGGCTCGCCGAGCCAGTCCGTGAGAATACCGATTGGACGCTGACGACAGATATCATTGTGGGTTTTCCTGGGGAAACAGATGATGACTTTGCCCATACGGTCGATGCGGTACGTGAGTTCCGGTTTGATGGCGTCTTTCTTGCCAAGTACTCCGACAGGCCGGGCACGCCATCGTCGAGCATGCAGGATAAGGTCCCGTCCGCGCTCATCGATGAGAGGCACTCCGCCTTGCTCAGAATCGTCCAGAACCTGAGCGAGCAGAGCAACCAGGTACTGGCAGGTAGATGTGTCGACGTACTCGTCCTGGCTGCACAGGTGGGGGGCAATGCCTTTGGAAGATCGATCGATGGCAGGAATGTCTGGTTCTCGTGTTCCGAACCAGCCCCAGGGATTGGCTCATTCGTCAAGGTGGCTGTCGACCATGGGTCGAGAGAAGGGCTGTATGGCGCTCGAGCTTGCTAGTCTTCCGTTGATCGTAGCAATCATTGGCGCCACGGGTACGGGCAAAACAGTGCTTTCGCTGGGGCTCGCCCGTCGTTTCGGAGGATCGATCATCTCTGCCGACTCGATGCAGGTTTACCAAGGGATGGACGTCGGGACGGCGAAACCAAGCCCGTCGGAACGTCTAGGCGTACCCCATGCTCTCATTGATGTTGTTCCTCCCAAACATCACTTCTCTGTCGCGGAATACCAGATACTGGCGTTCGAAGCAGTGCATGCGGCGATTCGCTCGCAGCGTCTGCCGATCCTGGTGGGAGGGACTGGCCTATACGTGAAGGCTGTCCTGGATGGATACGAGTTTTTGCCGGAGAAACCGGATGCGAGTCTGCGCGGCCAGCTTCGAGTACTGTCCGAGGACGAGCTTCGCGAGCGCCTGAGAGCAATCGATCCTCTGGCAGAACACGAGATTGCACCCAACGATTCCAGGCGGCTGGGGCGAGCTCTGGAGATGAGCGCTCAGTCAGGAGACCTGCCGAGCGCTCTGAAGCGGAGACAACACCCGGTTCCATGGCGAATCCTCCGTATTGGCCTGCGTGCAGAGCGGGCTGAACTCTACAGACGGCTTAACCAGCGAGTTGATGCCATGATCTCCGCAGGAATGGAAGGAGAAGTGCGGCGTTTGCTTGCCAACGGCCTGAACTCTGACGACACCGCGATGCAGGGCATAGGCTACAAGGAGCTGAGTGCCTGGATACGTGGAGAGACAGGGCGCGACGAAGCAATCGAGCTCTGGAAGAAGCGTACACGCAACTACGCCAAGCGGCAGGAGACGTGGTTCAGAGGAGAGAAGAGCGTTCACTGGATTGACGTTGACGTTCAGACAGCTGATTCGGTTCTGACGCAGGCGACCGCCCTCGTTGAATCCGCTGCAGGAGAACGCAGCAGATGATTACGGAACGCCAGCTGATGGAACGGGCGCAGCAGCTCGAGCAGGAGTATGCGACCGAAATCGGAGGTATTCGTGCAGTTGAACGCCGCAACTTCGTGCGCATCCTCGATGCATTTCACGCCGCCCGATTGTCGACATCGGACCTTCGCCCCATGTCGGGCTACGGCATTGGGGACAACCTGCGGGACAAGACCGAACGCGTGTTTGCCCTCCTCTACGGCGCACAAGCCGCACTCGTGCGCCCGCAGATCATTTCTGGAACCCATGCTCTGGCTATCGCGCTGTTCGGCGTGCTTCGTCCAAAAGATCTGCTGTGCTGCGTAACGGGGGCTCCCTACGATACGATGGAGGAGGTCATTGGAATCCGCCCTTCTGATGGTTCGCTGGCAGAGTTTGGTGTCGGCTATGCCCAGTGCGACATCACGGCGTTACCCGCAGATCTCTGGGAGAAACAGCTCGAGCAATGCTTCGCGACCCAGATGCCGAAACTTGTCCTGATTCAGCGGAGTCGGGGATACAAGCGCCTCCGGGCGCTTCGGGAGAGGGAGATCGCACGGATGATTTCCTCCGTAAAACGTGTCTCGCCTGAGAGCCTGGTTCTCGTCGACAACTGCTATGGAGACCTTCTCGAGGATCGTGAGCCCACAATGGATGGGGCGGATCTGCTGGCTTCATCATTCATGAAGAACATCGGAGCAGGAATTGCCCCGACGGGCGGCTATCTGGTGGGAACTTCCCGGGCCATCGCTCTGGCCGCGACGCGGTACTCGAGTCCAGGAGTAGGTGCCGAGATTGGGCCGAATCTTGGGTTTGCCGAGACGTTCCTGCGGGGTCTGCTCTTCGCCCCGACAGTACTTGAGCAAGTGCTGACAGGGAATCTCCTTGCGAGTGCGCTTCTGCAGGAAAACGGCTTCGTGGTAGATCCGGGCCCTCACGAGCTTCGCGGGGACGTTGTTCTGCGCATCGAGTGCGGGTCAAGGGGGTCGTTTATGGCGTTTGCACAGGCCGTGCAGGAGTGCTCTGCACTGGACGCCGATGCCATGCCCGAGCCGAGCCTCATGTGCGGATACGGGACGGAGGTTCTGATGGCAGGCGGAACCCTTGTCCAGGGATCGACGATTGAACTGAGTTTCGACGGACCCTTTTGCGAGCCGTACGTCGGGTATCTGCAGGGAGGTCTGAATGCATGGCAAGTGGTGCAGGCGACCGCGCGGGGCATCGCAAACAGTATGAATGCGCGCAAGTAGTGTCGCCGCCGGTCATTCGTGATACAATATTCGAACAACGAAATGCTGGAAGAAACGAAAGGAGGTCGTTATGACAGGCTTGACGAGGGTTGATCCGGAGATAGCTGACGCACTGAACAAGGAGCTGCACCGCCAGCAGAACAACATTGAGCTCATCGCCTCTGAGAACTTCGTGTCCGAAGAAGTCTTGGCGGCACAGGGCTCAGTTCTGACAAACAAGTACGCCGAAGGGTACCCCGGCAGACGCTACTATGGTGGTTGTGAGTATGTCGATGTCGTCGAGACGCTGGCTATCGAGCGTGCCAAGGCGCTCTTCGGTGCGGAGGGGGCAAACGTTCAGCCCCACTCGGGAACGCAGGCCAACCTTGAGGTCTACTTCTCTGTTCTCCAGCCAGGAGACACGATCCTGAGTATGTCTCTGGCCGACGGTGGCCATCTGAGCCACGGAAGCCCCGTGTCGCTTGTGGGTAAACTGTTTCACATCGTGTCCTATGGCGTTCGGAGAGACACCGAGACGATCGACTATGACCAGGTAGCCGAGCTGGCTCGATCAGAACGTCCCAAGCTGATCGTCGCAGGTGCCAGTGCGTACCCGCGCATTATCGACTTCCCCCGCTTCCGTGAGATCGCCGATTCGGTCGGTGCATTGCTCATGGTAGACATGGCACACATTGCCGGTCTTGTTGCCGCAGGAGTCCATCCTTCACCGGTGCCGTATGCCGATTTTGTCACGACAACCACGCACAAGACACTTCGCGGCCCCCGAGGAGGCATCATCCTCTACAGGGAAAAGTACGCTAAGCAGCTCAACAGCGCTGTGTTCCCTGGCAGTCAAGGTGGTCCTCTTGAGCATGTCATCGCGGCGAAGGCAGTCGCTTTGAGAGAGGCTGCAACTCCTGAGTTTGCAGTTTATCAGAGACAGATCCTCGCCAACGCAAGAACCTTGGCGCAGGCTCTGGCGGAGCGCGGTTATCGCATCGTGTCCGGTGGCACCGATACCCACCTTATGCTTGTGGACCTGTCGTCCAAGGGAGTTACAGGCAAAGAAGTCCAGGCGCTTGTCGAGACCGTGGGCATTACGGTCAACAAGAACGCTATCCCCTTTGATCCGTTGCCCCCGACCAAAGCAAGTGGCATACGGCTTGGGACCCCCGCTACGACCAGTCGCGGCATGCGTGAGCCGGAGATGGTCGAGATCGCCGCCCTGATCGACGAGACGATCATTGCTCGCGACGACGAGGAGAAGCTGGGTCAGATTCGAACTCGCGTGACGGCACTGACGAACCGTTTTCCTTTATATGCAGGCATGATGTACTAGGAGGACTGATGGATTATCGTAACCTTCAGGTGCTGGAACATCCGCTGATACGACACAAACTGACCCTTCTTCGGAACAAAAACACGACGCACAAGGACTTCCGCGAGCTGGCGGAGGAACTTGCCGGGCTCATGACGTACGAGGTATGCAGGAGCATGCGAACCAAGGCATGCCCCATAGAGACCCCCCTGGAGCCCTATGAAGGGCAGGAACTGGAAAACGAAGTCACCATTGTGCCCGTGCTTCGGGCCGGGCTCGTCATGGCTCAGGGGATGCTCGACATGATCCCTCATGCCAAGGTGGGGCACATTGGTCTGTTCAGAGACGAGAACACTCTGGAACCGGTCCAGTACTATTGTAAGCTTCCCGAGAGCACCGCTGGGTCAGATGTGTTTATTGTGGACCCGATGCTTGCAACTGGAGGCAGCGCCTCCAAGGCTATTTCACTCGTTAAGGAGCGTCACCCTCGCAGCATCTCCTTTTGTTGTATCATTGCGGCGCCGGAGGGCATCAAGGTGCTGCAGCGCGAACATCCTGATGTAAAAATCGTCACTCTGGAAATTGACCGCCGTCTGAACGAGAATGGGTATATTCTTCCAGGCCTTGGTGATGCCGGGGATAGGATATACGGGACGAAGTAGCCGATGCATCTCGTAATTACGCAGGCTCAGTTCTGGTCGTTCCTCGTGGCTCTGGCGCTGAGCCTTGTGCTGACACCGGTCGTCATGAAACTTGGGCTGCGTCTTGGCATCACCGACAAACCAACTGCAACTGCTGACGCGACCATCGACAGGCAACGGCGCAGAGTGAATAGCAAAGTGACTCCCCGCACTGGTGGCATCGCCATCGTGATCGCATTCATTGTGTCTGTGTTCTTCTTTGATTCACTCACCATGCAGTTGAGGGGAATCCTGATCGGTGGAGGCATCGTGTTTATCGGCATGCTCCTGGACGACATGTTCGATATCCCCGCGTTGCTGAAGCTGCTGATACAATCGGTGGCAGCAGTTGTCGTCATTGCCTTTGGGGTCCGTGTGACCGCGTTCACCAACTTCCTGCACGGAGGATTCTTCCAGCTTGGCATCGGCGGCATCATCCTCACTTACTTCTGGATCGTGGGGATCACCAATGCGCTGAACCTCATCGATGGACTGGACGGTCTTGCGGGTGGCGTCGCTGCGCTGATTCTCCTCGCAATGTTTTTCTTCGCCGCGCTCAAGAGTATGGCAACCATGGGGGCCATCCTTGTGGCGCTGCTTGGTGCTGTCCTGGGATTTCTTGTCTTCAACTACAATCCGGCAAAGGTGTTTCTTGGAGACGCCGGGTCCGAGTTTCTTGGGTTCATGATTGCAAGTCTTTCCGTCTATGGTGCCCTTAAACTCCCGACAACTGTCATGCTCATCGTGTCGGTTTTTGCGCTTGGCATTCCCATCGCGGAAACAGTCTCGAGCATTTTCCGCCGGGCGGCCAGTCACAAATCCCCCATGAAGGGAGACAATGGGCATTTCCATTATCTGCTGCTGTTCCGGGGGTGGAGCCAGCGGCGCATCACGACGTTGTACTACCTGGTGACGTTTGTGTTATGTTCGATTGGGTTAGCCATCGCCCTTCTGGGAGTTCACTGACATGCGCCACGATGTTTTGTCCATCTTTGGCACCCGTCCTGAGGGGATCAAGATGGCGCCTATCGTCAAGGCACTAGAGGCCAACCCAAGGTTCAACAGCTACGTGCTCCTGACTGGCCAGCACATGCAAATGCTGGACGATGTCGTGGAGATGTTCGACATACAGGTGTGGCGAGATCTCAATGTGATGAAGGAGCGTCAGACGCTTCCGTACTTGACGGCGGCGCTTGCAGCGCAGATTTCCGATGCGTTGGCAGAGCTGCAACCGGACTTGGTTCTGGTCCACGGAGATACGACGACCACCTTCATGGGGGCTCTCGCGGCGACCTATGCAAGGATCCCGGTGGGCCATGTCGAGGCAGGGCTCAGGTCCCATCAGAAATTCAGTCCTTTCCCCGAGGAAGTGAACCGCATGCTCACCGACCAGGTTTCTGACCTGTGCTTCGCGCCCACCGAGGAGGCCAAACAGAATCTCCTGCATGCAGGTATCGACACCGGCAGGATCGATGTCGTAGGAAACTCAATCGTGGATGCCGTGCGCATGGCCTTGCCCAACCTTCATGCTCCGGACATCATGTCGAAGGTTCGGCCGGGTAGTCCCATGGTTATCATGACGGCACACCGCCGCGAAAACTGGGATACCGGCATTGCGATCTTCTCGAGCGCGCTCGTAAAGCTCTCCTGTTCACATCCGGAACTGACGTTTGTTTTTCCGGTACATCTCAACCCGGTTGTTCGGGAAACGGTTTTCGGGATTGCATCGGACCTGCCAAACGTCGTGCTTACCGACCCTCTTCCCTACTTCGATTTCCTGTATTTGCTTGAGCATTGTGCCGCTGTTCTCAGCGACTCGGGTGGGATCCAGGAAGAATGCGTAACGCTACACAAGCCGATGCTCCTTCTTCGTGAGGTCACTGAGCGTCCCGAGGCGGTGACAAGTGGCTGGGTCAAGCTGGTCGGTCAGGATGAGGAACTTATCGTCTCGTCGTTCGAGCAGCTCGTGGCAAGTGGTTTTGGAGTCTTGGGCGCGGATGGGGTCAATCCATATGGCAATGGGACAACTGCGACGCAGATACTCACTCACATCGACGATTATCTCAATGCGACTCACTGAGGAGGGTAACGTATGACCACGGAACAGAGCTTTCTCATCGAGGGAGGCAACTCGCTCCACGGTTCGGTCCGCTGCAGTGGCGCCAAGAACTCGATCCTGCCGCTGGTGGCTGCTGCGATCGCTGTCCGCGACGTTGTCAGCTTCCAGAATGTTCCAGACATCAGCGACCTCCAGTCTCTCCTTACTCTTATCCAGGCGATGGGCGTCAAACTGGTTTCCTTCAGCGATGGAGAACTGGTGCTCGACACCCGAGGCCCCATTGAGACGCACGTCGAAAACACCAATGGCTACAGCTTGCGTGGAACGCAAACGCTGGTGGGAGCACTTCTTGGGCGTGAGCACAGGGCAATGCTCCCATCGCTGGGTGGTTGCAGCATCGGGGCTCGCCCCATCGACCTTCACGTCAAGGGGCTGCGAGCCATGGGTACACAGTTTGAGTGGAAAGACGGCTACCTTATCGGTCAAGCTGCAGCTCTCAAGGCCTGCGATGTCTATCTCGACTTTCCCAGCGTGGGCGCGACAGAGAATCTCCTGTTAGCTGCTGCCCTTGCCGAAGGTACAACACGCGTCTTCAACGCAGCTCAGGAGCCGGAAGTGTATGACCTCATCTCTTTCCTGAACAAAGCGGGCGCTCGCATCGTGCCTGTTTTCCCGTTCGGATTTCGTATCGAGGGCGTTGCTCAGCTGCACGGCGCGTCGCATCGCATCATTGGCGACCGTATCGAGGCTGCGACACTGATGGTAGCGACGGCCATTACGCAGGGCGAGGGCACGATCACGGGCATCGATGCCCGCCATATCTGGTCGGTTATCGCCAAGTTGCGAGAGACGGGGGCTGTGGTCGAAGTCGAGGGGGATGACGCCGTGGTTGTCAAGGGCGTTCCAGACTATCGATCGACGGATATTCGTACCCTGACGTTCCCGGGGTACCCGACGGATGCACAGCCTCAGATGACTGCGTATCTGACGCTGGCACATGGCAATTCGGTAGTTGTCGAGAGTATCTTCGAGAACCGATTCGGTGCCATCCTCGAGCTGGAGCGTATGGGTGCCCGTATCAAGGTCACGGAGGAGACAGCCATAATCGAGGGCGTGGAGTCGCTGAACTCGGCGACAGTCCAGGCGAAGGATCTGCGCGGCGGTGCCGCGTTGGTTATTGCCGGCCTTGCAGCACACGGTACCACGACTGTACGTTCCATTCAGCATATTGACCGGGGATACGAGGCACTGGAGAGCAAGCTGTCCCAATTGGGCGCACACGTGATTCGTGTCACTCAACCGGAGGCATAGACAATGATAAAACAAGAGCAGGTTTTTGACGTCCTGCGGGCCGTCTACGACCCAGAGATTCCGATCAACATCGTTGACCTCGGGCTGATTTACGGAGTAGAGATCACAGTTGAGGGAGACGTCACGGTTCGTATGACCATGACTGCTCCGCAGTGTCCGATGAGCGGCTATTTGCTCCAGCAGGCTGAGCAGGGGGTTCGGACTGTAGCAGGAGTGCGGAATGTCAAGGTGGATCTTGTGTTCGATCCTCCGTGGGAGCCCTCCATGATCAAGGAAGATGCCCTGAAGAGCGCCGGTATTGTCACAGACACTCCGGCCAACCCGGCCGGAGGTAACTGCTCCACAGAAAAATGAAGGAGATCACGCCGCGACAGCCTGCAGACACGCTGGCGGCGAATCTCGACCAGCTGATCGAGAGCTTCCTGCTGGCACAGGATGTCGGCATCACCAGCAAGGTGGTGTATCGGCGCGCACTCAAGCGGTTCAAGGAGTTCCTGTCGCTTCGAGAGGCCGCTGGTGGGGTCGGCTACTTGACGAAGACGGATATTGTCCAATACAAGAGTCATCTGTTGGCGGAGGGACTCTCGCCTCGGACGGGGAATCTGTACCTTACCGCGGTTCGTCAGTTCTTCAAGTACCTTGAGTCAAATCGCATCTATCCCGACGTGTCCGCCGGCCTTAAAGGGTTCAAGCGTTCGTATGGATTCAATCGCGACCCGCTTACGCTGCAGCAGGCGCGTGACCTGTTGAATTCGATCGACACGAGCGACATCATCGGCTTGCGCGACTTCGCCATGATCAACTTGATGCTTCGGACCGGTCTGCGCACGATGGAGGTCGTCGGCTCCGACGTCGGGGATATTCGTCAGACGTCCAACGCGACACTCTTGTACGTGCGGAGTAAGGGCAGGGATGCGAAAGACGATTTCGTCGTCCTGACGCGAGAGGCATATGAGCCGATTGCCCGCTACTTGGCAGTGCGTCACTGCACTGACCCACGGGCGGCACTGTTTGTGTCGCACAGCAACAACAACAAGGACAGGCGGATCACGACGAAGACCCTGCGGTTCGAGGTGAAGCAAAAGCTGATGGAAATCGGTGTGTACTCCTCGCGTGTCTCTGCACACTCGTTACGGCATACTTTTGCAACAATGGCCCTTCAGAACGGCGCTACGATTGAACAGGTACGCGACACACTCCGACATCAAAATATCACGACGACCCAGATCTACGTCCACACGACGGACCGACTGGAACACGCAGCCGAAAAGAGCATCAAGATCTGACCCCGCCTTCTCGGTAGTCACCCTGTACGGAAAAGTGGCCCTAGGAAGAGATTTCGAATCATAAGATGCACTGGAGTAAGCCAAATCACTGGAAAACCCCCAAATCCTGACGGACTGGGTGGCGCTAGGTTGAATTCTGCCTTAATAACGCTTCCAGGCGCAGGGTAGGGGTCAAGTCTTGGGTCGACATGCAAAATGGGGCAGGAGAAATCCTGCCCCACAGTTTCTTGCCTTACTTTGCAGTGGGGTCGCCTTGCATGATGCCGACGATGTTTCCTTCAGTATCAAGGAATTGCGCAAACCAACCCATCCCAGGAATTGGGCTCTTAGGGACGATGACTTTTCCACCAGCTGCCTGGGCCTTCGTGAGGTACGCGTCTACAGAGTCGACACCTATGGTGCAGACATATGCCACGATATCGCCACTGCCGGTGAGTGGTTTTTCTCTTTTCATGATTGCACCGTTGATGCCAGGTTCTTCTTTGCCTGTGTCCAACATCCAATAGTCCATTGGTCCTGGGAACTTCTGAGCTTGCCAACCGAAAACAGTCTCATAGAACTTGATTGCGCGCTCCGGTTCATCAGCATAGATTTCGAAATGAATAACTCTTGGCATATGACACCTCCTGTCATTAACGCATACTATAGCAAGAATTATGCAAGAAGCGAAACACTGAGTTGCATTCTTAACAATATCCGATCCCTATCAAGAGGAAGCCCATGACTAGACAACGACTTGTATCTTGATTCATCCACACAAACCTGATAGACTTCCGCGAGGAGTTTTTCCATGCTGGCCGAGATAGCACTTTGTATCTCTTAGGGTTGTCACTAATGGTGGTTCACAAATCAATCTTTGTGAACGTTGCCATAAACTGTGGATAACTTTGACCTGACCAGGAGGCGTATAAGTCTAGGTAGATGGGTTTCGGCGGAGGATCGTTCCGGGCACCAAACGGCGCCCGTTGAGAAGGTCGGCCGTCGACATGGGGATCTTGCCGGGAAACTGGAGCTGTAGTAGCTCAAGCCACCCGTCGCTGCAGCGAACGGCAGCGCGTTTGCGCAGAAAGGGCGCAATCATGCCGCAAGGAGCGTCTGGAGGGAATTCAAGGTCTTCAGATACAGGGGTGGCCTTGAGGATCTTCACCCGGGTCGCTCCCTGGTACGTACACGCACATGGTTCCGGAGCAAGAGCCCGCACAAGATTGTATGTCTGTGCCACAGAGTGTGACCAGTCAATGAGCTCATCGCCGGGCTTGAGCTTGCGTGCGTAGGAGCCCTCACCGAGTTGTGACAGCGGCGTGGCCGAGCCGTGGAAAAGTTGCTCGAGGGTGTGCAGGGCTAGAGGTGTGCCTACCCGAACGATGGTGGCCTCAACATCGGTGCGGTAATCCGAGTCAGCAATTGGGAACGGTTCCTGAGCCAGGATCTTACCTCGGTCCAACAGGCCGTTCATTCGAATGATACTCACCGCTGACTGCGTGCAACCGTCCATGATCTGGCGTTCAACAGGAGCCGCACCCCGGTACCAGGGCAATGGGGACGGGTGCAGGTTGATGGAAGCGATACGTGGTGCATCCAGGAGAGCTTGTGAGAGGAGTCTTCCGTACGAAAGCAGGAACAGAATGTCAACGGCATCGTCGACCAGTCGTTTTGTCAGTACCTCTCCAGGGATCAACGCGCCATTGAGCACGGGGATCGAATGCGACTGCGCCCACTCTTCCACAGGGTTGACCAGGAGTTTGCCTCGGCGGATGCGAGATTCTTCTGACACCACAGCAAGGACAACGTGAAACCGGTGCCTTATAGCGTCAAAGATCGGGACCGAAATTGATGACGAACCAAAAACAGCGATGCAGGGTGCGTCTAAGGCCATTGTCAGAGCTGGTGTCCCTTTTCCTCGATTGTTTGAGTCAGGACGGCGGCGATAGGACTTCCTTCCTGCACGGAAATGGCGGACGAGTCCGTGATCCGATCGACGAACAGTACACCCTGAAGGTGATCGAACTCATGCTGGATGACGCGAGCCTCAAAATCGACGAACTTGTGGATGCGTCTCTTGCCGGTATGATCCAGGTATGACAGCGTGATTTCAGTAGCACGGTTGATTGGAGCATAAACACCCGGAACGCTGAGACAGCCTTCCTCAGCACTTGCTGATCCTTTGCGCTCCAGAATCTGAGGGTTCGCCACAAGATGGAGCCCTTCGCCGACATCGTAGATGAAAAACGCTTGGCTGAGGCCAATCTGAGGGGCAGCCAAGCCGACTCCCGTTGGTTTCATGAAATCTTCCATTGATTTGGCCAGATGAACAAGCTCTCTTGTCATCTTCCGTATGGGTTTTGCCTTCTGGCGAAGGATGGGACTGCCAATCAGCACGATCTTCATGTGGTTAGTATACCCGGATGGCGGCATTCTGGAAGTGCTTATTGTGAGCGAGTGCGGTGCCAACACGCAGTCCAAGGGCCGCCTGCAGGGAGTCAGCACGGAACTCGAGAGAAAGGACTCTTGCCCGAGCTGAGACTGTTAGGAGGTCCGCGTGCAGTCCGCGGAAATCCACTCCTTCCGCAGTAAGGGCGTTCTCCAGAGCCTTGGTCATTGCGTCTACGTTAGGGCTCTCGCCGCGAGATGAGACACGTATGACAAACTGGCGTGCAAAAGGTGGCATCAACAGCTCACGGCGCTGTTCCCTTTCGTTTTCAAGGAAGGCTGCCATGGTCTCACTGCCGTCCAGAATTCCCCGGAGGCCTGTGGAGCGACGGTCCAGCTGGATGAGAACGGTACCTGGCGCGGTTTCTGCGACCGCGCCACGGACGACGACGGCCAGCTGCTCGATGTTGTCGAACACGGGGTGTCGGAGCCCGACGCTCACGTCGGGAAAGACAACGAGCTCGGGCCTCAGGACGGCGATGCGCTGAACGTCGGCATATGTACCGAGAAACAGCGACGGACCGATGTTCTGCGCAGTCACGGCCTCGTCGGTGGGTGTCATCAGTTGCACGGCTGAGACCGGAAACGTATGCTGGAGCTCGCGAGCGAGGCGGTCCAAACCATACCCGCGTGACCGGAGCTGTGTCCCATGACAGTTGGGACAGAGATCGGGCGGAGTTTCCGAATGACCACACTGTTTGCAGAAGAGCCTCTTCCTGTCGCCTCCTAGGGTCAGCGTCGCACCACAATCAGGACATGTTGCTGTATATCCACATTCCGCGCACTCAATCAGCGTCGCAAAACCGCGGATGTTGAGGAGAAGCATAGAGTCTTTGCCCTGGTCGTAGTTTTGCCGGAGAAATTGCATCGTGGGCGTGAGGAGGGCTCCCGAGTGTCCAGGCTGTTTCTCCGGGGAAGCGTTCTGGCTTCGGAGAACGAAGGTAGCAAGTTTGTGAGCTGGATTCTCAACTACTAAGCTCAGCGCGGAGTCTGTTGGGATGCTACATGCGTCCAGCACCGAGAGAGTCGGCGCACTGACGCCAGCCAGACAGAGGATGCCGCGTGCCTTGCTCATGTCGACTGCAACACTGAGAAGACTTCTGAGTGAGAAGCGTTGCCAGAAAAAGGGCCATTCCCCGGGAATTCCCAGATCCACGACAACAAATACGATTTCAGGGAGAATCAACGACGAGAACTGACGCGTGCTCAGCCAGACGGTTGAGCGGCGGTCACCATGAAAGCGTCTGGCGCTGGTTGAGGGCCAACGAATGACCGGAATGTGCCAGTCGTGGGACAGGAGTCCTTCGTAAAGACTCGCGAGCACGTCTGAACTGACGATGAAGGCAATGCTGCCACCGCCTGCGATCGCCGCTTCTATTGCCGGGCGAAAGCGAGCTGCCCTGTCCGCAAACGATCCGATTAGGAGTTGTGGTTCAGTACAGTCGTGCGGTGTAGTGGATACTCGCGGCTCGATGTCGGCTAGTCCGCGGTCGACAATGAATCCCTGCTCATACAGCTTCCGTCTCGCAGGGGTGGAGAGTCTCCAGAGCGCGCTCTGCAGATGAGCGGTAGCATCACCATCTGAAAGCAGTTGACGTGCTGGAGCGGTTTTTGCGGAAAAAGAGGAGTCCCGTGCGGCCATCACCTGCAGATTGTGTAGAAGCAGTGCCGGTTCGCTTACAGTGAGGCGAGCCTTGCTACGGTCGTGCGGTTGAGATGCCTGCAGGAAACGGACGATCGCGAGGGCATCTTCCCAACCAAGAACCTGTCTCTCAAGAGAACGCTGAAGAACTGTCACATCAGACCTCAGCTCCGGATAGACGCCAGGGGCTGAACACACGCTAAGCACAGGGAGAGGAAACGCTCCCCCCTCGGACCAGGAACTATCGGGGCCAGAGGTCGATACGAGCAGGGCAGGCGCGACATTGTGCAGGAAAGGAACCAAGAACCACGTTCCCGGATACAAATTATCCCCAACCGAACCGAGGTCATACGAGAGGAGGCTCCGTGAAAACGGACCTCTTTGTGTCAAAACAGCAAAACTGCCAAACACAGGCTAGATTTTGAGCCAGCTCTTGAGTTCTCGAACCAGGTCAAGTTCTTCCCAGCTGAACCCTGGACATCCGAAGTGACCGTGCATGGATGTTTGGCGGTACATGGGCTTTCGAAGGTCGAGAGAGTTGATGATGGCTGTGGGGGTCATATCGACATTCTTCGCTATGACGTCTCGCACGACCGATTCGGGAAGTGTGCCGGTACCCTCGAAAAAAAGCTCGAATGAAACTGGGTCCTTTTGACCGATAACATAAGCCACCTGCGTGAGACATCGGTGAGCGATACCAGCTGCCACGACGTTCTTCGCGAGATAGCGCATGAGATAGGTAGCCGATCGGTCCACCTTAGTGGGATCCTTACCGGAGAAGGCTCCTCCTCCATGAGGAATGCGCCCCCCGTATGTGTCGATGCCCAGTTTGCGACCCGTCATGCCCGTGTCTGACTGCGGGCCACCCACGACGAACTTGCCGGTCGGATTCACGAAGATCGTAGTCTTGCTGTCGAGAAGGTCGGGCGGCAATGATGGCCGTACAATTTTCTCGATAATCTCTTCACGTGCATTATTCGACATTCGTGAGGGATTGTCAGGATCAAGAACAGTAGCGAGATGCTGGGACGAAAGAACGACAGAGCGCAGGTACACGGCCTTGTCGCCATCGTACTCCAGTGTGACTTGGCTCTTGCCATCCGGGCCGAGGTAATCAAGAACATTCTGCTGCCGAACTTCCTCCTGCCGCATGGTCAACCGGCGCGCTAGTTCGTACGGCAGCGGCATATACTCCGGCGTCTCGTCCGTGGCATAACCATACATGATACCCTGGTCCCCGGCGCCGCCCATGTCGACCCCCTGGGCGATGTCCGGAGACTGGCGGCCAATTGCGCTGACGACCGCACAGGTCTTGGCATCAAAGCCGTATTTCGGGTCGTTGTAGCCGATGCTTTCGATAGTCGACCGGACAACAGCGTCAACGTCAACGAATGCGGTTGTGGTTATCTCTCCACCGACGATGACCAGACCATGTGTGACAAACGTTTCACAGGCAACGCGGCTGTATCGATCCTGCACAAGCAGGTCGTCTAGAATGGCGTCGGATATCTGGTCTGCCACCTTATCGGGATGCCCGATCGTTACAAACTCTACGGTTTGACTGGTGCGCATATTCTTGTTCATAGGTCTCTCCCTTCGCAAGTCACCAACACCCCGCACGGACCGTACGGGGTGAGTTGACACTTCTTACCAGGTGATCGGACTTCAGGGTACGCTAGCTAGCGCTTCGTCTCGGCGTCCTTGATGACGGGGTTCACGGCATCACGTGTCGCAGCAGCCACCAAGCGGCCGGCGGCCTTCCGAAGAATGTCATCAACGGGCTCGCGGAGCGGGTCAGTCTTCTCTTCGAGCAGCTCATGCGAAGTATCGAGAAGCTGACGAATGAGCCGATACTTGTTCGTATCGACTTTCGCAATCAACGTCTCCAGGTAGAGGTTCGCCATCTCTGGCTGTTGGGTAGGCTGTTCTTTGTGCTCGTCCATGCGCAACTCCTATCTCCGCAGTACGCTGCGGATTATGGTGTCGACAATGTCGACTGTGGTCTCAAGGTCACGGTTGGTAACCATGTAGTCGTAGTCTTTGGCAAACATCATCTCATGGTGACCAAGTTCAATACGTCCAGCGATCTCTTCGCGCGTTTCCGAGCCTCTGAACTCCAGACGACGTTCGAGCTCCATCATGTCCGGGGGCTTGAGGAAGATCATAAGTGCTCCCGGGAACAGGCGCTTTATACTGGGACCACCATGAATATCAATGGTCAGGACAAGTATCTCCTCTGGCTTGACGGCCTCCAACGAAGACATCAGGGTCCCATAGTGATGGCTACTCACATTAGTATACTCGGCGAACAGCCCTTTGTCAATCCAATCTGTAAACCGTTCCTCGGTCACAAAGACGTAGTCGACTCCGTCTACCTCGCCAGGTCGGGGCGCTCTTGTCGTTACGGAAATCGAGCGGTGCATGTCTGGGTGACGTCGCAGCAGCTCTGCCACGACAGTGCTCTTGCCCACGCCTCCAGGACCAGACACAACGACAATCATGGCCGCTTTCCTTCCTGCACTATCTGGACGGCACGCGCAAGCTGACCATCATCGGGAAGTGTTCCAAATGCCGTTGGGACCGGGTCTGCGACCACGATGTTAGGAGTCAGTCCTTTCTTCTGGATCGTGTTCTTGTTTGGCGTGTAGTACTCCTCGACCGTCACTTTGAGCTCGTATCCCTTTGATAGGTCCCAACTTCGCTGGATGAGCCCCTTGCCAAACGTCTTGGTTCCCACGATAAGGGCCACCTTGTTCTCCTGCATCGCGGCTGAGAAGATCTCAGAAGCGCTGGCAGAGTTCTCGTTGACCAGTACGGCGATCGGAAATGAGACGCTTCCGCCACTGACGGTCACGGCATTCAACTCGCCTCCAGCCTCCTTCGTCCAGAGGGCTGTCCCCTGAGGAATGAAGTTCGACAACATGTCGAGGCACTCATTCAGATACCCGCCACCGTTGTCTCGTATGTCAATGACGAGCCCCGCGATCTTCTGGTCCTCGAGTGCGTGAAGCGCCCGGGCGAACTTCACAGCCACGCCAGAGCTGAACGACGAGACGGAGATATAGCCCACCTTGTTGCCGACTACACGACTCTCCACAACGGGGAGTTCGACATTTCGTCGAACGACGGTGAAGTCCAGAAGTGTTCCTGCTCGGTCGATCTTCAACCGGACGGAGGTCCCAGCCTTGCCCTTCACGCGTACGGAGACCGTATCGAGGTCCAGTTTCCGCGCCGTCATGCCATCTATGCTGTCAATGAGGTCTCCAGGCTTTAGCCCCGCCTCTTCTGCAGGAGTACCCGCAAATACTCTGACAATCTCGATAGCATCGGCTTTCTTGCTGGGCGTAATGACAACGCCGATGCCTACGTATTCACCGGACAGCTGCTCGCGGAAGTCCGCCGCCTCGGCAGGCGTAAACAGTTCCGTGTACGGGTCGCCGAGCCCGGCAACCTGTCCCTTGAGAAGCATACCCGCATCGACCTTCTGGTAGTACTGCAGGCTGAGGGTGTCGTAGATGTCTCCTGATAGCTTGATGTACTCGTCACGGCTCAGCGTGGTCTGGACCGATGCTGGCCGCGGCGAAGCTGTGAGATATGGGGCAAGGACCGGATATGCAACGAATCCTGCCCAGAATGCGATCACGACAACGAGCAGTGCCGCTACTGCTATGACAAGCGAGGATTTTCTGGATGACATGGGATTCTCCTTTGACTGTCAGCGCTACGGTTTTGGCCCAAGATAGAGCATCGGGTTCTTCGGAGTGCCATCGATCCGCACCTCGAAGTGAAGATGAGGGCCAGTACTCCAGCCAGTGTTGTCTGTAAGCGCTATCACCTGATCACGTTTCACTGACTGCCCCTTCTTGGCAATGAACGACTTGAGATGTCCAAAAACCAGGGTCATGTGCTGGCCACACTGAAGCATCAGCATGTTACCATACCCTGAGAAGACCCCTTCGTACTCAACGACGCCGTCAGCGGGAGCCAGCAGCGTCGTCGACATCGGGGCGCTCATATCGATGCCGTTGTGCATCTCCCAGACACCGTTGATCGGGTCGTGGCGCATTCCAAAGACCTCGGTGATGTGAATGGTGCCTGGAATTGGCCACGAAAGCTTGCCTGTCGGCTCATTGCCAGGGTGCTGTTGCCGATCAATCTCGGCGACAATCTGGTCGATGAGCTTGTTTTCCCGGTTGATCTCGTCTTGAATGCGCTTGTCGTCGGCAGAGTATTGACTACCCGTGGCTGCTAGATAGTTCAGGGTCTGCTGCGTGGCTGCTTTCTGCTCTGCCAGAAGGCTTGCCTGTTGTTTTTTGAGCGTATACACCTGCTCCAACTGGCTCTTCGCCTGGGCATAGGCGGCGCGGTCCGATTGCAGAGCGAGCTTCTGTGTGCTCACCGCAGACAGAGACGCCGTGATCTGTTGAAGGACGGCCGATACCCCTTGCTGAGCTTCGACAGTGGCATTAAGATCTCCGCCCGTGAAAGGAAGACCTGCGACATCGAGGTTGGACACGTGGTAGAGGAGATCGATCGACGACTCGATACCTGCTGAAAACTCGTTGTATTGTTTCTCCCTGACGGCGATCTGAGCTGCCGTCTTCTTGAGGAGAGACTCGAGCTCAGCGATACTAGTGTCGAGTTCTCCCATGTCGCCTTCCAGCTGATCCACCTGGTCATTGAGGGAAGTCAGCTGACTCAGGAGCTTGTACTTGGCGGACTTATTCTCTTTGATGAGTTTCTGAATCTCCTGAAGCTGTATTTTCAGCTGGTTCATCTTCTGCTGGGCGGCCTTGAGATCGCTCGTGAGGTCTCCCTCGACGCGAGGAGCGAGGACGGAGGAGCCCACGAACAGGGAGAGAATCAGGACAATGACAGAAAGAAACCTCAGGGTTCTCATTCGAGAAGTGATTCCTCTCGGCGCTGTTCCTCGTCAATGCGATACGCCAGGACGGTTGCAATGACACAGGCCAAAAGGAGGCAAGCCAGGGAAGCCAGCAGAACAACGGAGGTAGCTCCAGCGTACACTACTCCCACCGGCTCAGGCGTCACCCACGAAAAGGATGCCTCGAGGCGTGTCGTGGAGTACCTGATGACGTTGGGGAGAACAGCAGCGAAGAGGACTGATGCAAGCGCCCACACGGCGACCAAGTGGGCAGGTGTTGAGAGAAGGATCTGGAGATTGCTGGCACCAACGATACTCAGCACTTCAGTCTCTTTTCGCTTTCCATTGATGATGCTGAATGCCATGAGGCAGAAACCCGTAATAAAGAGAAAGCCGGCGAGAACTAACACGTAGAGCAGGAGGCTGTGGACAAACATGTTTGCGTTGGCCATCCCCTGCACCGAGCCTTCGTCATACTCCACAGTTTGAACGCCGGCAAGAGAACGAAGCTCTGCAGCCAGGCCAGCGATACCCTGCACGGAAACCGGGTAGACCCGGATCAGAGGTGGAATCGGATTGCGCGTCAGGTCGCGAAAAACGCTCGCAAACTGGGGATATTGAGCCTCAAGCTTCTTGAGGCCGTCTGCGGGACTCACATATTCTGCACGGGAAACGGCTTCGTCTTTCTGCATTTGGTCGAGAAGAGTCTGGATAGAAGTCTGGTTCAGACCGGGCAAGAGGTATACGTTGATGGAGTGTGTCCTCTCAATCTCCGAGACGGTGTGGCGCACGTCGATGGACATTGCATAGATGCCGGCGCTTGCGACCATTAGCACGGCTATCAGCATTGAAACGAGAAGAGTGCGGACAGGATGTCGTGCAAGGTCTCGAAGTGTCTGCTTGAAGGTAAACATGTCAGAAGTTGCCCTCCTCGACCTTTCGTCCACCGCGGAGCCGCACGAACGGCAGCCGCGTTGACTGGACGAGGTACAAATCATGGGTAGCCATAAGGACGGTGGTGCCCTGACAGTTGGCATCATGGAGGACCTCGACGATCTTCTCTCCATTGCTCAGGTCAAGGTTCCCAGTCGGCTCGTCCGCAAGGATGATGTCAGGTTTTGCGATGAGTCCACGAGCGAGGGCGACACGCTGCTTCTCCCCCCCGGACAGCGAGCAGCATATTCGGCGCTGATATCCTGCGAGGCCAACCTTGTCCAGATGCTTGTCTACCTCTTGGCTGATGATCCGTTCGCCCACGCCTCGGACAGCCAGCGGCAGCGCTACGTTTTCGTATACAGTGCGGTCGAATAGCAGCATGTAGTCCTGGAACACCATGCCGATTCTCCGCCGCAGAGACGTGAGCGAGCCGCCGTGAGCCGCTGCAGTGTCCACTCCGTTTACCAGGATGGTGCCGTTTGTCGGCCGTTCGGCACGGTAGATGAGCCGCAGAACCGTGCTCTTGCCTGCGCCGGACTCGCCTGTCAGAAAAACGAACTTGCCAGGGTCTATCTTGAACGTAATATCCCTGAGACCATAGTACCCATCATCATATCTCTTTGAGACGCTCAGCATTTGTATCATCAGCGTGTACCCAGCTCCTTGAAGCCGAGGCCCAGCGTCTCGGTCACGTCCATGATGGCGACGAAGGCATCGGGGTCAACCTCATGAACAATCTGTTTGAGATGCGATATCTGGCTCTGAGGTACGACGCAGAATACAACTTCCTTGCGTTCGCCCGTGAAACCGCCAGTTGCAGTGAACTTCGTCACTCCGCGATCCAGTTCGACCATCACCTTGTCGGCGATGGTTTCTGGTTGGTTACTCACGACCCAGGCAGCCTTTGAGAAGGAGATTCCTTCTTGCACGAGATCGATGGCTTTTGCACAGATATAGAGTGACACGATTGAGTAAAGCGGTATTGTAATGCTGTGAAACGCGATGCCCGAAAAGGCGATGATCATCGCGTCAATGATCAGCAGGGTTGTACCGAAACTCAAGCCTATGCGTTCAGAAAGCAGCTGAGCAAGGAGATCGGTGCCCCCGGTGGAACCGAAGAAGCGAAAGATGATCCCAATCCCGACGCCCATGACGACGCCGGCGTAGACCGCTGAGAGAAGCATGTCCACATGGAAGCCACGCGTATATGGCATGATCGCATCAATAAGGAGTGACGAGATGATGGTTGCATACACTGAACGCCACAGGAATGCCTTTCCCAGCCTCTTGAGGCTCAGCAGGAAGAGCGGAGTGTTGAGGATGATGATGGTTCCGCCGATGGGAACGACTTTGAAGAAGTGGTTCAGTATGATCGCTAGTCCCGAGATGCCTCCGGGAGCCAGATTGACAGGGATGACGAAGAGGGCAAACGAAAGGGCGTAGATGAAGCACCCAATCGTTATGCCGACGACGTCACGAATCGCTCGAACGAAGGTTTTCCGTGTCATGTCGCACACTTGCAAGGATGAAGTCCTGCAAGTCGCCGTCGAGAATCGCGTCAACATTCCCCTTCTCAACACCCGTACGATGGTCTTTCGCCAACTTGTAGGGTTGGAGGACGTAGGAGCGAATCTCGTTGCCCCATTCAGCCGACTTGAATACCCCGCGCACTTCTGAAATCTGGGCATCGCGCTGCAGCTCCTGCTGCACAAACAGTCTGGACTTGAGAACAGCCATCGCCATTCGCTTGTTCTGCAATTGCGAGCGTTCATTCTGGCAGCTGGCCGAAATCCCCGTGGGAATGTGCATGATACGCACAGCGGTAGCGACCTTCTGCACGTTCTGGCCTCCATGGCCTGATGCGTGGTAGACGTCTATGCGGAGATCACTCTCAGGAATTTCAACGTTCGTGTTGGTCTCTGGAATCTCAGGGATGACGTCTGCCGCCGCAAACGACGTATGGCGACGCTTGTTCGCGTCGAAGGGACTGATCCGGACCAGGCGATGTACGCCCTTCTCGTGCTTCAGAAGACCATAGGCATATTGTCCCTTGATGACTAGGGTGCAACCCTTGATGCCCGCCTCTTCACCCTGCATGTAATCTGTGACGAGTACTTCGAAACCCTGCCGTTCAGCATAACGGATATACATACGCATGAGCATTTCGGTCCAATCCTGTGCATCTGTTCCGCCCGCTCCGCTCGATAGTGACAAGATGGCATTGGACGCATCATAAGGACCGCTGAAATAAGCTGTCGTCTCAAGAATCTGCAAGTCATGTTCGAGATGTTCGATGCCGTCAACAGCTTCGCGTTCGAGCTCAGGGTCCGGCATCCCGACAAGGAGGTCGAGCGCAGTCCGAGCGTTGTCCAACTCGGTCAGTGCTTTCTGGTGGGAAGCAATATCTGCTTCGATGCGCGCAATGCTGCCCATGATCTCAGCTGCACTTGTTTGGTCATTCCAGAAGCCGACAGCCGTGGTCTTGCTCCGCAGCTCTTCCAGCTGTGCCTGCCGGCTCGCCAGTCAGCCAGGCTGATAGAGTCCGGATATGCGTGCCTTACACTCTGAAACTCGCCTGCGCAGTGGTTCAAGATCGATCATGCTTCTTCTCCGGTTGGGCGGGCTGTAGCTCGAAGGTAAACAATGCCCGTGTCACATCATGCTTTATCTGGTCCATCAGTTCATTGAAGAGTTCATACCCTTCCTTCTGATAGGCAATGACCGGGTCCTGCTGACCATAAGCGCGCAGGCCGATGCCATCCTTGAGATCGTCCATCTGAAGAAGGTGGTCTTTCCATGCACTATCGATTGTGCGCAAGAAGATGTAATGCTCGATCTGGTGCATAATGCTGTCTCCGTAGCGAGCGTACTTCTCGCGGTAAATGGCCTCGGCGCGGTCCCGAATCGCGCTGGAAAGCTGCTGTTCGGGATCACGGCGTTCGATGAGGTCTATCAACTCTTCAAGTGTCATCTCCACGGGTCTGCCAAAGGCATCCAAGACCAGGTCATTGTAGGTTTTCCCAATATCGACCTCATCGGCGCGCTGTGCCTGAACGATCTGCTGTGCAGTCGTTTCGGCCTGTTCGTTGATGAACTCGTGCACCTCGTCCGTAAGATCGACTCCTGCAAGAACTTTGTCGCGTTCCGCGTAGATGACCTCACGCTGCTTGTTCAGCACGTTGTCGTAGTCAAGGAGGTTCTTGCGCGCATCGAAATTGTAGGACTCGACCTTCTTCTGGGACATCTCGATTGTTTTAGAGAGAAGCGGATGGTTCACAGGCATCGACTCCTCGACCTTCATCATTGCGAAGATGCGCTGAATACGGTCGCCACCGAAGATGCGGAGGATGTCGTCTTCTGCCGAGAGAAAAAACTTCGACTCACCGGGATCCCCTTGTCGGCCAGACCGTCCCCGGAGCTGGTTGTCGATGCGGCGCGACTCGTGGCGCTCAGTCCCAAGGATGAAAAGGCCTCCCAGGCTGACGACATCGTCATGTTCCTTCGCACACAACTCGCGGTACTCTGCGAGCAGCTTGGCATATTGTTCCGGCTGTTTTACCGGGTCGGCTTTGGCATGAACAAGGGCCACAGGATTGCCGCCGAGCAGAATATCGACGCCTCGGCCTGCCATGTTAGTGGCGATCGTGACCGAGCCTTTGCGGCCCGCTTGCGCGATGATCTCTGCTTCTCGTTCGTGATACTTGGCATTGAGAACCTGGTGTTTGATGCCAAGCTTTTTCAGCTCGTGGCTCAATCCTTCGGATTTCTCGACGGAACGCGTCCCTACAAGAACGGGTTGCCCTTTCTCATGGCAGGATTGGATCTCGCGGAGAATCGCACCCAGCTTGCCGTGCTCAGACCGGTACACCTCGTCATCCGCATCGTGACGTACCACTGGACGATGTGTAGGAATCTCGAGGACATCAAGTCCATAGATTTCCTTGAACTCATCTGCCTCTGTGAGCGCCGTTCCCGTCATCCCAGCCAGCTTGAGGTACATCTTGAAGAAGTTCTGGATCGTGATGGTCGCCAGCGTCTGGCTCTCCTCGCGAACCTTGAGCCCTTCCTTTGCCTCGATGGCCTGGTGCAGCCCCTCGGAGTAGCGACGCCCATACATAAGTCGACCCGTGAACTCATCGACGATAATGACTTCTGTGTCTTTGATGATGTACTCGCTGTCTTTTCTGAAGAAGACCTGTGCTCTGATGGCATTGCGAAGGATCTTGTCGTAGGTGGACTGATCTTTCAGGAGCTTCTCCTGAGAAATCTTGGCAGCATGGGCAAAACGGGCCAGCAGATCGTCGGCAGGCTCGATTGTCTTGTGTTTCTCTTCGTAGATGTAGTCGGAGCCGTCTGGTGTCTCGTTGTCTCCAGCAGCCACCTCCGAGCGAGCTGTCCCCTTCAGCCGCTTCACGAACGCTGCAGCCTCGTAGTACGGCATGTCCGAGTCGCCACCGGGGCCCGCTATGATAAGAGCTGTCCGAGCCTCATCGATGAAGATGTTGTCAACCTCGTCGACGATGCCAAAATCGAGAGCCCCCTTCTGGACCATGCCGTCTTCCGAGCCGGCCATATGGTCTCGTAGGTAGTCGAACCCGAACTCGTTGTTCGTGCCATAGGTGATGTCGGCTGTATACGCAGCATGGCGCTCCTCAGGCGTACTGTCGTTCTGAAGGAGGCCCACCGACATGCCAAGAAACTCATAGATGGGTCCCATCCAGGCCCGGTCACGTTTGGCTAGGTAGTCGTTCACGGTGACAAGATGACCTCGGTGACCCATGACGGCGTTGAGGTACAGGGGACAGGTAGCCACAAGTGTCTTTCCTTCGCCCGTCTTCATCTCGGCGATGTTGCCAAAATAGAGCGCGATACCTCCAAGGAGCTGTTCAGGGAAGTGCTCCAGCCCTATCAAACGGCGGGAGGTCTCTCTCACCAGTGCAAAAGCCTCAGGCAGCAGGGCAGCCTCGGTGTCGCCTGCTGCAGCCCGCCTTCTGAGCTCGGCTCCATAGCTCCTGAGACCCTCATCGTCCAGCTCGGCCAGCGTCGGCTGGAGTTGAAGGATCAGGGGGAGCATAGCGTCGTATGTCTTGAGCTTGCGGGCAGCCGGGGAAAACATGCTAAACAGTCCCATCAGAGAGGTACCTCCACGACAAAAGATGCTAGACTTGTCAACCCAAACACCGCGCCGGCGTACTGAATTGTCACAGGGTTTGGCCGTTCAGTTTGTGCAGTAGCAGAATACAGCTTTGACGTCGCTCATGAGACCGCGACGTCAAAGCTGAACCAACAGTCGCCCATGTCGCTGCGACGACAGAGAGCCTCGCGTGGTCAGTCGATTTCAATAAGACCGTAGCCCCCATAGGTACGTTTGTACAGAACACAAACCTTGTTGGACAAAGCGTTCCGGTAGACGAAGAACTGGTGCCCAAGCATCTCGATCTGAAGGATCGCCTCTTCTTCGGACATCGGAAGCACCTCAAATTCCTTGCGCTTCACGATGCTTTCAGGAGATTCTTCGACATCCTCTACCGGCACTTCGGATTGGAACAAGCCCTTGAGCTCAGCAACCGCTTTGAAATCCCTCCGGAAGACCCGGGTGTGAAACTTGCGGATCTGTACGTCGAGCTTGTCGCATGCTGCATCGATAGAACCTTCCATGTCTGGACCCTGTCCTGAAGCCTTGATGATGCGGCCAGAGACCTCAAGCGTGAGTTCGCATGTATATTTACCTCGCAGGAGGTTCAGATTGGCCCCGAGCGTGGGTTCCTTGCGAAAGAATTTGTCAAACCGACTGACCTTTTCGTTCAGATAGGCAAGAATGCGCGGAGGGATCTCAAGCGTCTTGGACTTATGTTCAACCTTCATGTGTGCCTCCCTTTGCATCAGATTAGGCTCTTGCCTTCATTAGCCTGACTGTATTGTAGCCCGACTACGAGCGAGGGTCAAGTACAAACATTGATGCGGACGCGCTTGCAGGATGACGTTCGTGGCGGCACAGACCGTAGCCCCAGTTGTCAGGACATCATCTACGATGATTACCGTCTTGGCGTACAACTGGTCGACCGCCTGAGGCGAAAGCTCGAACACACCATCGACATTTTTCAGGCGTTCCATATCTGACAACTGTGTCTGAAGAGGCGTGCGACAGGTCTTGAGCAAATAGCCACTGCCATAGTCACCGCCTACACCCGTGGAAAGTATTCTGCATGCGACGTGTGGGAAGTGATGGGGATCTCTCTCATTCCGCGTACCGAACCGCGGAATGGGGACAAAAACCGGACAGTCTCCCAGTGGAAGAGTTCTTACGAGGCTCATCAGCATGCCGGAAAGCTGCCCAGCCAACTGATACTCACCTTGTACCTTCATCTGCAGAATTGCCTGTCGCAATGTTCCTTCATACCAAAACGCAGAAAAGCCCGACGCCCGACCAGCAGCGAGATGGGCGTCGCTCCATCCCGGGTCACACATTCGAAATAGAGAAGCACAGCCAGGGCAGATAGGAAGGTCCGACTCCTCACCGCAGAGAAAACAGGCCTTGTCAGCGAGGACTTGACGAAAAATCGAGAGAACGCTCACGGGTTGGGGCGTTCCAGAACAGCCTTCAGCCGAGTGATACGGTCTACTCTGGTCTGATCGAGTCGCACGATAGACTCGTCAGCCACGCGCGAGATACTTCCACCGAGAACACGCCGAGCAGCCTGTTGTGGTGAGTCTCCTGGTTGGAAGGCATCGAAGCCACAGCAAGCGGCCAACTGAGAGACCTTTGGATCGTAGGCGAGTGCTACCAGCGGCGACCGCGCGGCGACCGCCGCTGCAGCCATATGATATCGTCCGGCAATAGTCAACGTAGCAGAACAGCAGAGGTCCAGCAGTTCCAGTGGCTGAGGCGAGCTGATGAGTTCTGATGGCGTGAGCAGACGGCCCCGAACAGCCCGTGTGAATGCCAGGTCTGCTGCCGGAAAGAGCACGACCAGATCAAGCCGGGCAGATGATTGGGACCCGAGGCAGTCGAGAAATGAGGCCGTCTCTTCTGGCGTCCACCCGAAGCGTTCGTTGACACAGGCGACGATCCGGGACTTGCGGCGAGCACCTGTAACAAGTTCACCGCGTCGGTTGACGAGATAGGAAAGCCCGGCATCGGACGACACGGAAATACTTGGTGTTCGAATCCCGCAACCGAGCAGGAGGTCTCTTGAGGCGTCATCGCGTACATCAATGAGGATCATGCGGCTGAAGACGGCCCTGACCAGACGACGGATCCATAGCCGCTTGACTGGGCCGATACCCTGTGCGTAGGAGATGACCCCCTTCTTGTACAGCGTTGCCACCAGAGGAATGCCCAAATAGTACAAGCTGCTTCGCCAGCTGGTGACGTCCTGGATGAGACCTCCCCCGCCCAACATCACATAGTCACACTCTCTGAGAGCTGCTCTCATCGCTGTCAGGTCATGTCGATCAACGAGCGTGTACCGCGGACAGACGAGGGTGGCATACTGGCCCGGTTCATTGACTGCAAACACCGCTTCACAGTTGATATTCGTCAGTTCATCCTGCACAGCCGAGAAAATGAGCTCGTCGCCGAAATTGCCAAAACCATAGTAGCCCAAGACGAGAATTCGGCTCATCTAGCTCCGGGGTGCCGTCCGACGATGCGCAAGCACACGGAACATGAAATAGAAGATACTCCCCACGCGCCGTATACGGCTTGGCTGAACGACCAGTCTGTATAGCCACTCCGTGCCAGTCTTCTGAACGAATCGAGGGGCTCGGCGGACGAGTCCGCTCCAGACATCGAATGTGCCGCCTACCCCAATTGCGATAGGGATACCCATGTCGCGATGGTGCCAGATCCATTTCTCCTGGGCTCCCCCGCCCATGCCGACCAAGAGAATGTCGACGTGCGCTTCCTGGATTTCGTGGATTATGTGCGCTTCCTCTGCTGCATCGAAGTAGCCGGAATGGTAACCGACAACATGAAGATTCGGGTAACGTGTCATGGCGTTGGAGGCGGCCCGTTTGACGATATCCGGCTTTGCACCGAGGAAGTACACGCGGTAGCCCTGGCGCTCGGCGAGTGCCAGCAGAGAACCCGAAAACTCGATGCCGGGGATGCGGTTCTCGATGCGTGAACCCAGCATGCGTGCTCCCCAGACGATGCCAACGCCGTCAGCAACGACCAGATCCGCCTGCTGGACAATTGCCAGAAACTCGGTGTCCCTGAACGCACGAGCTGCCATTTCGCCATTCAGCGTCACAACGAGGTGAGGTGCTCCGCTTGTCACGAAACCGTCTGCGATCTCGAGAAGCTCGTCGATATCCCTGTCGCTGATAGAAATGCCAAAGAAGTCGATGCTGTCGACATGTTCCCGGGGTGATCGGAGTACAATACCCACAAACCGCGGAAGCGAGAGGATCCGAGGCAACCGCTTGGGATCGAGGACGAACCGGTAGAGCCACTCAAGACCGAGTCTCTGGATGTGGTCAGGTGCGCGTTTAAACTCACCCGACAGGACGTTGTAACTTCCTCCGACACCCATGGCAAATGGGATCCCCATCGCGGAGAGGTTGGCGGCAAGAAACTTTTCCTGCTTGGGACTACCCATGCCGACGAACATGATGTCCGCTCTGGCAGCTGCGATCTCTGCAACCAGGGCAGACTCATCAACGGCAGTGAAGTACCCGTCGCGTGATCCGGCTACAACGAGACCAGGGTATCTCTCCTTCACGATTGTCACCACTCTGGACAGGACTTCCGGGCGTGACCCAAGAAGAAAGAGGCGCCATCCACGTGTATCTGCCAGCTCGAGCAGCCGCAAGAACAGATCGACACCGGTGACTCGGGACTTGATACGCTCGTGGTAGAACACGCGGGAAGCCCAGATGATTCCTATGCCGTCGCAGAAATTCAGGTCGCTTTTTCGCAGGACCTTCTGAAGGGCTTTGTCCTGTTTAGCCTTAATAACCTTCTCAGGATTGATGGCCACACCCATATGCGGAGTGCGCGACGCAACGAAGCCCTCGACAACAGTGAGAGCTTCGTCGATGTCCAGGTTGTCGACCGGAATACCGGCGACGTGGACTCGTTCAGCCATTGTCCACTCGGGGCGTCTGCGCTCTACAGACGAACGTACCAGGGTTGTTGGAGAACGTCTGCGTCATGTTCGAACACCCCCCTGAAGTCACACAGAATCACGCACCCAGCTGCTGCGATAACAATCTTTTTCACGCGCTCATAGTCCACATTTCCCTGTCGAATCGGCAAGACAAGTGCGTCTGCCCACAACGAGCCCGCATCGATGTCTGTTTCGCGTCCGAATTCCTTGGGCGCCTCAGCAATGCTGTCGAAAACACGCACTTCGGCTCCTTCCTTCGCAAGCGCTGTGGCAAGGTCAACGGCTGGACTCACAGAAACGTCGTCCGAGTAGTCCTTCATGGCAATGCCGACGAACAGTACATGCTTGCCCGTAAGTCCACCCATCCTTCTGGACATGCGCCCGGCGATGTAACCAGGCTGAGCGGCGTTTGCCCGACGTGCAGAGACGAAGGTCGGCAGCAAGTCGCTGCATTCGTCCTGACTTGAGAGTGATCCGAACAGATAGGGCGAGGCATAGGGGATGCAGTGCCCCCCGACGCCGATGCCAGGCATGAGAATCTTGACTCTCGAGTGGGTATTGCAAGCCTCAATAAGTTCCCAGGTAGGAATATCGAAGCGATTCGCAAAGCGCGCCAGCTGGTCGGCGACTGCGATGTTGACGTCTCGCTGAGCATTCTCGAACATCTTCGCCGCTTCCACAAGTTCAATGGAGGACGCTTTGAAGACAGGTTCGCGATTGACGGCCCCGAGCACCTGAGTCGCGCGGTCGAGGCTCCTGGCGTTAATGCCCCCGACGACCAGTGGCATATTGCGAAACTCATCATAGGCGTGCCCTTCGGCTATTCGCTCCGAAGAATACGCGAGGTCGAAGTCGATGCCTGCTGCCAGTCCGCTTGCGTGTTCCAGCGTGGAGAGCACGAGGCCGCGGGTCGTGCCGACAGGTACGGTAGACCGGCAGATGACAAGATCCTCCTTCTTGAGGAGCTTGCCAACCTCGGCGCAGGCGCCCGCCAGCATGCTCATGTCCAGAGTCCATGAATTGTCGATAGGGATGCCGACTGTAATAATGAAGGCTGCCACGTCCTTCGGGAGTTCATCGAACTTGCTGGTAACGTTGAGACTGCCATTTGCAAGACACGTTCGGAGGACATCATTGACCGGTATGCCGTCGAAGTCCTCGCGCATACCGAGCGAAGAGGCCTTGATGGACGCGATGCGACGTGGGTCGATATCGACTCCCGAGACCTGAAAGCCGTCCAGTGCATAGGTAAGTGCAAGAGGCAGGCCAACATACCCAAGACCGACAATCGCAAGCTTCCTTTCCATCTTTTCCTCCATATTCAGGACTGGTGGTGTGCTACAGCGTCAAGCACGCGGTCGAATTCAGCGATGCGGAACGACCAGTCAAAACGTCGGGACGATTGCACGCGGAAGCGACGGAGGTCTAGCGAATCTGTATCGAGGGTATCTTGCACTGCCGAGACAAACTCCTGAGGAGTAGCTGCAAGTCGTACCATGTCTTCGCCGAATGCTCCGAGGGCGTGAATTGTCGACGAGACCACGGGTAGTCCAGCCGAGACATATTCATAGAATTTCAGCGGGTCGACGCCCAAGGTCAGCGGCGATTCACGGAAGGGGATAAGCGCGACGTCGTACTGGGGAGCCTCCTGGGCGATCGCAGTCTGGGACAGCGTTCCCTTGAAAACGATGTTGGTATGGGTGGCCAGTTGGTCGCGCACAGCTGGAAGGGCGTCGCCGAAGCAGTCAATCTCACAGTCTGAATACGCGGCAGCAACAGCGCCGAGCGCCTGTACGTCGAACCATTCACGCATTGCCCCGACGTACAGGAATCTGCGTTGCTTCGGCAGTGTGGTCAATGTGTCGAGCCACGTCACGGCAGGTGCGGCGAACAGCTCGTGGTCCACGCCGTTTTGGATCAGGCTGAGCTTATCCTCGTGCGACGAAAACTTGGCCGCAATTGTTTCGTTGGTGACAATTACAGCAGATGCGATGTTGGCAGTCCGAGCCTCAAGGCGGTCGACGGTAGTCTTGTTGAGGAGTCCTGGATAAGCGCTGTGGTCATCGACGCAGTCGTACACGACCGGAGCGCCAAGCAACTGAAGAGTTCTCGGGACAAACGGCAGATACGTCAGGATGATATCGGCTTCGGCCGTCCAGCCTCCAGCGAGACTTTGCAGATAGCGGTAGTAGGTGAGCGAATCGTGGTCTGCCACACGCTCATACTTCTTGAAGTACGGAAGCCACGGTGTCGGCGACGCTGTCCACATATGCTCTCCCTGCTTGTGTGTGCCCGACCGCCAGGCATTTAGCTTCCACCACTGCTCACGGCGAGCCGCCGCTAGCCAGGTTACCGGGGCCTCGACGTAGAGCACGTCATAGCCTCGTTCGGCCAATCGGCGGGCAAAGCGCTGTTTTCGGCTGGGGAACGAGCGATAGTTATTGGTACTGAGGACAAGCGCCTTCATTCGCCGGCCTCGGGAACAGCACCGAGGGCGAAAAGGCTCCACATAAGAAGCGCTATGGCCCACGAGTCGAGGAGGTTATCGGTAAACAGGTTGACCAGAAGCGCAAGAAGGCCCACCGACGCGAACAGCCACAGCTTGTCCTTCGAGCGGAAGAAGCGTGTGGCGACGCAGGCGAAGGCACTCGACAACCATGAGACGTACAAAGCGAAGCCGACCATGCCTGTCTCAGTAAGCACGCGAATCCACACCGAATCCATGGAGATGCCCGTGAAGTAGCCGTACTTCTGAGCGGCGGAACCTCCAAACGTGCCAAGACCGCTACCAAGTAGAGGGTGATCAGTCAGATTCACAAAGGCCTGCCTCCAGCGAAACAGGCGACCGAGGTTATTGCTTTTGTCGACATATGTCGAACTGAGCAGGTTGGCCATGCGGAGTCGGAATGTCGGAACGACGATGAGAATACTTCCTCCGGCGGCGGCAAACACTGCTGCAAGTATGGGCTTCAAGATGAGGAGCCCGACGAAGAAAGACCCCGCGGCCGACAACCAAGCGGCTCGCGTCAAGGTCAGAAGGAATCCACTGCCCATGACCAGGACACATCCGATTGCAATTGCCCTTTCGTACCACTTCGCCCGTACGACGGCCATGTACATGCCCAGGGGAATGATGGTTTCGAGGTAGGCGGCGAGAACGTTGGGACTGCCGAAGAGCGAGAAAGCCCGAGTACTGATGACACCTCTCTCAGTGGCTTTGTCAAGCCATTGAGCAGGTATCGGGACCTTCCGGATATATTGACAAACACCGAGGAAGGCTACGATAGTGGCACACATCACCAGGTGTGGAACGATCTCGCGGAGAAGACTGGCGGCATCCCCGTCGATGAGGAGCCAGAGGATGACAAAGGTCATGAATGGTTCAAACGCCAGGCGGGCTTCTTGAATATACGCGCCAATGTAGTAGGTGTTCGTAGCGTAGCTCAGAAGCGTCGCAGAAAGAAACAGGAGGGCCGTCAGAACGATGGGTGAAGTCATGAGACGCCCGACCTTCCGCCAACTCGTGGCGACGGCGAATACAAGGAAGACCAGGAGCGTGATGTCGTCCCACAGGGTAGCAAGAGGCAGATTGGCCTTCCGGATAGCCCAGTTGACAAGAGGATAATAGGCGACCAGCAGGAGAAAAGCTCTCGCTGCCAACCGCCTCCTCATGGAGTCGAGGTTCATTTCGTCCCTATGGGAGATCGTGCACCGTCAAGATACGTGTCCAGACTTTCCAGGTGTCCCCATATATGGCGACGTTTGCCCCGGCGAGAATCTTGTCAGTGCCAAACATGTAGGCCCACGCGACCTTTGCATCGACGGACTGCGCCGTGATAACGACGTCCTTGAGGATCGGGTGGCCGACGACGTGAAGTTCCCCCTTGCTGTCATATGCGTCCTCTGCGGCTGGTGATGTCGTGATCTTCGTAATCACAAAACACTTCTTGCCCGTCTCGTTATAGATGGGAGTGCCTACCGTGATCTCTGCGGCTGTCTCCGGCTCGATTCCATACGCGAGGAACGTGGCCTCGATACGCTTGCCGCTGAGACCCTTCGCCCCAGTAGAGGGACGCGTTAGCTTGTAGGCTGCGGCGACACCCGCGATGATGACGATTGCAAGAACGATTCCAACAATCCACTTGTTTCTCATATGGTTCGACCCCCTTGTGTGAGTTCGCCCTTTCGGCCACGGAGGCCGTCCAGGACACCCCTTGCGAAGCAATGCAGAAAGGTACGACGATCATTGTAGAGTAGCACAATCGAAATGAAACGCCGAGCTGTGAAGAGAGGGAGGAACAGGACTAGAAAACGGACCCTCGAGAGGAACCGGCGCTGCGTCAGAATACAGTTGCGGGTTCCATAGTACACACGCCACGGCTGGTCGACCAGGACGGCAAGGGACCTTCCGAGAACCCGCAACTGCCTCCGGTTGGCCGAAGGATGCAGCAACCAGCTCGCGGGGATCGCGTACCCATGGAATCCCATGAGCGTTGCTCTCAGAGTGAATTCTGAGTCGTCGTACCATCCATACAGCGACGCATCGAAGACGCCGGATTCGAGGAGCAGAGAAGCCGGGACGAACAGGCCTGCCATGGCACAGGTGTCAAAGGAGAACTCGGGATCCCGATAGCGTTCCCGGGGAACTGGTTTGAGCATTCCAGTCCGGCGACTGTAAGTAAACGAGTTGAAGAAAGGAAGTTCCGGCTGTGACATATTGTAGCATACGGAACGGAAGTAAGTCCGCACGCCGTGCGTTTCAGCACTTCGTATGAGGCCCGCCAGAGCGTCTGGATCGGCGATGGCATCGTCATCGAGCATCCAAACCCAGTCGGCTTTGAGCTCGAGTGCCTTCTGCTGGCCGATGGCTGCACCTCCTGCCGGCCCACTATTGTGCTCCAGGCGAACAACATCGACATCCTGCCGGTATTCCTGCGGAGGCGTGTACGGGATGACGGAACCATTGTCGACGACGACGACCCGGTCGGGTCGCCGGGAGCCGTGCAGGATCGACGACAGACAGCACAATGCCGTTTCGGGGCGGTTCAGGGTGATGACGACAGCTATGACGGTCACGAAGCACCGGTTTGTCCGGGTTTGCAGGACAACTGGGAACCTGCACGGTCAGGTAATGCGGCCACTTTGACGGAGACTACTTCACTACAGACGGTGTCCGGGGCGAAGAAAAGCTCAACGAGAGCGTTTCCGGCAAGGTGCGTGTTTCGGAACAAAGGGATATGCGCGGTCGTTGCCAACACTAGGCAAACACTCCGTTCGTCTGGACTCTTAATTGGATGGAGCGAGCGAACTGAACAGCGGAGCAATCTTCGATCGCAAGGCATCCAGGTCCGGGATGACGTACGACGTTGCCCCGACATACCCTGGCACTCCAGGGAACGGGATCGTGGTTACTTCCTTGTCGGTCGTGTTCTTGAAAGCAAGAGCAATACGAAGCATGTCATTGGGGAGAAAGTCGGTCACAACAGCGTTCTCGACCGCACGGATAACGGGCGGCAGTTTCCAGACATTGCGAAGCGAGGTTGTCTGGGCTACGATAGCTTTGAGAAGAGTCTTCTGACGAACAACACGTCCCAATTCCTCTCCATTCGAGGAGCCGAAGTCGCCAATGGCATCCATCCTAAACCGCGCGTACTCCAGAGCCGTCTTGCCATCCATGTGCTGTATTCCCGGTTTCAAGTCGATAAGAGTATCCTCTGCTTTGTAGTACATCGCCTTCTCGACATTGATGGTCACGCCTCCTAGAGCATCGACGACCTGCTCAAACCCGGCGAAGTTAGCCTTCACATAGTAATTGATCTTGATGCCGGGGATCATCGCCTCGACCGTCTTCTCGAGAAGGTCGATTCCACCATCGGAGAAGTAGTCAGAGTTTGTCGTGGCATTGATCTTGTCATAGCCGTGTCCAGGAATGTTGACGCGAGAATCCCTGGGGATCGACATGACCGACATGGTGTGGGAGGCTGGGTCGAGGCCGATGAGCATGATACTGTCAGAGCGGCCTGGATCGTTTGTGGCCCGTGAGTCGACGCCTATGACTAGGACATTGACCCGTTCCCTCAGATTGAGAGCCGACCTCGTGGCGTTTGCATTGGGGTTGATCGAGCGAAGAGAATTGTAGAGAGAGATGACGCTGTAGCCAGCCACACATACCACAACGACCAAAACGGAGACAACAGCTATCAGAAGTGTCTTGCGGATTCTTGTCGAGCGAGAAGAGCCCGCCAGTCCTTTGGTTTCAATTTTCATTGGCACGTTCCTTCACATGAAAGTTCAGATTCGTCATCTGCATACTCAAAGACTATGCATTGAGAGCGACAACACAAGACGCCAACACTGAAGAAATGTGGCAATTGCGCGGACCACTCCTGTCTATTTCATGAACAGGGGAAGGAAGCTAAGCGAAACCACCGATATGAGTTTGATGAGGATGTTCAGTGAAGGTCCCGCAGTGTCTTTCAGCGGGTCGCCGACGGTATCCCCGACAACGCTTGCTTGGTGCTCGAGGCTGCCCTTTCCACCAAGTGATCGCTCGATAAGCTTCTTCGCATTGTCCCATGCTCCGCCGGCATTCGCCATATACAACCCGAGCAGAGTACCGGTCACTGTGGCACCGAGAAGAAGACCACCGACGGCTTCCTTCCCCAGCAGGAAGTACGTAGCAAAAGGTGCCGCGATACCAACGAGAGCTGGCGGCACCATGTACTTGAGCGCGCCTCGCGTGCTGATAGCTATACACGCATCTGGATCTGACACAGCGAGACCCTGCAGAAGACCCGGGATCTCTCGGAACTGCCTGCGCACTTCGGCAACCATGAGCATTGCGGTAGAGCCAACGGCCTCGATGAGAAGCGCGGAGAACCAGAATGGCAGAACTGAGCCCAGAAATATGCCTGCGACCACGTGCGGATCAAGAACGTCGAGCACCGGCAAGTTGACAGCTTGCGCGAAACTACTGAACAGCGCCAGTGACGTGAGGGCGGCAGAGCCGACCGCAAAGCCCTTCCCCATTGCCGCCGTTGTGTTGCCGAGCGAATCGAGCTGATCCGTGCGCTCTCGGACAATAGGGAGCTGTCCCGTCAGTTCAGCGATTCCACCTGCATTGTCGGCAATCGGACCATAGGCATCGACTGACAGGGATATGCCAAGGGTTCCCAACATCCCGACTCCCGCCAGCGCAATGCCATACATCCCGAGACCAGCATAGGCTGCCAGCAGGGCCGCCGCGATCACGACGACTGGGATGACGACGCTCCGCATGCCCGCAGACATGCCGCTGAGAATGTTGGTTGCTGCACCGCTCTTGGATGCATGCGCAATTTGCGTGACAGGTCGTGACGAGGTAAAATATTCTGAAGCTAGACCGATGAGGACCCCAGACACGACACCCACGGTGACAGCGCTCCCTGCCTTCATATCGCCAAATACTCCGAGAGAAAGAGGAATCGAGGCACTCACGAGTCCAACAGAAGCTCCAATAGACCCATAGCGCAGTAGGGACTCGGGCGAGAACCGGTCATTTCTCGACAGGAGTTTCACCAGAAGCACTGCCATCAGGGAGAACATCAGACCCGCTGCAACGACATAGTAGACATAGCGCACCGGCAGGAGGACATCAGCAATTCCATGCTGGCGGGCGAACCAGTAGCCCAGAATGTCGGCGGCCAGGATGGCCCCTATGTATGACTCGTAGAGATCGGCACCCATGCCTGCAACGTCGCCGACGTTGTCGCCAACGTTGTCCGCTATCGAGGCAGGATTGCGAGGATCGTCTTCCGGGATACCGGCCTCAACCTTGCCGACAAGATCTGCCCCTACGTCCGCCGCCTTGGTGTAGATGCCTCCCCCAACGCGGGCAAACAGAGCAACAAGGGATGCGCCCATGGAGTATCCAGTTGCTGCGACGAGAGCCTTCTCCGGACTGTGAAGGATGGACAATGTGCCGAACATCGAAAGGAAGGACCCTGCAACACCAAGACTGCTGACGACGATTCCCATGACGGACCCACCAGTGAAGGCCATGTTGAGAGCCGCCCCCAGGGAACGTCGCGCCTCAAGAGTCGTACGACCATTGGCCATAGTGGCAATCTGCATACCCACATAGCCAGCCAGTACCGAGAATCCCGCTCCAACCAAGAAGGAAAGTCCTGCCACAAGCCCGTCCCCAAGCGCGAGAAGAAGACCCACGATCGCCAGGATTGGGAACAGCACAACATACTCACGCGCCAGAAATGTGGTGGCACCACGATGAATGGTGAGAGTGATCTGGAGGATTGCCTCGTTGTCGAGTGGATGGCGGGCGATGGATCTCGCCAGAACAGCTACGAACAGGAGGCCGACGATCGAGAGGATAGGAACGAGAATGAGAGGATAGGCAAAAGCTGCTTGCGATGGAATACTCACTACAAGGGTCCTCCTGTACTGGGTATCGCGAAGTAGGAGCCAAAAACACTGGAGCCGGCGATCTGATTTGAACAGACGACCTGCTGATTACGGATCAGCTGCTCTACCAACTGAGCTACGCCGGCACACAAATAGCCAACTGGCCAGAACAAAAAAATGGAGCGGAAGACGGGATTCGGACCCGCGACAACTGCCTTGGCAAGGCAGAGCTCTACCCCTGAGCTACTCCCGCTCTGGCGGGATCGACGGGATTTGAACCCGTGGTCTCCGGCGTGACAGGCCAGCGTGTTGGAC
>CAIQIK010000013.1 GCA_903871855.1 uncultured Caldisericota bacterium
ATTGTCGTTCGAGGTTAGAACATGGACATGAAATACGTACCAACAACATGCCCGTACTGCGGCTGCGGTTGCGGCTTCAACCTTGTTGTCCAGGACAAGAAGGTTGTCGGCGTCGCACCATGGCACCGCACTCCCGTCAACGAGGGCAAGCTCTGCCCCAAGGGGAATTACGCGCATGAGTTCGTCAACAGCCCTGACCGGCTCACAAAGCCGTTAATCAAGAAGGACGGCAAGTTTGTCGAGGCGAGCTGGGACGAGGCATACAAGCTGATCGTTTCGAAGTTCAAGTCCTACAAGGGCGACGAGATGGCATGCCTCTCCTCAGCGCGTGTCTCCAACGAGGAGAACTACCTGATGCAGAAGTTCGCCCGGGCTGTCTTAAAGACGCCCAACATCGACCACTGCGCCCGGCTCTGCCACGCGTCCACGGTCGTCGGGCTTGCCGGCGCATTCGGATCCGGTGCAATGACCAACTCGATCGCTGATATCGGCGAGTCGAAGTGCATCTTTGTTCTGGGTTCCAACACCCTGGAGCAGCACCCGCTGATCGGGCGGCAGATCATGCTCGCCAAGAAGCGCGGTGCAAAAGTCATTTGCGCAGATCCAAGGTTTACGCCAACCGCAAAGCTTGCCGATCTCTATATGCCATTTGACTCAGGAACTGATGTTGCGCTCCTCAACGGGATCATGCAGCACATTATCAGGAACGGTTGGGAGAACAAGGACTTCATCGCAAAGCGGACCAAGGACTATGATAAGTTCAAGGAAGTTGTGATGAAGGACACGTACTCGCTTGAGAATGTTTCCAAGATCACGAAGATTCCGGCTAAGGATATTGCCACAACTGCCGAGTGGATCGCAAAAGCGGAATCGAGCAACGTCCTCTACTCCATGGGTATCACCCAGCACACGACCGGTGTCGACAATGTCAAATCGGTCGCAAACCTCCAGATGCTGACCGGTCACCTCGGCAAGAGGGGCGGCGGTGTCTGCGCACTCCGTGGCCAGAATAACGTTCAGGGCGCCTGCGACATGGGAGCGCTGGCAAACGTATACTCAGGTTACCAGTCAGTAATCGTTCCCGAGATGCGCAAGAAGATGATCGATGCATGGGGCTGCGATATCGCCGAGGGTAAAGTCGGTTTGACGGTCACGAAGCTGATCAATACACTGGCTGACCAGCCCGGAACGGTCAAGTGCGTGTATATCATGGGCGAGAACCCGATGATCTCCGACCCGGACCTCCACCACGTGGAGAAAGGCCTGAAGAACGTCGAGTTCATGGTCGTGCAGGACATCTTCATGACCGAGACGGGAGCACTTGCAAATGTTGTCTTACCGGCTGCCTGCTATGCCGAAAAAGACGGCACGCAGACTTCTACCGAACGCCGTGTCCAGAAGTGGAGAAAGGCGCAGGACCCGCCCGGCGAGGCAAAGGCAGACTGGCAGATCATCTGTGAGCTCGGAAAGGCAATGGGATACGAGAAGCAGTTCCCGTTCAAGAGTGC
>CAIQIK010000014.1 GCA_903871855.1 uncultured Caldisericota bacterium
CATTGATAACGCCATGATGCTGCTCCTTTCCCCCTGTTCACACAAGGATGTCAGCAGCATGGCTACCTCCTCTCGTTTCACGATGATTTCTTCGTGATGCAACGAAGGGAGTTCGCGATGATTTAACGTGATGCAACTCGGGCTGAACCTGCCATCGCATTCCGTGTATACTGTTCGCGTGCGCCCTGAAAAGACGCGTGGAGGAAGATGTGTCCTTTGCCCTGACTGCTGTCCTGTTCGGCCTCATCGTCCTGGTGACCCATTTCATCCAGGGGATCACCGGCTTCGGCTGCGCCGTGCTTGCTATGCCGTTCTGCATCCTCCTGACCGGCATCGACACCGCTCGCCCCGTCCTTACCGTCCTTGCCCTTGTCCTGGACGTCTACCTCCTGGTCGTCTCGTGGAGCCACGTCGACTGGCAGCAGTACCTGAGCATCCTTGCATTTGTCTTGCCTGGACTTCCGGTCGGTATGGTCGCCTACAACATCCTGCCGCGCACCACGCTGATGCATATCCTCGCCGCCTTTATGGTCGTCGTCGGCATCCAAGGATTGGTCACGCAGATCCAGCCAGGCAGAGGCACACCGCGACCATGGCCTGCGTGGCTTCTCGCCAGCCTGCTGTTCATCGGCGGAGCCGTGCAGGGGGCGTTCACGTCGGGAGGTCCACCCGTTATTATCTACGCGACTCAGAAGCTGAAGGACAAGGCTTCGTTCCGCGCCACGCTGGTCGCCATCTGGACGACACTCAACGTGTTCATCATCGCAGATATCGTCGTGCGCCACAAGCTGACCGGTGTGCCGGGGAGGCTTGTCCTGACGTCTCTGCCGTTTCTTGCGCTCGGCGCACTGCTGGGAGACATCGCGCATCACCGCATCAGCGGCGAACGCTTCACTAAACTCATCTACGGGGTATTGCTCGTCTCGGCGGTCTTTATGGTACTGTAGAATACACTGACAGGAGGATGATATGCCCGAACTGCCCGAAATAACAAACCTTGCACGGCAAATGAACCACGAGATCACGGGGCGGCGCATCGCAACGGTCGAGGCTGCCCAGCCCAAGTGTTTGAACCTGCCTGCCCCCGACTTCCGCCATCTCGTGGAGGAAACCCGCGTCGGCAGCGTGACAGCACGCGGCAAATGGGTGTTCATGCAGCTGGAGCCCAACGTCACGTTCCTCCTAAACCTCGGTATGGGTGGCGACGCGCTGTTTCATGCCGCACGCACACCCCTGCCGGAGAACCGGCAGGTCGCCATACTGTTTGAGGACGAGACGGCGCTCAGCCTGCACTTCTGGTGGTTCGGGTACGTCCACGCGGTAAGGACCGCAGACCTGGCCTCTCACGCAATGACGGCGACCCTGGGCATGAACCCTCTGGATGACCAGACATTTACCCGCGACGCATTTGAGGGGTTGCTCGAACGAAAGAGACGCGGCGCGCTGAAAACTGTCCTGCTCGACCAGAAGAACATCGCCGGCATCGGCAACGTCTATGTCCAGGACATCCTCTTCGCCGCCCGGGTCCACCCCTTGCGAGCGGCAGGCGACCTCTCGCCTGCTGAGCGCACGGCACTGTACGATGCCATCCGTTCACAGTTGCGGCATGCGCTGGACCTCGGGGGTCTGGCCTACGAGAAGGATCTGTATGGCCAGCCGGGGGGCGTCAAGAGCTTACTGGTCGGGTACTGCGAAGGCAAGCCGTGTCCCGTGTGCGGCACGCTCGTTCAGAAGATCCGGACCGGCGGCACGGCATCCTTCATCTGCCCCAACTGCCAGACGTAGCATGAAAACCAGCTTGTAGCTAGTTCATTTCGTCGGCCACAACACACCCGTCGAAGATACGGATCACGCGCTCTGCCTGCGCCCCGATAGCATCGTCGTGGGTCACGTAGATGATCGTCTTGCCGCCGCCGTGGAGCTCTTTCAGAATATCGACGACCTCACGGGCGCCTGCGGAATTCAGGTTTCCTGTCGGTTCGTCGGCAAGAATGACCGACGGATCCATCATCATGGCTCGTGCGATCGCGACGCGCTGCTGTTCACCGCCGGACATTTCGACCGGACGGTTGTTCATGCGTTCTCTGAGGCCGACACGATCTAGCAGGTCTTTCGCCTTGGTTCTCCCATCCCTGACCGACCTGATCGCGTAGGAACAAGGAAGCAGCACGTTCTCGAGAGCACTCATCTGAGGTAACAGGTTGTACGCCTGGAACACGAAGCCCATGTCGTGATTGCGTATGGCGGCAAGGTCGTTGGACCGCAGGCCCGACACGTCCCGGCCTTTGAACACATACCGACCACTCGTAGGGCTGTCCAGACAACCGAGAATGTGCATCAGTGTCGACTTGCCCGAACCTGACGGGCCCATGATGGCCACAAACTCGTGCTCTCCGATTTCAAGGGACACGCCGGCAAGAGCATCGATCGTCACCGCTCCGATCCTGTAGGTCTTTCGAACACCGTCAAGCTGGATAAGGTTCATAGGCACCCCCATCGCCTTCCCGCGAACCGGACCGTCTTGAGTCCTTCCTGTGTCGCTGAAGATCAGCTATTCTCCCTTTTGCACCGCCGTTTGTCGCCTGGCGCAGACTGCGATACGGCAGCAGTGCATGATCCGAACGTTGATACCACTGTATTGTCGATGCCGGGTTCATACAAGTTCATGCGCTCCTCGAAGCGGCATGAGAAGGGTTATCTCCCGCAAACGCAAAGAGGCTGCGTCCGGTCCCGCCGCAGATTGTGCTGGACCATTCGCAGCCCTTGCCGAACTGACGCTCGGCCCACCACCGGGAGGGGATCGAGAGGGGTGAACAATCCTCTCTCGATCCAGCCAGCGTGTCAGGAGGCCGCCGGAGCAGGAATATCGACCCGTACACTGGTCGTGTTGCCGGCTTTGTCGATTGCAACGATCATCCCCCTGATGCCGGTCCTGTTGATCATCATGAGGCCAGTATCGCCCACTGCAAGGCGTGTGTGTAATGAATCGACACCATCCTTCACGAAGTACGCCTCGTCCAGGTTGTCTTCGGCAATAGAGACGTTCAGTGTGATCAGTCGTGACGAGAACGTACTCTGCTGCATATTCCATGTGATGACCGGTGCTGTCGTGTCCGGCAGTGGAGCTGGATTGTCATCAACTGCAACAGGAACAGGGTCAGGAACACCTGTCAGAGGAATACGGACCATGGTCGGCTCCTTCGACGTCCAGACAAGGGTGAAATCATCGGTGGTCAGCGGGACCGGGATGCTGGATTGATCGAACTCGAGGCGTACGAGCACTTCGGTCGATGCCCCCACACCTGTATCCACCATATCCGTATCTGTTTCCAGCTCATACGTCACTTCCTTCTGGTACGTGCCAGGCTGTTCCATAGGCCAGTCGGATGTCGAGACCAGATGGAAGAGACGGGGAGCCCGGATCGTCCCAGGAATGCTGATGCTGAACCAGGCAACAGGGGCTCCACTCTTGTCCCACACCTGCGAGAGAGCAGGGGACAGCCTGAAAGAGATGGTGTCGGAAGCGACTGCAGACGGAGACGCGATGCGCTGTGCCGGTGCCCAGACCAGTGCTCCGGTCCGTCCGGTACAGAAACGCAGCAGGACTGTCAGATGGTGGCCAAACGTCTCGACCGTCAATGAGACAGGGGAAATGCTTGTCACGGTACTGACCCCAACGTAATTCGATGCCAGGGTCGTCCCTGCAGCGTCGTCCCTCAGCAGCAGGTGAAAGTGCATCACCGTTGATGGGTTCTGTATCATTGCGCCGCGCAGGATCGTGAGTTCATGGGTTACTCCAGCAGATAGGTTTACGGGGGTGGAAATGGTAAGGACGTGTCCTGACCATAGTGCCGATGCGCCTGCGGGCATCCCATCAATCAACACGTCGCCGGCAGCGGTGTCGCGCAACCCGGCCCAGTTGATGATGTCATCGAACACGATGCTGAGCGTCTCCTGCGGCTTCACGTCACGACCCAGGAGGAAACTGATGTGATACTCTTCATAATCGCCGACATGCCCGCCCACGATACTGACGCTTACGAAGGGAGCTATGTCAGTCGCACTCACTTGTCGGATACCCACAAGGGACACCAGCAAAGCGATGACGATCGTGATTCCGAAGAGTCTGGTTCGCATGATTCGCCTCCTATTCATACCGCAATGCCTCGACTGGTTTCAGCCGGGCTGCTGTGCGGGCAGGGTAGACTCCGAAGAAGACCCCGACAGCAATGGAGAAACCGACAGCAAGAAGGATTGACGAACCAGTTACTGCTGTCGTCGTAAATCGGGAAACGACGAAGTCCGAACCAAGAACACTAACAACAATCCCCAATATGCCTCCAGATATGCTTAACAGGGAGGATTCGATGAGGAACTGGACGAGAATATCGCGTTCACGGGCCCCAAGTGCCTTACGGATACCTATCTCGCGGGTCCGCTCCGTTACCGAAACCAGCATGATGTTCATGATACCGATGCCGCCGACCAGGAGAGAGAGTCCTCCGATAGCCGCGAGCAACGTGGTGAGTATCGTCATGGACGATGTCACCAGTGCTGTCATGGCGGCGACGTCCTGAATAGTGAAGTCCACTTTCTTGTGTTTGAGTGTCAGGATATCGGTGATCTCTGCTATGACTACCTTCGTCTGAGTAGGATCGACGCACTCGATCGTTGTCCGTTGAACACGATTGTGCGCAATACCGAATGACTTCTCTCCAACTGAGAACGGCAGGACGATTGCTGTATCGACAGAGCTTCCAACCGTCTCACCTTTTGACGCAGCAACGCCAACGACCTTGTAGCTCGCGCCATTGATGCGGATCAGCTGTCCCACTGCGGATTCATTAGGGAAAAGGGTTGTCTGCACAGTGTTGCCGATAACAACATTGCGTGTCCTATTGCTAACATCGCCATCAGAGATCATCCGACCATCGGCGATCGTAACATTCTCAACTTGGAAGTACGTCGGTGTCGCGAAGATTCCGGTGCCCGACATGGTCGTATTCCCATTCTTGATCGTAATGTTGGTCTGATTCGTCGGCGATACGACAACGGAATAGGTTACTCTTGCCTCAATATACGTCAGGTCTTGCGCCGTGATTTCAGCGCCGGATGATACTCCTGCCCTGCTGGCAGCAAATCCGCCAGCGCCACCTTCTGGATTGCCACCCATGAGAACATTCGACCTGGCACCAGCTGTCAGGTAGAGATTGCCGGAGCCAGAACTCTGCATCCTGCTCAGGATGCTCTGCTTTGTCCCGTTGCCAACTGCCATAAGCATGACAACTGCGGCAATACCGATGATGATCCCCAGCATGGTAAGAAACGAGCGCATTTTCGCGGCCCAGATTGCCCGCGTTGCATTCCGAAAACTGTCCCTGAGGTCCATTCTAGTTCCTCTCATCGGCCACAACGCGGCCGTCCTGGATACGAATCACGCGTTCCGCCTCTGCACCGATGGTATCATCATGCGTGACGTAGACAATCGTCTTCCCGTCTGCGTGCAGCTCCTTCATAATGTCCAGGATCTCGCGGGCCCCCTTGGAGTTAAGGTTGCCGGTTGGCTCGTCGGCAAGAATAACCGGTGGATTCATCATCAGGGCCCGAGCAATGGCCACACGCTGCTGTTCTCCACCCGACATTTCAACAGGACGATTGTACATGCGGTCCTTGAGTCCAATACGCTCCAGCAGTTCGAGAGCGCGAGCCTTCTCATCTCTTCCGCTGACCGCATGTGTGGAATAGGTGCATGGAAGAAGAACATTCTCCAGAGCGCTCAGATGCGGCAGCAAGTTGTAGGCCTGAAACACGAATCCTATGTCTCGATTGCGAATACGGGCAAGATCATTCGAACGGAGCTGGGAAACATCATAGTCCTCGAGACGATACGCACCGGAAGTCGGGGCGTCCAGACATCCGAGAATATGCATCAGTGTCGATTTCCCCGAACCGGACGGCCCCATGATAGCAACAAATTCATGTTCGCCAATGTCAAAAGATACGCCGGCCAGAGCATCGATCGTAACGGCACCGATCGTATAGACCTTGCGGATATCACTGAACGCAATCAAGCTCATGGGTTAGTTGCCACCTGGTCGACCTGTTCCGCCCGGTATTATTCCACCAGGAATGCCGAATCCACCCGTTCCAGTCCGCGTGGTCGTCGTCGTTGTTGTCGACGAGGTTGTAATCGTTGTGCTCGCCGTTCGCAGCACACGGTCTCCCGCTTTCAGTCCGGACTTGATTTCGACGTACTCGTCGCCTTCAATACCCGTTTTGACCTCTGTCCTCGTCATTGTGGTCGTCCTGTCCGCTCCGACTGATACGAGCGTTACGTACGTCCTGCCGTTCTCTGTCAAGACCGCTTCAATGGGGACCGCGAGAACCCCTTTCGCGACTGACACGGTGATCGCTGCGTCCACCGACATCCCGTCTACCAGGGTGGATGGAGAGTCGGTCATCTGGATCTTGATTGGATACGCGCTCACACTGTTGGAGGTTGTGCCAAGTGAATGCGATACATAGGAGACCTTGCCGGCGAACGTCTTGCCGGCATATTCGTCGATCGTCGCAGAGGCGTCCTGACCGGTTTTCACGTTAAGGATATCCACCTCGTCGACGTATGCAGAGATATACCAGCCACTGAGGTCCGAGAGTGTCGCCACGCTGATTCCAATGGCAGCGGTATCTCCGACCGTGACGTTCAGGGCGGTAATCGTTCCTGCCAACGGAGCGGTGATGACATAGTTGTCCGCCAGCTCCTTCGTCTGATCGAGCGTGATGAGAGCTTGCTTCTTCGCTTCTTCGTTCGACTGAATCTGGAGTTCAGCCTTGCGCTGAGTCTCGGGGAACGCTGCAAGGTTCGCCTGTGCTGTCACGACAGACGCTTTTGCCTGTTCTACATTGGCTTCCAGTAGTTTCACGTTGTCTGCCTTGCCGGCAATGGTCTTCTGACCTGCCACCAGGTTCGCCTGTGCTGTTGCCAGTGCTCGCTCGGCCTTGGTCACCACGAGCTGGGCAGCAGAGAGAGCGTCATCGTTTGCCACGGAGGTCGCGGTCGTCTGGTAGTTGGCTTCGGCATTGATGAGCGCCATCTGGGCACTCTCCACGGCCATGGCCTGTGCGTCGATATCGCTCTGCGATGCCTTGTTGTCAGTGTGTGCATTCACCAGGTTGGACTGCGCCTGCGTCAACGACGCCTGCGCCTGGTCGACCTGGTTTTGCAGGAGAGCAAGTCGGTCATCGGTCGTTGTGGAACTCTGCACCGCTTCCTTGAGGCTCACTTGGGCTGAGAGGAGGCTGGACTTCGCCTGATTAACCTGATTCTGCAGCGTTGTAAGCTGCGCTTCGGTGACGTCCTGCGCCTTCAGGGTCACCAGCTTTGTCTGGGCCATGCTGAGGTTAAATTCCGCCTGCTTCACCGAGAAGTCCGCCTGCTCCAGCTGCAACTCCGAGGTGTCATTGTCCTGAAGCTTCTTCAGGCTCTTCTGAGCAGTTGCAAGGTTCTCCTGCGCATCGGTCACCTGATTCTGCAAATTGGCGATCGTCTGCGTGTCGGCGTCAGGGTCCGTGCCGTTCTTCAAGCTAATCTGGGCCGACAGCAGCTGTGTTTGCGCCTGTGTGACGGCGTTTTCCAGCTGAGTCTTGGCTGCCACGAGGTCTGTCGTTTGGGCAGTCTCAAGGCTGATCATTGTGGTGCGGTACCGCGACTCGGCAGCGGCCAGGTTAGTCTCGTAGTCTGTTGAATCGATGCGAGCGATGACCTCTCCCGCAGCAACCTTGTCGCCCTCGTTCTTGGTGACAGCAGTGATAGTACCCGCAGCTTTGGCCGACAGTGTCACCGTACGCAAAGGATGGATCGTGCCCGAAACCGTCGTCGTCGTGGCGACGTCCTTTTTCGCCACGACATACATGGACGATAGTCCGGCCCCCCTGGTTGCCAATGCCGAGGCTGCTTTCTTGGCGCTCAGCGCTTTCAGTCCTACCACGACGATCGCCGCAACAACCACCAGCGACACGACTGAGACAACGACTCGCCGACTCTTCTTGCTCATGTTTCCTCCAGTGGGCGCCTGCGCCCGCATCTATTGACCAACGCGCTCACTGCGCACCGTGACCGCATTGGGTTCGTCCTGAACTGTAATAACCAAGGTTTAAGGATAGATTAAGAACCACGTTCCATCCCGGCGATCAGGCAAATCTGACAATGAAGTTCGTGCCCGCTTCGACGCTGCTGGTAACGGCTACATGCCATCCATGAAGGTCTGCGATCTTCTTCACAATCGCCAATCCAAGTCCGAATCCGCGTTGCGTACGCGACGAATCCACCTGATAGAACGGTTCAAAGACGTGTGACAGACCGTCGGGGGCGATGAACCCGCGGGAATTTCCGACGTGCAGGTCGGTCACATTGAGCACAACGTTCACCGTACCACCCGGCGCATTGAACTTCACAGCGTTTTCGATGAGATTGTTGACAAGTTGCCGGAGCAGCAGGCTGTCTCCCTCGACAATCACTGCTTCACGGGTCGTCACCTGCATCGTCAGTTCACGCTCTTTGCAGCTTTCCATATTCTGGCTGGCTACTGCCGTCACAAGTGCTGTCAGGTCGACTTGTCCGAGGTCGACTTTTGCCCTGTCCAGCTGGGCAACCTCAAGCAGTCGCTCGACGAGGAGCGACGCGTATTTGACCTGTCCTTTAGCTGCCACGATCCCGTCCTGGTACTCTCCCGTCTTCATGGCGACGTCCAGCGACGATGATATGCTAGCCAGCGGCGTCCGCAGCTCGTGGCTGGCATCCTGGGTGAACTGTTCCAAGCGCGCCTGTGATTCGTGTACCGGTCGCAGTGTATGCCGGGAGAAGCGCAGGCCGAGGATGTACGACAGAACACCCATGAGGATCGTGACGACGAGCAGCTCCAAGACCTTCCACCCGAATTCGTTCGGCCCCTGTCGCGCGTGCCCCGCGAATTGCACGAATCCGACGACCCCCCCCTCTCTGTAGATGGGGCGTGTCACCACCGAATAGGAGTCGCCCCCCATCTTGGGTGGGGCAAAGGGGTCTGCATGCCCAGAGGAGGAACCGGTGAACAGTTCCCCTTGGTAGAAAACGGTTCCATCCGGCGCGAGGATTCGCACGAACGGACGCACAGAGGGGTTGAGCTCCGGCCCAGCCGTTGCTGGATTCGCAGAGATCTGGGTGTCCGCGAGTATCTGGTCGACCTGCTGATTGAGCCCATGTATCATGCGGTAATAGAAGATGACCGTATCGCTCGTCATAAGAATCAGACCGCTTGCCAGGATGAGAACACAGACGAGACGGGTGAACTTCATGGCGAGTTTCTGTTCGAGGCTGAAACGCGCGCCCAGCCGCTCTTCCAGGGAACGCTTCATTGCTTCGCCTCGATCATGTACCCCTTGCCGGGGACCGTCTTGATGACATCTTTGCCGAGTTTGCGCCGCAGGTAAGCGACATGCACGTCCACCGTCTGAGAGAACATGAGCTCATCATACTCGCCCCATACCAGCTCGATGATGTCCAGCCGTGTCTTGGCGATGCCGCGGTTGAGCGCAAGGAATTCCAGCAGTGCATACTCGCGTGGCGCAAGTGCCACCAGCTTGCCATCCCTGCGGACCTCGTGCGTGTTGGTGTCGACCGAGATGTCGCCCAAGTCTATGACAGGGCTGCATGTCTCGGCCCCACGGCGCAACAGAGCGCGCATGCGCGCAAGCAGTTCCTCGAGGTCGAATGGCTTGGTGAGGTAGTCGTCGGCACCACTGTCCAGGCCGGCCACGGCATTCTTGTGTCCGATCCTGGCAGTCAGCATGAGAATGGGCATGGTCCGCCCCGCTTGCCGCAGTTGCCGGCAGACTTCCAGTCCGTCCATGCGCGGGAGGTTGAGGTCGAGAACGACGAGAGCATACTCCTCGGCCAGCCCCTGCCGCAGCCCCGCCTCTCCGTCAAAGGCAAGGTCGACACTGTAGGACTCCGTCTCCAGATATCGCCTGATATTCTGGGCGAAATCCTGCTGGTCCTCAACGACAAGAATGTGCATGCGTTTCACCTCTCACATTTGCCATTGTACCAGCATGCCATAAGAACGGATTAAGACAGTGCGGGTCGATGATTGGATTCAGGTCGGATCGAGCCCGCAATGCCCGACCCGTTAATCCCAGACAACCGTCGTCGTCGGGTAGACGACGCAGCCACTGTCAGCCTCCCGGTCCCAACTTCGTGCGAAAGACAGCCATGCTGTCGCGCCCGTCGATGCGGACGCGGCGCAGCTCGAACGCGTTGTCGGTCACGCGAGACCATCCGGGAATCTCCGACGTAGCAGCACGGTAACCGGCAACACCGACCAGCTTGGCAACCCGCGCATCGTACTTGCCATGTGGATAGCAGAAGTAGTCACATCTGCGCCCCGTGTTCCGCTGGATGACCATCTTCGAGTATGACAGCTCCATCAGAGCACGTTGGGTGGTCAGGGGTGGAAGCACGGCGTGATGCACGGTGTGCGAGCCGAACGTGATGAGGCCCGTGTTTTGCATCTCTCGCGCCATCGACCAGTCCAGATAACCTTTGGCGACGCGTCCAACCTCGTTGCTGATGAGAAACAGGATGGCCTTCTGGCCATTGCGTTTGAGGACGGGGAATGCGTTTCGATAGACGCCAAGGCGCCCGTCGTCGAAAGTCAGGATGACCGGGTTCCTGGGAAGAGTCGCCTGCCCCACGCGTGCCGCCATCCAGTCGTCCAGCGTGATGGTCGTAAAGTTATTGTCCTTCAGATACTGCATCTGCTGTGCGAACTGGTCGGGTGTAACGAGCAAGGAGAGCTTGAGCGCATCCATACCCGGCGTGTGCGGTGCCACCTCGTGATACATGAGGATGGGAACGCTGAGGTTGGCGTCGACGCCGGCTGGTACAGTTGCAGATGTTTTGAACGCCGGGGTCGTGCGTGGTGTTTGCGAACCGTACGGGTACGGTTCGCTCGCGGCAGACGGGAACGAGAGAGCAGGCCGACAGCCAGTCAGGGAAACAACGACCAGCATCAGCAAGATTGTCAGCAGAGCAGCATTTCGTCTCATGGTGTTTACTGTAGCATCAGATGCGAACCGTGCAATGTCAAGGATGATACCAGACGAGTACACCCCTGTTTGTCACTGTTGAAGACAGGTTCCGTCACATACAACGACAATAGTGTCCGCATCAGGTATTTGCAAGCATCACAGCAGGAAGTGTTGAGAACAATGTTGCTCTCGTTCAAAATTGAACTCGCCCTGCTGGAAACGGGTCCCCTCATGAGCGACACAATGATTGCGGAGACAGGCGAGTCAGCTGTCCGTCACGTGGTCAAGGCACTCCCCACAGACGTACGGTGCCATCCCAGCTGATCGAAGCGATCTTCGTTCCGTCTGGGCTGAAGGCCACGCGCAGGACCGCCTCCTGATGACCCTCAAGCGTCGCGAGGCGTGTACGGCTGGCGACATCCCAGATGCCGACGGTCCCGTCATGGCTGCCCGAGGCCAGAAGCGTTCCATCTGGACTGAAGCTTACCCCGTTGACGTAACCGGCATGACCCGTCAAGACTGCAATCGGCTGGGGGGTTCCCACGTCCCAGAGATAGATGCTGTCATCGTCGGCACCGGCAGCCGCGAGAGTCCCCGAAGGATTGAAAGTCACATCGCCGACAGGGTTTTGAGGTCCGTTCAGGGCCAGGATGAGCTTGCCGGACGTAGTATCGATGATGCCCGCCCCTCCCCACCTGCCACCGTAGGCAATCGTTGTCGCACGTGGATCGAAGCAGATGCTGAGGAAACCTTTTGTTGTTCCATAACTTCATATTATGGTGTTTTGGGCGACGTCCCACAAGCGGATGTCGTCTAAGACGGTGCAGGAGACGAGCTTCTTGCCATCGGCACTGAAGTCCAGTTCCCAGACCGGGGACTCGGTTGAGCCAAGGTCGCGGACCTTCTGGCCAGTGTCGGCATCCCAGAGCGTTATCGTCTGGTCAAAGCCGCCACAGGCAATGACCTTGCCGTCCGGACTGAAGTCGCAGGCAGCTATCTGCCGGGTACCGTCGTAGAACAGATGCCGGACGACACCGCTTTGCACGTCCCATATGGGCACCTGATTTATTCCGCACGCACCAATGAGCAAGCGACCATCCGGGCTGAACGCGATGCTGCTCTGGCTGACCGCTCCCTTGGTGAAGCCGGGGATAGAGAGCGTCTTGAGCAATTGAACGCTGCCTGCGTTCGCACTGGTGATACGCTGTGACCCAGGCAGAGGGGGTTTAGCGCTGCATGACGTCATGCCAAAACCAATAAGCACGGACTGGATAAGAACCAGTGCAATCCTTCTCATACTTCCTCGCCCTTGTCCGACCATAGTTTCCATCCGACACCTCCCGAGACGAGAAACCTACTGCCCCCGGTGTTTTCATTGAGCCCTGCAAGCTCCACGTGGAGAAACGCGGGGGCACAGAAGCATCCCGTCAGAACATGCAGACACAACTCCATCCCCCTGGGTCTGGACACACTGAGCACTCGAGTCCCAGGGAACACACTCCTGACAAACATCCCAACGCCGTTTTCTCGGCCGCCCATCATTCTCTACGGCTTCGCGTGTCCGTCAAGGATTCGCCAGAAGAGACCTCTGGTGTGTAGAATTTCCCCCGATCAGAACGTCCCTCACGCCTCACACAGGAATGGCCCCCGACCGGGGGCAATTGTGGGGCGTGGGCGATTGTCCTGTTGTTTTGCTGGCTGTCAACTCCGAGTAGAGTCTACTATTCATTCTCGTAGCGAGCTACACCACCCTTGCCTGGGCGAACTTGTTGGCGGTGTCGATGTCCTCCTTGGAGGGATCACACTCTTATCTGGAGCGAGAGTCCTCCGGAGCAGAAGGGTCTGGCAGTCGCCCGATCAGAAGCTTGTACGTCGTCATCCCAGCGCAGAACAAGTCGCCATCATGAGCAAGGCCGGTGGCGAATCGGCCGGGAGCACTATACTTGCGGATGTGGTACTCCGTCGGAATCCCCTCTGCCGGACGAGGCTCGATGACATAGAGCCACTGACCGGAGGGACAGTACAGGCGGTTTCTGTGAACCGTGAGATCGGGGTCCTCAAGTGCATCACCCGAATCAAACTGGAACACCAGGAGAGGCTTCGGGGACAAGGCGTTGGAGGGTCGGAGAGGCGTTCCATAGAGGATGCCGCTATGGTCATCACGGTAGTACAGGACACCACCAAGCGCAACCGGCGTACGCCCGCACACGCACAGATCTGGCTTCGATACCCAAGCGAGCTGTCGCCCGGCCAGGTCCATAGCGCACATGCCCTCGGAGTACGAAGGGATGAGCAAGAGGTCATCCGCGAGCAGGGGATTCATGTGGTCGTCACCGGGCCCCACACCGCCATACTCGATGCGCCATCGCTGCTGGCCGTTCTTCATATCCAGGCAGAGCAGGCTGGCCTGCCACATGCAGAAGATGGCGCTGTCACGCCAGACGACAGGGTTTGCCTTGATCCTGCCGAGTTCCTCCGTGTGGCTGACCTTCCAGATGTGCTTGCCAGTAGCGGCATCGAGGCAGGACAAGTCTCCGCCATAGGTTCCAAACACTACACGGGACCCGTTGACCGCAAGCGAGTAGATGGGATCATGCTGCAACGAAGTCTGTTCTCGCAACCACAGGATCTCACCGTCGGATTGCCGGATGCAGTAGACGGATCCCTCATCTGTGGCGGTAATCACGATGTCCCCGACCGGGTTGGGGAAGATCCCCATCCAGTCACCGCCCGTCGGAGTTTGCCACTTCACTGTACGGATGGCCAGATCGACTGCCGAAACCATCGAGCCTTCGGCATTATCGGACACAGAGCAGAACGCGATGCCGTCCACGATCTCCGGGGCGTACTGTCCATCGTGCCAGAGAGACGTGTCGGGCACGATCTCCAAGGGGCCGCAGTCCGGCACATCCTCGGCGCGCACGCCAATCGTATGACCCTGACGTCTCAGCGAAACGACTAGTTCGTTCATTTCCTCATGCCTCCCCTGCGGGTCTGCCAAAATCCGGCAGCTGCCCGACCACGATCATGTCATACTCACCACGGCGAAGCTGAAGTGGAAATAGCTGTCAAACCCTTGCTACAGTATGAACGCCCTCCATGTCGGGTCAGTCGCTCAGCTGAGGTGAGTCTCCTCGGCTGGAGGGGTTTCGGGCGGAAGCCCATGTCGCTTCTGCCACAGCCCTCTGACGAACATGGCAAGCCAGTATAGGAGATAGGGGGTAAGGAACCAAAGAACGATCCTTGTGATCTGGAAAAGCCAGATAGAGGAAGCGGGAATGTATGTCTGTGGGGCAGGCCACCAGAAATGGAAACGATCGGTCAAACGATCGGTCGGATACGCGATGAGGAGCGCTGGGCACTGAGGGCCCAAACCGAACATCAAGGTGTAGGCGCGCAGGCGCCGATGCGAATACAACGTTCTATGCGTGGTTCTCAAGGAGAAGATCAACGAGCCACCCAATGCCCCGAAGAATACTGGCAGGTAGAGGAAAGGGAAAGCCCAGTCAATCTGATAGGGGTCCAAGTCTCGCAAGGCGTCCGCCGGTGCGAGCATCCAACGCACGTAATTCCATTGCAGCCAGCCGGAGCCATAGGTCATGTTCCTCCCTCCGAGCAGCAGCATCAAGAGACCATAGAGCGCCCATATGGCCAGTCCGGCAGGGATGAAAGAAAGCCATCCCAGGAAGAACATCCCGGGACTCTCTTCAGTATGACGATCCATCGTTACCCCCTCAGGGCTCCTCAGGCGGCACCCAGTCAGTTAGCAATACCCAGTCAGTTCCGACCAACTCATAATAGACACTGCGTTGCGCCGCCTCGGCTCCATCGAAGTCCCAGACGCATATAGTCGCTATTGTACGCCTGTTCTTCGTTCCGTCGCTTCTCTTGTACGTATACTTGTGGACCAGCATGTACTCGACGGAATACTCGTCGGTGGGATCCGTGGTATTGGCAAGACGGCGGAGGGTATCGTAGGTGAAGGTCTGAAGGCCGGAGGAAGAAGAGACCTGCGTGAGGTCGCCAGGAGTGTTGATGTCCACCATACGGACCGGACGGCAGGGGGCTTCGTTCGCGAGGACATGGTGGACGCCACAGAATGTTAGAAGTGCGACGACCATCAACACCAGGAGAACTGACCGAACGCCTTTCTTCGTCACGTGCCTCCCCTTCATTGCATTATCACAGCAATACCCACACAGACTCTAGATGGGACGCAGGGATTGTCAAGGAGAGACCGGTCCTGCCGGAGCGGGGTCAGGCACTGCTCAGACCATCCCCGCCCGGGCGAAGGAAAATGACCCACTCTGACACTTTCCCGCCTCCCGCGGGCAAAGTGCCGTGGGCTCTCCGAGGGAGAAGCGGCGTCTGCGGACGCCTTACGGGCTGTCGGCTTAAAATGTCCCGCCCATTGACGGCGTACATTTTATCCTCTGCCCGGGGGAACGGCATGCTCGTTATCACTCGCTCGTCATTCCCCTGCGACGTGCACGCAAGGACGATGGACGAAAGGTTCAATATGTCAACACATTTACCCTATCAATCCAATCCGACCGATCGTCTTGCCATCTGTGAATTCGAGGTACAGGCACAAATTCAAGCAGAGATAACATGGCTTTCCAGCGCAGTCAAGGCTCAAGATGAACTGCTTTGCCGCCCTTGACCGCGCCGGAAAGCCGTACTGCCCTGTAACCAAGTAAGGTTAAGGGAAGCCTTAAC
>CAIQIK010000015.1 GCA_903871855.1 uncultured Caldisericota bacterium
AACATCCTGCAAGCACGGCTCCTCGGGAAGATCAGCCAGGATATCTCCCTCGGAGCCGTGACATACCGGACCATTTCGGTATGATTCTTGATGATGCAATGATTCACACGTTCACGATGATTTCTTGGTGATGCAATACGGGACAACTGCAACGCCTGCTGGGGCGCTCACTTGACAGGATTGGTCACAAGCGCATGATAGACCATTGGTGCTGGTGCGGCCCGGGGGCGCGGAGCATTGTCTCGTCCAGCCACAGATACACGGTACCATGCCAGAAAGGACCAGGATGAACAACGACCTCATATACCAGGGATCGGATCTGATGCTTGACCGCTTGCCTCTCGCTGCTATTGCGAAGGAATATGGAACACCTGTGTACGTCTACTCGGCCTCCTCGATCCGCGGGCAGGCAGACCGTTTGATGCAGAGTCTGGGTACAATCGGATCACTCCGCTACGCCGTCAAGGCCAACGCGAATCCTGCACTCCTTGCACTCGTCTTCGGCATGGGTATCGGGGCCGACTCGGTGAGCCGGGGAGAAATGCAGGCGGCCCTGGGTGCCGGCTGTCCCGCGGACCGTATCGTCTTTTCCGGCGTTGGAAAGACGCAGGAAGAACTAGCATTTGCACTGGATCGTGGCATCTTCATCAATGCCGAAAGCGAAGAGGAGTTGGCTGCGATCGCGCGCCTGCAAACGGGCGTTCATGTCGGCATCCGCATCAATCCTTGCGTCGACGCACACACCCACCAGTACATGACGACGGGGATGGCGGAGAACAAGTTCGGTATCCCCATCGACTTCGCTCCAAGAGCGTTCAGGGAAGCCATGGACAAAGGACTCGTTCCTGACACCATTTCCTGCCATATCGGCAGCCAGATCACGAGTGTCGAGCCCTATCGTAAGTCTCTGGCGCGCCTGCTGGAACTGCGTGACTCCCTGATGAGCGACGGCATTCCGGTAAGCGCCCTGGACATGGGAGGGGGATTCGGCATCAACTATGAGGGAGGCGCCGACTTCGCCGTCGAGGACCTGCAGGCTCTCCTGCACCGCGATGTTCCCCAAGGCATGAAGCTGTCGTTCGAACCGGGAAGGTACATCATGGGACACGCAGGCACACTGGTGACACGGGTGCTGTACCGCAAACGCTATGCCAGAACGTTTGTGGTCGTGGACGTCGGCATGAATGACCTCATTCGTCCCGCGCTGTACCAGGCGCATCATGCAATCCTCCCAGTGACCCGGCGAGATTCTGAGCTGGTCACATGCGATATTGTCGGCCCCGTCTGTGAGTCTGCAGACTGTTTCGCCCGGGATGTCTCCATGCCGCTGCCTGACCAGGGAGACCTTCTTGCCATCCGCGACACGGGCGCGTATGGATGGTCTATGAGTTCAACCTACAACAGCCGCCCGCTGCTGCCAGAAGTTCTCATTGAAGACGGCGAACCAGTCCTCATCCGCGAACGCGGTCTCTGAGCACATCACGATCCGCACGCTCGTCCTCTACGTTTCACGGCATGGTACGACGACTCAGGGCAACACCGCACGCTGGATTAGGTTGCCGTGGCAATGCGCGGTCTTTAGTTGAAGGAGACCCGGGGCTCTCAGGCAAGCGGCTGAATCAGCAAACTCCCTGTCTCACTGCCGGAGACTTGGTGTTGCGCAGGTACCTTCCTGTTCAAGGCCAAGCTTAGCGTAGAGCTGATTCCGTGTGATGGGAAGGACGTACACCTTGACCGATCGACGGCCCCAGTCGCACGCGTCGCCGTATGAGTCGAAGAAAAGGTCGATGCAGTGGTTATGGATGCTGGTACCCGTATCCGCTGCGACTGCGTAGCCGTACCCCTCGACATACAGCACGGTCCCCATAGGGATGATGCTTGGGTCGACTGCGCAGGTGCCGTAATGAAGCCACAAACCCGAGTAGCCGAACAGGTGGTCATTGCCATCGAGGATCGTGGAGCGCCTGTTCGAATAAGCGGTGGCAGACATCGTGTAGGTGCGCGTGGGCTTGAGGTCCAGGTGAGCGGTTCCGACGTCATAGACCTCCTGGACGACAGGCTTGATCGTCTGCGTCTTGACGACAGTCGAGCCAACTGCCTGCTGAGCGACCTTGGTCACCTTGATGGTCTTCTGGAGGATGCCGTTCTGGCCCATGACACTGATGTAACTGCGCCCGACTTCCATATATGGGTTGTTTTTGTAGACACGATGATACGCGATAGCCTCGGTCTTGTTGATATAGGCGTAGGTCGTGCGTATGACGACGATGTCCTCGTTGTATGGCACGGGATGGGTTGGATCCGGGCTGACCGTATCTTCCTTGTTCAGTTTGACCCCGTTGTCCTTCAGAAGCTCTGCGACTGTCCCTGCGGTCGAGTAGATGGTTTCGCTGACATCATCGATGGTGAGTGTGACCGGTCTGGCGCGCACGATAGCGATTTCCCCATGGGGGATGACCGCGGCGACATCCGGTGTTACCACGTCTTCCGGGCGCAGGGGACGAGTGTCCGCTTTCGCCAGGACAGTGCTCACCGACATGTTGTGGAACGCGACGATCCACGTCTTGTTGCCCGCATCATTGACAACATATGCGTGAACGCCCGCACTCCAGAGGAAGAGCCCACCGAGAAGGACACCAAGGACAGCAAAGAGGACGACCTTTCTCCTGTGGAACACCCTCACGAGTTGTGTTGTGTCCATAGTAAAGTAACTATATCACTGGCTGAAGCGACTGCAAAAGCTCCGCCCAAGAACAAACGGCTGGACCGCTCATCAGGAGCAGTCCAGCCGCATTCACAACACGAGGTGAGTGAGTCAGTCGCGCCGTCGGCCACCAAAGAACCTGAGAACGAACAGAAACAGGTTGATCAGGTCCAGATACAGGCTCAGAGCGCCGATGACCGCAACCTTCTCGGCCTGCGGGTTTCCTCCGGCCATCGTGATGGGGTTTTCACCCGTGGGGTCCAGATTGAGCGCCATCCTGCGCAACTTCTGAGTATCCCAGGCGGTCAGCCCGAGGAAGACGACGATGCCAATGATGCTGATCACGAAATCCAAGCCGGAGCTCTTCGTGAAGATGTTGATGATGGACATGGCGATGATGCCGAATAACCCGAACAAGGCAATGTTGCCGACCCTAGACAGGTCCATGCGCGTGGCCGACCCAACCAGCGACATGGCCAGGAACATGCCTGCCGAGGCGACAAACGCCATCGTGATATCTCCCTTCGCGTACACCATGAAAATAGATGACAGCGTCAGTCCGTTCACTGCTGCATACGTGAGAAACAACAGCCCCGCCGTCTGCGGAGACATCTTGTTGATCGCACGCGAGAGCCCAATGACCAGACCAAACTCGGCAACAATGAGGAGAATGAACACGAACGTGTTGCCAAAGATGAGTTGCTGAATTGCTTGGTTGGCGCCGACAAACCAGGCAATGGCTGCAGTCAGAGCGAGTCCTCCGGCCATCCAGCCGTAGACCCGGTTGAAAAATGCCCGGACACTGTCCTCCGGACGTACAACAGTTCCCTGATATTCCATGGAATCATCTCCTTTCAAGCGCAGCAATCATAGCGGGCCTCGTTATCTTGTCAAGCACGGGTCAGCACAGTGGGTATTCGCTGCTCTCTCCTTATCAATACAGCGTTTGCTGCCTTTCCGTGCACATGGATTGTGAAACCGATAGCCTCTCGCTACCAACTTCGTGCACACGTACAGAACAGCCGCCCGAAGCGTCCCCGCCTAGCCTCTGCCGTGGTCGATGAGGCCAGCCCCCTTGCAGCACTCGTACTCGAACTGCAGGGTGGCGTGTGTGATGCCATACTTGTCATGCAGCAGACCCTGGATCTGCTCCCGCATCGGCCCGGTATCGCGGACAGAGATGTCGTCAACGTTGACATGCCCCTCGAACATCGTCTCGGTATCGCACAGCTGCCAGACATGGACGTGGTGCAGGTCCTTGACGTGTGGCAGCGCACGGATGTCGGCATCCAGCCGCGCAAGCTCCAGTCCATTCGGAGCCCGTTCCATAAGGATGCCTCCGGCCTCGCGGACGACCGAGAACGCCTCCTTCAGGACCCAGGCAGCCACGAGCACCGTGACCAGCGGGTCCACCCACGTGATGTGCCACAGCATGACGACAACACCACCTATGACGACGCCAACCGACGAGAGTGTGTCCGACAGCAGGTGCAGGTAGGCGCCGCGGATGTTGAGGCTCTCACCGGCAGAGCGGTGAAGCAGGAGGACCGACACGAGGTTGGCCGCCAGACCGACCAGGGCAACGGCCAGCATGATGCCGCCCTTGATGGGGGTTGGATGCAGGAATCGCTCATATGCCTCGCGGAACAGGACGAATGCGATAACGACCATGGCTCCGGCGTTGATGCCCGCCGATAGGATCTCAGCGCGGCGGTAGCCGAACGTGTGCTGCTCGTCATGAGCGCGCCGCCCCAGGCGCAGCGTCCACAGCGCCAGAATGCCGGCCAAGGTGTCCGTCATATTGTGGAACGCGTCGGCAAGCAGCGCCAACGATCCAGAGACCAGGCCGCCAACGACCTCCGAAATGGAGATGACGACGTTCATCAAGATGGAAACAAGCAAGTTGCGCCCGGTGGACAGCTCGTGTCCGTGGTGGTCACTCATGGCCCACTTCCTTTTCGGCAAGGTGGTCCAGCGCAAACCCGACGATGATATCGATGTGCTTGTCCGCCAAGGCGTAGAACGTGCGCCGCCCGTCCCTGCGGGAGCGGACGACATCGCTGCGGTGCAGGACGGCCAGCTGGTGCGAGACAAGTGTCTGGCTCAGCCCCGTGCGGCCACAGATGCCGGCGACGTTGTCCTCACCGTCGCGGAGGGCAAGCAGGATAGACAGTCGAGATTCGTTTGCCAGCAGCTTGTAGAACAAGGTCAAAGCCTCGAGTGTCGTATTGGTTTTCATGACACTAGCATCATATGACAATACCATCATGTGTCAAACGGTAGAGATCGCATGCTCTGCAGAGCATGGAGTGAAGCATTACTGTCTGAGCATGCCAGTCAAGGTCTGAGCAGGATTGCCAATGTTTGAGTATGAGTCTCAATGTATGAGCATGGATTCGCGGAGGACCCTTGAGTCAACGTTGTCGTTTCACCATGAGAGTAAGCAGGCCAATATGCTGTCACCCTGAGCACCATATCACTCGCCGACGTCAGGGCTGTGACGGGGAGAGTGACGCGACCGGCAGCTAGCTGTCCTCGATGCCTATCTCGAGGCGGATGTCCGAGTGCGCCGCGATCAGGATCCCGCGATCGGCTGCCTTCCCGTTCAGGTCCAGCCAAGGCTGGAAGCTGTGCTCCTCCAAGATCCGGGCCAGGTAGAGAGTCGTTTGAACATGAACCTAGGTGGGAGTCGAGCCATAAGCCTCATGCCATCGCCATCCCAGAGACTGGTTGCCTTGTATGTCATTCTCAACCATCGGTTGCAATGCTGCGATGTTTCCATACTGAGGAGAGAAGTCTATCGCCTTCCCCGTCAGATGAGAACTCAGTGAGTAGTTGGAAGCAACGGTGTGACCGCTGGCAAAGAGAGCTTCAGCCCAGCCTCGGTGCCCTCGGCTAGCGTTGCTTTGAACAGAAAGGCGAAATTCCCCATAACCCGGGAAACACGCAGAAGCAACCACCGAATAGAAGAGACTCTCCACCTCATCTTCACGTTCCTATCTACTATCGATCTGCGCCAGCCATCATTGGCTGGCGCAGATCGCGCCTTCTAGTCCAAGAGATGTTCTCTGCCTGTCCTATGGGGCAATGGCTTTGACAGTACCTAGGGTATCAAGATCAGCATAAGGCAGATCGTTGAGCCCAAAATCTGTCATAGCCCCATCCGAACTGCGAACAATGAAAGCCATCGTCGTTCCCCGTGGCGGTTGAGCGCCATAGGGCATAAACGCCATTGTGTCGACAAAATTCCCGTGCAGAACTACCGCATAACAGGCATTATCGCTGTCTACTTTGGCGCCATCCAGCAGTTTTGCTGCTCTTTGCCGTGTGGTCTCCACAAACCGCATGTCCGTGGGATGTTCTTCACCGCAGAATGCAGCCCACTGCACCGCCGTGTCACGAAGACTCATACCGTTCCACGACGGAAGCGTTGTTGCGATCTCGATCGGCGCTGCTTCAGCCTTGGGGACTCTCTGAGAACGCCCCACATTCACAAAGACCAGCGTGGCAGCAACCAGCACCGCACACGTCACTGCAAGTGAACCCAGTACTCTTCTTCTCTTCATGGTACCTCCCTTGTGTCAGCCGTCTCACTGACTGCTGGTAACACGCTGATACTGGGTGACCCAGGATGCAGATGCCGGCGGAGCGACGTATATGTAAGCACTATTCCATCCAGACTGCCATGTTCCCTGGGAATCCATCCATTGCAGACTGGATGCAACAGCGTTCGTGAGACTGCTTGAAGATGATGTCGATTCTAACCCCGCCTGCATTCCGTAGCTCCAGAGCGTATGTCCAGTAGCCAGGCTGGGCCCATCAGGGCCGGTTCCTACCTGCCAGTTATACGTAATGCTCCATGTTCCATTGCCAGTCCATTTGACTTGTATCGGTTCCCATGTCCCAACTACCGGGGTAATGCTGGTAATCAGATGATCACCATACCCATACATGGGCGAATTATGGGCCCAATAGTAGGTCAGAATGTTGAGGCCTTGGTACCCATAGGTGTAGCCACCCTCTGCCCAATACTGAAACGACGTATTGGCATTGCTCGTCGCAACCCAAATCGTCTCATTGATGTGTCCTCCGCTTGCCCAGTCACTCGCCGAACCCTGAGCAACATAGAGGTTGGCATATCCTCCTTGGTTCTGAGGAGCATTCCAGTCTGCAACACCATAAGATCTGGCCAAAACAGCTCCTGGAAAGAACAAGACAGAAAAGGCAAAAACGAGAGCACAGGAAACCGACAAGACACGTGGTCCCATCTTTGAAAACGCTTGGTTCTTTCTCATGACACACCCCTCGAATGATGTCTTCATTAAACGAAACGCCTGCCGCGGTTCCGGCAGTGAAGGTTACACTCTTCGTGTTCACTCTTTCACACTCATGACCCGTGCCTCCTTTCCATTCCCTTTCGTATCCATGGCCCGATAGGGAGAGAATTGCTGACACCTTCTCCCTTCACTCATATAACGAAGATCCCCTCAAAAGTCAGAAACACATTCCATGAAAACGGCGAAATGACATGCAGTTGCGTCACTGAAAATCAACGCACAGATTGCCCCCAACACTAGTTCTGAGCTACCGGTGGGGTGTTGTAGCCGAAGCCTTCGAGCACTTCGCCCGTCTCGGCATCGATAACGACACTGGAGTTTCCAAACACATATGGATCTCTGGTTGAAGGAATCTGTTTGCCACCGGCGTCCATCATGCAGGAACCAGAGTGGAGCATGTGCACGCCGTGAAAGGTCACGATCCAGACAGGGACGTTGTTCGTGACGCGGTTTGTTCCGGGCAACGTGATTGGAGCACTACCCGGACTCGTCGAGCGGTCTGAGAACCTTCCATACACCGCCGTGATCGCTTGTGCTTCCTGCACGACGCGCTCATCCTGGCACCTTGTTGCTACGTCGATAGCCCTGTCCCTGGATATCGCCGCCGTCGCTTCTACGGGCTCCAATTCGATTCCAAGTTCTGCCAGCTCTGCTGCGAGTTTAGTTTCGCTGGTGTTCCGATCCTCCTCAGGCGAACTCAGCAAGGCGACGTTGCCTGATGGTGCGCGCGCCAATGCCACAGAACCTCCAAGCCCAAACACTCCTGCAACCAATATGACAACTATCCAAGTGCGCATAGTACATTACCTCCCCTTCGTCTCAATGCTGTACCTTCTCGACAGCCATGCTCATGAGCTGCGTCACGGACGCATTCCAGCCTGTCCTTCACTGACGCTCTCTGCGTTCCCGTCACCCATACAACGCAGATCATCCAAAATGTCGGAAACACTCCAGACACGAGCGCGGTCATCGGGGGCTTGCCGCGGGCGAGGTTCCAAGGTAGACTGCCAGTGGAGGCGGGAATGGAAACGAGCCTGGAGAAGAGAAATGATCAGGAATTGTTGGAGCTCGCGAGGACAGACTCGCAGGCATTCACTGTGCTGTACTCCCGGTACTACCGTCACCTCCGCGCATACGCCATGAGTTTCCTGAAGGATGCCGATCTCGCGGACGATGTCGCTGAGGAGACCTTTGCCCGACTCACAGGCCGCCTTGGATGGTTGGCTGTCGCTCACAGACTGCTTGCTCCGTGGCTGTTCCACGTGGCGCACAACCTCGCTGTGGACGAGCTGCGGCGACGCTCGCACTCGCAGACGCTGGTGGAGGAGACGGCCGCAGCCAGCGCTGATCCCGACGTGACGACAGAGGACATCCAGTCCCATGTCCAGGACATCCGGGATGCCATGAGCGCACTACCTCCATTTGAATACACTTGTGTGACGCTGCGCTTCATGGAACACAAGACGACGGCGGAGATCGCACGCCAGCTTGGTTGTACCCCCAGGCAGGTGACGCTCGCCCTGAGCTATGCCTACAAGGTGCTGCGGCACGCGCTTTCCGATATTCTGCCCTGACTCCGTTCTATGAATGAGAGGTGATCCTGTGGAACGCGATGATCGAGACATAGAGAGACTGCTGGAGACAACTGACTGGGAGCCGGAACCAGGCCCCGTCCGGGAACAAGCATCGCTTGTCCGTCTGGTTAGCCGCCTGGACCGGCGCCGTCGCCGGATGCGCATGGTCGCGCGAACCTCGTGCGCTCTCGCAATTATCATGCTCGTCATGGCTACAGGAACGATCTGGTACCGTTGGACACGACCGATGGCGGTAGCAGTCCAGGAAACGCAATCTCTCCCCCTGAGTGCTACTCGCCTGATCAAGCCGGCTTCCACTGAGACTCCCGAAACATGGCACGCTCTGCTTGCCAGGGCAACGGCGCGGGACCCGCGAGGTCTGCTCACCAGCGTCCACACCGTCCCGGGGACCGACGTTCTGCGAGCAGAACTGTGGGGCGGTACAGGCTACCTCTTGCTCCTGCCAGGACGGGGAGTCGTCGGCATCGTTGCTGCGGCGCCTGACTCTGCCAACATTACCAAGGGATTCACAGCCGTTACGTCCAGCGATGCTCCTGGCATCACCGCACAGGATCTTGCAGCGGCCAGGTCAGTCGCTTCGAACGATACTACCGTCGCTCGCGTCGGTTCGCCAGGCAATGACGCGCTGCAGGTTGCCAGCGTCTACCAGCCGACGACACCGTACAAGGAAGACTATCATATGACACCCTATGATCCGTTCGTTCTCTCTACGCCGAATGGTTACGTCAGAATGCGACGCATCGTTGCTATGACACTGAAGCCACAGCAGAAAAACCAGACGTTACTCACCGCGTTGATCGATATCGATGCGCACCGCGTTGTCGGGATCGTGGACACAACCGGCATTTCAGGTGTCATCCTGACCGACGACCCTGGACCTCAGGTCGCTTTGGCAACACAGTAGCCAGGTGGTGTCATCGCCGCAGACGCCGATGTAACCTACTGTGTGCGAGATGGCAGTACCATTTTCTCCACCTCAAGTCGAAGCGCCGTTCTTCGTTTGGCAATACCTCTTTCCATCTGGCAACACTGCTCTCCAATTGGAGGGACTTGTTTCCTTGACTCCAAGAGTGGCCCGGTGTTCGTCACGGAAACTCAACCTTCGGTACGAGCCTGACGCATGGCCACGCGGCCTCCGGCGAAGGTCGTCGCGACACGAGCCGGATCGGAAGTCCGCTGAGTCCAGGTCAGGTTATCTCGGGAACAGGAGTCTCCCCAGGACCAGAGGTCGGCGTCCCTAGTTAGCGCTTCTGGAGTACTTCTTCAGCTTGATCCGCAAACCCTCCGGCTTTTCGACCAATCTCCTGTCGAATTGACCAATCAAGCAGCATTGTTGCACTACGCCACAGAGATAGGCCTGGAGCCACTGTTCAACTCCTGTGGCAACGTGGTCCCGCAAAACTGAAATCAGACACATCGTGCTGTGGCTATCACTTCCCTCAATCTGCAATGTCTGAGCATGGAAATGTGAGGCACTGTTTATGCGATCCCGACGGACGGCTATGCTCAGACAATAATGCCTCACTCCAAACATCGGCCTGGGTCAGGCAATCGGCTCCCGTCCCGGTGCTCTCCCTGAATGTCAATTTCGGAGTACAATGTATGCCTTGTTTTCTGTCACGTAGCTGAGAGATCCGGGGAGAGTTGCTCACCCAAGAATACCGCGTTTTATGGGTGACACAGGGGGAACACTGATGAGCGTCATTGAAATCAAGAATCTCACGAAGTACTACGGCAAGGCAAGAGGCGTCATCGACGTAAGCATTGATGTCGAGCAGGGAGAGATCTTCGGGTTCATCGGACCCAACGGGGCCGGCAAGTCGACAACGATCCGGACGTTGCTCGGACTCATTTACCCCACGAGCGGCAGTGCCAAGATCTTTGGCAAGAGTTGCACGACAAACCCTGAGGTGCGCCAAGAAGTGGGTTATTTGCCCAGTGAGGTATTCTACTACGACGGCATGAGGGTCATCGATCTGCTCAGATACTCGGCGAGTTTCTACAGGAAGGACTGCACGAAGCGGATCAATGAGCTGGCAGAGATCATGGACCTCGATCTGAAGAGGAGAATCGACGATCTGTCCTTCGGCAACAAGAAGAAAGTCGGCATCGTGCAGGGCCTGATCCACGGGCCGAAGCTCATCATCCTCGACGAGCCCACTACCGGCCTTGACCCGCTCATGCAGCAGACCTTCTTTGACCTCATCGCTTCAGAGAACAAGAAGGGCGCTACGGTCTTCCTGTCTTCGCATATCCTCAGAGAGGTTCAGAAGATGTGTGAGCGCGTTGCTCTCATAAAGGATGGAAGGATCATCAAGCTCGAAAGGATGAGCGCGCTGCAGGAAAACAACTTCAAGAGGATCAAGGTCGAGGGACTATCAGACCTGGACAAGACCATCTTTGACATGCCAGGCGTCAGCAAACTGGAAAACGGTGGCAAGACCGCGAGTTTTCTGTACAGGGGCGACATCAACAACGTCATCAGGAAGCTTGCTCAGACCGAGGTGTCGAACCTGTCTATTGATGAACCAGACCTCGAAGAGGTATTCATGCATTACTACTCCAAGGATGGCTGAGCCGCATGAACATGTACCTGCACGAACTCAAGTCCCTGCGCAAGTCTACGATCATCTGGGTATGCGCCATGATCGCGATCGCTCTCATGTACCTGTCACTGTATCCCGCCATATATCGAGACGGGGCGCACTTCAAAGACATGCTGGCGGGTTATCCGGCTTCCATCAGAGCCATACTGGGCGTGACAGTCGACAGTGTCACTTCGCTTCTGGGCTTTTACGCGATGATCCTTGCGTTCGTCGTCCTCTGCGGAGGAATTCAGGCAATGAATCTCGGAATGTCCATTCTCTCCAAGGAGACGCGCGAGCGGACCGCCGATTTCCTCCTCGTCAAGCCCGTCTCACGTGCCGCTGTCGTCACAGCAAAGATCCTGGCCGCGCTTACTATGTTCCTGATCACTGATTTGATCTACTATGCCGTGGCTTCTGCAATAGCCTTCATGGTCAGACAGTCGAGCTACAGCGGAGGCCTGTTCTTCATGATCAACTTTACGCTCCTATTCATCCAGTTCATCTTCTTCGCCATTGGAGCAGTCGTCTCAGTATTCTTTGACAGGCTCAGATCGGTGCTTCCGGTCTCGCTCGGCACCGTCTTTGGCTGCTACATCATCGGGGCGCTCATCGCTGCCGGCAAGGATGACTGGGCCCGGTTCATATCTCCCTTCAGATATTTCGACTATTCCTACATCGTCCAGAACTCGAGATACGAGACACCCTATCTCATTACGGGCGCGGTTATCGTCGTTGTGTCAATTGTCACCTGCTACTTCGTGTACGTCAGGAAGGATATCCATGCCGTCAGCTGAGACGCACTGTGCGCTGATTAAGGGGGCCCGATCATGAATATAGTCCTGAGAGAGCTGAAAGCCAACGCAAGGGCGCTGGTCATCTGGAGCGTCTGCATGTTTCTTTGTGTCATCAGCGGCATGTACAAGTTCACGGCCTACACGTCGGCAACCGCCACGGGGCCTTCCATCAATGACCTTCTGAAGACAATGCCGACCTCGATCAAAGCCCTGTTTGGATTCGCCTCGTTCGACATGGCGACGATGTCAGGATACCTTGCACTGCTGTTTATCTACGTGGAGCTGGTCGCCGCAATTCATGCCGCCTTGCTGGGCGCGGGTATCATCGCCAAGGAAGAGAGCGACAAGACAACGGAATACCTGATGGTGAAGCCTGTCTCGAGAACTGCTATCATCACATCCAAGCTTGTTGCGGCGCTTCTCAACGTCATCGTCATCAATGTCGTGACGCTCGTGTCGTTTCTCGTCGTGGTCCCCCTCTACAGCAAGGGCGGCAATGCCTCCGGAGAGATCCTGACGATGATTCTGAGCATGTTCATCGTCCAGCTCATCTTCCTGTCGCTTGGCACCGTGTTGGCTGCTTACATGAGGAACCCGAAAGCTTCCGGTTCTGTTGCCACAGGGATATTGGTCACAGCGTATTTCGTGGCGAGAATAACAGATATGTCAGACAAGCTGAGATTCCTCAACCTGATTTCGCCATTCAAGTACTTCGATTTGGGCAGAATAGTCGCAGGACATGGTCTCAACCTGGGTATCGTTCTTCTCTCGCTTGCGCTTGTTGCCGCCTTCACCGCCTTGACATATATCTTCTATCAGAAGAGGGACTTGAACATCTGAGTCGGCCAACATAAACCTCCAGATCTGGACGGTCCGTGCCAATTCGGAGAGGCTTTTTATGCTCCGGGGGGCAGAACATCAAAGCCAGCACTCGCCAGAGAGGACTGTCAGTTTTGACCGCTCAGAATGGTCTTGGCTTTGATGATTTCCTTGGGGATGTCTCCCGAAAAACTCATCTTTCCGTTGGAGAAACTCAAAGATTTAATGTAGAGGCTCCCATAGCCACCACTCGTCAGTCTCTGGTATACAAAATCCTCAAACGGGCCTTTGAGTTGACTGAAGACTTCCTTGGGTATGGGAATCTTCCCTATGTCAAGTTCTGACAGGTTGATATCGACTCGGTTGTCTTTGATGGACAGCGTTCCTTTGACATAGGCAGGAAAGGAGATTCTTGGGATCTTGTATTTGTCCATCCCCTTGGAAATAGCGTCGACAGCTTCTGGAGGCACCCCAGTTGCAAGAGCGTAGCCCTTGAGCCTGTCAACCCTGACTACTCCTGAGGCCTCGACTACGCCATTTTCTCCGATTTTCACCTGAACATCAGTAAAAGGATTCAACGCCCAGACATCTGACTGGCCAAGACGGGCGGTGATCTCTTTGTCAGTAAAGACGTTGTTGATGGTTTGCTTGCCTTTCAGGACGAAGCTGCTCTTGATATCGGGTGCCGATTCTAGAACAACTCTCTGCACATGGTTCTTGGAGGTTATGGACTTGAGATCTGCGTCCGTGTATCGTATTCCCAGATCCCTCGGCTTATCAGTGCCAAGTATCTTGGAAACACCTGGCACAAAACCCAAGTATCCCAAACCCAAAACCACAACCAGGACTATGACGATGATCCCTACCAGAAGTCCCTTAAGAAAGCCCATCCAGCACCTCCCCAGCTAAAGAAGACTTGCCTAGGCACAGCATGACACTTTGACCGTTTTGAACGTGGGTCAGACGGTCCTCCAGCTCGTGTTTCCCATGACAGAATGCTTCATCTCGTGCGAGATGCAACGTAAGCGAGTTGTCTGCCATGTTAATGCCTCCACAGAACGACCGTCACTCATGTCTAATATTGTTTATACAGTTTACTACGTTTTCTTCCAGTAATGTAATACGCAAAAGCTGAGGCGAGATGGGGCGATGCGGCGAAGTGAACTGTTTCACATTGCCTCAAAGGTCTTGACGCGTTTTTTTCGGAATTGTATACTTGTTATTGGCAAGATAGGATATGCCAGAATCGTGTATGGAGGTCTTCGGTGCTTACAGGCAAGGTAAAGTGGTTCAACGCAGAGAAGGGTTATGGCTTCATCACTCGTGATGACGGCGAGAAGGACGTTTTTGTCCACTACAGTGCAATCATCGGCTCCGGCTTCAAGTCTCTCAAGGAGGGCGACCTTGTAGAGTTCGAGGTTGTGCAGGGTGACAAGGGCCCGCAGGCGAAGGACGTCCAGGCTAAGGCCTGATCACTGACACCTGAACCCAATCGAGTCCCCGGCTGTTGCCGGGGACTTTTCATTTTGCCTTCCGATAGTACGGATACCGATTGACATGGGCGTGCACCCCCATATGCTGTGTTGTGTCGGATGACATCCAGTGGGGAGAGTGACATAATGGACATCAGGGAGTTTTACGACTACTGCAAAGAGATCGCAAACTACACCAGTGCGGCAGCGCTCGTTGAATGGGACATGAGGACCAAGATGCCTCCAAAGGCGGCAGCCGACCGGTCGACGGTGGCAGGGAAGCTCGCGAGGACTGCTTTCGAGATGTCGACGTCTCCACGAATGGCTGCTTTCGTCGAGTATTTCAACAGGCCGGTAGTCGATCGCCAGCTCAGTGAGGTCGACCGGAGAAACGTGTACCTTGAGACGAAGCAGTACCGGAAGGTCTCGGCCATCCCTGCTGACAGGTACGAGAAGTTCACAGTAGCTTGCTCGAAAGGCGAATACACATGGCAGGAGGCAAAAGCCAAGTCCGATTTCGCCATGTTCCGTCCCTCCCTTGAGGAGATCATCGGGTTCCAGAGGGAATTCGTCGAGTACTGCGGCTATGAGAAGAACAGGTATGACGTACTGCTGGACGACTATGAGCCATCAATCACGACCGAGGATCTGAGGGTCATCATCGACGGTCTCAAGTCTGAACTGGTGCCGTTCATCCGTCAGTTGCAGGAAGAAGGAAAGCGGCCCGACGCCTCATTCCTCAAAGGAACGTTCGACAAGGCCACCCAGGAACAGCTGTCTCTGGATATTCTGAAGGCCATGACCTATGATTTCGACGCCGGCCGGATCGACGAGACGGCGCATCCCTTCACGACAGGCATCGGGTTCGGCGACGTCCGCGTGACGACCCACTACTACGAAGACAACGTCGCCTCGGCACTCTTCTCGACGATGCACGAGGGAGGGCACGCCCTCTATGGACAGGGCATTTCCGAGGACTACCGGTGGATGCCGATCCAGAAGGGAGCTTCCATGGGTATTCACGAGTCACAGTCCAGGACATGGGAGAACCTTGTCGGTCGTTCGGAGGCGTTCTGGAAGTACTACTATCCCCATCTTCAGAGTCGCTTTGCACAGTTTCAGGACATCCCTGTCGAGGACTTCTATCGGGCCATCAACGTCGTCGAGCCGTCGCTGATACGAACCAAGGCGGACGAGGTCACGTACAACCTGCACGTCATGTTGCGTTTCGAGATCGAGGAAGCTCTAATCAACAGAATGGTCGAGGTGGCCGACCTCCCGAAGCTCTGGAACACCAAGATGAAGGAGTACCTCGGTGTCGATGTCCCTGATGACGCGCATGGCGTCCTGCAGGATGTTCATTGGTCGGGTGGCTTGTTCGGATACTTCCCGTCGTACATGCTCGGGAATCTCTATGCCGCGCAGTTCTTCGCCACGGCCAGGCAAGAGATCCCGGACCTCGACGGACAGATCGCGGCAGGCCACCTCGATGTGCTGCGCGAATGGCAGCGGACCAGGATCCACCAGCACGGCGCCCTCTACGATCCAAAGGACCTCATCGTGCGAGTGACGGGAAAGCCGCTGGACTACCACTACTTCATGAGTGAGGTGAAGGAGAAGTATTCCAGAATCTACGGGATCGTGCCGCTGGAGGCGAAGTAGCCCGCAGCAACAGGTCAGTGGAAACTGTTCGGCCCGGCTCCATCCTGTTGCACAGAAATGCAGCGATGCGCGGGAGTGCATGCGAACACATGATGAATTTGCATGTTGCAACGTGGCACTTGTATCGGGGAAGATACTTCATATACTGCTTTATGGCAAGATAGTACATGCCAAGTTTTATGGAGGTTTCAGTGCTTACAGGCAAAGTCAAGTGGTTCAACGCAGAGAAGGGTTATGGCTTCATCACTCGTGATGACGGCGACAAGGACGTTTTTGTCCACTACAGCGCCATCCTCGGTTCAGGTTTCAAGTCGCTGAAGGAAGGCGACGCGGTCGAATTCGAAGTCGTGCAAGGCGACAAGGGTCCGCAGGCCAAGGACGTCACGATCAAGTAGTTCTCCCCCTACACAGAACCCAATCAGCCCCCAGTTCACGCTGGGGGCTTTCGTTTGTCCTGCCCTCTTGACTATGACGTTACGTCATGGCATAAGCTATCATGACAGCGGAAAGGAGTAGAGATGACCTACACGATAGGGAAGGTGGCAGATATGGCTCATGTGAGCGTGCGCACGCTCCACTACTACGATGCCATCGACCTGCTCAATCCCTCGTACGAGACAGCTTCGGGGTACAGGCTCTATGCCGATAGTGACCTAGAGTTGCTGCAGCAGATCCTGTTCTTCCGCTCGCTCGGGTTCCCGCTCGCCCAAATCAAGACGATCGTGCAGGACCCGGCATTCGACCGGCGCAAGGCGCTCGAGGCACACCGCACAGCACTGCTTGAGCGGCGCAAGGTTGTCGAAGCGCTCCTTGTAGCAGTCGACCATACCATAGAAGCCATGGACAAAGGAGAAACGATGGACAAGAAAGACATGTTTGACGCGTTCGACGAACGCGCTCTGGAGGAACACCGGACAAAGTACGCAGACGAGGCGAAGCAGCGGTGGGGCACGACGGACGCCTATGCAGAGTCCCAGAGACGGACGTCGAAGTATACGAAGGAAGACTGGAAACGCATCCAGCAGGAGGCGGCGCAGATCGACGCTGACATGGCAGCCCTCATGGACCATAAGGTAACCGACCCGGAGGTCCAGGACGTGGTTTGGCGTAAACACGAACACTTCAATCACAACTTCTATACGTGTTCCGTGGAGATGTTGGCTGGTCTGAGCGAGATGTGGGTATCCGACGCCCGGTTCACCGCAAACTACGACAAGATCAAGCCCGGTCTGGCCCAATTCTGGCATGACGCGGTCCAGGTCTATTGCATGAAAAGCGACAGAAAGTAGCCAACACCACTGAAACAGAGAACCCGCTCCGACTATGGTCGGAGCGGGTTTGTGCGTTGGTCAGGCAGTGTCTAGATGAAGAAGTTGATGTGTCCCTGGTCTGCGTCGCCCAGCATGGTAGCCACGCCGCCCTCTTCGATGCCGTCGATGAGCTCTTCGCGGTGGATCCCCATGAGATTCATCGACATGGTGCACGCGATAAGCTTGCCGCCGCCATCGATGACAGACCTCATCATCGCCTCAACAGGCATCACGTTATATTTCTTCATAAGACCCAGGATCATTCCGGAGCCTATGCCCATCATGTGCATCTTGCCCAGAATGAGATGTGTGGCGCCGCGCGGCATCATCATGCCAAACATCCGTTCGATGAACGTCTTCTTGATGCGCACGTTCTCGTCTTTCCGCAGGACGTTCAGGCCCCAGAACGTGAAGAACATGCTGACTTTCTTGCCCATAGCCTGAGCGCCGTTCGCGATAATGAACGCCGCGAGGACCTTGTCCAGGTCGTTGCTGAACACGATGATGGTCGCGTGGTCATCCGCCTTGCCCGGGACGACAGTGACTCCCGCTGTGGCCGCCGCCTGAAGGGGCTTCCGCAACGTGGCCGTGACCAGCTTCCCGCGCTGGCGATCCAGTAGTTCCAGACCCTGGGCCTGGGCGAATGCCGCGACGTCAGGATAGAATCCAGGGTCCGAAGCCGTAACCTTGATCATGTCACCGGGGCCTGTTCGCGCCAGTGCTTCTTTCAGCTTGAGCAGCGGTCCCGGGCACTGAAGTCCACATGCGTCGACCTCGACGGTTTTCGTCGAGGTCGCAGTGCGTGGTGCCAGAGGTTCTCCCCTGGTGGTGCACGGCCCGCTCGTGCAGGTCTGCTGATCGTCCGCTTGGCGTTCGGGCCGCGCCCCATGTTCCTCGATACCGTGCATCACAGAAGCCTCCCAGCTTGTATAGCCTCCGGTCAGGTTGGCGACCTGGAACCCGTTCTGGGCCAGGATGCGTTGCGCTATGTACCCACGCAGGCCTGCCTTGCAGTAGGTGAGAATGATTTTCTTCCCCTTAGGTAACTCGCCGATCCGGTCACGCAGTTCGGGAAGAGGGATGGTCAGCGCGCCGGGTATGATGCCGCAGTCGGTCTCCTCGGGCTGGCGGACGTCCAGGAGAATTGCACCTTCCGCGAGCTCGTTGGCCAGATGGTCGGGAGTGACGACGGGCGCCAGATTCTCGAGGTCGTTCTGTGCCACAAAGCCCGCCATGTTGACCGGATCCTTGGCACTGCCATAGGGCGGCGCGTAGGCGAGTTCGAGGTCAGTTAGGTCATCAACAGTCGCTCCGAGGCGGATAGCGGTCGCGAGGACGTCGATACGCTTGTCCACGCCGTCATAGCCGGCAGCCTGAGCACCGAGCAGCTTGCCCTCGGGGCTGTAGAGCAGTTTGATATGGACTGGTGTGCTGCCTGGGTAGTATCCGGCGTGCGAACCCGGATGGATGGTGATAGACCGGAAGGGAATACCGGCTTTGGCCAGAAGGGCTGCATTGGCCCCGGTAGCACCCGCTGCCAGGTCGAACACCTTGACGATGGATGTCCCCTGTGTGCCCCCATAGACGTCATCATGTCCAACGATGTTGTTGGCAGCGATGCGTGCCTGTCGGTTGGCGGGTCCCGCCAGCGGGATGAGCATCTTGCTTCTGGTCACGAAGTGCTCGACCTCGATGACATCGCCGATGGCGTAGATGTCGGGGTCACTGGTGCGCAGGTGCTCGTCCACAAGAATGCCGTGGGAGGAGCCGATCGTAAGCCCAGCGTATTCAGCGATCTGCGTGTTTGGGCGTACGCCGATGGCGAGGATGACCATGTCTGCTGCAAGAGGTGTGCCACTGGCCAGCGTTACCGTCAGTGTGTCGTCCGCGTTCTTTGCAAACGATTTGACGCCATCACCCAGGTGCAGGTCGACGCCATGAGTCTGTAGTTCCTGATGGGCGTAGGCAGCGATGTCGGGGTCGAGGAAGCTTAAGACCTGTGGCAGCATCTCGACCAGTGCGACGTCGACCTTCTGCTCCCTCAGGTTCTCTGCGACTTCGACGCCGATGAAGCCCCCTCCGACGACGACGGCCTTCCTGGCGCCGGCATGGACGGCCTGGATGATGCGGTCCATGTCGGGGATGGTCCAGAGCGAGTAGATACCCTCGCTGTCGATACCAGGGATGGGTGGGCGCAGGGGAGAACCGCCGGGAGACAGGACCAGCTTGTCATACCGGTCGGTCGTCTCGGTGCCGGTGGTGACATCCTTCACAGTGACCGTATGTGCCTTCCGGTCGATGCTGGCCACCTCATGTTCTGTCAGGAAGTCGATATTGAACCGTTCCTTCATCGACACCGGCGTCTGAACAAGCAACTGGTCGCGATCCGCAATGACGCCGCCTATGTGATAGGGAAGCCCGCAGTTGGCGAAGCTGATATACTCTCCCTTCTCGTAGACGACGATCTCCGCCTTTTCGTCGAGGCGGCGCAGGCGCGCTGCAGCCGAAGCTCCCCCGGCGTTTCCACCAACAATGATAACTCTCACGTGTTCCTCCTGTTTTCTTGTGTCCTTCGTTTCACAATCTCGGGGACATCATTCACATACCGAGATTTCATTGAATAAGCTCGTTACCAGTTTGTGAAATTATGTCACAAAGTCAATGCCACAAATTGACAACGACATGCCAGCTCCATGATACACCCTTGTATGAAGCAGCCCCATTTGCCATACTGATGCCATGAAAGAGAACAGCACGGGCAGGGCGTTCGTGCACGCAGGCCAGGTGTTCCGCGTCCGGGCAGATTCGTTCGTATGACGCCACTGGGCATGGTCTGGCATCCTGAGACGTTGCATGGCCGAGGGCGTCGCCCCAGCGGGTTTGACGGATGGTATTTCAAGATGGTGGACCCCTCCGAACAGCACGTCTGGGCTCTCATCCCCGGCATCTGGATGGATCGTGACCCCGCCAAACAATACTGTTTCATCCAGTTTCTGGATGGTGTCACGGGGCGAACGACCATGCATCGATATCCAGCCTCGGAGTTCTGGTCGTCGCGCGAGAAATTCGACATCGTGTGCGGGCACAGCCGCTTCAGCCTCACAGATGTGCATATCGACATCGACGAGCCGGACCTGCAGCTAAAGGGCGACCTGCAATTCTCACGATCGCAAGGGTGGCCCATCCGTCCGTGGGCGCCGGGGGCCATGGGACCTTTTGCCTTCCTGCCATTTCTCGAGGGGTATCACGGCATCCTTGGTGTGGATCCACGTATCACCGGATCACTGAACCTCGAGGGCGACGAAATTACCTTCAGCGGTGGCAAAGGCTACATCGAAGACGATTGGGGCAGCGGTTTCCCTCGCGCCTGGGTATGGACGCAGTGCAACCATTTCGACGAAGATGGGGTGTGCCTGACCGCGTCCATTGCTGACATCCCGCTTGCAGGCCGGCTCCTGCGGGGAATCATCGTTGCGTTCCTGTACCAGGGCGTTCTGTACCGGTGGACCACATGGAATGGAGCTCGCATGACCGCCCTGAAGAAAGACGACGAACATGCCGAATTCACGGTGACTAACGGGCGGCACTCGCTCGAGGTGTGGAGCGGCGGACGCAGCGGCATGGGGAGAGTTTTTGCGCCCCGGGGCGGGGCAATGACCAAGATGCTCGTCGAAGAGCTGAGCGCTGTCGTACAGGTCCGCTTCATCGACCATAGCAAGCGCGAGGGTACCGTCGTGTTCGAGGGCAAGGGCCGCCATGCCGGGCTCGAGATCAGCGGCGACATGGCCGCTGTCGTGGGGACGCCCGAGGTGCGTACCGTCCAGGGACTGGCCCGGCCATAGAAAAGCGAGGGAGGCGATGCGCCCTCCTTCGGATGTCGAAGAGCTGTTGCCCCGGTGTTGCCGATGGTGTAACCTATATGCCACGCCGACCGTACGCAAGGTGAGAGCAGGACAGGGGTGTGAACAGAGGCCCGCCTGCCGCAAGCGGTCGTTCCGCTTTCCCGTGGGAGGTAATATATGAGAGGACTTGCCATTTTCCTGTTGGTTGTGCTCCTGATCGTCGGAGCGTTGTATGCAACAGGCGCCTTGACCGGCAATGCCTGGTGGAAACCTGGGGCGTCGAACAAGCCGACTGCCGGCGACGTTATGACCGACACCAAAGCCATCGACCTGCAGGGTGCGCGCACAGCACTGGCCGAACTCCAGATGGGCGCCGGCCGAGTGACGCTGAGCGGCGGAGCATCTAACCTGATGGACGCGACGTTCACCTACGATGTCACGGCCTGGAAGCCAATCGTAGACTACGTCGTCACGGGTGACGAGGGCCGGCTTCTGGTGCGGCAGCCCAGCGGCACGTACCAAACCTTCAGTGGCAGTTACCGCAACGATTGGGACATCCGCCTGAGTAGTGCGACACCCATCGACCTGAGCGTCAAGAACGGTGCCGGTGACATCGACATGGACCTGAGTGGCACGATGGTACGCACGCTCACTGTTGACACAGGAGCGTCCAGCACGACGATCAAGGCCTCCCCAAATGCCATGACCAGTCTGGATGTCAAGGCGGGAGTGGGCGAGGTCAACCTTGACCTGACGGGCGACTGGAAGAACAGCGCAGACGTGCAGGTCAATGGTGGAGTCGGCAGTATCAAGCTGATCGTCCCCGCAAACGTGGGCGTCACCGTCAACGCGCAGCGAGGTCTCGGTTCCATCGACGCAGGCGGCTTCACCAAGGACGGCAGTACCTATCGCAATGCCGCGTGGGGCACCACAGCCGTCACATTGACCATCGACCTGAAAGTCGGCGTGGGTTCGGTGACTATCACCCAGAAGTAGCAGGTTCTCCTCGCAGGAGACTGAGGTGGGACACGGGGGTTAGTATTCCCCGTGTCCCACCGTTTCTTTTTTGCAGACCTCACCACATTTGTTGTTCTGTGCGTCGTCCCCGCGAATGCGAATGGACTCCCGCCTGCGCGGCAAAGCGCCACTCCCATTACACCAACATGCAGAACACCCTCGGATACAGAAACATCCTTGGGCTCGTGGGAAGCACCCCTCAGAAGCGTCCCTCGCATGGGACAAAAGGGCTCGGGGGAGTGACAAATCGCTGCCCCTTTTCTGTCGTTCCCCCGAGTATGTTAGTCCAATACGAGGGGTGCTTCTCCGCGAAGGCGGGAACCCATTCACTGCCGGCGGCTTTGCAAAGTCACTATACTGAACCATACGGTTGTCGCAGGCAAGCGTTATAACCGTATGGGAGGCTGGATGCTCTTCAACACGCTGGCTGTCATCGCATGCGCACTGAACCAGGCAAATGCTCACTGGGGCATTGGTGGGTCTGTACTCCTGTACTACTGCGGCCTCGTTGATGAGCCACATGATATTGACATTCTGACAAGCGAATACGACGTGGAAACGGTTGCCACCACCCTCAGCAGGCTGGGTTTCGAGAAACCGGGTGCACCCCGAGACCTCTACTCGACAAGCCATTTCCTCGAGTATGTGGTAGACGGGATAGATATCGACGTCATGGCTGGCCTCGCCATCAACCACAGTGAGGGTACCTACGCCGTTCCGTTCGATGACAGGTCTATCACGATGACAAGGAACGTAGGCGGCGTAACGATCCCGTTCATGTCTCTGGAAGACTGGTATGTACTCTACCAGCTGATACCGGGCAGGGAGGCCAAGGTGAAGCTCATCGAGGATCATTTGCTGACAAGCGGGGTTGCAGATGTGGCGATTCTTGAGCTGGCGCTTACCCGCAAATTGCCTCCCCATGTCCGCATGAGAATCGAGAGTCTGATAACGTCGTGCCACCAATCGAAACAGTAGAACTGTCGTTCCCGCGGAGGCGGGAACCCACTCCAGCGAATGCGAATGGACTCCCGCCTGCCTGGATGTCGCCAAGCCTGGCATCGCTACATGCCAACTCACGTAAGAAGGGATGTGGACAATCAGGTCGTGAACTCACCAGAAACGGGGACATAGCAGCCACGATTCTTGATGACGAGAGGTTGTCTCCTTTGCTTCTCGATTGGCTCCGGCTCCACAAGTTACACCATCCTCACTCGGGCTAAGCTGAACTTGTCCTGGAACCCTGCTACTTTGGCACCACGAGGCAAGTGACCAACTGCCGCCCTGGTGTGTAGATGTACGTGCCCTTGTAGTACAAGGTGGTCGAACCGCCGCCATCCAGGGAGATAACATCAGAGAAGAGCTTGAGTTGAGCCAACGCACCACCAACATTGTCGGTCCTGAGGCTCATGGGGGTAGGACTCGCAATGAAGTACAAGTAGCGACCACCGCCAATGCCGAGAAACGACCGTGCCCCTGTCTTGGTCATGCGGAAACTGTCGGGATATCCGTCGGCTCCCATGACGGGCTGACCAGCGCGCAGGACAACGGGCGCCGACTGGATGAAGAACCCCGTTGCCAGGTCCCGTTCGCCGAGGAAGATGTGCACGTGAGCCGTTTCAGCATTCCGGAGAGGAGTGATCGTGTCGGTTGTCCAGTGATTGACTGCGGCCTGGTACCCGTGGATTGCATACTGCCCCGGCTGCATGAGCCTCGGTTGAAAGGTCGCTCCACTGACGCGCTCTACGATACGTCCCTGATCCACCACGATCAACTGCTCATTGCCGTCGACCCAGAGAGCTTCTGGATACCAGTTCGTATAGACCGTGAAGCCACCCCAGCTCGTGCTGTTCACGGAATATGTGGTGATCGACGTAGTCTGGCCCGCTGCTGTCACGTCCGCCCGAACCTCCAGCTGTCCCTCTGCGTAGAACGGGATCCCGTGCTCATCAATCCCGATCGTCTCCGTAAACCCGCTTTTCACCTGTGGAAAGACTCCCCCGCCGCCCAATGATCCAGTCATGACATGCGTTGTCGTATCGAATGGCAACGCGTTGATCATGGCAAGGGGATGGTCGAGGGCAAACGTCGTATACGGAGCTCCGGAGTTCATCCCTCCCAGAGATGCCACCGGAACAACACGGATACCCTTGCCCTGCAGGTCGACGCGCACGATCTCAAATGAGTACTTCTTTCCTGCGTACGTCGCGCTGCGCGACATACGTGTGACAGCACCCGAGTCTGCGCTCCCTGAAGCCACTGGAATACCAGTCCCTGCAACACCAGGAAGGGTCGCAGTGCAGGAGCGGCCATCCGTCGCCACCTGCACAGACGCGCCCATAAGCCGGAGAAGGTCTACCGGACCAACCGCAGTCCCAAGAACGTTCAGTATCGCCGTACTCATGGTCACGGCTCTGGCGTCCACGGTGGCCGTCTTGCTGCCGACCTTCACCACGATTTTGTGCTTGCCAGAGGTGAGCGTGCACGATCCCGCCTTGGTATCCCAGATGAAAGTCCATTTCAGGAGCTTGGCAATGGATGCGACCGGAAGCAACAACTGCTTTGAGCCTGCGTCGAACACCGCCGGGATCGGCATCGTCAAGATCGTTGCCCCTTGGGAGGTGACGGTGGTCTTGCCAGCCGTGAACTGGACGACATTCGCGGGTTCCTGGGCAAGACAGTTAGGGGCAACCATAACTGTCAGCATTGCGACTGATACCAGAAGAGATACAAGGTTGGTCAGTTTATGCTTCATCAGTCCCCCCAAGGTTTCCCACCGTACGGCGTTCCCATTACAAGTCTACCACGTGGTCTTCATCACGCAATCGCATCTCCATCCGCAGCCACACCATCCCTGCCTTGGCACAAGTGAAGTGGCCCCCGACTGCAGGCCACGATGATGTAGTCGAGGGCAAGTACATCGACACACTTCAGCGCCTATGATAGACTGTACGGACTGCACGAGGCGTCCAAACCCACCCCCGTGCAGTCCAACACATGAGCAGTTGTCTCTCCTTTGTCTTCACAGCTACCTTCCCGGCTGGTAGGTGATCGTGATCGTTTGCGTATTCTGGTCCCAGCCAAGCGTTGCGCCAAGACTCTCAGTCACAAATCGTAACGGAAGCATGGTTCTGCCACTGATGATCTCGGGGACCACCTTGGCGTTCGTCGCATCGATAGGGGTGGTGACACCATTCACGGTCGCAGCACTCCTGCCGATCCAGAGCTCGATGGTCGTGCTGCCAAGGGTCACGGTTGCCTTCCTGGCGGTTCCGTCCCAGCCGGCCGAACCTCCGAGAGCTTCGATGATGACACGGATCGGGACAAGGGTCCTTCCATTCTTGATGACGGGAGGAGAATCAAGTGCGCTTGAACCACCGTTGACGGTGAACATGGAATTCCCTATCTGGAGGACAATGACCGTCTGCTTCTTCTCCTGTTCGAATCTTGCGCTGATGGTATGGTTTGAGGTCACGTTGGTGAAGGTGTAGGAGGAGATGGTCCCGTGTGATACTCCATCGACCGAGACATCGGCGATGTGGTAGCCTGCGCCCGGAACAATAGTGAAGGTTGTGCTCCCACCCTGGAGGACGGTCTGCATGGTGTTTGGGGTGATGGTGCCCCCGGTCCCGGCAGAGGGCGCCAGGGTGTACGTCGGGATTGCAGTGAAGGTCGCCGTCACGGTCTTGTCGGCATCCATGGTGATCGTAGTGGGGTTCGTGGAGCCAGTGAGGTCACCGGACCAGCCGGTGAAGGCATAGCCGGCAGCAGGAGTAGCGGTGAGGGTGACAAGAGTTCCGGAGTCACACGAGGACTGGTCAGGAGACTTGGAGACGGTGCCCGAGCCGATGGCGTTCACGGTCAGAGCGCGCCCGCTCCATGACCAGTCTTGGACGTTCCAGTTGCAGCAGACGGTTGAAGAGCAGAAGTGGTCGTAACCAAGGAGGCCCTTGCGGACTTCGTCGGGGTAGACGCGCTGCTCGAGATAGAAGGTCGGGAGGTCCTCAGCGAAGATGTCCTGGATATGACTGTAGGCAGCCATGACGGCTGACGCCGTCGTGGCGGTCCGTGCTGCGTCGATCCATGTGTCCATCTCAGCACTGCTGTAGCGGGTGACGTTCTGGCCCCACATACCGTTGGCCGCGGTGGGGATCTGATCGCTCCGGAAGGCAAGCACTGATCCATACACGTCGTAGTTGCTGAGGGCCAAGCCGTGCAGACTGACAGTAAACGTTCCGTTGGTTTCGGAGTCCAGTAAGGTGTTGAAGTCCATGGGGTTAGGTTCGACGGTAATGCCGAGCTTGGCGAGCATTGGCTGAATGAGCGTGACTTCCCTGATACGGAAGGTGGCGCCCGCCGAGAACGGGATCTTCAGGTCGGCTCTGCTTCCGTCAGGAAGGACGCGCTCGGTATGCGCGGCGTTCCACGTCCAGCCAGCGGCATCAAGAAGACGGTTGGCCTGGTCCGGATCGTACGTGTACTTGGCCAGGACCGGCTTGAAGTAAGCAGAACCAGAGAACAGCGGAGACAGAACGGGGTCAATCCCGACCATGGCTTTCTGGGTGATCATCTTGCGGTCGATGCCATAGTAGAACGCCTGGCGGACACGCTTGTCCTTGAACCAGGTGGAGGTCAGGTTCCACTGCATGATGCCTGCGCTCGTTCCCTTGTTGTAGTAGACGTTGAATGATGTTCCGTTTGTCTGTTCAAACTGCTGAGCGAGGTCCAGGGTCAGCGACTCGGAGGAGACGTCGATCCCGCCAGACGCCATGAGGGCAAGAAGAGTGTCCGTATCGTCCACTATCCTGACGACGACCTTTGGAATAAGTGGCTTGCCCGGCTGCCAGTAGAAGGGATTGGCGACGAAAGTCATGGATTGGCCGACGACGCGTGACTCCAGCACATATGGACCGGCGTGGATGGGGTTGCTGTTGTAGTCCGACGCGTTGATACTCTTGGGGTCCTTGTCGAACTGGGGTCCCAGAATGTGCTGCGGATAGATGGACCATCCAACAGGGATGTAAGCGTCCCAGTTCTTCCAGGTGATGCGGCAGGTAAGGTCGTCGATCTTCTGGATGTTGGTGACGAGGTCCATGGGTGAGCGGGACACGACCTGGATGTCGTCGCTCATGTACAGCTTGTGCGA
>CAIQIK010000016.1 GCA_903871855.1 uncultured Caldisericota bacterium
AAAGTTGCCTTGGTCGCTTGCATGAGGAAACTTCTTCTCATCGCTCATCATCTCTACGTCACTAAATCGGCGTACCGGCTTCTTGAACATGACTCCAATCTATGTTTGACCTCTTGACGCGGATCGTAGTATCTTACATGATGCAATACGATGGCGCAAGCCGCACCGACGCGCGGGCAATGTACACCGGGTGACCCTGTCCCATGATGCTCTCGTAGAGAACAATGTCCGTAACGGGAACGACAAATGGTTCTGCAGGCCCTGCCTGGATGGCTGCAGCTTCGTCATCACGCGTACCGGGTGCGAAGCGACCCAGCGTGACATGCGGCGCGAAACGCTCCACCCGACCGTTGGAACCCAGCCCAGACAAGGAGCAATCGATTGTTGCTGCCAGACCGGTGAGAGCCTGGGAGGTGACGCTTGGCCCGGCCCACAGAACAGCAGGATGCCCGTCCCGGCGAAATACCCCGAACCTGTCCAACACAACACTGGTCCCTGACACCCCCGAAAGCGACAGTGACAGGCGCGCTGCTGCGTCACCCACTTGCTCGCCCGGGAGCTCTCCGAGGAACCGTAGCGTGATGTGGCACGAGGCAGCTGGAACTAGTCTGATGCTTGGAACCGCTAAAGCGAAGGTGGCCCTGCAGGTTCGCAGCCAGTCAGCGAAGCCGCCTGGCAGAGGGATAGCGACAAACGCTCTCACAGGAGGATGCCGTCAAGGTCGTACGGGCCCACCGTCGTGATCCTTGCCCTGCAGATGTCGCCCGGTACAGGTTTCGTCTTGTGGTCAGTTTGTACCACGACGGTGTTGTCGACGTCGGGCGCATCAAGCAGAGTTCTGCCATAGACTCCTGATTGGGTCGTCCCGTCGACGATGACCTCGACGTTCTTGCCCAGGTATCGTGCTTTATTGATGGAACAGGAAACCTCCTGTTGGACCTCCATGAACTCACGCAGCCGGCGGGCCTTCGTCGATCCATGCACCTGGTTTGAGAACCGCGAGGATACCGCCAAGGCTTCCCTCGAGTAGGCAAATGCCGATACATGATCCAGCCGAAGCATACGGAGATCCGCGAGCAGTTGTCTGAACTGCTCTTCGGTTTCTCCGGGGAACCCGACGATAAAGGTGCTCCGGATTCCGGCATCCGGCATGATCCGCCGAACGCGACCCACGACGCGGGCTGCCGACCCGACCGCCCAGGGGCGTCCCATGGCCTTCAGAACAGTTGGATCCGTATGCTGCAAGGGAATGTCGACGTAGTGGGCAATGTGGCGCGAACTGCCAATCACCTCAAGGAGTTCCTGAGTCACCAGTGTGGGGTAGAGATACAACACCCGCACAATTCTGACGCCCCGCAGTTGATCGAGCTCCCGAAGGAGAGTTGCAAGCTGTGGACGATGTTTGGGCGTCAGATCCATGCCATAGGCACTCGTGTTCTGCGAAACAAGAATGAGTTCGGTTGCGCCGGTCCGCACGAGCTGTTCCGCCTCACGGAGAATCACGTCGGCGGAGCGACTGATGAGCGGCCCCTTGATCCGCGGTATGGTGCAGTACGTACACCGCTGCGAACACCCGTCTGCTATCCTCAGGTAGGCATAGGAGCCGCTCCCGCTCAGAAGGCGTGGTGCCTCGAAACCCCGCATGGTTTCCAGATCGACAGGTTGCTCGACCATCGGAGGTGGCCCCTGTTGCAGGAGGCCCTCCCAGAACGCTCTCTGGTACATCGCGTCCACTCCCATGACCGTAGCCAACCCTGGATGACGCTTCTGGACTTGCTCCTTCCACAGCTGTGGATAGCAGCCCACCGCTACAATTCGTACAACGTGCCCTTCGGCCTGAAGAAGCTCGACAGCATCGAGTGTCTCGTCGGCCTCATCACGAGCCGCTTCCAGGAAGCCACACGTGTTGATGACAACAACATCGGCGTCCTGAGGTTCGGCACACACCAGAGCGGTTGGTGCTGCTGCAACGATCTGCCCAAGTATTGTCTCGCTGTCAGCCAGGTTCTTTGCGCACCCGAGGCTGACCATGCAAACTCGTGGCCTACGGTGTATGCACTGGAGAACCATACTCGAGGGTCATCACCGTCTTGTCGTGGGAAGCGATCCCTTGGTCAACACCATTTGCCGTCACCCGCGTATACATGGCGTTGCCGAAGTCGACGACAACATGGTTCCCCGTAGCCTGTGTACTGTCTCCTGGAAGCAGGATTCCGGAAAAGACGACGCTCCCGTCCGCTGTGATCTCCAGCCATGCGCGTTGAGTAGTAGAGGTAAATCTGAGTGTTATCGTCCCCTGGGTCGGCAAGACCGGCGTGGTATCCGGTATGGAAGGCGTTACGGGCACGGAGGGGGACACTGTTTCCAAAGGCACGGATGGCGTACTCGACGGCCCGGTCTGCCCTCCTGGAACGACAGGCGTCCCCGGCCACTGCCTCGATAGCAGCACGACGGCAACCGCGAGAGCTACGACGACGATCAGAGCAGTGGAAACAAGGCTCCGTTTCTTCTTGTGGGCTGAAACGGTTGTCACAGATCGACCAAGTTTCGAAGGCTGCGCAGCCGCCGCGCCAGAATCCACAGCAACGGTAGCAGACGAACCCGCAAACGCGGCAACAACTTCGTCGCTATTCAGCCCAAGATACTTGGCGTAGCGACGAGCGTATGATTTGAAGAACCCATCCGGCTCCGGCGGACCGCCCGCTTCCAGCGATTCAAGTATGGACTTGCGCAGCAGAGTTGTGCGGGCAACATCCTCAAGCGACAACTCGAGCGACGTTCGCTTATCCCGAAGAACTGTACCGACCTCTTGGCGATCCATCGTGCCTCCTACTAGCGCTGACGCTTGGTGCCGCTTACTGTACTGACCGGCAGGAGAACCTTCTCAAACACCTGTGCAATATCACCCACAAAGGTAAACTCGAGCTTCTTGCTGATATCCGGCGATATCTTGCTCGTGTCGCGACGGTTTTCCTCAGGAAGGATCAGTTTCCTGATCCCCGCGCGGTATGCGCCGAGCACCTTTGCCTTGATGCCGCCAACAGGCAGGACCTGCCCACGAAGGGTAATCTCACCAGTCATCGCCATGTCTGAACGCACTTTCCGACCCGTGAGAGCCGAAACCATGGCTGTTGCCATGGTGACTCCGGCAGATGGCCCTTCCTTCGGGACTGCGCCTTCCGGAACATGCACGTGTATATCCGTCTTCTCAATGAAATGCGGGTCCAGCCCAATGTCGACGGCGTGTGTGCGGATATAGCTGAGCGCAGCCTGGGCTGATTCCTTCATCACGTCGCCAAGCTGACCCGTGAGTTGAAGATTGCCTTTGCCGTCCATGCGCGTGGACTCGACATAGATTGTGTCACCACCATACGGGGTAACGACAAGACCGCACGCGACTCCGACACGCGCTTCCTTAATAAGATTCGTGTAAGAATACGGAGCCAAGTCCAGGTAGGTCACAAGGTTATCCGCGTGAACAGTAACGCCTGCAAACGCTTTCTTCTCCTCGACCTGCGCTCTGGCTACCTTGCGACATATCCTGACAAGCGATCGTTCGAGGCCTCGTACCCCGGCTTCCCGCGTGTATCGTTGGATAATTGCCAGCACAGCGCCGTCATCGATCACAAGGTCTTCCTGCTTGAGTCCATGCTGCTGCATTGCCTTGGGGAGGAGGAAATGCCGGGCTATCTGCTGTTTCTCCTCGTCCGTATATCCAGGCAGGGGAATGACCTCCATGCGGTCGAGGAGGGCAGATGGAATTGTCTCTGACACATTCGCCGTCGTCAGGAAAAGGACTTCAGAAAGGTCAAACGGGATCTCGACATAGTGGTCACTGAACTGCGTATTCTGTTCTGGATCGAGCGCTTCGAGCAGGGCAGCTGTCGGGTCGCCCCGGAAGTCCGCCCCAACTTTGTCGATCTCGTCCAGGAGAAACACGGGATTCTTGGTGCCCGCCTGTTTGATCCCCTGGATGATACGCCCCGGCATAGCTCCAACGTAGGTTCTGCGGTGTCCACGCACCTCCGCCTCGTCCCGAATACCACCGAGGGAGACATGGACGAATTTCCTGTCGAGCGTCTCCGCAATGGACTTGCCCAGTGATGTCTTACCAACACCAGGCGGACCGACAAAACAGAGAATTGGACCCTTGGCCTTGTCCGAAAGTTTGCGCACTGCTAGGTACTCAAGTATCCGGTCCTTGATCTCTTCAAGCCCATAGTGGTCTTTGTCCAGGACCTTGCGCGCACGCTTCAGATCAATCTTATCGGCAGTCCTGATGTCCCACGGAAGGCCGACAAGCCAGTCCAGATATGTTCTGATGACCGAGCTTTCTGGACTCATGGCAGGCGTCTTCGCAAGTCTGGCCAGTTCCTCTTCGATCTTGTCGCGAACGTAGACAGGCATATGGATCTTCTCGATCTTCTGCCGATACTCACCGACCTCGCCAGCCTCTTCACCCTCTTCACCGAGCTCCTTCTCGATTGCTCTGACCTGCTCGCGGAGGTAGTATTCACGCTGGGACTGGTCGATCTTGGCCTTCACGTCGCTCTCGATCTTCCGCGCGAGCTCCAGCACGTAGATCTCCTTGGCGAGAAGCTCAGCGGTGCGGTGAAGTCGTTCCTCTGCATCCAGGGTAGCAAGCAGTGCCTGCCGGTCTTCGGTTCCGAGTAGAAGGCTGCTTGCAATAAGGTCTGCGAACCTGTCCGGCTCCGTGACGCCTGAGACGTTGTTCACCGACTCCGACGGCAGTTTCTTAGACAACTCAACATACTGGGAGAACTGATCCAGAACAACGCGCATGAGGGCCTGACGCTCCGTTGACGTTTTCTCATCTATGGGTAGTGGTTCGATGCTGGCCACAAGCATTTCGCTGTCTGTGCGCACGTTCGTAAGGCGAACTCTCCGAACACCCTCGACAAGGACACGATCGCTCCCGTCGGGCAGCTTGAGGAGTTGCAGTATCTCGGCACCGACGCCGATGTCATAGAGATCGGCAAGTCCAGGCTCCTCGTTCGACTCGTCCTTCTGGCACACAAGCACAATCTTGCGATTGGCAGCCAGCGCAGACTCGATGCTCTTCAACGACTTCGGTCTGCCCACAAAGAGGGGGAGGACATGGTATGGAAAAACCACGACATTCTTCAGGGGAATCAGCGGCGCTTCAGACAGTTCCCAGTCACGTTCACTCATGAGTAATGTTTTCTCCTATCAGGCGGATTCCGGCAGGGGAATACGCTCGGTTGTCCCGTCGGTCCTCGTCGCAACGACCTCATGGCTATCAGAGAAAAACTCGTCTCCTACAGCTACCTCCGTGATTCCCTTGAAGGAAGGCAGTTCAAACATCAGGTCCACCATGGGCTGGTCGACGATGGACTTCAAACCACGGGCTCCCATGCCCATGTCTTTCGCTTTTTCGGCTATGCGTTCCAGCGCGGATTCGGTGAATGCCAGGTTGACCCCATCCATGGCAAAGAGCTCCTGATACTGCTGAACGATCGAGTTCTTCGGCTCGACAAGAATCCGCCTCAGGTCACTCACCGAGAGCTCTTCCAGCTCAAGTTTCAAGGGGAATCTGCCAACAAGCTCAGGCAGCATGCCGAACTTGACGAAGTCGGTGCTGAACAGCTTCTTGCCTTCGTGGTCGGCGGGCTCGTGAACGAATCCAACCTCCCTCGGGGTTGACCGGAGCCTCCTGATTCTGTCGAGTCCATCAAATGTTCCACCAGCAATGAAGAGGACGTCCCGAGTGTTGAATTTGATGTACTCCTGAAGAGGATGCTTGCGTCCACCCTGAGGAGGAACGTTAGCGATCGTCCCTTCCACGATCTTGAGCAGTGCCTGCTGAACTCCTTCACCACTGACGTCACGTGTGATCGAGGGGTTCTCGGACTTCCGCCCGATCTTGTCGATCTCGTCGATATAGACGATGCCGCACTCGGCTCGGGCAATATCAAAATTCGTAGCCTGCAAAAGCCCAAGGAGGATGTTCTCCACATCCTCACCAACATAGCCCGCCTCAGTAAGTGTCGTCGCATCAGCAATGGTGAACGGAACATCAAGGATGCGGGCGAGAGTCCTGGCCAGGTAGGTCTTGCCGACCCCCGTGGGCCCTGCAAGCAGAATATTGGACTTCTCAATCTCCACCTTGGAGTCCTTCTTGGCTCTCAGGCGCTTGTAGTGATTGTACGCACCAACAGCAAGTGCCTTCTTGACCTCATTCTGTCCAATGACATACTCGTTCAGGCGCGCGTAGATTTCCTTGGGGCGCAGCGACTTGAAATCGATGGCATGACTCTCGTGCCGGGACTGCTGCATGAGCTGGTTACCCCGCTCGATGCAATCATCACAGATGTATGATCCGTCGAGTCCCTTGATGAGCAGTCCGACCTCACTCGACTTCTTGCCGCAGAACGAGCAGGACGGTTCTTCGCTATTGTGACTGGGCATTCTTCCCCGAAAGACCGACTTCCTCTGCAACACTGATCTTGGAGATGACCTGATCTACGATGCCATACTCCACTGCCTCTTCGGCAGACATGAAGAAATCTCGCTCGGTATCCCTTCGCACGATGTCGAGAGGTTTTCCTGTATGTGAAGCGAGGATGTTGCTTACAGACTCCTTGATCCGGAGAATCTCCTTGGCTTGAATCTCAATGTCCGTCGCCTGCCCCTGTGCTCCGCCCCAGGGTTGATGGATCATGATACGCGAGTTCGGTAGCGCGAATCTCTTTCCCTTGCGTCCGGCAGCCAGAAGAACGGCGGCGAGGCTCGCTGCCTGTCCCAGGCAGATTGTGGAAACAGGAGCGTTGATGTACTGCATGGTATCATAGATCGCCATGCCGGGAGTGACTTCGCCCCCAACACTGTTGATATAGAGGTAAATGTCTTTGGTGGCGTTTTCGGCAGTCAGATAGAGCATTTCGGCAACGACCAGGTTTGAAACCTGGGTATCGATTTCTCCGCCAAGGAACACAATGCGATCCTTCAGCAGCCGGGAGTAGATATCGTAGCCGCGCTCACCATGAACCGTCTGTTCGACAACATATGGAATAACGCTCATTGTGCCTCCTGCTTAGCTTCCGAGAGCTCCTTCAACTTGACGGCGTCGACAACAAGATTGCGCGTATTCTCCCACACGATGATGTTTCGGATCGTCTTGCGCCCACTCTCCATCGTCGCGTCGATACTCGCCTTAACAAGTTCCTCCTTGTGCAACTTCGCATAGGTCTCAATATCTGCGTCTCCGGCTACGATACCGCACGCTCTTTCGGTCGCTTCCATCAGGAGGTCGCGCTGAAGCAGCTTCACGGCATCCGCTTCAACATCCTTGGTCAACTGTTCTGCGCTGATATTATTGTACTTCAGGTACTCACTCAGTGAAAGCCCATTGCGGGCAAGGCTATCCTTAATTTCGCCAAGTCGTTCCTGAGTTGCATCACGCCGAACGTACCCAGGAAAATCGATACCTAGTCTCTCGGCAGCGGCCTGAATAGCACGACTGAAAATCATGTCCTTCCTGGCCTCGTCCGCTTTGCGTTGTTCGTCTTCTTCAAGGGTCTTCCGAAGTTCTGCGAGAGAGTCAAACGCACCGACAGTTCGGGCAAACTCGTCGTTGACTTCGGGAATGTGCTTCTCTGCAATAGCGTCGAGAGTGATGTCTCCCTCGAGAGCACTGTCCTGCAGTTGCACACGGAAGTGCTTCGACGCTCCGACTTCCATCCCGACAAGAAACGGCTCGTAGGCCTTGCCCACTTCGCCCTCACCCACTGTGAACTCCGTGTGGTATGGATTCTTGGATTTCTCGGTCGCGACAGTTACCGTGACAGAATCGCCATGAGCGGCCGGGCTATTTTTCGGGGACGTCTCGGTCACAGCGTCGACAAGAGCCCTGATGCGATTTTCAACGGCTTTGGTCGTGTCAGTCCGGACATCTTCAACCTCCACGCCGCTCCACAGATCATGGTCTGCCTTGGGCATCTCGAAGACACGTACGTCAACCTTGAGCCCCTTGGCTGCGTCGTCTTCAAGTACTGAACCCACGATTTCGGGCTCGAAAATGAGAGCGTCGGTCTCCTTGTGTTCTTTGAGAAACCCGACATACGTTTGAGAGGCTGCCTTCTGAAGAACGTCGTCCTTCAACTCATCATCACTGATGTACTTGGCGACGATGGAAAGGGGAGCCTTGCCTGGACGGAACCCAGGTATACGGAGCTTGCCGGCCATTGCCAGCGTCGCCTCGCGGCGCATTGCTGAGACTTCGTCGGCACTGAATGTTGCAGAGAGAGTGGTCGAATTGCCGGTCTTGCTGGTAGCGGTGTATTCCATGGTCTCCTCCAAGTTGGTGCGAAGGGCGGGAGTCGAACCCGCATGGAATTACCCACTGGATCCTAAGTCCAGCGCGTCTGCCAGTTCCGCCACCCTCGCTGAATATCCACTGACATCGCAGGGAACTGAATCTTTGGGCAAGTGGTGGTGGGTCGTACAGGACTTGAACCTGTAACCGCCTGATTAAGAGTCAGATGCTCTACCAATTGAGCTAACGACCCACAACTTGAACGTGACGATTATATGACTTTCCATGAGGGTGTCAAGCGAACCCATCGCCACATCCGCGTTACATGCCATGCCGTCGGTCCTCGTGGCTTGCAACACAGTTGGCGCGCCCAGCAGGAGTCGAACCCGCAACCTGCGGATCCGAAGTCCGCAGCTCTATCCAGTTGAGCTATGGGCGCTAGCCTCACGATCCTGGTGCGCTTAGCAGGACTCGAACCTGCGGCCTACGGATTAGGAATCCATCGCTCTATCCGCCTGAGCTATAAGCGCAGTACTACAAAGCGCATGACATCAAGGGCCGTGCTCACGAAAAATGGGGTGGGTAAGGAGACTCGAACTCCCAACATCTGGATCCACAGTCCAGTACTCTAACCAATTGAGCTATACCCACCATATCACACCCCCGAACACTTTAGTCACATGCGAGGGGCGTACTTGGCGAGCCCAGCAGGATTTGAACCTGCGACCGACGGATTAGAAATCCGTTGCTCTATCCAGCTGAGCTATGGGCCCCTGGTCGGGGCGAGTGGATTTGAACCACCGATCTCATGGTCCCAAACCATGCGCGTTACCAAACTACGCCACACCCCGGGTAAGAAGAGAATACACGCAATCAGCCAGAAATCAAGGTCTCCGCGATAGAACCCCTTGAAGAGAACACCACAGAGCCTGAACGGCCTGTGCACGGTGGCTGATGCGGTCTTTGAGACTGGCATCCATCTCAGCGAAGGTGAGAGAGTAACCGTCCGGGATAAATAGTGGATCATATCCAAAACCCTGAGACCCACGCGATTCTGGGGTCACGGTCCCAGTCACAACCCCTGAGCTCGCGAGGCACTCGCGTGACCAGGAAACGAACGCGACGACCCAGCATACGAACCGCGCAGGCGTTGACGACACACGGTGCTCTGAGAGAAACGCTGCGAGCGCAGCCCTTTCGGAGAGACTCGCATACCGAAAGCGCGCAGAATGGACTCCAGGCATGTTGCAAAAAAGGGGTAGCTCAAGACCAGAGTCATCCGCGAGAACAACACTGTCATCGAGCCCCGTGGTCAGAACACTCAGAAGTCCCGACCGGGCCTTCCTATATGCGTTTTGATAGTAGGTGGCGCCACATTCGACGACGCTCTCCACATCCAGCTCTTCCAAGGGAAGCCTGCAGTCCAGATCTTTGAGAATACTATTAAATTCCTGTAGTTTATAAGCGTTACCGGTGACAAGTCGCAGCCTCAAACGTCTGCAACCTCAACTGCGCTGACATAGTCACCAAGAAAGAGGCGGGCCTTGTCGAGAAAGTCGCCGGGGTCGCCTGTTGTGAAGAACCTGTCCTGGTGTCCAGCCCCGGTGGTCAACCGGCACTTCTCGAGCACCAGCCCTGCCTCGTATGCCAGTTCCTTGCTTGGGTCGACAATCTTGACGGCCGGTCCAAGGATGCCTTCCATGAGGCTATTGAGGAAGGGGAAGTGGGTGCAACCCAGAACAAGCGTGTCTGCTCCAAACTCCTGCACCGGCTTCAAAACGTCTGCGGCATAATCAGCCACATCCTGACCCTCGATGCTCCCAGCTTCCACAAGATTCACGAGTTCCTGCGACTGGAGTTCTATCATCTCGACCGTCGGATCCAGCAGGCCCATGGCCCTGAGATAGCCGTGGCTCCGTGCCGTCCCGGGGGTCGACAGTACTGCGACTCTGCCGTTGCGGGTCGCCAGCTGTGCGCTCTTGACGCCAGCAGAAATCATCCCCAGAACCGGGACGTCCACGCGATGCTGGATATCTGGAAAAACGGCGCTGGACGCCGTGTTGCAAGCCACGACAACCATCCGGGCTCCGTGAGCCTCAAGGAACTCGACGAGGGCCGTGGCTCTGCTGATTACCTGCTCTCTTGGCTTCGTTCCATACGGAAAAAAGCGGGAATCGGCGATGTACATGATAGCCTCTCGTGGCAATCGATTCTTCAGCTCCCGGACAACCGCCAGTCCTCCGACTCCTGAGTCGAACACCCCTACATAGGATTCCACCGGGCCTCTCTACTTGCCGAAGTACTCGACAATGGCGTCTGCGATCGCGCCTGCTATCTTCTGCTGGAATGAGTCCTCGCGCAGAAGATGCTCCTCTTCACTGTTGCTGATAAACGCACACTCCACAAGGGCAGCCGGCATGGTATCGATGTGGGACACGAGATACAGCGAAGTCTTCTGCGTCCCTCGATCTGTTAATCTCAGGGCCGAAACGAGATGCTTCTGGACAAGCGAGGCAAAGACCTTCGATCGATCAAACCAGTAGTGAACTTCGGTGCCTCCAATTGATGGTCCCGCATCCGTGGCGTTCTGGTGAATCGAGAGGAAGAGATCCGCTCCGGAGCTGTTGGCTATCTGCGCCCGCCTGGTGAGGTCAGGATTGTCTTTTGACGTATCATCCGACCGCGTCATGATGACACGGGCGCCATCGGCTTCGAGCAGTGCCTTTACCTTGAGTGCGATCAACAGGTTGACTGACGATTCCTTCGTCCCGGAAGGGCCTATGGCCCCGACGTCCAAATAGCCTGTCGATGACATGTAGCCGTGGCCGGGATCAAGGACGACTTTCTTCCCTTCGATCTTCCCCTTGATGGCTTCGGAAAGCACAATGACGTAGATACCCGTTCCGGGGCTCTGCACGTCGGCCGTGGAAGCCGGGGCATGCAGGCGCAACTCCACGATGGGAGGGATATCGTTCAGACGCTGCTTCGTCGACACAGTAGCCCATGCCGACAGCGCCTGTGTGCCAGCAATGGCGGTTGCTGAAACCCCTTCCAGCTGGAAGACGCAGTAATCACCATCTGCAGTCTTGGTCACCTTCAGGTCACAGGCAGACGTGATTGTGATGCTCCCTGTCGTGCTCTCAGAAGTGCCTGTAACGGCAATAGACGAGATGATCGGGTCAAGATACACCCTCAAAGCGTCTCCCGTTGCTTCAAGTCCAAACACGTGTGCCACAGTCGCCACAGGAACATAGAGCAGGCCGCTCAGGATCCTTGGCGCAACTACCATCTCTTCACTCCAGTGGTTGCTACCCTGAGCAATCTTGAGAGTGCGCAGCCCGTCCTTCAGTACGTACTGCCGATCTCCAAGTGTCAAGCTCGTCTGCTGGTTGGCTGCGTCCCAGGACAGCAATATCCCATAGACATTGGCCACGTCGACGAGCGGCACGAATGTGGACCCCTCCGCGAAAAACGTCTCTTCGCTACCGGACAGAAGTTCGCCACGAAGAAACACGGCCTTCGACGGCACGGCCGATCCGGGCGCACTCACTACCAGCTGCACCGTCGACGTGTCGGTCGATTGCTTCAAGCCAACGTCGGACTCGACAAGGTAGACGACAATACTGGAAACGAAACCGGCCGAGCTCGCCTGTACCTTCACCGCTGACACCTGCTTTGTCGGCACACCCGCAATGCCAGCCTGAGCAGACTGTACCAGCCTTGGCAATGAGACCTCGACACGTTCAGGATTGTGTCCCCGGACAACCGACAGCCCACTCTTGTCTCCGTCGATGTGCATCGTAACGCCAGTCCAGCCGTTTGAGGATACCAGCTCGATGCCGGTCAGACTGCAGACGGCACCTCCAGGGCCGGTTCCACCAACTACCGTACCGTCAGACATCGCTAGCCAATCTTCAGATGAAGCATCAGAGGACAATTCAAGAAACATCTGCTTGCCGTCTGTAGCGACACCGACAATGGCCATACCCTTGGTAGCAGGCGACCCTTCAGTCTCTGCAACGAACGGTGATGTTTCCAATCGCGCTAATGAATCCACAGAAGCAAGGCTCTTCCCTACTGTTGCAGTAACGAGACTGCTTGGCATTTTCTCCCAGGAGTCGAGCAGGGGGGCGTAGATCCATCCCGTTTTCTCCGCAGCAGTCACACGGCACCAAGTCTCCTTCTGTTCGTTCATGGAGTAGCCGGTGATCAGAACGCCCGTCCCGGAAGGCAGGACGCCAAGGCGGTCGTACGCAACTGAAGGTCCACTGCGAAGGTTCGATGCGTCCACCGTCTTCGTCGGGAGCGGAAGCTTCGGCTTCCAGAGACCTAGAAGGGACGACGCCGTGAACGTCGCTGGAGTAGATGAAGGAGCCGGAATTGTCTCCACTTTCACGACCCACGACGCGACGTAGCCGCTAGTCTGTTTGATCTTGAGGGACGAACAGTCCACCTTGTACCAGATCTTTCCACCCGCGTCTTTGGACTCTGACAGGATGCGCAAGGATGTACGTGACTTCATTGTCGTCAGGCGCGCGAAGGCCGTCCCCGCACCACTTCGCAGTGAAGTGTCATCTTCCACGACGATAGCGTACCGAGTGGAAGAAGACTGCACAGATGCGGTCGGTTCCGCTGTTGCAGGCACCGATTTCGAGGCCGCTGGGCTGGCCGGCGACGTGGTGGCCGGAACGTAGGTCACGAGCCAGCTTGCCACGAATCCGAACGAGGCGCCCACCTGTATCTTGTACCATGTCCGCCCCGAAGCATCTTTAGAAGAGCCGGAAGCCTCAAATCTTTCTCCCTTGTGTCCGACGCGAATCACGCTGAACGTTGTACCGGCTCCAGACCGGATGTTCGCCTCGTCCAGGATCGTCACGGCTGCTGCCGTGTCACCCCGCACCGTTCCGGCAATGGCGCCGAGGAGAAGAGCGAGAACGATGAACACAACAATCATCTTCTTGCTCAACGCACGTACCTCCTTATCTCGCGCTCCACTCGTCGTCTCTCAGAAGTCTCACGAGACCCCTTCGTTGCCAGAAATTTGCCGACAGCCAAGTCGACCTTAATGTACCCGCCCTCCGAAAAAGAGAGCGACGCTGGTACGACCGTGAGGCCCTGCTGACTGATCAGAGATGCAATCCTGATAAGCTCGCGCCGGTGGAGAAGGAGTCTTCTGCGCCGTTTGAGCTCCTCGTCGGTTGTGTGCGCAAAAGCGTAGGGACCTACGGACATCTGTACGAGGTAAAGCTCACGACCGTAGAACCGGCAGTACGAGTCTCCAAAAGCGAATGTCCGCGAACGCACGGCCTTTACTTCCCAACCACACAGCTCTATGCCCGCCTCCAAGCGCTCGAACGTCTTGAAGTTGTGCTGGATCCGTTTGTTGGCGACGATTACTCCGGGTTTGTTGCCCATGTTTACCGCGCAAGCACTCCAAGTACAGAGATGAAGTCCTGAGGAAGTGGCGCGATGACCCGCACCTGGACTCCCGAACTCGGCGTAACAAACGAGAGTGCAAATGCATGAAGCATCTGCCGCTCAATAACGACGTTGCGCTGTGTCCTGTATCCATAAGTATAGTCTCCGAGTATCGGATGTCCAATATAGGAGCAGTGAACGCGGATTTGATGCGTCCTCCCTGTTTCGATTCGTATCCGAAGGAGAGATGCCTGACTGCCAAAATGCTGGATGACCTCGAAGTCAGTCATGGAAGGTCGACCTGAGCTATCGGCCTGCCGAAGAAGAAGCCCTCTGGAATGAGTTGCTCCAATAGGCACGTCGATTCGGCCACTCCTCTCCGCGAATGTCCCCCAGACCAGAGCAAGATACTGCTTCTGTGCGTCGTGGTTGCTCAACTGTCGCTTGAAGCAGCTCCACCCGGCCTGAGAACGGGCCAGGATCATCGCACCGCTCGTGTCCTTGTCAAGCCGATGAACGACTCCCGGCAACTCGACACCCTCTCCGTTATACAGCGTAACTCCACTTGCCAAGGCCACTTCGGTCAGCGTCCCAGCCGCCCTCCCCGGTGCAGTAAAAACAGGCAGTCCAGCCGGCTTGTTCACCGCAATGATATCGTCATCGATATACAGAACCGGCACGACGACCGGTCCCAGTCTCAGCTCATGCATGAAAGCCCCAGCGGTTGGGAAAGAGAAGTGCAAGGCCACACAGTATTGCACCAGTAGTCACGAGACAGTCGGCCACGTTGAATACGGACCAGCCACGCACCCACAAGAAATCGGTTACTTGCCCGGCCACGACACGGTCGATGAAATTGCCTGCGAACCCGGCAAAAACCAGAAGGAAACCATGAGCCAGTCCTCGATCTCCACGATACAATGCTGCGACGGCTGCGACGCAGACGCCGATGCCCAGCACTGCATTCACCGGTACAACCCACTGCCACCCTCCAAAGAGCCCGAATGCGACTCCCTTGTTCATCGTCAGGACAAGCCCCGCTGGGCCTGCCATGACGGCATGTTGAACGAGGAACCGCCTTGCCATCCATTTCGTGCCCTGATCTACAAGGATCATCACAGTAACAAGGATCCCCCAGCGGACAAGATCACTCGGTTTGTTCATCGTGTTCCTTTAGCCATCGCAGTGCCTTCCGTATCGACTTCCACGGTCTTGCTCCTCGAAGCGTATCCACTTAGGATGCGAACCGCAGAGCGAGCTACGCCAAAGTGACGACTGAGAATCTGCAGGAGCTCCTCATTTGCCTTGCCTTCTGCAGGTCTGGCATGCACGTGGACACGCCAGGGATCTCCTGTTTCCACGTCTGATCTGCTGCTGCCCGGGATTACGCGTACGTTGATCCGCATAACGTCTCCTATTCAACGCAACTGGGCCGTCCATCCCAACAATCAGGGACAGGCGGCCCAGCACGTCTGTGCGTCTGTCGCCCTTACTTCTTCGTCAGCAGGTGACAAGCCACTGTGTGCCCCGGAGCAACCTCAATGACAAGAGGCTCCTGCTCTTTGCAGATGGGCATCGCGTAGGGACACCGCGTGCGGAAGTGGCAGCCGGACGGGGGGTTCACCGGTGAAGGGATATCTCCCTGAAGGATAATCCGCTCCCGCTTGACCTCGGGATCTGGCACCGGCACTGCCGACAGAAGAGCCTGCGTGTACGGATGAAGCGGATGGTCGAACAGTTCATCATTCTCTGCAGTCTCGACGATCTTGCCAAGGTACATGACCGCAACGCGGTCAGACATGTGGCGCACGACGGCAAGGTCGTGAGCAATGAAAAGATAGGTCAGGTTCAGCCTTTGCTGCAGCTCCTGCAACAAGTTGATGATCTGCGACTGAATCGACACATCCAGGGCCGAGATGGGCTCATCGAGGACAAGCAGTTCTGGATTGATAATAAGCGCGCGGGCAACCCCGATACGCTGACGCTGACCACCGGAGAACTCATGAGGATAGCGCTTTTCGTATTCAGAACGCAGGCCCACAGTCTCCATCATGGTGGCCACGGCCTGTTTGCGCTCCTTGCGGGTACCAATGCCGTGCACATCCAGAGGTTCCTGGATGATATCGCCCACCGGCATCCGTGGGTTGAGTGAACCATACGGGTCCTGAAACATGATCTGCATGTTCCGACGGAGAGGCCGCATCTGGTTTGGAGTAAGTTTGGTGATGTCTTTCCCTTTGTAGATGATCTTCCCGCTGGTAGGCTGCAACAGCTTCAGTAAGGTGCGCCCGGCGGTCGTCTTGCCCGATCCGGATTCTCCCACCAAGCTCAGAGTCTCGCCCTGATTGATGAAGAAACTCACCTCGTCCACAGCCTTGACTGAAGCCACGGTCGTAGAGAAGACTCCTCCCTTGATAGGGAACCACTTCTTGAGTTTCTGGACTTCTACGAGTCTGGTTGCCATAGTCATTTCTCCTCTCTGCCTATGACTCGATGGGATGGAAGCAGCGTACCAGGTGACCGGGGGTAAGCTCAAGAATCTCCGGCTCTTCCTCTCTGCACTTCTCCGTAGCGAATGGGCAGCGCGGGTTGAAACGGCAGCCCTTGGGCATATGGTACGGGGAGGGGACCATGCCCTCGATAGCGGGCAACGGTTCGTTGGTCTTCTTCTCCGTGAATTTCGGGATGGACTGCAGCAGACCGTACGTGTACGGATGCCGCGGAGACTTGAAGATCTCCTTGGCAGAGGCGTTCTCAACAATCTTGCCGGCATAGGCGATGGCGATGGTCTCTGCCATTTCGGCAACGACGGCAAGGTTATGCGTAATAATGAGGATGGCCATACCCAGCTTCTTCTGGAGTCCGCGCATCAGGTCAAGGATCTGTGCCTGGATCGTGACATCGAGTGCCGTCGTGGCTTCATCAGAGATCAGGAGATCGGGGTTCGAGGACAGTGCCATAGCTATCATGACCCTCTGGCGCATGCCGCCGCTCATCTCATGAGGGTACTGGCTGAAGCGCCGCTCGGGCTCGGGGATTCCCACGAGGCGAATCATCTCGATGGTACGCTTCTTCGCCTCAGCAGCATCGATCTTCTGATGCAGGGTAATAGCTTCACTGATCTGATCCCCAATCGTGTAGACAGGATTGAGAGATGTCATGGGTTCCTGGAAAATCATGGAGATTTTGTCCCCGCGTATCACGCGCATGTCTTCTTCATTCTTTTTGAGAAGGTCTTCCCCATGAAAGAAAATCTCACCTCCGATGATCTTGCCAGGAGGATTGGGAATGAGACGAATGATCGAGAGGGCAGTAACGGATTTTCCGCAACCAGACTCACCCACCAGGCCCACAACTTCTCCCCGGTGAATAGTCAGATCAATACCATCCACAGCCGGAACAACACCATCCTCCGTGTAGAAGAACGTGCGTAGATTCTTGATATCAACAAGTACTTCTCGGTTGTCCACGAAGCCCCCCTTACAGTTTCAATTTCGGGTCGATGGCATCGCGAAGTCCATCGCCGAAGAAGTTGAATCCAAGAACAGTCATGAAGATAGCCAGACCGGGGTAGATGATCAGTCGGGGCGAATTCCAGATAAACTGCTGGGCGTTCTGCAACATGTTCCCCCAACTGGCGAAGGGAGCCTGAACCCCGAATCCCAGGAAACTGATGGATGCCTCGTAGATGATGTTTCCACCGATACCGATGGTCGTCGAAACAATAAGGACTGCCAGCGTGTTGGGAAACAGATGTCTCCACATGATACGGTTGGCACTGGCACCGATTGCACGAGCCGCCTCCACATATTCCTGCTCCTTGAGGGAAAGCACCAGACCTCGGACAAGGCGGGCGTCGACCATCCAGCCGAACACGACGATGACCAGGATGATCTGCCACACGCCCTTTCCAAAGACGCTCGCCAGAGCTATCAGCAGCGGGAACGTCGGGATAGAGAGCATGGCATCCGTGAACCGCATGAGGATGTTGTCCGCCCAGCCGCCGTAGTAGCCTGCGACGAGGCCGACCACTGCGCCCAGAAGCGTGGAAGTGATGGCCGAGGCGAACCCGATGAACAGAGAGATGCGCCCTCCAAAAAACATACGGGCAAGCACGTCACGACCATAGTCGTCGGTACCCATGGGGTGTGCACGGGAAGCAGGATTGAAGAGTCCATTCAGCCCCTCGATCTGAGCATTTGGATCGAGGCGCCAGATGAGGGGGCCAACGAACACGAACAACACGATGAAGATCAGCATGAACACACCGGCCATGGCCAGCTTGTGACGGGTCAGGCGGTGAAACACCATGCCGACGTAGGTGTAGTCCTCAGAGGACTTCTTTTGGCCTTTCTTCTTGGCTTCGATAGCTTTTTCCGTCATGATGTCCCCCTAGCTGTACTTGATACGCGGGTCAACCCACGCGTACACGATATCTGCCACCAGGTTAAACACGATGACCAACACACTGGAAAGCATAAGACCAATCATGGCCGTAGGATAGTCGGCTTTGATTTCAGCCTGGATGATCAGGCTTCCCATCCCTGGAATGTTGAAAATCGTCTCTGTGATGGCTGCGCCGCCGACAATGCCAGGCACCGACAATGCTATCAACGTCACGATCGGGATCATTGCGTTGCGCAAGGCATGCTTGTTGATGACGGAACGCTCGGGAACGCCCTTGGCACGAGCCGTTCGGATATAGTCCTGGCGAACGACTTCAAGCATAGAGGACCGCATGTAACGAGCATAGTAACCTATTGACAGGAAAGACAGAACGAAGACGGGCATCACGAGATACTGCGCCCGGTCCCCAAGCTTCACCCAGAACGGAGCCTGCTCCAGCCCCGGCGTGATGATCCCGCCTGCAGGCAGCAGGGGCACCCCGCTCGGTCGTTTCAGGACGACGCTGAAAAGCATCATCATCATCAGTCCTAACCAGAACGAGGGCATGGACATACCCAGAAAGCTGAAGATCGTGACGACGTAGTCCGTCATGGAGTACTGCTTGACAGCAGAGATGATACCGATTGGAAGAGCAATGACAAGAGACACCAGGAGTTCGAGCCCCATAACCCGCATGGTCACAGGCAACCTTCTGGCGATTACGTCGCGAGCTGTTGAGCCGGGATAGAGGAGAGAGGGACCCCAATCCCCACGGATGACACCGCTGAACCATTTGAAGAACCTCAGGTACCAGGGAAGGTCAAACCCCCAGGCCTTTACGAGGCGCTGGATGTCGGACCTCTTGATTCGCGGGTTCTCGATGAGGGCCGCGAATGGGTTTGGCACGAGGGAGAAGATACCAAAGGACACGATCATCACGATGAGGATGAGTGGGATCATGCCCAGAACACGCCGGATTATGTAATCTCTCATGTTGGCGAAGACTCCTTTCGGCAGTCTCCCACACCCTTCTGTGGAGGCGTGGGAGCGAATAAATCGAATCTACGGGTCCTCAGACCCTGTAGTTGCGGGGTCGACAGACCTGGAAACCGTATCAAGTTGCACCAATACCAGGACTCAATGTTCCAGTTGTTGTACACTGTGGAGGGAAAAAGGGCGTGGTCCTTGAGATCCTTGTGGACCTCGTCGGGATAGACGCATTGCTCAAGGTAGAAGCACAGAAAATCTTTGCCTTATCCGGGTTATACGCATACTTGGCCGCTAATGCATTAATCTCGTGTGAAGCCCAGAGCAAGGAGGGAGCATCCTTGAGACCAGCAGCACTCGCAGTAGCAACGGAGGCGAGCACCGCAGCCCTGAGGCCAGCTGCCAAGACCAGACATAAGACTCTCTTCACGCATACTCCTTCTTAGAATGAATGCAGAACATGCAAAATTCCTTTCGCGTGCTTCCTGGTAAGACACACCTCCCTCCGACATGGCGACCTACCTGCAGACTGCACCTCTGTATCCAGAGCCAACATCAAAGAGATCAAAGCAGGAGGATCGCCCAACGTCGCTGTCCGCCGAGCCCACTAGGTACTTACCCATCGTAATGTTATACCACGGTCGGCTGAGAGTGTCAATTGAACGACCCTCGCGACCTGCGGGTATGGGCTCCAGGAACAACGCGACACAAAATGCCGCCACGGCCAATCCAACTCCAAGAATCGGGTTCATGAACCGCGACCAAACCCTTGTGGCTTTTCTGAGACCAGGACTACAGCCAGGCCTCAAACACTGGACTTCCCGAGCAGCCAAAAGGCACATACGTTGCTCGAATTCCTTCCCTTCGGCGACCTCCAAAGGCATGACAAATGTGGCTAGATCGACAACCGCCATTGTGTCATGCGAAAGTCGTCTGGCCTGCACACCCTTGAACAGGTCGCAGTCACCCTGAATGATGTTCTCGATGACCCTGTCCAGCTGATCAGCTTGTTTCAGTTCTGTCTCTTCATACGCCATCTGGCTCACCCATCTTTCCCGCAATCATTGTCTTGACCTCGGTCAACGCCCGGAACAGCAGCACCTTCACATTACTTTCGCTGAGACTAAGCAGGAACGAGACTTCTCTCACAGACCTGCGTTCAAGGAGTCTCATCCGAACAACCGACCTCTTGGGCTCCTCGAGGTGGTCGATTGCCTCGTGCACCACGGCCTTCGTGTCAGCCGCCTCCGCCAGCTCATATGGGTCCTTGAGCAGGCCCGTGGAATGAACATCCATGAACTCCTGAAAGGGAAGCATGGGGTAGCCGGTCTGTTGTCTGTAATAGTCCGAGAGAGCATTTCGTTCAATCTTGTACACCCAGACGTCAAGCGGAATGCCCTGGTACGTGAAACCTTTGATGGACGAGATTACTCTGCTTATCGTGTCTTCAGCAATGTCCTCGGCAGTAGCCCTGCTCTTGACATGTCTCAGAGCATAGGCCAGCATGCGAGGGACAAAGCGCTCGACAAACCAGCGCCATGCCTCCTCATCGGCCTGCTGCAGCTTGAGTATGAATTCCTCGTCATCCACGTTGATTATCGCGCTTCCTCACTCGTATAATCGTGATTGTAAGCAATTGGTTACATCTGAGAAGGTGAACGGAAACCAAAAATGCCCGTACCGACACGTATCATGTTCGAGCCACGCTCGATCGCCAATTCAAAGTCGTCGGACGTTCCCATGGACAACAACGTGACATGTGACGAACCCAAGTCCTTGGCAAGTTCGTGGAACAGCACACTGACAGACTCATACATGTTCGCGCGCATTTGCGTTGTTGCTTGAAGAGGGACTACCACCATCAGTCCGGAGATCTCATGCAGCCAAGGAGTATCGGCTGCAGCAAGCTCACGAATCTTGGGCATGGTCAATCCGCCCTTCTGTGATTCTTCACCGGCATTCACCTCCAGCAGGAACGTACATGCCCTCTGCGCAGCGCGATCCTGCATATCATGCAGATGCTCGAGGAGTTCCGGATCTGCCGAATCGACCGCATCAAACATGCGGAGGATGGCATTGTACTTGTTCGACTGGAGTCGACCGATGTACCGGACAGTCGCCCCGTAGCTCTCTCGCAGGGTAAAAACGTTCTTGCGAATGGCTTCCTGGAGGTAGTTCTCACCAATTTCGGTCACCCCTGCATCAATGGCTTCCAAAATCCGGGGAAGGGGCTGTGTCTTTGTCACGCAGACAATATGCGGTTCACCGGGTTGGCCGGCCGCCCGGCGATATGAAAAACAGGCTCGCTCGCGGACTTCCGCGAGACGATCAGCTATCGAGCCCACAGCCGGGGCTAGAAGCCGCGAGGCGGCCCCTTGCGCAATATGGCAGGGAGCTCGACTTCCTCGACCTTGAATTCCTTGAGAATCTTCTTCTCCTGTTCTGTCTCGGCTTTTTGAGGCTGCATCCCGGACGCTACCACCGTGATACGAATCTCATCGTTGGCCTCGCCAGACTCACCCAGGACTTCGTCAAAAGGATCGGCCAGACCGAAAATGATCTTGGCATCCTTCGACTTTGATGCACTCGACTGAATCGCCGTCGAGATGACATCCATCTCTTCCATAGAGATCTCATGGCCAATGACGTTGTAGATAAGCCCGGTGGCGCCCTGCATTGAATACTCGAGCAGCTCGTAGTTGGTGGCGGCCCTGATGGCCTTTGCCGCACGTTCGTCACCCTTACCCGTTCCCATGCCTATCCAGATGCTGCCGTCTGTTCTATCGGGAAGCTCTCCAGAAGAAGTCGATGTTAAAACGTTTTTGAGATCAGCAAAATCGAGGTTGATGATACCAGGTGTCCGGATGAGCTCAGTGATGCCCTGAACCGCCTTCTTCAGGACCTCGTCGGCCTTACGGAATGCATTGCTGATGGTGATCTTCCCTTCCTCCAATTTGAATAGCCGCTGGTTTGGGATGACGATCAATCCATCGACACTGTCGCGAAGCTCCTTGATGCCATCCGCTGCGACCTTGGATCGCTGGGGGCCCTCGAAGTTGAACGGCTTGGTGACAATTGCAATGGTGAGGATGCCTAGCTCGCGAGCCACTTTCGCTAGGACAGGAGAACCTCCTGTGCCCGTGCCTCCACCCATGCCGGCAGTTATGAACAGAAGAGAGGAGCCGGTAATTGCTTCTTTGAGTATCTCTCTGCTCTCTTCTGCTGCTTTTCTCCCCACCTCAGGGTCGGCGCCTGCGCCCATTCCTCGAGCTACCTTCGCCCCAATCTGAACCTTGCTTTCTGCCCGACTGTATCGCAAAACCTGCGTATCTGTGTTGACGGCCATGAAATCGACACCGGAAGGAAAATCCCCTACCATCCGATTGATAGCATTGCCACCCCCACCGCCCACACCGATGACCCTAATGCTTACATTCGAGCTTCCCCAGGGATCCAGTCGATCATCCATAGTGGATTTCCCTCCCCGTCAGTACGTCTTAGTCAAACAGGTCAAGGCCCTTGAACAAACCGATCAGGCCTTTGAATGCGCGCTTCTTCTGGACTCCTGCACCATCGCCGTGGATGCCGAGTTCGAGCAACCCGACTGATGTCGAGAAGCTGGGATTCTTGAACGAGCTGAAAACAACGTCATCAACTGTCGGCTGTCCCATTCGAGCTCGCAGTCCGCTGATCTCAGAGAACTTGTCCGCGATGTGAGGCACCATCGCCGTCCCTCCGGTCAAGACGAGACCGGCCGGCAGCATGTTATTGTAGCTGGAGTGTACCAGTTCCAGTTTCACGGCCTCAGCTATTTCCTCGACACGCGATGTCACGACATCGCTGATATATGACTTCGTTGTTGCAAGAACACCATCACCCGATGCTGTCGAATAACTCACCTGGCTATCCTGAAAATCCTTTCCCCTGCTCGCATCCACCGAACCGTAGGCCACCTTGAGCTCTTCAGCAACATTCAGGCTTGTCTTCAGCATCATGGCAAGATCCATCGTCACATGGCGGCCACCTATAGGTAGGACGGCGATATAGCTGAGACTGCCTCCTGTAAAAACGGCCAGGTCCGTCGTGTCTCCCCCGATGTCGACGCAGGCGACTCCGATTTCCTTCTCTTCTAATGAGAGGACAGCATCAGCTGACGCCAAGCCTTCGACCACGAGCCTATCCACCTTGAGACCAGACTCTGTCACACAACGACGGAGGTTGTCCAGGATCGTCGATTGTCCAGTGACTATGAACGCCTCAAACTCAAGACGGATGCCCGACATCCTCAATGGGTCCTTGATGCCTTCCTGACCGTCCACGAGGTACTGGCGCGGGATCACATGGATGATCTCCTGGTTTGGTCCCAGCAAGATGGCTCTGGCAGACTCCCACACGCGATTCACATCGTCCTTCTGTATCTCCCGCCCCGGCCGGGATATTGCAACAAGGCCACGGTTCACCAATCCAGTGATATGACTACCGCCAACGTTCACGATTACCGACGAGATGGAGTAGCTGCTCATCCGTTCTGCCTCGTCGCGTGCCGCTTGGATAGCCTGTGTCACACCTTCCATATCTACGACGACGCCACGCTTCAGACTGCTGCACGGCGCCGTGCCGACCCCGAGAATGGAGTCGAGGCTGCCTCCTGTCGCCGAAGCTATGAGCATCTTGACGCGGGTACTCCCAATATCGAGTACACTGACGATTCTTTCCTGGCCAGCCATCATGCCTCCTTCTTCAAGAGAACGCGTCGGATGATTGCAATGTTCTGGTACATCCTGCTTCCGAACACGACGACTGCCGCAAGGTAAAGGTCGATGCCCAGCTGATCACCCAAATACCCAAGCAGCGCTGCAACAAGACTGTTGATCAGGAAACCTGACAAGAATACTGTTGCATCGAAGCTGTCCTTCAGGTAACCCTTGATACCGCCGAGGATTGAATCCATGCCAGCCAGAAGGGCCAACCCCACATACTTAGAATAGACGGCGGGAATATGCACGGGGCGAAGAATCCCGATGATGATACCAAGTACGAGTCCGCATACTGTTACGAAGCCAACCATAGATATCTGTTTTCCTCCCCTAGTTGCTGATCCTTAGCAGGTTGACTTTTTGAACTATAGCACCAATGCGCCTCAGGTTCAACAAATCGAGCACACCTCCGGGAATCTGCAGCCCCTTGGACATGTTTTCCGTGTCGCCAATCGCGTCTATAACCAGTGGCATGCTCGTTACCTTTTCACCCACGCGAACGTTGAGGCCCGCTCTGTATACGGAACTCGAGTCGGTCAGGCGTATGCCATTCAACGATATGACTTCGGCTCCCGATGCCCAGAGATCATTGAGAAGAAGGAGCAGGTCCTCATCGGCCAGTATTGATGGTGAGGACCCTGATGATTGCTCTCGGATCGTGATCCGGATGCCAGGACCGGCGAGCGGGACGGCCCCGGTTCTCTGTTTCAACGCAGTAGCTTCGTGCTGCAACTGATTCACTTGCGCGGCAGTGTCATCAGAAGAACGAAGGTATTGCATGACTTTCTGCGACATGTCTGTCTCCTCGACGAGGAGGTCCTGTTTGTGCTGCTGGAGGTCCTTGATGACACGGATGAGGTCCTGCGGGTCCTGGTTCTGATAGGTCTGCTTCATCTCGCGGACGACGTGCGCCTGTCCAGGGAGGAGGAGCCCGACAAAGAAACTAATGACAAAGAAAATCAGAATTGTCGACTGCCAGCGCGACTGCCTGGTCCGCTTCATTTGGCACCTGCTGCATACTTAAACGCAGCGTTGTTCAGCGACGCCGGGACAGTCACGGACGTCTTCGTCTCAAGCGAACACGTGATCTCAAACCGATCACGGTATACCTCCAGCACCCGGAAGAAAACGTCCTGAGAAATGCTGTCGGCGAGCATCTCGGGGTTTCCCAGTGCAGTGATAACGTAGGGTGGCGACATCCTGCTCGAATTCACGAGGATGATGGGGCCAGCACAAACGATAGGGGTATTCCCGAGAACGCGCTGGTCGTTGATGGCAATCGCCGTGGCACCATATCTCCGCATGAGATTCACGACGCTGCGGAGGTAACCGTCGTGGATGACGAAGTAGTTCGGATCATCGGAGAGTGTCGGGGTACGGGAACTGTCGCTCAGCGTTACGATAACACCAGGACCCGTCGCCTCGGCAAGCCCCGCTTTTGCTCTCAGCTCTCCAAGCTGCTGCGTTAGAACACGCACTTCGTCGCTCGTGGCAGCGCCCTTGCTCTCAAGCTCTCCTAACTGTCCCCGAAGATCGACAATGCGCTGGGCAGCACTATCATTCTCCTTTTCCAGTCCCTTCATGATTTCGACCAACTCGACATTCTGGGCAGAAACGACGTACGCTTTGTTTACTGTAGGCTCGAACTGGACAGCCAAAAGGTATCCGAATCCGGCAGCTATGATGAACAGCGCAGTGAGGAAAAGGCCTCCGTTTCTTCCACGTGTGATCATGGGGTCCCCGGGATGACGGCCTGGCCGTCGAACCGCAGATCGATGGTTACTTTCTTCACTTTGAATGCAGGCATGCCGAGGACCGCGATCCCTCGTTCGATCTTGGAAGCCCCATTCGCGCTATCACCGAAGATAAGCGTCTTGCCGTCTTTCAACCGTACGACAAATCCCATTGATGAGGACAGTGACATATCCATGACAGCCAACTGGTCCCGATACTGCATCAACTGGCAGCACAGCGGCGCATACTTGAGCGAAGTGGCCAGAAAGGCTGGGGGTGCAGACGGGAACCCACTTACGTCAACCACGTTCCAGGACGCCGATGCCCTTGTCACGGTGTAGGCTGTTCCCGTCTGCAGGAACACGGCAACCAGCTTATCCCCTTGCCTGATCACCACATCGGGGTCAGTTATGTCTACACTGACAGTGGCGTTCCAGGGTCGTTCGCGCTTGATAGTCACATCAGAAACGGGGAGTCCCTTCAGCCTGTCAACGACCGAAACCCTGCTGAGGAACATGAGGAAACCCTGAGGTCTACTACGCCAGACCTGATCCACGACAGGAGCCTCCCAGGAGTCTGCATGTACGGCTACACGAGCGGCCGGTACAGTAAACCAGTAGACCGCCACTACCACCAAAGCAATCAGACCCATGCGCCACAGTAGCTTCATAAACGGAGGAACTCATAACTGATACCCATGCACCACCTCTTAGGAGAAGTCGCCCAGCAGCCTGATCTCGGGCGAAAGGCGCACGTTGAACCGTGCATAGACTCTCTGTACGACAATGTCCATAAGGCGTATGACATCAAGTGCCGTCGCTCCTCCCAGATTGACGATGAAGTTCGCATGCTTGGCCGACACTTGCGCCTGCCCCACCTGGAGTCCCTTACACTCAGCTTCCTCTATCAGCTTGCCGGCATAGGTCGTTGGAGGATTCGTGAAGATACTTCCTGCGTTCGGATACTCCCAAGACTGTTTCGTATGCTTCTCCGATCGAATACGTGCAGCTGTCGACCGGATTGTTGCTCCGTCACCGGGTTCAAGGTCAAATGCAGCGCCCAGAATGATGGCCCCGCTCTCCTGAAACTCACTATAGCGGTAGTCAAAATCGACATCTTCATGCTTCTTTACGGCATACTCGAGGTTGCGATCAAGGACTTCTACATACGCCAGGTGGTTGCTTATGGCCTGAGAGAACGAACCTGCGTTCATGTAGATGGCTCCCCCAACAGTACCGGGTATGCTGATGAGATATTCCAGTCCAGACAGATCCTGCTGTATGGCGAAGTCAAGCAGGGAGGACAGTGGCATCGGGGCACGAGCAAGCACCAGTCTTTTCTCCATCAATGGCCGAAGCGAGGTCTCCATGAGTCTTACGACCAAGCCTTCGACACCATGATCGGAGACAAGAACATTCGTTCCGTTGCCGAGAACAGTCGTCGGTATCTTGAGAGCTCTGGCAGCACGCAGTGCGCAAACCAGATCCTCCTCACCGCATGGCATGTAGAGGTACTCGGCCGGGCCGCCGATACGAAACGACGTGTAGGACGAGAGGGGCTCCTTCATCAGGACCCGTTGCTCGACGCGACGTCTGAACTTGTTTATGACCGAATCCACCATCAATCGTTCTCCTGCTTCGTGCATCCCTCAAGGGGTGTAGTGGTTTGATATTGTACCGTATTGCCGCTCGTGAGCAAACCACAAAACCTCAGGCCAAGCTTGTTCACATCACCGGGACCCATAAACAGTACCACATCGCCCCAAGTGGCTGACACCCGCAAGACGTCGAGCATCTGGTCCACAGGCATACGGGGTACCAATGAGTCGCCAACCGCTGTCTTCACGCTTTCTCGCAGCCTCTCGTTCAGCTCTTCTGGACACTCCGTCGTCTCCCCTGCTGGGAAGATGTCGAGCAGCACGACCCGCGAGACTCCAGCTAGTGCCGGTCCATAATCTTCAAGACACATCCTCACTCGGGAGAAACGATGCGGCTGGAGCACGAGGATAACTGACCTTCCGGGATACCGTACTGAGACAGCCTGCAGAGTGGCCCTGATCTCAGTTGGGTGATCGGCATGGTCCGTAAGCACGAGCGTTCCATTGTGGTTCGCAAGGAGCTGCATCCTTCGCTCCATTCCCGGGAAACCTTCCAGAACAGAGAGTGCCTCTGCGAAGGGAACCCCTGCAGCCTCACACGCCAGGCAAGCGGCCACAGCATTGAGATAACTCTTCTCGTCCCCCCGCTTCATGGCGAATGACCGCATCGTGCCTTCCCTTGCCACCATTGCCGTGTTGTCCTGAACGCGGTAATCAATCTGTACCTGATTTGACTCTTCCTGACCGTACAAAACATGCCGTGGCAGGGCCTGCACGATCCTGGCCACTTCTATGTCGTCACCACAGCCGATGGTCAGACCGCCTCGCTCAGCGCACTGCCGGGCAAACTGGGCAAATGCGCTGGCAAGGTTGGAGAACTTGTCTCCATAGGCTCCCAGGTGGTCCCTGTCGATATTCGTCATCACAGCGACATCTGGATGGAACTTCAGGAACGAGCCGTCTGATTCATCAGTCTCCAAAACCATGATTGCGCGTCCCTGAATCTGCTTCTGCTGCGTCCCTTCGGGGGGGAAGGCTTGGTCGAATCCTCTGATATGCCCCCCAACGCAGATGGTCGGAAAGAAGCCCTGTTTTGCCAGCGCGTATCCAATCATTCCCGATGTCGTGGTCTTGCCATGCGTGCCTGAAACGGCTATCAGGAAGTACTGCGATGCGACGGCAGACAAGACGTCTGTTCGGTGGAGAACGCTAGATCCAATACCTCTTGCGGCCACGAGTACGACGTTATCCGGGCGAATCGCGGATGACCGCGCAAGAATCTCGTCATTGCGAAGTGCTCCAGCTGCTTCAGCTTCGGACATCACCAGTATGCCCAACGAGGCCAATCGTTTAGCCTCGAAACCGCAGTTCTCAATGTCTGAACCCCGCACATTCATACCGATGCTGCGCAGCAACATGGCCAGTGAACTCATCCCTGCGCCGCAGATGCCGACAAGAAAAAACGGTGTTCCAAGTTGCAAGGGCTCAATCACGTGAGCACTCCTCCTCGATGGTGCGTGCTATGGCATTCGCGGCATCACTCCTGAAAATAGTGGAAGCAGGAAGGGACAAGCTTGCTTTATCATCGAGCGCCTTCTCCACGATGGACAGGTACCCGTCAAACTGCAGTGACTGCTGCTCAATGCGTATACCGAGACCGAGATTTTCAAGATATGTCGCATTTTTCGACTGGTGCCGACCAATGGCGAATGGATAGGGGATGACAACAGCATAGATGCCTCCGACAGCAAGCTCCGTAAGCGCAAGTGCACCACCTCTTGTCACCGCCACACGAGTCTGCTCATAGAGTCGCTCCATATGCTCCTCATAGGAGATGATGGCAGGACTAACGTGGTGCAGAGATAGTCCGTCCACCGCATTACAAATCCTCGCATACTCGTCGGTTCCAGTTACCACGGTGACTGGAAGTTCGCGCCCCCTGCTTTCCAGCTCCTGGATCGTCCGCAGAAACAGTTCGTTGACAAAACTTGCTCCGCCGCTACCCCCGATGAACAGTAGTCCCCGGCGAAGGGGTTTACTGGACCGGCACTCCGTCAGTGCCGCGTAGACCTTGCGTCGCAGAGGGTTTCCAGTGACAATGAACCGTGGACCCGAGACTCCTTCAACGGGAAACCCCAGGAACACGCGCCGTGCACAGCCGGAAAACAGTCGATTCGCCCTCCCCATGACAGCATTCTGTTCCAGAAGGTATATTGGAACCCCACTCATCCGCGCAGCAACGATCCCTGGCACCGATACGTATCCGCCGGTACCAATGAAAGCGTTCGCGTGGGTGTCCGTCATGATGCAGCGAGCCGCCCTCACTCCGCCTCGAGTTGCACATGCAAGGCGCCATATCGATCGGGGGGTATACAGAAGCGGGGCGGAACAGACGGTTCTGACATCAAGCCCATGGGAGAGGAAAACACGTTCTTCCATGCTGCCGGACCGTGCCAGCATGGTGACGGTCCCACTGTCCGACAAACGCTCAGCGATTGCGACTGCTGGGTAGATATGCCCCCCAGTTCCTCCTCCAGCGATAACGTAGTGCATCAGACAGCCTCCGGGCTCCGGGAAATAGCTCCCGCGATGCCAAGTGCGGCCATCTCGAAGACGATGTGATTGCCCCCCTGACTGAAGAAAGGCAGTGGCACTCCTGTCGTAGGAAGCAGTCCGACAACAACACCGATGTTGACAAACACCTGCACGGCGAGGAATACGCCCAGCGCCATGGTATAGACTCGGGCGAACGGCTCCGAGGACCTCGAGGCAAGCCTGAACAGATCAAAGACGAGCCACAGAAAAATACCGAGCACAATGGTCACGCCGATAAGTCCAAACTCCTCCGAGAATATGGCAAAAACAAAGTCATTTTCCTGGGCCGGGAAGTGGACAAATTTCTGGACGCTCCGCATGAAACCCCGCCCCAGCATGCCGCCCCGCGCGACGGCAAACATGGAGTTGACCAGCTGATAGGCCACGCCTTTGGCCTTATCGACAGCCAGCGGGTTGATGAACGAGGTCATCCTGACCTTCCAGGAAGCTTTCACGTTCACCGCCACCAGTGCCAGGGCGCTCAGGGCAGCCGTTCGGCTGATCCAGTAGCCAAACGGAGCACCAACGCCAAGCAGGATGACAATTGAGGACCCGGCAATGACGAAGGCCGTCCCGAAGTCGGGTTCCAGTGCGACCAGACCCGTGAACGCCAGCACGAATAGCAGAAACGCGCGGTAGTATCGATGGCCATACTGGTTCAGGTACTTGCCGCTGAAGAGCTTGGCGGCGAGAAGAGGCACCACCAGGACAGCTGCCTGAGATGGCTGCAAGCCAATTGAACTCGTCCCGATCCATCGGCTGGAGCCATTGACACTTCTGCCGATACCGGGAACAAGAACAGCGACCAGCAACGCCCCCAGAGCATACGTCAGGAATTCGGACATGTCTGCCCAGCGCATGTACTTGAACCGCGAACTGAACCAGTAGGCGAAGACTCCCACACCTACGATAATCGCCTGCTTGACGACACTCGGGGTGACCGCTACCAATTGACCTCGCGCAGCACTGAGACTGACGGCGATACTGTAGTTCTGTAGTACCCCCAGGCAGAGCAGTATGGCGACGAGAACCAGAATACGTTTCACGGCGCGATAGAACCCAGGCGACCCTGCACGATCTCCCTGAACCGGTCGCCACGCTGCTCAAAATCCCTGAACATGTCGAAACTGGCACAAGCAGGAGACAGAAGCAGCGTACCGCCTGCAGAAAGAAGTCGCACTCCATTGCTAACAGCGTCCTCAAGCGATTCGACGCGCACAATCGTCTTCATGCCAACCGTGCGCAGCGCATCTTCGATAGCCGGGCCGGTCGCGCCCATCACGATTGCCGACACCAGATTTCTGTCTTGAACCAGATGCTGCGCCATCTCGTCGAATGAGACCTCCTTCGAGCTGCCTCCCAGAATGACAGTATATGGTCCAGTCATAGCATTAGCTGCTGTCATGACCGATTCTGGCGTCGTTGCCTTGGAGTCGTTGACGAACGTCACGCCACCTGCTGTTCCAACGTACTCCAGTCGGTGAGGCAGCCCGTTGAAGTCCCTCACGGCCCTGCGGATGGCATCTGGCGAGATACCGTACAGAAAGGCCGCCAGAGCTGCGCTCATAGCATTCGCCACATTGTGCCGCCCCGGGATGCGCAGATCTGTCTCCCTGAACAACTCCACCGTTCGTGTCGCATCTTTGAAAATGATAATGCCATCGACAACGTGCACGCCAGAGAATACATCATTGCCCAGTCCGAAGTAGAACACGGAAGGACTCAGCGTTGGCCCAAGCGCTCTCAGCGTGGGATCGTCCCAGTTAAGCACAACGGTGTCTTCTGTGGTCATGTTCTCAAATATGCGCCTTTTCGTGGCAAAATAGCGTTCCATGGTACCATAGCGGTCAAGATGGTTCGGAGTCAGGTTTGAGAAGATGGCCACACTCGGGTGAAACGTATGGGTGGTCTCGAGTTGAAAACAGCTGACCTCCAGAACCGCAGGTCCTGCCAATGGATGTTCCACCAGAAGCTGCGACACTGGAGGACCCAGGTTGCCCCCCGTCACTGTGCCGGGATACTCCTCAGCAACGATTTTCCCAAGAAGAGCTGTGGTCGTGCTCTTGCCATTGCTGCCAGTAACGGCAAGCATTGACAGATCGGCATACGCAGCAATCTCCATCTCACCAACGACGAGTTTGCCCATCTGCACGGCGGCCAAGACAATCGGAGCTTTGGGCGGGACACCAGGCGACACGATGACGACGTCGAAGGCGGCCATGAGATTCGCACTGTTCTGTCCAAATTCAAAGGGAATTCGCGCCTGCTGAAGAAGCCGTACGGCATGCTCGAACTTCTCGTCGGCAGCCTGCTGCTTGAACTCCGACACGAAGACGTCGACTCCGTGATCATGCAGGTACAAGGCTGCGTACAATCCACTTGGCAATGCTCCGACGATGAACGCAGAATTGAAAGGGATCACTGGTTACCTCCACGTCATCGTCAGTGCTCCCGCAATGACAAACAGGGTACTCACAACAAAGAACCGGTCGACGATCTTCGGCTCAGTCCACCCCAGCTTCTCAAAATGGTGATGTATCGGAGCCATAAGGAACACCCTCTTCCGGCGCCCAGAGGTTTTGAAGACAAATACCTGGATCATCACGCTTATCGCCTCTCCCAGGAACAGTCCTCCCAGCAAGATCGATGACACCTGGTTCCCGGAGGCAAACGCCCACGCGACGAAAATGGAACCAAGCGCAAGCGACCCCGTATCTCCCATAAACACTGATGCTTTTGAGCCATTGAACCACAGAAACGAAATGACGAACGCAACAGCTGCCAAAGGAAGCATGCCGGCCAGTCCCGCCGGATGCAACAGCGATGCCACTCCAGCCACAGCAAATGCCGGAAGACTCGTCTTGGCAAGCAGACCATCAAGGCCATCCGTCAGGTTGAACGCATTCACCATGCCGACCGCGTACAGCATGGCAACAACGTAGAAAGCCCAGCCTGCGAGAAGGAATCCACCGCTGGTCAAACGAAGGGCCGGAATGATCGATGGATACGCCAGAGTGAAGAAGAGTCCGGCCGCTACTGCCTGGATCAGAAGTTTCTGGTAGCCAGGCAGTCCATCATTTCTGTGCTTGAGCTCTTTGATCCAGTCGTCCAGAAAACCGGAAAGGAGATTGATGGTCACGAAGACAATTGTGGCGACGTCGAGCTTTGTCAAGCCTCTTCGCCCCATCACGAAGAGATAGGCAGTCACGGCCCCGGTGATGTTGAGAACCAGCATCAGGCCACCCCCCGTAGGCGTACCCTCTTTGGACCTGTGAGAAACAGGCCCCTCGTCTCGTATCAACTGCGTAAACCGTGCCCTGCGAAGCCACACAATGAGGAGTGGAAAAAGAGCCAGGTCCACAAGGGCAAGAACGAGGACCAGCGATGTGCCAAACGCCGCCGTCATCGCTGTCCCTCCTGCGACCGCAGATCACTGGCACTACAGACATAGCCGTGATCGCGCAACGCGAGGCGCACCTCTTTCCGATCATCGAAGACAACATCCTCGTGCTCGTAGTACATGACCGTCTCATGTCCACGACCGAGAATCAGGACCATGTCGCCGGGTCTGGCTGCAGCAACGGCAGTTCGAATTGCCTGTCTTCTGTCTTCGATGACCGTGAAATGCTCGCTGGTAAACCCCTGTTCAATATCATGAACAGCAATCGACGCATCTTCATGACGAGGATCCTCGACAGTCACGTAAGACCAGCGGCAGGCCTCTTCTGCGAGGCGGGCCATAATCGGGCGTTTCTCGCGGTCGTCGGCACCGACAGAGCCGAACACGGCTAGCAAGTCCCCCCGAACAGTGGGCCGCACGGCGTTGAACAGTGCCGAGAACTCCTCTGGCGTATGGGCGTAATCCACGACGACCTCGAAGGGCTGCCCACAGTCAATGCGTTCATAGCGTCCGGGGATGTATAGTGGAGCAGCAAGAGATTGCACAGTCGTGCCCAGATCGCAGGTGGATTCAAGAGCACAGACCGAACTAATGGCCGCCAGACAGTTGGACGCCTGGAACGCCGGGCCGATCGAAAGCTCCACGTTAAACGTAGCTCCATCTCGGGCACGGACCTGAAACGTGGTTTTTCCCATTATAGACACGACGTGGTCACCGTGCAGGTCAGCCTCTCGCTCCAGGGAAAACGTCCTGACCTGCGAGTGTCTCGCTGCGTTCCTGAATGCAGCGAACGAAGGATCGTCGGCGTTGAGAACGGCCACAGAGCTTTCATCGAGTGACGTGAACAGGTGCAGCTTGGCCGTCAGATATGCGTCCATCGTGCCATGATAACCCATGTGGTCCTGCGAGAAATTGGTGAAGACTCCGCAATCAAAGTGCATGCCATGGACTCTGCCAAAAGCGAGTGCAAACGAGGAAACCTCTAGTATCGCAACCTCAGCCCCCTGGTGGGCCGCATGGGCAAGGTACCAGTTGAGCGAAAAAGCCTCCGGCGTCGTGGCGGGAAGCGAGTCGGGAGGAAAGAACTCGCCGTCAGGCATGAAATAGCCCGTGGTCCCAATCATGACGCATGCAATGTCCAGTCCCTGCAGAAGACGACGGATCATGTATGCTGTGCTTGTCTTGCCGCTCGTTCCAGTGATGCCGATCATTTTCATGCGACGAGCAGGGAAGCTGAAGAAGGCTTGCGAGATCAGACTCAGGAACTCACGGCAGCTCGAGACAACAACAACCGGAACATCCTGAACCTCAGGATGTTCCGTCTCGGCAACGACGCAGGACGCCCCAGCGCAAAGAGCGCTTGTGATATAGGACGCCCCGTCCAGCCTGGTTCCGGGGATGGCGACAAACATTGCTCCCGGCCCGCATTCACGGGAATCGGGCGTGACCAAACTGATCATGGTCCTTGCTCCAAGCGAAGAACGCTTGGGATCCCAGGACGATGGAGGCAGCATATGAAGGAGCTCGGTAAGCTCTTGTTCTCGGGCGGCGTATTTCATGGTTTCAACCTCAGATACTGTATCAGCTGGAGCGCAATCTTCTTGAAGGTTGGCCCCGCTACACGAAATGACGTGCGTTCTCCTTTTTGGGTCTCATGGATGCTGAGGAACACGACGACCCTGGGGTCGTTCGCGGTCAGAATTCCTGCGAAGCTGAATACGTACGATCCGTCATTCAGATAGCCCCCACCGGGAGCGACGATCTGAGCAGTACCAGTCTTCCCGGCAACTTCATAGCCGGGGATGTACGCACTGAAAACGCCGACATCTTTCTGCACGACTCCATGAAGGCCCTCGAGAACAGCCTTGGCCGTCTCCGGCTTGAACAACTGGCCGACGACCCCAGGGACGTCCGTGCGCTGACTCGCCCCAGAAGCGTCGACGATATGGTCGACCACGTAGGGTCGCTGCATGAGGCCTCCGTTGGCTATCGTGGCGTAGAAGTTTGCCATTTGAATCGCCGTCACTGCTATGCCTTGGCCAAATCCCATGGTGGGAAGCGTCGTCTTTGACCAGAGAGACGTCGGAAGCAGAATGCCGGATTCCTCTCCGGGCAGATCGATACCCGTCGGTTTGCCAAAACCGTACCGGCTCAGGCAGTCATAGAAGCGCGTAGCTCCTATCTTCATGCTCAATTGGCAAAACGCCACATTCGAGGAGTGCTGCAGCATTGCGTAGAGGTTCATGGTCCCATATGGATAGAGATCGTGAACGACCGTGTCGAAGACTTTGAGACTACCACCGCTGTAGAACGTACTCTGCAGCGTGATCGTACCCGTCTCGAGACCAGCGACCGATGTTGCCGCCTTGAATACAGAACCAGGCTCATAGTTGGCACTGATTACCTTTTCTGACAGAGAGCTCATCGGAGCATCCTGCCAGTGTTCAGGATCCACGCCGGGGACATCGACCATCGCAAGGACCGCATCGGTCTTTGGGTCCAGGATCGTGCATGTAGCCCGCTTTCCATCATACGTCTTGAGAGTGTCCATGAGAGCCTGCTGCGCGAAATACTGGATGTTCGAGTCGATTGTCAGCACGATGTTCTTCCCTGCTATGGGTTCGAGAACATCTTCTGTGACGGCGGGCTCACCAGGGTTCGACCCGGAGACTCTGTAGGTATGCCGCCCGTCTGTACCTCCAAGTTCCTTGTCGTATTGAAACTCGATTCCCGACAGGCCCTGGTTGTCCGAGCCCGTGACGCCGACAACGGAAGACATGAGAGCTCCTAGTGGATAGACCCGGCGATAGCCCTTGTCCAGCACGATTCCTGGTATGTTGAGTCGGCTCAGTGCGTCGTATTCCACAACGCCTACCTGCTTCTTCAGATAAATGAAGCTTGATGACGCGCTGCGTATCTGTTGCTCCAGCTGCGTCACAGATGTCTTGAGGATGGGGGCAATGCTGGCGGCAGTCAAGTGAGGATCCCCCACTTCCTTCATGTACAGGCCCAGGGACCACGTCGCTACATCCTGCGCTAGTACACGCCCTGTCGAATCCAGGATCATTCCTCGCTTTGCTTTGATAGGGATGGAGTCGGTTTCAAGCTGCTGGTTGGCCATGTTCACAAGAGCAGTTCGGGCCACTACTTGCAGATAGACGAACCGTGACTCAATTCCTAGCACTGCAACCAGGAATACAATAAAAACGACGACAAGACGTCGTCTGAACATATCATTGAAAGACGCGACGCCTCTCTTCATCAATTCCGTATGGTCTTGACGCAGGGATTCCTACTAGTGAAGACTGTCCAGTGTGCCAATCACCGCCGTGTTATTGGCTGCCATTCCTATGGCGCCTGCGGCAGCTCGCACCCGATCGGGTGACATGAGCTTTGTATCGCGCTCGAGCAGTGATTCTTGCAGCTGAAGCTGTACCTGAATGGCTGTCCTGTTCAACTCCACCTGATGTTCCAGGAAGAGAGTTGTGCTGTACACATAACCATAGGCACACAACAAACCAACGATCGTCACGCTCAGAACAACATACCGACGTGTTGCGCTCCTTACCCTGGCCGAGACACGGACTGCCGCGGCAGGACGGCGGACTGTTGTGTAGTTGCCTCTGACTGCAATACTCATGGCTGTACCCTTTCCAGCACGCGCAACTTGGCGCTGCGAGAGCGTCTGTTCGTCACGACTTCTGAGTCCGTAGGCCGAATGACCTTCTTGTTGACCAGATGAAATCCTGGCTCCCCCGAGACCGGATTCCCGCAGAGAGCCAGGTAGCTTCTCTTCACAATTCTATCTTCGAGCGAATGGTAACTTATGACCAGGAGTCTTCCATTTAGATTCAAGAGCGATGCTGCGGACTTGAGACCATTCTCGAGAGCATTGAGCTCATCGTTGACATATATGCGTAGAGCTTGAAAGGATTTGGTGGCAGGATGCAAGCGGGCGTGCCTGGTAGGGAAGACAGCGGCTACTGTCTCCGCCAATTCGCTCGTCGTCTCGATCGGCGCTCGTTGCCGACGACGTACGATCGCGCGAGCGACCTGACGTGACCTTCCCTCCTCGCCGTACTTCCACAAGATGTCGGCGATATCTTCCTCTGGAAACGAGTTCACGATATTCCTGGCAGAGACCTTGAGATTATCGTCCAGCCGCATGTCCAGTGGTTGGTCATGGCTAAACGAAAAACCCCTGCCTGTGCCCGTGAGTTGCTCTGAAGAAAAACCCAGATCCATCAGGATTCCGTCGAATCGTGTGTCTGGATAATCCTTCAACAACCGCGTCATGTCCCGAAAGTTTCCGCGGATGATAACCTTGCGGGCGGCAGTATCATTCAGCCGCTCGCGGGCAATGGCGAGAACCGCTGCATCAACGTCCAACATGAAAAGCGTCCCTTCGCTAGAAAGTTGACGCCCAACCTCATATGCGTGTCCGCCTTCCCCTGTCGTGCAATCCAGATAGGTTCCGTCTGGTCGAATCTGCAGGTATGTTATGACCTCGTCCAGGAGGACTGGGGTATGAACAAACTCACTCATCTGGCCTGCAAAGCTCCAATATTCTGTTCGAAAACCTTCTCCGCTTTAGACCGGTAGACATCCCAGATGTGAACGTCCCAGATCTCCAGGTGCGTCAAGGCACCGGCGAATACGATCTCTTTGTCGATCGAAGCATACTCACGTAGGTGTTGAGGTATCGAAATACGACCAATTTTGTCGAGTTCAACCGTTGCCGCTCCGCTGAAGAGAATGCGGACGAAAGCCCGATTGTCGGATGAGACAGGGATGAGGTCACCATAGAACCGGTCGATGATGGAGGTCCACACTCTGTCATCAAACAGGTAAAGGCATCGATCCATGCCCTTGGTGAGAACGTAGGAAGAGCCGGTGTCGCATCGGTAGTGGGCGGGGAACACTGTTCGTCCCTTGTCGTCCACGGAGTAACGGTATTCACCGATGAAGCAGTTCTCCTTGTTCATGGCGTAAGTATACCACAATTTCCCACTTTTTACCACAATTCATGGAAAACCGCCAAGAACAAGTGTTAAACTATCGTTCCGCCCCCAAGTATATATCGGTTGTCGTAGAAGACCACCGCTTGTTCCGGGGTAACAGCAAACAATGAATCAGCCAGATGGACGGAGACTCTATCCTCAGAGACTCGGTCAATACTTCCTTTGACCGGCTTTGATCTGTATCGTGTCACGACGTCTGCGCTGAAGTGCAACGATTTTCCGGTGGGAAGATGCTGCCATTTCAGGTCGATAGCTTCAAACGCATCTCTCATGCACGCACTTCGCTGCCCGACGACCAGCTGATTCGTGGTGTATCGCTTCTCCACGACATAGAGCCGTGATGCAGCACTGATGCCAAGGCCTGATCGCTGGCCGATCGTGTATGACACTAGCCCCTGGTGCTTCCCGATAACGGTTCCATCCGTCAGGATCACATCTCCAGGCATACATGGCAGGCGACGACGGATCTCTTCGCCGACCGAACCTTCCACAAAACACAGATCCTGACTTTCGCGACTTGCCAGAAGACCGGGGCTGAACCACCGTGAAGCCAGTCCCTCCACCTCGCTCTTGATGCGGCCCGCGAGAGGGAACAGGGCTCTGCGACGCTGCTCTGCCGAAAGCCGGTACAGGAAGTATGACTGATCCTTCGCCTGGTCTGTGCCACGGCAGATCTGATCCCCATCACCACCGTGGACGATTCCTGCGTAGTGGCCGCTCGCGATAAGGTCTGCATGCAGCTCGTCAGCCACGTTAAGCAATCCCTGCCACTTGACGTACTCGTTGCAGAATACACAAGGATTTGGCGTGGCCCCTTCGGCCATCGCTTGCCAGAACGGCTGGACGACCTGGCAGTCAAAGATGTCTTTCACGTCCACATTGTGCCAAACGATTCCAAGATGCTCGCACTGGGCCTTCGCCCGTCGCGTGGAACTGATGTCACAGCACGCACTGTGCTGAGAGAAGTGCAGAGTGACCCCGATGACGTGTTCGCCAAGCTCTTTCAGGAGCAGTGCAGAGACAGCAGAGTCTACCCCTCCACTCATTCCGACTACGACGCTCATGAACAGCTTCCAGCCACTAGGCTGGTTCCGGGAGCAGCAACAACGGCCATCCTGGTCGCCTTGTGGAATCCTCCGATATCCGAGCTACATCCACTATTGGACGGCTCCTTGCTTGGGCTTCTTCTTGACGTCAAGTCCTGACTCATCGGCGTACTCATAGGTCTCGTATCTGAGGCAACACATCAGCTTGCCACAGACGCCCGTTATCTTGTTAGGGTTCAAACTCAGGTTCTGTACCCGGGCACACTTGAGACTGACCGGTTTGATCTCCTTGAGGAAGCAGTTACAGCATAGCTCGCGCCCACACATGCCCACCGTGGCAAAGAAACGGGTTTCATCGCGTGAGCCGATCTGCCACATTTGCACCTTGGCTCTCAGCGACCGTGACAAAGTGGACACGAGTGCCCGGAAGTCGACGCGGGTCTCGGCGGTGAAATAGAACACGTACTGCTTGCCCGAAAAAGAAAGCTCACAGTTCACGAGATGGATCGGAAGTCTGGTCGCCCGTACCTGCTCCTTGCACAGAAGTACCGCTGCGTCTTGTTTTCGCTGGTTCTCCTCAAGACGCTCAACATCAGTCGGAGCAAGCTTGCGGACATACTTGAGGCTACCGCCAGCCCGCTTCTTTCCTAATGCATCGTTCCTTGGATAACCAATGATGACGTGCATCAGCTCCTTATCACTGCCAATTGCCAGGACTCCGTCGCCAGGGAGCAACACAGCGCCATCGCTGACTTCGACAATGTACGACTGGTATGACTTGGCTGAGCGAGCGCTCAGATAACGTACCGGCGAGCAGCTCGCCGGCAACATATAGGTGGGATCATTCATGAGTGGTCATTCTCCTCAGCTCCAGTAAAGCGTTTGTCAGGACAAGTTCGGGGTTCACGTTCTGTTCTATATGCTTCAGACGTTCCCCCAGATGGTCCAGAAAGAGCCCGACCCTGGATTCGTCCAGCACGAAGTTCACACGGGCCAGTTCAGGTTCGGTAGAAAGTGATATGCTTGCTGCAGGGGGAGCTTTCCCCCTCGCCCGCAGAACGCTGTTCATGAAAAGTGCGATCGTCTGTAGACCCGCCGTTGCATTGTCCCGAAGACTGTTCTGACTGCTCATTCTGAGGAGACGACCGACGGTCTCGGAGAGACTTACATTTGCCTTGGCGAATTCCAGAAGCACTTCGAGGCGAGCATCTTCTCCAGTTACGAACACCGCGTCCTGAAGATCTGAGATCACCTGAGTACTCCGCTCAACCTTCATGACCTGGACCCGCGACCGAATCGTGGCCAAGACGCGCCTGCTGTTCTGAGAGAGCAACAGGAAGACATTCCCTGGGACCGGTTCTTCGATGGTCTTGAGAACCCGGTCGGCTGCAACATCGGTGAAAAAGTCTACTCCGCGGAAAACGCTTACCTTCAGACAGCCCGACGCAGTCTTGACCGACGCATACGAAATGAACTGGTCGACGGTATCTATTCTGAGAATGCCTGAATCTCCGAAAACTCTGATGTTTGCCGAACCCCCTGCGTCCACCTGTCGGCATGACGGGCACGTGTCACAGAATTCCCCGGGAGCATGATCTCCCCGGCAGTTGCCCGCCTTGGCAAGAGCGGCCGCCAACGCGAGCTTGGCGTCCTCATCCCTGCCCACGAGAAGATATGCGTGTCCCAGCCTGTGAGAAACAAGAGCGGCCTCGAAACATCGAGTAGCTGGACAGTCACCAACTGCGTCTGTCATCCGTTTCGCTGACACCGACTATGTCTCCCCCACCGTTCTTTCTGATTCTCTCACATTCGTCTCCACCAGTCTGCCCGCATCCACCAAGGACTGTCGACATCAAGTATACGCCACTCTCCGCCTGCGCAATGATGAACAAGTTTCGGGACATCAACGAATAAACGGGCCGGCAGAACCCCGGCCCGTTCCTGCATGCACTTCGACGTGACTACTTCTCAATATCGGCAAGCTGCTTGTAGAGCTTCCGCTGCTCAGCCGTCAGCGTCTTGGGGACACCTATCTCGATACGAACGATGTAGTCTCCCCGGCGTCGTTCTCCAACCGCCTGAGCTCCTTTGCCGCGAATCCGCACCTCGGCGCCATGCTGGCTCCCAGCTGGTATCGTCACGGTCTCCGTTCCACCTTCCACGAGAGGAACCGCGATCGTCGTTCCGAGCACTGCCTTGGCAGGAGACATCCGGACTGTGTGATACAGGGCACTCCCTTGCCGTTCAAACCGAGAATCGCGCTGAACGGTAATGAGGAGATAAAGGTCGCCGGATTGGCCGCCATGCTTTCCAGCATCTCCTTGTCCTGCGATACGCACCTTCATGCCAGTGTCGACTCCGGCAGGAATTGTCACCTCAATGGTCTTGTCGACCTTGGCAACGCCAGAGCCCTTGCAGGTCGGGCATGGCGACTCTATGACCCTGCCTTCGCCACGGCACGTGGGACAGACCCCTGCAGTAACGACGCGCCCGAAGATGGTATCTTGAACTTGACGAACCTCGCCCGTGCCACTACAGGTGGAGCACACCTTCGGGGATGTACCCGAGGCCGCCCCGGTGCCGTGACAGGTTACACACGTATCGTACCGCCTGACCTGGATCTCTTCCTTAACACCGAAAACGGCTTGTTCCAGTGTAAGGGTCATGCTGACGCTCAGATCCCGTCCGCGTGGCGTCTCCTCGGCCTGTTGCCGACCAAATCCTCCCATGAAACTGCCAAAGAGGTCTCCAATGTCGAAACCCCCGAACGTCCCGCCGGAACCGCCGCCCTGAGGAGTCCACGCCTGGCCCGCACCGGGGAAACCAGCGGGACCAGCCTTACCATAGGTATCATACTGCTGTCGCTTCGCAGGATCACTAAGGGTATCATACACCTCATTGACGTCTGACATCTGCCTGGGTGCTTGGGGATCATCCTTGTGGAGGTCGGGATGATACTTCTTGACCAGTTCACGATAGGCCTTCTTGATGTCATCCTGGGAGGCCCCCCTGGACACTCCCATGACATCATAGTAGTCTCGATCAGTTGCCACGTCGACCTCCACTCAGGAATTGGCGCTTGACTTGAATTGCCGTTCTTATTGCTTCGGAGTCCCTTGACCCTCGACGGTTTCTCCGTCCTGTGGAGGCTGCTGAGCCTCCGTTTGATTCTCCTGAGCAGCTGCAGGTCCTTGCTGGCCAGTCTGATGCTGCAAGTCCTCAGTAACCTTTGAGAACGCAGTGTTCACTTCGTCGATCTTTGCTTCGATGTCGGAAGTCTTGTTGTTACGTACCAGGTCCTCGAGTTCAGTGAGCTTCTTCTCCGCCTCTGCCTTGACGTCGGGAGAGATCTTCGCCGCGTTCTCTGTCAGCGTCTTGCGTCCGCTGAACACAACCTGATCCGCACGGTTCTTGAGCTCGACCTCTTCCTTGACTCTCTTGTCCTGATCCGCGAACTGTTCTGCTTCGCGCTTCATGCGCTCGATCTCGTCATCCTTGAGCTTCGTCGCATTCTCAATGGTAATGTGTTGTTCCTTGCCAGTCGCCTTATCCTTGGCAGTGACGTGAACGATACCATTTGCATCGATATCATAGCTCACCTCAATCTGGGGTTCGCCGCGGCGGGCGGGGGCAATGCCGTCGAGGATGAAGCGTCCCAGCGATATGTTGTCTTTTGCCATCGGGCGCTCGCCCTGCAGGACATGGATCTCGACCTGCGTCTGATTGTCGCTCGCCGTTGTGAAGGTCTGGGTTTTGGAGATAGGCACGGCGGTATTGCGCTTGATCATCTCCGTGACAACGCCACCGAGCGTCTCAATGCCAAGCGTGAGGGGGGTTACGTCAACCAGGACCATCCCACTCTTGACCTCGCCACCCATGATTCCACCCTGAATCGCAGCACCCATGGCAACGCACTCCATAGGATCGACGCCACGCTCGGGAGTCTTGCCGAAGTAGCTCTCGACGAATTTCTGAACGATCGGCATCCTGGTCGGGCCGCCGACAAGGATGATGTTGTCGATCTGCTGTGGGGTAAGACCCGCATCCGCAACAGCGCGGTTGACGGGCTCGCGACACCGGTCGATAATGGGCTGGACCAGAGATTCGAGCTTGGCACGCGTAATGGGCATGACCAAGTGCTTTGGACCGCTCGCATCTGCCGTGATGAAGGGCAAGTTGATGGTCGTCTCGAATGTTGTCGAGAGTTCAACCTTGGCCTTTTCCACGCCTTCACGAAGGCGCTGCATTGCCATCTTGTCGACACGCAGATCGATCCCGTTCTGACTGCGGAAGTCTTCCGCGACGAAGTCCAGCAGAGCATTGTCCATGTCCGTTCCGCCAAGCTGTGTATCACCTGATGTCGACTTCACGGTGAAAACGTTTCCTCCGAATTCCATGATCGTCACGTCCAGCGTGCCACCACCAAGGTCGAAAACCAGGATCTTGTGCTCACCCTCCGTCTTGTCGAGTCCATAGGCAAATGCTGCGGCGGTCGGCTCATTGATGAGACGGACGACCTCCAGCCCGGCGATTTCACCTGCATCCTTGGTCGCCTGCCGCTGAGCGTCGTTGAAGTATGCCGGCACGGTAATGACAGCCTTCGAGACCTTCTGTCCCAGGAAAGCCTCCGCGTCATTCTTGATCTTGCGAAGGATAAATCCACTGATCTGCTGGGGCGTGTACGTCTTGCCATACATAGTGACCGTGTAGTCGGTCCCCATCTTTCGCTTGATGGCCTGAACCGTCGTCTCGGGGTTCAGGGCTGCCTGACGGCGCGCCGGTTCTCCAACCAGCACCTGTCCATCTTTGGTAAACGCGACATATGACGGAACAGCCTTCCCTCCGATGCTGACGCCTTCCGCTGCCGGCACGATTGTCGGCTTGCCGCCGACCATGACAGCTGCTGCAGAATTCGAGGTTCCAAGATCAATACCAATAATCTTCTCTTCCATATTCGACAAACCTCCTTAGTTGGAATAATTGCCAATAACCTTGTCAGTCTTCGCCATCGTCATTGCTTTCGGCGGTCACCGGCGGCTCCGAAGCGACGTCCACCATCGCCGGCCGCAGCAACATTTCTCCTAGCTTGTAGCCATCACGCAGGACTCTTACCACGGTATTCGCCGGCGCACCAGAGTCTGCAACGACACGGGCGATTTCGCACGTTGCTGAATCATAGGCGCTGCCCTCCAGCCCCTCCAGCTTGTGAACTCCATTCCTCGCGAGAAACTGGTTCAGCTGTCCGAGAACGGCCTGAGAACCTACAAGGAGGCTCGACTCATCCCGCGTCCCTTCGCCATGCTTCACGAGCTGATCAAAACTGTCGACCACTGCAAGCAGATCGCGAAACAAGGACAGCTTGGTCCTGGCTTCGAAGGAGCTCTTGTCACGCTGAAGCGTCGCCTGTTCGCGGATGCGTAGCATCTGCTCCTCGTGAACAGCACTCTTGAGACGGTCCACTTCGTTGTTGAGACGTTCACGCTCCTGCTGCAACTCCCGTATTCGGGATCCAGGCATTCTCAATGGCTCCCCTCCATCTTCGTCGTCATGGCCGGGAGCCAGGTCCAGGGGCACCCCGGGACTCGACTGACTACGTTCCGGCTCATCCTTTTCCATACCTCGGTCCTCACCAGCCACATACCGCCTGCTTTGGTTCATCATGTGTAGGCTCTCCGGTTAATTCACGCCATATAGGCTGCATTCAGCCTTGATCTCTCTGGATGTTAGCACTCTCAGTACAGGACTGCTAATGATGTGACAATTGTAGTGCAAAGCATACTGGTGTCAAGCGCTCAGCTACCACAAACCGTTGATTTCTGGCGCAGTAACGCGATAATATGAGTGATTCCAATATTCGGAGGCAATCAATGTACACCGATCAGATTACGAGAAAGGAGCTCGCCAGCTTCATGGATCACACTCTCCTCAGGCCCGAGGCAACCTGCGCCGACATCGAGCGACTGTGCGCCGAGGCCGTGCAGCTCGGAACGGTGGCCGTATGTGTCAACTCATCAATGGTCGAAACCGCTTCTGCTGTCCTGAATGGGTCTGGCGTGCGCGTGGCGTCTGTCGTGGGTTTTCCACTTGGCGCAGCTCTGTCGGCGGCCAAGGCACGGGAGACTGAGTTGGCCGTCCGACACGGAGCATCGGAAATCGACACGGTCATCCAGATCGGATGGCTCAAGGAGAAGAATTACCGCGGAGTTGCACAAGACATTGCAGCGGTTGTTGAATCGGCCGGAGACGCTCTCGTAAAAGTCATTATCGAAGCATGCCTCCTTACCGACGAGGAAAAACGGGTAGTATGTGCCATCGCCGTATCGGCGGGAGCGGGGTTTGTTAAAACGAGTACCGGCTTCAGCAAGGCAGGGGCTACGGAAGGCGATGTCCGGCTGATGCGCGAGGTCGTGGGCCCTCTCGTCGGCGTGAAAGCTGCAGGAGGTATCCGCGATCTTCACAGTGCCGTCGCTATGCTCAATGCAGGCGCAACCCGCCTCGGGGTATCCGCATCTGCCGCCATTCTTGCGGAGGCACAGCAGTAGCACTCGATGGTCTATCATTGGACACTCGCCTCCATTCTCCATGCTTCCAGGGTAGGAGAAAAGGATAAACGCCTGGTCCTCTTTTCCAGAGAGCTGGGCAAAGTGACCGCTGTTGCTCGAAGCACAGCAGTCCCGGACGCGAAGTGGTCAACCTCATTCGAACCGTTCTCGCTCCTCTACCTCCGACTATACGACCGTTCCCGCTTCCTGACTGTGGTCAGTTCAGAGGAACGCGTGGTCTACACCGGCGTTCTATCGTCTCTATCGAGATCGCTGAAAGGTATGGCAATGAACCAGCTGGCAGAATGCGTTCTTGAGCCATCCTTAGAGGAGCCGAGCTTGTTTGCCGCCTACGTTACAGCTCTGTCGAGGCTCAACATTGCGGCGAATGCAGCCGAGGAAGACAGAGCCTTCTTGCAGTTCACTCTCGATGTCCTCACCGAACTCGGTTTCGGTGTCAGCTCTCTGCATTGTGAACGGTGTGGGGCTGCACTGGACAAAAATGTGCGCTTCTCCATGAGAGACAATGTCTTCCATTGCCTATCCTGTGCGACAGCCGAAACGGACGTAGCCCTCTCTCCCGAACTTGTCAGTTTCCTTCGGACCGGAGAAGGCAGCATCGATGCACGCCGTACGCTCACGGGTATCGCACTGACGCTGCGGCTGCTGAGGTCTGCCGCGGGTAAACTGGCTATCACACAAGCCTTCGAGCGATTCGCGCAGAACGCTGCTACACTGTTTCACACCGAAGCAAGAGAAGAACCCAAGGAGTCATGCAATGAACTTTGAAGAAATGGTTTCCAAACTGGAGCACTTCTGGGAAGGCGAAGGTTGCACGCGCCTGTTTCCATATGATCAGGAAGTAGGGGCAGGTACACTGAGCCCATACACATTCCTCCGAGTGTTGGGGCGCAAACCTTGGAAAGCCGTCTACGTACAACCGTCGCGACGTCCAGCAGACGGTCGGTACGGCGAGAACCCCAACCGTCTCTATATGCATCACCAGTTGCAGGTTATCGTCAAGCCTCCCACCACCGATATCCAGGACACATACCTGCGAAGCTTCACCCTGCTGGGCCTCAAACCGGCCGAACACGACATCCGGTTTGTCGAGGATAACTGGGAGACGCCGGTACTCGGGGCTGCGGGCGTCGGCTGGGAAGTCTGGCTCGACGGCATGGAAGTAACGCAGTTCACGTACTTCCAGCAAGCAGGCGGCCAGGAAGTCCCCGTTGTGGCAGTCGAGATAACGTATGGTCTCGAACGGCTTGCCATGTTCGTTCAGGAGAAGGAAAACGTCTACGAACTGGAATGGCATGATGGCGTCACCTATGGAGACCTGCGACAGCAGGTCGAGCGGGAGAACAGTATCTACTCCTTTGAGCAGGCTGACGTCGAGGCGCTTGTCACAATGTTCGACCTTTGTGAAAAGGAGTCCCAACGCATGATCGACAAGAAACTCATCACTCCTGCCTACGAGTATCTCCTCAAATGCTCACATACGTTCAACATCCTTGACGCCCGTGGCACCGTCGGGGTTTCTCAACGTATGGCCTACCTTGCCCGCGTACGCCGCCTCGCATATGGCTGCGCGAACCTCTATCTAGAGAACGAGAACCATGAGTGATCTGCTGATCGAAATCTTGACCGAGGAACTTCCGGCACGCTTCGTGGACAACGCTCAGACGCAACTTGTCGAGCATGTCACAGCACATCTCGACGAGTTCTTCATCGGACATGGAGATGTGCACGGCTTCTCCACGCCACGGCGACTTGTCGTCCTGGCTCAGAACATCAAGGAGCAGACGGATGCCCGTACAATCGAAGTAAAAGGGCCAGCCAAAGCGTCGGGCTACGACGCTCAGGGAAATCCAACACCGGCTCTGCTCGGCTTCTGCAGAGGACAGGGCGTAGATCCTGCCGACACTTATGTCGTGGACGTCGCTGGCAAGTCATACGTCTTCGCCCGGAAAACGGTTCCGGGGCAGAAGTCCTCTGAGCTCATCGAGGCCTTTCTCCCTCGCCTGCCCCACGAAGTCACGTTCCCCAAGATGATGCACTGGGAGGAGACCGGGTTCCAGTTTGCGCGCCCCATTCGTGGATTGCTTGCGCTGCTTGGCACCGAAGTCCTTCACTGGAAAGTAGCTGGAGTAATGAGCTCGAACACGACGTTCGGCCTCCGCGTCGGCAAGCCGAAGTCCATTACAGTCACGTCACCGGACGACTATATGCGACGGCTGCGTGAAGCATTTGTCATCGTGGACCCCGCCGAACGTCGCCGTCTGATCGAACGACAGGCAGACAAACTGTTGAAGCCTCTTGGCTTCAAGCTCGGAGACACTATGAGCGACCTGCTGGACGAGGTTGTGAACCTCGTCGAATACCCGTCGGTCTTCCTGGGCGACCTTCCGAAGACAGCTACCGAGCTCCCTGAAAGCGTCGTCCGTTCTGTGCTCCAGCAACAGATGCATTCCTTCCTGGTGTACGACCAGAACGGGAACGTCGTTCCACATTTCCTGAGTGTGCGCAACGGCCTTACCGACTTCATCGACATCGTGCGACGAGGCAACGAGAGTGTCGCCAATGCCCGTCTTCTGGATGCAGCCTTTTTCATCCAGGAAGACATGCGTGAGTCTCTGGAAGCATATGTTGGTCGACTGGATACTCTGATTTTCATGGATAAACTCGGCACCATGGCTGCCAAGACCCTACGGCTCGAGCGACTGGCCGCCGGCGCGACCGCGTACGCTCTCGTGACGCCGGAAGAGGAGGCAACTCTCGTCTCTGCAGCCCACCTCTCCAAAGCAGATCTTGCTACCAGCATGGTGAAGGAGTATACGTCGCTCCAAGGGGAAATCGGCAGCGTCTATCTCTCGCGTGCCGGCGGTTCACCGGACATTGTGTTCGCCATTCGTGAGCAGTATCTGCCTCGATCTCCTTTGGAAGACATTCCAGCAACGAGGGCTGGTCGATTGCTCGGAGTCATCGACAAGGTCGACACGCTCACCGGGATCCTTGGTACCGGCTTCAACCCTTCCGGGTCGGAAGACCCTTACGGCCTCCGGCGTGCTGGCAACGGCATCGTCCGCACGATTGTCGAGTCACGTGAGTCTGTGGACCTGGAGGCGCTTGTGAGGAAAGCGATCGAGGCGCATCAGACCACTGGATCCCTGCCACATCCTGAAGACCTGCAGCAGAGAGTCATGGACTACCTGAAAGGACGCATCGTCCAGTATTTCAAGGAGAAACAGCTGATCAGGGAATACGCCGCACTCGAATTCCTCCCCCTTGTCGAACTGGCTACCATTCCCGAACGCATGCAGGCGCTGCATGAAGCGGCCGGTGACGCCAACCTCGTGACTCTTGCAGACAGCCATCGCAGGATACAGAACATCACCAAAGGGCTTCCCACTGCGACGAGCCTGCCTGCAGACCTGCTGTTGACGGACCCCGAGGAACTTGCGCTCAGACAGGCGGCCGAGGCTGCTGCACCGCGTATTCGCCAGTTCCTGACAGTACGTAAGTATGCTGAGGCGATCCGCACGTGTGAGGAACTCGCTGTTCCTGTCACAGCTTTCTTTGACCGCATCCTCGTGATGGCCGCCGACGAACGCGTGCGAAGCGCACGCCTATTGCTTTTGTGCTACCTGAAGTATATACTTGGGCTTGTTTGCGATTATTCCAAGCTAACCTAGGCGTGACAGGAGGAACCATGGACCAGCGGACGTTCGTCTACGATTTCGAAGAAGGCAGCAAGGAGATGAAGACCATCCTTGGAGGAAAGGGGGCAGGTCTGGCAGAAATGACCAAGATCGGGCTTCCCGTACCCCCCGGTTTCACGATCTCGACTGAGATGTGCCCTGAGTACCTCAAGGCCGGTGATATTTCGGAGGCTCTGAAAAATGAGATCAGAGAGCACCTCACCCGCTTGGAGGACAAGCTGGGCAAGAAATTCGGTTCATCTCAGAACCCGCTGTTGGTCTCCGTTCGCTCTGGAGCAGCAGTCTCGATGCCTGGCATGATGGATACCATCCTCAATCTCGGTCTCAATATCGAGACAGTTGAGGGTCTGGCAACGCTCACGGATAATCTCCGCTTTGCCTGGGACTCCTATCGACGGTTCACGCAGATGTATGGCAATGTCGTGCTTGGGATCGTGCATGATGACTTTGAGAGGATCCTGGGAGAGCAGAAACAGCTCCAGGGTGTCACACTGGACACAGATCTGTCGGTTGACAGTCTGAAGGCCCTCGTCCAGAAGTACTTTGCGCTTGTTCAGGAAAAGACCGGCAAACCTTTCCCGCAGGACCCGATGGACCAGTTGCTCGGGGCGGTGGGCGCCGTATTCCGCTCATGGAATACTGAGCGAGCCATCACCTATCGCAAAATCGAAAAAATCAGCGGACTCATTGGCACAGCAGACACGGTTCAGTCCATGGTCTTTGGCAACATGGGCAACGACTCTGCAACGGGTGTTTGTTTCACCCGTGACAATTCCACCGGGGCCAAGCGTTTCTCGGGCGAGTACCTCATCAACGCTCAGGGTGAAGACGTTGTCGCCGGCATTCGTACGCCCAAGAATATCGACGCAATGGAAACAGAGATGCCCGAAACGTACAGTCGGCTTGTCGAGGTATCGCTTCTCCTCGAGAAGCACTATCGTGATATGCAGGACATGGAGTTCACGGTCGAACGGGGCAAGCTGTTCATGCTGCAGACCCGTAATGCCAAACGAAGCCCCGTCGCAGCCGTCAAGGTTGCCGTCGACATGGTCGTTGAAGGTCTCCTCACCAAAGAAGAAGCTGTCATGCGCGTGACTCCCACCCAGCTCGACACCCTGCTGCACCCACAGGTAGACCCACGGGCCAAGGTTCAGGTCATTGCCACGGCAATCCCCGCCTCCCCTGGTGCCGGCTATGGAAAAGTAATCTTCGAGTCAAAGAAGGCCGCCGAGCTCGGTGAAGCGGGAGAGAAGGTTGTTCTCGTTCGGCAGGACACGTCTCCCGAGGACATTGATGGTATCTCCAAGGCTCAGGCGACATTGACGACGCGTGGTGGTGCCTCGGCGCATGCGGCACTCGTAGCCCGTGGGCTCGGCAAACCGTGTGTGGTCGGCGCCGATCAGATCAAGCTCAACAACATGGAGAAGACCTTTACGGCAAATGGCGTAACCGTTCACGAGGGTGACGTCATCACAGTGAACGGCACGACCGGTGAAGTCATCCTTGGCCAGGCCCCAATGGTCGATGCCGAGCAGACTGCCGAACTTACTACCCTGCTTGGCTATGCAGACGGCATTCGCCGTCTCGGTGTACGCGCCAACGCAGACACACCTGCGAATGCCCACAAGGCACGCGCTTTTGGCGCAGAGGGCATTGGTTTGTGTCGCACAGAGCGCATGTTCAACGATCCCGACCGTCTTCCACTCATGCAGGAGATGGTCATTGCGGGTTCGCTCGAAGAGCGCACCCCCGCCCTCGAGAAACTGCTTCCCATGCAGCGCGAGGACTTCGAGAAGATCCTTGAGGCCATGGATGGTCTCCCGGTCATCATTCGTCTGCTGGACCCGCCTCTCCACGAGTTTTTGCCCCAGTGGGACCGCCTCGTGAGTGAACTGGCAGAGGCCAAGGCTGCGAGTGATCCCTTCCGAGTCGCTTATGTGGAGAAAGTTATGAAGCGCTACGGCGAGCTCAAGGAGTTCAACCCGATGATCGGGTTCCGCGGCTGCCGCGTTGGAATCGTGTATCCCGACATTTACGAGCTGCAGGTCCGTGCAATCGCCGAGGCAACTGCCACGCTGGTTAAGCGAGGATTGCATCCGATGCCCGAGATCATGCTCCCACTCGTTGGCCACGTCAATGAGATCAAGCAGCTCAAGCCCCTGGTTCAGGAACAGCTCGACAAGGTGTTCGAACGCGAGGGCATCACCGTTGTTGTGAAGATCGGTACCATGGTCGAAGTGCCGCGTGCATGCCTGACCGCAGATGAGATCGCCGAGTATGCCGAGTTCTTCAGCTTTGGCACCAATGACCTCACCCAGACGACGTATGCCTATAGCCGTGATGATGCCGCAGGCACATTCCTGCCGACTTACCTTGAGTCAAAGGTCTTGGACGTCGACCCATTCCAGACCATCGACCGGAAAGGCGTGGGCAAGCTCATCCGCATCGCGGTGGTCCTTGGTCGCCAGACGAACCCTCATATTGAAATCGGTATCTGCGGGGAACAGGGGGGCGAGGCTGATTCGATCGACTTCTGTCACACCTCCGGACTTGACTACGTCTCCTGCTCGGCTCCACGCGTTCCCATCGCGCGCCTTGCTGCTGCGCAGGCCGCCATCAAGAACAGGCTGGCCGTCAGTTAATACAGAATCCTCATAGATGCTACCTATCACAAACTACCGGGATAGGGAAGGGAGGCTGCTCTCTCAGAGAGCAGCCTTTGGCATTGCCAGCAAAGGACGAGCCTTGCCTGAAAGCGATGACGGCATCCGATCGCCATTTCAGAAGGACCGAGACCGCATTATTCACTCGAGAGCATTCCGTAGGCTCCAGTACAAGACGCAGGTCTTCATGGCACCAAAGGGTGATGAAATACGCACACGGCTCACGCACACCCTCGAGGTCGCGCAACTGTCGCGTTCGGTGTCTGAAGCTCTCGGTCTCAACGAGGACCTCGCCGAAGCGATTGCTCTGGGTCACGACCTTGGCCATGCACCATTCGGACACACCGGAGAAGCGGTCCTGGACATAAAACTGAAGAGTATTGATCCCGGATTGGGGTTCGAGCATGCACTGCAGAGCCTTCGGGTAGTCGACACGCTGGAGCGTCGTGAGCGTGGGCATGGTGACGTGCTCTTTGGGCTCAATCTCACGTATGAGACCCGCAATGGTATAGCCTCTCACAGCAAAGGGCTTGAAGAAATGTGCAAGCTCGATGACATGCAGAGTCCACAGACTCTGGAGGGGCAAATCGTGCGACTCTGTGATAGAGTCGCTTATGTTAACCACGACCTCGATGACGCCATACACGCCGGGATTATCGATACGACCGACGTCCCGGCAATGACGGTGGATGCGCTGGGCACTTTCTATTCGCAACGCCTCGATACGATGGTACTGGACATCATCCGGTCCAGTTCCGCCGCCGGCGAAATCATCATGAGCCGACCCATACAGGAGGCCATGGACAACCTGATGCTTTTCCTGAAAGACAGGGTATACCTGGATTCGGAACCAAAACGCGAAGAAGGGAAAGCATGTGACCTGCTATCCCGCATTTTCGACTTCTGCATGCAAGACGTCAGGCGCATGGAGTCCTACCTGCGAGAGCACCCCATGACCTGCGAGTCAGACGATCCGGTTTCCATGCTCCGTGGAGATCTCCGGAGCACGGCACGGATCGTGACGGACTATGTCGCCTCGATGACAGATCGAATGGCGCTCAAGGTGGCAACAGAACTGGTGATTCCGCACATCTACGTCTAGAAAACCCGAAAACACCGATTGTGGTGCGTCTGTGAGGAGGCCGGGAACGATTCAGGCCTCCTTTCTCGTATACCTAGGTGGTAACCACTACACATGGAATACAAAGAATACATCGCCGACATAAGCACCAAAATTGGCATCCTCGACGTTATAGGCCACTACGTCAGACTGCGCAAACAGGGCCGCAACTACGTGGGCCTCTGCCCATTTCACCATGAGAAGACGCCATCATTCACGGTCAGTCCCGACAAGAACATGTTCTACTGCTTTGGCTGCAAGGCATCCGGAGATATGCTGACGTTTGTGCGCAAAGTGCACAACGTATCGCTTCCAGAAGCAATCGAGATCGTGTCCAAGGAGTTCCATGTCGAGCTGCCGCCATGGCATATGTCCACGGCGGCATCACGAGAGCGTCAGGAACTCCTGCAAACGCTCAAGATCGTCGCGACCGCGTTCGCTGCTGCACTGCAGAGCGCTCAAGCAGGAGAGTGCCAGGAGTATATCAGAAGTCGCGGACTTAGTTCTGAGACGGTGAAGCATTTCTCTCTTGGCTATTGTCCCCACAATACAGACAGCCTCGTCAAGTGGTGTTCGGAACATGGGACCCTCGAGGACAGTCTCGCACGCACCGGCATCGTGCAACGGCATGAAGGGCATACATTCTCGCCATTTGCGCACCGACTGATGTTTCCAATCTGGGACAGCATCGGCAATATCATCGCATTTGGTGGACGAGCTATCGACGGGTCGATGCCCAAATACACGAACAGCCCCGAGACTCCGCTGTTTGCCAAGAGAAGAACGCTTTACGCGCTCCCTCTTGCCGAGCCGTCCATACGTGAAACCGGAGTGGCTGTCGTCGTCGAGGGATACATGGACGCTATCGCTCTCCACGCCGCAGGTTTCACCAATACGGTTGCCTCGCTTGGCACGGCATTCACAGAGGAACAAGCTACTCTTCTGAAACGGAGCGCGTCTCGCGTTCTTCTCAATTTCGACAGCGATGAAGCCGGCCAGCGGGCCGCTCGACTTGCACTCTCTATAGCCGACCGAACCGGGCTGGATGTAGCCGTAGTCAGGGTCGAAGGGGCAAAGGACCCAGATGAGCTGCTGCGCGAACCTGGGGGAAAGGCTCAATACCAGGTCGCCCTGGACAAGGCAATATCCGTGGGCGACTTCCTGCTCGATGCTGCCGCCCTTGGCAGGGACATGACCTCAGTAAGCGGTCGGAGGGCATTTGTGCAGGAGGTGATGGAGTCTGTGGACGGCATGCAGGACTCATTGCTGAGAACTCAGCTTCTCACTCAGATTGCACGCCGAGTCGATATTCGTGAGGAAGAGGTTCTCGCAATGTACCACAAGGGCCGCACAAACGTTGAACAGCCCGCGGTCACTGATCCGTGGAGACTCCCGCGCAAGAGCCTGGGACACTCCAGAATCCCGACAGGGGGATCTCTGCAGAGCGCACGCTCTGTGCTTGAGCAGGACGTTGTCCATGGCTTGATACACAATCTCGACAGACTTTTCGAGCTTCTGCCGCTCCTCGATGGACTGTCGTTGCAGGATGAAGCCTGTCAGGAGATTCTCAGCGTACTGCGCCGAGAGACCTCCGGCGAAACAGATCTGGTGCCCTCGCTGGTTGCACAGCTCGGGCCGGAAGCTTCGGCTCTGGTAGGTCGATGGAGCCTCGAAGAACACAAGTTAAGCTACCAGGGAGTGAGAGATACAGCCAGCAGGCTGCAATCGGGATCGTCTGCCGTGACAACGGGAGATGGTTCGATGACCCGTGAAAGGGGTGGGTGATGGCAGAGAAGAAGAATACCGCACGCAAGACCGAGGTTCACGAAGAGGCTCATCGACCCAAGGCCTTGCGACTCCCGCATAAGAAGTTGACAAAAACGGCAACTCTGTCCGAGGCAGTCATTAAGAACAAACGCTTCAGGCCGTCCCGGAAGAACCCTGTGAACACTGCCGTGGACAAAACCTCTGAGACCGTGCCCACTACGAGGCGTGTTCCCACAGTAAAGTTCCTGGACAACGAGAAGAAAACGATCGGTAAAGAAGGACACGAATCCGATCTGGAGCTGGAAGAGGAACAGGAAGGTTCCCACGAAGAAGGTCCCACCACTGAACCGCCGCTCCCCAAGAAACGTGAGCTGGTCAAGCTGCTAGACAGCGCCCGCCAAGAAGGCGTTCTGGACTATGAGGCCGTCATGAATGCGTTAGAAAAGCATGACCTCTCCGTCGAAGAGCTCGACGTCTTCTATGAGCGGATGGACTTTGAGGGAATTGTCTTTGGCACTCCCCGTTTCGTCAAGTCCACAGCCAAGAAAACGATCACAGCACCTTCCATCCCCTCGATCATCCGCGTTACGACCCAGGAAGAGCAGAATCCGATCCAATCCTATCTGAGCGATATCGGCCGCGTGCCGCTGCTGACACCGGATCAGGAGAAGTCACTGGGCAAAAGCGTCATGGCGGGCGATATGGAGGCGCGGCGCCAGCTTATCGAGGCCAACCTTCGGCTGGTCGTCAGTATCGCGAAGAAATACACGGGTCGCGGCCTGTCCTTCCTTGACTTGGTCGAAGAGGGCAATCTCGGCCTTATCAGGGCCGTCGAGAAGTTCGACTACAAGCGTGGATTTCGATTCTCCACGTACGCCACCTGGTGGATCCGCCAGTCGATGACACGTGCGCTGGCTGACCAGTCACGCCTGATCCGGGTGCCGGTACACATGGTCGAGAACCTCAACAAAATCGACAAGATCAAGAAGGGATTCCTTCAGGAACATGGGCGAGAGCCGACCAAAGAAGAGCTCGCCACCGCCATGGGCATTCCCGTCAAAAAGATCATCCGGTATCTGCGCCTCGGGCAACAGCCACTATCTCTCGAGAACACCGTTGGAGATGAGGAGGAGAGTCGTCTGGAGAACTTCATTGAGGACGAGAAGAGCCCCTCTCCTGAGAAGGAAACCTTCAACAAATACTACAAAGAACAGTTGGAGCGCATCCTCGAGACGCTCCCGGAACGAGAGAAGAAGATCCTCATCTACAGAGAGGGTCTTCAGGGTGAATACGAGCACACGCTGGAAGAAGTCGGCACAATGTTCCAGGTCACGCGTGAACGTATCCGCCAGATCGAGGCTAAAGCCAAGCGCAAGCTCAAGGAGATGATTGCCAAGGAGAATGGGATGAGTGAGGAGGACATGCACAACGATGGCAATGTCATCCGGCATCGCACGTCGTCGAATCGAAGGCGGTCGCCCTCTCAGACCTGATTGACAGTCCGCATCTTGACATTTTGGCTCTCAAGACTAGAATGCCTATTACGTTCCCCGATAGCTCAACGGTGGTAGCACTGGACTGTTAATCCGGGGGTTGTAGGTTCGAATCCTACTCGGGGAGCCAGAATTCGGTCCGCCAATTTGGAATTGTATAATATTTGGTGCACGGCCCCGTGGGATGAATTCCACGGGGCCGTGTTTCTTTTTCCACTATGTGGCCCTGCATTGCCTACTCCTGACCAAAGCCAAGAAGGAGAACCTCCTCAACCAGCTCAAGAACAAGCAGGGGCTTGTCGACGTGTGCGAGAAAACTGCCAACAATAAACTGGCGGCTGCGTCGGCGATGATGATTCTCCCTTAGAACCCGACCCGACCACCAGTTCCGGTGCAAGTGATTGTGCGGCTTCTCGCCAGGCTATCTGCTTCCGCGCCTTAGGAGCCGGAGCAAGGCGACCAACAATATCGCGCCCACCACTGCCGTAATCAGGGCTCCAAGCAGTCCGCTTCCCGGAGCAATCCCCAGCTTCCCAAACAACCATCCACCGATCCAGCCGCCGATCGCACCGACAATCAAATCGCCGAGCAAACCATAGCCGCTGCCTTTGATGACTTGACCCGCGATCCAGCCGGCGGCGATACCGATGACGACCCACCAGAACCAACTTGGCATATCCTAGCCTCCTTGTTTCGACATCCTAGTCGTGGATTGATTATCAGACATCAAATAGACCGCCTCTTCGACGCTTGCCAGCCATTTCGCGTCCATGAATTCTGCTTTGCGGCCAGCTGGTCCAGACGCCGACGAATGTTGAGCAATATACTAATGGAATACTAACGAGGCCAAATGGTCTTGTCAAGCCCCGACCTCTTTCTTCTCGGCTGCGTTTCGCCAGCTCCCTTCCGAGACTCTCCGATCGTCTCCACTACATATTCGAGCGACAGGTCTATCGGCCTGATTCCGGAGCTTCCCCGAGCACGGTCAAATGCGTCGCCAGCGACATCGCCCCAGGCAGAAGCTGATCGACTGGATAGACAGGCATACCCGAGATACGATGGAATCCATAGTCGATGCCGGTAACAACGCTCGCTCTTGAGAGGCCATCTTCCTGACCCGCATGGGGCTCTGTCTCACGTCCGAGTGATACACGTCGATCGGTTCATCGCTATACTAAATGTATGAGCAATTGGGTGGAACAAGGCGCTGCAGATGCGGGACAGCACATTCACGTCGAGACGAGGATCAAAGTCAATGCCTGGTTACGCGTGCTACCCAGACGGGACGGTCAGGCACTTCATGAATTGGAGTCACTCTTCCTGGGCGTCGCAACAGGGGACCGGCTCCACTTCGACGTATTTCCTTCGTCGTCTGCTGAATTCCATCTCACGTCCAATCGTCCAGACCTGGTTCCACACAACTCTGTACAGCGAGCCTGGACTGCGTTCAACACTGCCATCCGACCACTCCACGGGCGTCGCTCCTTCCAGGTTTTCGCGTATCTGGAAAAACGAATCCCCGAGAAGACCGGCCTCGGTGCGGGCAGTGGTGACGCAGGAGCAGCGATCCTTACACTGAACGAGTTCTATGGCTTTCCCCTTAGCTCCGGTCAGCTCCTGGCTCTGGCGAGCTCGCTCGGTTCTGATGTCCCATTCTTCGTCCAGTCAGGACCCTGCATCGTTCGCGGCACGGGGGAGATCCTGGACCCGACCCCCCCACTTTCTCCCTTATGGTGCTGCATCGCTCTTCCAACCTTCCGCATCGACACCAGCCGCGCCTATGCGGCTCTCGACGACACCATCGCCAGAAGAGAAGCATCAGAAGTCGAGCCCACGGTCGACCTGGGCTCTGTCATTGAAGCCCTTCGCACACGCACGCCACTCGGAGGCTCTGGTGAAGTGCGCCTAAACTCCTTTGAAGCAGCTCTAGGCGAACATACCGCTAGCTTCTTGGGCATTCGCGCCATGCTTCTCGCGAGTGGCGCCATTCTCAGCGGTCTCAGCGGCTCAGGGAGCGCTATCTTCGGTATATATGCAGAAAGGGCAGCTGCTTCTGCGGCTGCCCTTGAGGTCCGGCGACACGTCAGTGCAGCGCGGACACTTGTTGCGGAGATTTTGTAGAAGCTACTTGATCTCGACGGTGGCGCCGGCAGCCTCGAGCTTGGCCTTGATCTCGCCTGCTTCTTTCTCGGGGATATGCTCCTTGACGGGCTTTGGAGCGCCATCGACGACATCCTTGGACTCCTTGAGGCCGAGGCCGGTGATCTCGCGAACAACCTTGATGACCTCGATCTTCTTCTCGCCAACGGTCTTGAGGATAACATCAAACTCGGTCTTGACCTCGGCAACAGCAGCCGGGGCAGCAGCAACAGCAGCAGCCGGGGCAGCAGCTGAAACGCCAAACTTCTCTTCGATCATCTTAACAAGGTCGGCAAGGTCAAGAACGGTCATGCTCTCGATAGCTGAAAGGATTTCTTCTTTGGTCATGTCATTCCTCCTGTTGAATAATGTTATGCTTGCGGTGCGGTCTGAGCTTTCTGCTCGCGGACTCTGTCAAGTGCATAGGCAATACTGCTTACGGTTTGCTTCAGTGCCATGGCTAGCCCTGTAACCGGCCCGTTCATGCCGCGGCACACCTGTGCGATAAGCTCGTCCCTGGTCGGCAACAGCGCGAGACGCTCGACCATCGGCTCGTCGAAAAAGCGCCCGTCAACGATTGCTCCCTTGACGACAAAGCGCTGCTCGCCAGACTTGCCAGTCGGCTTCTTGTACAGGGCCTTTGCCAGAATCGATGGATCGGTCTTGCCAAGTCCGATGGCGGTCATCTGGGTGAACAGAGACTCCGGCAACATCAGGCCGACTTCCTTCATGGCCCGCTCGAGGAGAGTATTTTTGACGACGATATACTCAATACCCTGCTTCGTCAGCTTCTTGCGTTCGTTCGCAACAAACGACGCTTTTAGCCCCTCGTAGCCCACGAAAACGATGGACTCCGACTCTTTCAGTTGTTTGACAAGGTTCTCCACAAGCTGTTTCTTCTGATCCTTAGTTAGCACGTTTCACCTCCTCTTTGCGTAGAAAAGAAAAGCTCTCTGCCAACAACAGAGAGCCGTATTGCACATGGTCAACAAGCGCAAACGCCTCGGCGGGCAAGATTGAGGGGACGAACCCCGCTCGCTGTCTTAGGCTACTAGTCGTAATAAGAGTGTACTCTAAAGTTTGCTCGTGTCCAGTCGGATTGCCGGGCTCATAGTGAGCGCCAAATAGGTCTTGCCTAGGTACGTTCCCTTCACCGAGGAAGGACGAGCTCTCTGGATTGCTTCAAACAGAGACATGAAGTTCTCCTTGATTGCGGCAGGAGTGAAGCTCGACTTGCCAAGCGGGCAGTGCACCGTTCCGACCTTGTCGACGCGGAACTCGATCTTGCCGGCCTTGAACTCGCGAACAGCCTTTCCCACGTCCAACGTCACTGTGCCCGCCTTGGGGTTGGGCATCAATCCACGCGGTCCCAGTACGCGGGCTACCTTCCCGAGCGTTGCCATCATGTCCGGGGTTGCGATTGCAACGTCGAAGTCCAGCCAGCCGCCCTTGATCTTCTCGACGAGCTCCTCGCCACCTACGAAATCGGCGCCTGCCTCCTGAGCCTCAGTTGTCTTGTCACCCTTTGTGAATACGGCAACCCTGACGGTCTTACCTGTACCGGCTGGCAGTGTCACGACGCCACGAACGTTCTGATCAGCCTGTTTCGGATCGACGTTGAGCTTCATGCAGACTTCGATCGTCTCGTCGAACTTGGCTGTCCGTAACTTTGGAAGCAGTTCGACAGCCTCATCAAGTGTGTAGATCTTGGCGTGGTCGACAAGCTTTGCCACTTCCTGATATTTCTTTCCCTTCTTGCTCATGAATTACCTCCGTGGTTACGTGGAGAAGCTCCTCCCACGTGTGCTATAAGGCCGCTACTCGACGACCGTGACTCCCATGCTCCTGGCGGAGCCTGCAATGATCTTGATAGCTTCCTCAATGTCAGCAGTATTGAGATCCTCCATCTTGATCTTGGCGATCTCAGCCAACTGAGCTTTTGTGATGCGACCAACCTTCTTCTTGTTCGGCTCACCCGATCCAGCCTCGATCTTGATGGCCCTTTTGATGAGAGACGATGCCGGCGGAGTCTTGGTGATGAACGTGAACGACTTGTCTTCGAAGACAGTAATGACCGCCGGGATGACCAGGCCAGCCTTGTCCTTGGTCCTCTCATTAAACTGCTTGCAGAACTCCATGATGTTGACGCCTTTCTGACCAAGAGCCGGACCAACAGGCGGTGCTGGTGTCGCCTTCCCTCCCTCAATCTGTACGCGCGCGTACCCTACGATCTTCTTCGCCATAGCGGATACTACCCCCTAAACTCAGATCTATCAGATCTTCTTGATAAAGCCGAAATCGATCTCGACTGGCATTTCGCGCCCGAACATCATAAGCTTGATGCGAGCCTTTTCCTTCTCAGGCGAGATACTCTCGACCTTCCCCTCCATCCCATCGAACGGGCCACCGATGATCTGTACGGTGTCGCCAACTTCGAAGTGAAGCTTCGCCACCGCCTCTTCCTCGGAAACTCTGTTCTTGATAATCCGTTCAACCTCTTCGTCCGAAAGAGGGATAGGCTTCCCGTAGTTGCCGACAAATCCCAGAATGCCGGGAGTGTGCGTAACCACATTCCAGGTCTCATCATCCATGATCATCTCGACAACGAGATACCCTGGGTAAACCTTCTCCTGTTTAACCTTCCGCTCCCCGTTCTTGATGATTACCTTGTTGTCCACGGGAAGAACCACAGAAAAGACGCGGTCCGTAAGAGCCAGTGTCTTGACTTTCTGCTCCAGGTTGTTTCTGGCCTTTTCCTCCGCACCAGAGTACGTGTGCAGGAGGTACCAGTTACGTTCGGCCATCCAAACCTACGAGATGAGCCACTTCAGGGCGGCTGCAAACAAGTAATCCCAAGCGCCGATAAATATGGCCCAGAATCCAACGAAGGCAATGATGGTCACTCCGGACTTCGCGAGTTCACGGGGTCGGGGCCACGTGACCCTGTGCCGAATCTCCATCCACATAGACCGAATCCAGTTCTTGAAGCGTACACCTGCTGGCTTGACTGTCTTTGTATTACTCACACGTTCCTCCTCAAAGGAAGGTGGCAGGCCCGGAGGGGCTCGAACCCCCAACACTCGGTTTTGGAGACCGATGCTCTACCAGTTGAACTACGGGCCTACCTGGGGGCTTGCGGTTACTTCGTCTCCTTGTGTTCCGTATGCTTTCTGCAATGCGAACAGTACTTGTTCACATGCACTTTGTCTGGGTCATTCTTCTTGTTCTTGATGCTGGTGTAGTTGTGGTTTTTACACACTGTGCACTCGAGCGTAATGATGTCTCTCATGGCAGCCGCCTACTCCAGAATCTTGGTGACGACGCCGGCCCCGACTGTGTGACCACCCTCGCGGATAGCGAAGCGGAGGCCTTCCTCCATGGCGATGTGCGTCATGAGAGTAACGGTCATCACGACGTTGTCGCCGGGCATGGCCATTTCCTGGCCCTCGGGGAGGGCGATGGAACCGGTCACGTCGGTGGTGCGGAAGTAGAACTGGGGCTTGTAGCCAGGGAAGAAGGGCTTGTGACGGCCACCTTCTGCCTGGGACAGGATGTAGACCTGTGCCTCGAACTTCGTGTGCGGAGTAATGGAACCGGGCTTGCAGATGACCTGCCCACGGCGCACTTCGTCATGCTCGATCCCACGGAGCAGGAGGCCGACGTTGTCGCCTGCCTCACCATCGTCGAGCAGCTTGTGGAACATCTCGATGCCGGTGACGACCGTCTTCTTCGTCTCCTCGGAAAGGCCGACGATCTCGACGTTGTCCGCCATCTTGACGATACCACGCTCAATACGACCTGTCGCAACAGTACCGCGGCCGGTGATCGTGAAGACATCCTCGACAGCAAGCAGGAACGGCTTGTCGGTCGGACGGACGGGGGTCGGGATGTAGCTGTCGACGGCGTCCATCAGCTCCCAGATCTTGTCGGTCCACTCATACTTGCCACGGGAACAATCACCTTCGTACTCCATGGCCTTGAGAGCGGAACCGCGGATGATGGGGGTTGCGTCACCATCGAAGTCGTTCTTCTTCAGGAGGTCACGGACTTCCATCTCGACGAGGTCGATCAGCTCGGGATCATCAACCTGGTCCACCTTGTTGAGGAAGACCACGATCCTCGGGACGTTGACCTGGTGAGCGAGCAGGAGGTGTTCGCGAGTCTGAGGCATGGGGCCCTCGGATGCGGCGACAACGAGGATGGCTCCGTCCATCTGGGCGGCACCGGTGATCATGTTCTTGATGTAATCCGCGTGGCCAGGGCAATCGATGTGCGCATAGTGACGCTTCTCGGTCTCATACTCGGCGTGGTGGGCGTTGATCGTGACGCCGCGGGCTTTTTCTTCCGGAGCGTTGTCGATCTCGTCGTACCGCTTGACCGTCGTATGGCCCAGGGTAGCGAGGCACTTGGTGATGGCAGCAGTCAACGTCGTCTTGCCATGGTCAACGTGGCCGATGGTTCCGATGTTGACGTGCGGCTTGGTACGCTCAAACTTCTCTTTCGCCATTATAACCTCCTTGTGATTACGCCTTACTGGACAAACCCTCGAACTTGGTAACGACTTGCTCCCTTACGTCCTCAGAGACTCTCTGATAATGCGAGAACTCCATTGAGAAAGAACCACGGCCAGCCGTCAGGGAACGCAGAATGGTCGTATATCCAAACATGGCCGCCAGAGGCGCCGATGACTCGACCACCTGCAGGTGCCCACGATCTTGAATCTGCTGGATCGTGCCTCTTCTCGCCGTCACGCTGCCGATCACGTCACCGATATTCTCCTTTGGCACGACAATCTCAAGCTTCATGATGGGTTCAAGAAGGAAAGGGGACGCTTTTGTGCAACCTTCACGCAGCGCCTTGGAGGCAGCGATCTTGAACGCCATTTCTGATGAGTCGACTGGATGATATGATCCATCCGTAAGCGCAACTGTCACGTCGACAAGCGGGAATCCAAGAATGGGCCCCGAGGTGACTGCTTCGCGAACGCCGGCTTCGACAGACGAGACAAACTGTTTTGGCACCGAACCACCGACAGTCTTGTTTACAAACACGATTCCCGTACCACGCTCGCCCGGAGTGATTCTCAGGACGACGTCGCCATACTGACCATGTCCTCCGGTCTGCTTGATATACCTGCCCTGCTGGACGACTTCGCGACCGATTGCCTCGCGGTATGCGACCTGCGGTTCGCCAACAGCGGCGTTCACTCCGTATTCCCGCAATAGACGATCAATGATGATCTCCAGGTGGAGTTCACCCATACCCGAAATAATTGTCTCGGAAGTCTCTTCGTCCGTCTTGATTCGAAATGTAGGATCCTCGATCGCGAACTTGGCCAGTGACGCAGCAAGCTTCTGCTGATCAGCCTTGGTCTTTGGCTCAATGGCAACCGAAACCACCGGCTCGGGGAAATGCATGGTCTCCAACTGAATGAGCTTCTCTTCGTCGCACAAGCTCGTACCGGTGATGACGTCCCGCGAACCGACGATAGCCCCGAGATCCCCCGCACCAAGCTCCTCGACATCCTCACGCTTGTTGGCATGCATTCGAAGCAGCCTGCTGACCCGCTGCTTGTCACCTTTGTTCGCATTCACGACATATGAGCTGCTCCTCATGACTCCTGAGTAGATGCGCACATAGGAAAGAATACCAACATAGGGATCCGACACGATCTTGAAGACCAGAGCCACCAGAGGACCGTTCACATCGCTCATGACGTCTATCTTCTCGTCGGTTCCCGGAATCTTGCCAACAGCTGGCTTCACATCCAGGGGTGACGGGAGATAGTCCACAATGCCATCCAGGAGGGGCTGGATGCCCTTGTTACGGAATGATGACCCAACAAACACTGGGACTATGAGATTCGCGATTGTTGCCCGACGAAGAGCTGGCTTGACATGGCTCCACTCCATCGTGCCGGTAGCGACATACTCTTCCAGAGCTTTGTCGTCCACTTCGGCTACTGCCTCGATGAGATGCTCGCGAGCTTCAGCGACCTGAGCGGCCTCATTTCCATCAAGTTCAACGGTTTCATAGGTTTCACCAGTGGGATCAGTGAACACATACTTCCTAGCTTCCATCACGTCGAGGATTCCCGTGAACGCATCTTCCTTTCCGACCGGCAATTGCACCAAGGCAGGCCGCGCTCCCAGTTTCTCACGAATTGCCACAACGGTCTTTTCAAGGTCTGCACCGACGCGGTCATACTTATTGACGTAAACGATGCGCGGGACGTGGTATTTGTCCGCCTGACGCCACACGGTTTCCGACTGAGCCTGTACTCCCTCGACACTAGACAGGATGATTACCCCACCGTCAAGCACTCTGAGAGCGCGCTCTACTTCTGCTGTGAAGTCCACGTGGCCGGGCGTATCAATGATGTTGATCTTGAAACCCTTCCAGAAAGCTGTGACAACAGCAGACTGAATCGTAATCCCGCGCTCACGCTCCTGGGGAAGAAAATCAGTGGTTGTGTTGCCATCATCGACATTGCCAAGCTTGTACGTAGACCCGGTATAATAGAGAATTCGTTCCGAGGTCGTCGTCTTCCCGGCATCGATGTGAGCAATAATACCAATGTTTCGTATGTTGGTTAGATCGTTCTGATTAAGCATGCAGTGTTACTACCCTTCAACAGCGTTCCAGCTCTACCAGCGATAGTGAGAGTATGACTTGTTCGCCTCTGCCATCCGGTGGACATCCGACTTCTTCTTGAAGGCGGAGCCGGTCTCGGAAACAGCATCAATCATCTCATACGCGATCTTCTCAGTCATCGACTTGCCAGCGCGTTTCTTCGCGGCATCGACGATCCATTCCATGCTCAGGTTGATACCGCGGCGCGACTCAACCTCAACGGGTACCTGAAGTGTAGCTCCACCGACTCGGCGGGGTTTCACTTCAACCAGGGGCCGACACTTCTCAACGGCCTGCTGGAAGACTTCAATGCCAGGCTTTGCACCCTTCCCGTCAATGAGCTTGATGGCCCCATACACGATACCCTGTGCCTTGACCTTCTTGCCCTTCTTGAGAATCTTGTTGATGAAGTGGTTCAACAGCTCGCTGTTGTAGATGGGATCAGCCTGAGCTGGCTTGCGGAATTGCCGCTTCTTTCTAGGCATTACTTGCCACCTTTCTTTGCTGCGGCACTCTTCTTGGCTCGCTTGGCCCCGTACTTTGAACGTGCCTTCATGCGATTGGCCACGCCTGCAGTATCCAGTGTTCCACGAATGATGTGATAACGCACGCCAGGCAAATCCTTGACCCTGCCGCCACGAATCAGCACCATCGAGTGCTCCTGGAGGTTATGACCGATACCCCCGATGTAAGCCGTGACCTCCATGCCGTTAGTCAGACGAACTCTGGCAATCTTGCGCAATGCGGAGTTAGGCTTTTTCGGTGTCGCGGTCTTGACCTGGGTGCAGACACCCCTCTTCTGTGGGCAACCCTTGAGAGCCGGAGTCTTTGTCTTAAACTTCGGCTGCACGCGGGGTGACCGCACCAGCTGGTTAAATGTCGCCATACAATTTCCTCCTAAAGACGTAAATGCACATCTTTAAATGATATGCATTAGGGGGCAAGTGTCAAGCGCTCGCCCCCTTGACAAATCACATGCCCACAACCCAGAGGTCACTCACTCGACTCTCGGGCTGCGCTTATCCTAGATCTGGTTCCCGCGAGCCTCCCGCAGAAGCTCTGCCTGGGTCTTGCGCTTCTCAAAGATGAGCTCTGGAGATGATGTACCAGCAGGAATCGACTTGCCCACGATGACTGCTTCCTTGAGACCAGTGAGCCGGTCGATCTTGCCCTTGATAGCCGCGTCAGCAAGTACTCTTGGCGTCTCCTGGAACGATGCAGCGGACAAGAAACTATCCGTCTCAAGAGACGATTTTGTGATGCCCTGAAGCACGAGGTCGAAGGACGCAGGTTTGCCACCCTGTGCGCGGACTTTGCGGTTCTGTAGCAGAAGTTCGTGTTTACTCACGATCTGGTCGGTAAAGAATGCCGTGTCGCCAGGATCAACAACCTTGACTTTCTTCAGCATCTGGCGAATGATCATCTCCACATGCTTGACGTTGATATCAACACCCTGAGAACGATAGACCTTCTGAACTTCCTGAACGAGGTAGCGAGCTGTTTCCTCGACGCCCACCAGTTCAAGGAGACCCTTAGGATCAATGGAGCCCTCAGTAAGCTGGTCACCGACGCGCACGTGCGCTCCGTCTTTGACGCGGAACCTAGTCGTCGGCGAGATTTTGAACTTGGCTTCGGCACCCGTTTTAGCCGTGACAACAATCTGCTTCCTCTCCTCGAAGTTCTTCTCTTTCACATCGACGATATGAAATACGCCGTCTTGCGTCGATACGATCGCCTGCCCCTTTGGCGTACGTCCTTCGAAGATTTCCTCGACACGAGGCAGGCCGGTTGTGATATCGACGACCGCGATGCCTCCTGTGTGGAACGTGCGGAGGGTGAGCTGCGTGCCAGGTTCTCCGATGGACTGAGCCGCGATGACACCGACCGCCTCCCCGACCTGAACATCATTGCCAGTGGACAGGTCACGGCCATAGCACATAGCACAGACGCCATTCTCGCTCTGGCACGTGATGGCAGAACGAAGACGCACGCTGGTGATACCAAACTGTTCAATGGCGATCGCCGCTTCATCACGGATGAGACCATCCTTGGGAACAAGAACAATATCTTCGCCCACGACTACCTCGACAGACGTGATGCCAGCGCGCTTCGTCGCCGCCAGCACCTTCTCGGTAAGAGGGTCGCCCTTCTTCGCAAGAGTTTTCTTTCCCTCAGCAGACACGATGTCTGTCGCAACGGGTCGGTCGAGGATACGTTCGAGCGTCGTCTTCGACCAGACAGGGTTCACTTTGATCGTCGATGCGCGGAGCACGATATCATCAGCTGCATACCGGCCGGCAATTTGTTCGCGGAGGCCAACGATGACAGCACCGCCGTCGACGACGGGCTGGACAGTCAAACCACCAACATACCGCTGGATCTTCAGGAACTTGAGGCCGAGGCCCTCCAGGCGTTTCGCCTGTTCCCATGAAATCTCTTCACCGGGCTGGATGATAGTCTCTCCGGTCAGAGGATTCACGACCCGTTCGTCGGCGATCTTGCCCGCCAGTTCCTCCGAAAGAGAGGACACCACCAGATTGCCAATCTTGATTTCACGCGCCTGAGAGTGTGTGCAATCTTCTTCGCGGACCACCAGTTCGTGCGCAACATCGACCAGACGTCGCGTCAAGTAGCCCGAGTCGGAGGTCTTCAATGCTGTGTCAGCCTGTCCCTTGCGGGTACCATGCGTCGAAAGGAAGTACTCGAGCACAGACAGACCCTCACGGAGGTTAGACTTGATGGGGAACTCAATGATCTTTCCTGAGGGGTCCGACATCAAGCCTCGGATACCCGTCATCTGCACGATCTGCTTCTTGCTTCCACGAGCACCGGAGTCGGCCATGATGCGCACGGAGTTCTCTTCGGTAAGGTTGCGGAATACAGCCCGTTCGATCTCTGCTCCCTTATCCTGCCAGACCTGGACCACCTTAAGGTAACGGTCGTTGTATGAGAGAAGACCATTCTCGTAGAACTCGTTGATCTCGCGGACGGTCCTGTCGGCATCGTCCAGGATATGCTGTCGCTCGAGTGGCACTTCCATGTCTGTCAGTCCGATGGATATGCCCGATTCGGTCGCATATTTGAATCCAAGTGTCTTGATGTTGTCGAGAAGGACATTGGTTTTGGACGCGCCAAACTGACGCGAAAAGTCCAGGATCATCGCCTCAATCTCCTTCTTTGGCATCGTCTTGTTTTGGAAAGGAAAGTCACGATACTTGGCCTCACCCTCAAAGATGGTTGTCCGGAGTTCATCGTTGAACACCACCCGGCCCACAGTAGTACGAACCTTTGCGCCACCCACACGAACAAGAACCGGGTCATGCACGCGCAACTTCCCAGACTCAAACAGGTAGAGGACGTCCTGCTCGCTGTACACAGGAGCGAAATTCCACTTCATCGCCTTCATCTTGTCCTTCATCTCATACGTGAGGTAGTAGGCCCCAAGCACCATGTCCTGAACGGGGCCTGCCATGGGGTTGCCGCTCGCTGGCGAGAAAATGTTGTAGGAAGAGAGCATGAGCAGCCGGGCCTCAGTCTGAGCCGCAAGGCTTAACGGAAGATGAATAGCCATCTGGTCTCCGTCGAAGTCGGCGTTGAATGGGGTGCACACGAGAGGTGATATCTGAATGGCCTTCTCGTCGATAAGGACGGGTTCGAAGGCCTGGATCGACAGACGGTGAAGGGTTGGCGCGCGGTTCAACAGGACAACGTTGCCTTTGACGACCTTCTCGAGGATGTTCCACACTTCTGGTGTCGGCTTCTCAACGATGTCCTTGGCGACCTTCATGCTGCCCACGACGCCTTCGCGCATAAGTCGATAAATGACATGTGGCTTGAACAGTTCGAGCGCCATTTCCTTGGGAACACCGCACTGACTGATCTTGAGTTGGGGGCCCGAAACAATGACGGCGCGGCCGGAATAGTCGACACGCTTGCCCAGAAGGTTCTGACGGAATCGACCCTCCTTGCCCTTCAGCTTGTCGCTGAGGGAGCGGAGCGGGCGGCCGTTCGCGTTGACCACGGGATACTGACGCTTGCTGTTGTCCAGCAGAGCATCCACGGCGTCCTGGAGCATCCGTTTCTCGTTTTGCAGCAGGATCTCCGGAGCATTTTCATCAATCATCTTTCCCAGACGGTTGTTGCGGTTGATGACCCGGCGGTACAACTCGTTGAGATCGTCGGACGCAAACCGGCCACCTTCCAGTTGGACGAGGGGTCGAAGGTCTGGCGGAATCACCGGGATGCGGGTCATGATCATATCTGTGGGCTTCCGACTGTTGTTGATGAGAGCCGTGACCACGTCCAGCTGCTTGACTGCCTTTGCACGATCCTGACGAGACTTGCCCTTGATCCGGACAAGGAGGCTGTCGCGCATCTTGTACAGGTCAAGGTCTTTCAGGAGTTCAAGGAACGCCTCGGCACCCTTCTTGGCAACGAACTTCTCGCCCTTGATCTTGCGATCGCGGAATTCCTCGTCAGTCACAAGCTGCTTGCGCAGGAGTCCTTCAGCATTGCCTGGGTCCAGGACAAGCCAGCTACCGAAAGAAATCACTTTCTCGACAGCCTTGCTCGGCATCTCGAGAAGAAGCGCGATATAGTTGACGGCATTACGGAAGTACCAGATATGCGCGACCGGAGCATGGAGTTCGATATGCCCCATGCGCTCGCGGCGAACGTTGGAATCGGCTACTTCGACGTGGCACTTGTCACAGACCTGCCCCTCGAAGCTTTTTCCTTTGAGCTTGCCACAACGGCACTGAAAACTCTTGGTCGGTCCGAAGATGATTTCGCAGAATAGTCCATGGGGCTTCGGTTTGCCACTCCGGTAGTCAAGCGTTTCAGCCTCGGTCACCTCTCCGTGTGACCAGCTGCGTATTTCCTCCGGTGAAGCCAGGTGGAGGGACAGAGCCTCGATCTTGTTGTTTCTCAATCTTCCTCCCTTCGAACTACTCTTCTTCCTCGGCGACCATGGTGGCCTTCGCGTCAGCGATGATTTTTTCAGCAATGCGCTCGGGCACTTCCTCGTAGCGATTAACCTTCATCGAGTACGTACCGGTTCCCTGAGTCATGGAGCCCAAGTCGATACCGTAGCTCAACATCTCCGCAAGTGGTACGGACGCCTTGATGATCTGTTTGCCCTGTATGTTCTCCATACCTGAGATCTTGCCACGCTTGCTTGTAAGGTCGCCCATAACGTCGCCCATATACTTCTCGTCGACAATGGTTTCAAGCGCAACAATCGGCTCCAGCAGAATGGGGTTGCACTGCCCAAATCCTTTCTTGAACGCCAACGATCCAGCTAGCTTGAAAGCCATTTCCGACGAATCGACGGGATGGTAGGATCCATCAACAACGGCAACCTTGATATCCACCGCGGGATATCCAGCCAACTGGCCTTTGCTCATGGTCTCCAGCATACCCTTCTCGATAGCAGGGATGTACTGTTTTGGAATTGCTCCTCCGAACACCTTGTTTTCGAAAACCCAGCCACCACCGCGCTCATTTGGTTCCATCTCAATCCAACAATGACCGAACTGCCCGTGACCACCAGTCTGCTTCTTGTGCTTACCCTCAACGCGCGCCTTGCCCTTGATCGTTTCGCGGTATGGTACGCGGGGCACCTCCAAGTCGATGTTCACGCCAAATTTCTTCTGAAGACGCTCCACGATAACCTGAAGATGGGCTTCACCTAACCCGCTGAGAATGGTCTCATGGGTCTCTGCGTTCTTGTCGATGACTACGGCGGGTTCTTCTTCCTTGAGCCGGCTCAACGTGGAGCTCAGCTTGTCGTCGTCGGCCCTGGTCTTCGGTTTGAGAGAGCGCATGAGAAGTGGGGGCGAGAACACAATGGGCGCTAGATCGAGAGGGGCATTCTTCGTCGAAATCGTGTCATTCGTCGCAGTCTGTACCAGTTTCGAGATGACAACGATGTCCCCGGCAATTCCTTCATCCACGGGTTCCTGCTTCTTCCCAACCATGTGGAAGAGGCCGCCGATCTTTTCTGAGGCATCTTTCGTTGCGTTGTAGATGTCGTGAGAAATTCTCCCGCTGTAGACGCGCACAAACGACAACTTGCCGACAAACGGGTCCGAGGTAGTCTTGAACACAAACGCCGCTACATGCGCCGCCGGATCTGCGCAGAGTTCCAGCGTCTCATCGGTATCCCTGCGAGTCGCTTGGACCGAAACCTCCACAGGCGAAGGAGCGTGGGACGACACGAAATCCATGAGGTAGTCGCAACCGACTCCTTTTAGAGCCGAAACAGCAAGGACCGGGAACACCTGGCGTTTCTTGAACGCTTTCGTGAAGACCATCACGAGTTCGTCCTGAGTCAGAGCTTCTCCCCCAAGATATTTCTCCATGACGGCGTCATCCGATTCCGCAACGGCTTCGGTGAGGGCAACGCGCGCCGACTCATACTCGGACCTGACGCCATCGGGAATGATGTCGGACACGCTCGCCTCGTTGTTGCCAGTTGCGTACGCATAGACCTTGCCAGTAAGAACGTTGACAAACGAAGAGAAAGCAGGACCTGAAACAATCGGAATCGTCAATGCGGCAACCTTGTGTCCAAACGCATTTTGCAACTCAGCAACCCGGGCGTCGAAATCGATATTCTCCAGATCGACCTTGTTGATTACAAATGCGACGGGAATATGCTGCGCTTCGCAGAGACCCCAGAAACGTGGGGTCTGGACTTCAATACCTGCCCCGGCGTTGATTGTGAGGAGTGCAGCGTCAGCTATCCTGACCGCTTCCTGTGCCTCTGTCATGAAATCGGCATACCCCGGGGTATCAAGCAGATTCAGCCGAACCCCTTTGTAGTCAAACTCGCAAAGGCCGATACTTGTGCTGATGTGGCGTTTGATCTCCTCATCCAGGTAGTCGGATACAGTCGTTCCATCTTCGACCCGGCCAACTCTCTGGCTTGCGCCGGCGCGGAAAACCAGGCGTTCTGTGATCATCGTCTTGCCAGAGCCACCTTGTCCAACCAGCGCGAAGTTCCTTATGTCACTCGGGCTGAATCTGCTCACCTTTTCCTCCCCAAGAGAATGTTATTCGTTGTCTTCCAGCACTACCTTGGTACTTTTTGTACGAGTGTCTCCTGCCTTCGGCAATGTCTCCAGATCCAGCCCAAGCCCGCGAAGCTCCTTCACGAGAACGTTAAACGACTCTGGAGAGCCCGTTTCGAAGAGATTATTTCCTTTTGTGAGACGTTCGTAGGCTACACGTCTACCCTCGAGATCATCCGATTTAATCGTCAGCATTTCCTGCAGCACGGTCGAAGCACCATATGCTTCCAAGGCCCACACTTCCATTTCTCCAAAGCGTTGGCCACCGAACTGTGCTTTGCCACCAATTGGCTGCTGGGTAATGAGAGTGTAGCGGCCGGTCGAGCGCGCGTGCATTTTGTCTTCGGCTAAGTGAATCAGTTTAAGGATGTATGCTTCTCCTACGGTAACCTGGCTATCAAAACACTTGCCATTGACCCCATCTCTAACATCCTCTTTGCCACTGTCGCTGAGCCCAGCCTTGCGAAGCAGCGCCTTGATCTCCTCTTCGGTGGCTCCATTGAAGACGGGCGTCACCGCACGCTGGTTCAGACGCCGTGCAGCGATTCCGAGGCTGGCTTCGAGCAGCTGGCCGATGTTCATGCGTGAGGGTACGCCGAGTGGACTCAGGATGACGTCGACAGGTGTCCCATCCTGCAGGAACGGCATATCCTCCTGCGGCAGGATGCGCGTGATGACCCCCTTGTTTCCATGGCGTCCCGCGACCTTGTCTCCGACGATGATCTTGCGCTTCTTGGCAACGTAGACTTTTATGATGCGCTCGACCCCAACGGGAAGAGCATCACTCGTGTTGTCTTTCGTGATCTCCTGTACATCAATGACGACTCCGTCCTCTCCGGGCGGGACCTTATAAGACGTGTTCTTGTAGTCACGAGCCTTGTCATGGAACAGAGCGAAGTAGACCCTTACCTCCGGGGACTCTTCCTGTTCAGCGCGTGGGGTGATCTTGCCCACAAGAACATCCTCAGCCTTGACATGCGCACCGACCTGAACCACGCCACGCTCGTCCAGATGGCGTGCGAGTTCCTTGGAGACGTTGGGTGGGTCGCGGGTGATCTCCTCTTTGCCGAACTCTGTCGACCTCACCTCGATCTTGTGCTCTTTGATGTGGATGGATGAAAGGCTATCGTCGCGCACAAGACGCTCGCTGACGATGACGCCGTCCTGATAGTTATACCCCCTCCAGGGGACATATGCGACCAAGAGGTTCTTGCCCAAGGCAAGCTCCCCTTCCGCAGACGCATACCCGTTTGCAAGAAGATCGTCGACGTGAACTTCGTCTCCTGTAGAAACGGCCGAGTGTTGGTTAATACACGTGTCCTGGTTCGTTCGCTTGAACTTTTGAAGCTCGAACACGCGAGCCTGGGGTACGGACACGTGCGTCACTCCGTTCTTCGCCATCAGAATCAGGTCATCGCGGGTCAGCTTTCTCCCGACAGCCAGCCTCTTGACCTTGGGCTTGCGAAGCTGAATGTCTTCAGCCAGCGTCTGACCTGCAAGCGATCCATTGACTCGGAAGAGTTCATAGCCTGCTGCTTTGCCAGGATCATACGTCAGGATGCTGGCGTTCTTGTCCCTAGTAAAGAGGTCGCGCAGACTCTCTTCGCCGACCATACGACCGATACTGAAACTCAGGTCTTGCGCCGACGTCACATGCAGAATCCGATGGCCAAGAACCTGCTGCCCAATAGGAGTCATGGTAAGGGCCTGCAGTTCGACCGAGTTCGTCTCGTCGCCCTCCCGTATCGGAAGAGAGCGGATTTTTGCATTATTGATGAGGCGGCCAAGCAGGGTCTCGGTGATTTTCGTGCCGGCTCTATGCACCTTGTTTTTGCCTTCCTGCACATCCTCAGCCAGCACCTTACCGACCAAACCATCATTGGTCTGTACATCAAACAGGTCTGTCAGCGAATTCTGAACAACGGAACCTGCGAGAACATACTGAAACGATTCGACCCCGGCATCTGCAAGAGCCTCGATTTGCTCGCGCGAAATCTCCGAGCCTACCAGCTTGAGAGTACTCTCCGGAACACCGGCAGGTGCAAACGAAATGGGCACCATGCGGACATCGCCGAGAATGCCGGGCTCACTCGTATCTGAAGCGAGCATGACAGGCATGACATCCACCGGAATACTGCCGGCCTGAAGGTCTGCCACGCTGACTGCAGGCGAGATGCGGATCTGCTCGGCATCCACATACGAGACGATCCCGTCCACATCGCTGAGCACGAGGTCACCATTGTCGCGAACAACTCGTCCCTCCATGGCAGTCGAAACGCGCGCGCGATCGGGACGAACCAGCGGCACTGCCTGCCGCTGCATGTTGCAGCCCATGAGGGCGCGGTTTGCGTCATCATGTTCCAGAAAGGGGATCAACGAAGCCGAGATCCCAAATACCTGAGACGGCAAGAGGTCAATGTAGTCGACCTTGCCTGCGAGAAGCTCTTTCGGGAGGATTTCGCCGCCTTCGCTACGCTGCCGGGCGATAACTGTCTTCGAGGTGAGATGGTTCTTCTCATCGACAGCGGTATTGGCTTGAGCGATCGAATGGTGCTCTTCCTCCTCGGCATCCATATAGACAACGTTCTTCTCGTCCTTGCGACCATTCGCAACTTTGGCGTACGGTGCGGTGATGAATCCATATTGGTCAAGTTTGGCATATGAGCTCAAACTGTTGATAAGTCCTATGTTTCCGCCCTCTGGAGTCTCGATGGGGCAAATACGACTGTAGTGGGAAGAATGGATGTCGCGAACCTCCACGCCTGCTCGCTTTCTGTTCAGACCGCCTGGTCCGAGAGAACTCAGGCGCCTCTTATGTGCAAGACTCGAGAGTGGATTGATCTGTTCCATAAACTGGGATAGCTGACTCTGCCCGAAAAAGTTCCTGATAGACGAGATGACCGGTTTGGTGTTGAGGACATTCTGGAGGTTCATCATCTGCTCGGACGAGTAGATCGTGACCTTGTCACGGGTCGCCTTGGCTACCTTCAACATGCTGTCCTGAATTTCTTCGGCAAGCAACTCCCCAACGCGCCTGATACGACGGTTCGCCAAGCTATCGATATCATCGAAGTTGGCCTTGCGTTCGCGGATGTCAATCAGATGCCGAATGATGGAGATATAGTCGTCTCTGGTCAGAACAGCAGAATTACTGTCTGTTCCAAATCGTTTGTTGATCTTGTAGCGACCAATAAGTGTGAACGTATTGTATGCCTGGTCGGTCAGAAGAGTCGACAGCAGACTCTGCGCAGCTTCGAGCGTAAGACGCTCCTTCGGCTGCATCTCCTTGAAGATCTGCTTCACCGCCTCTTCCTGATTCGTGGTCTTATCGGCCTTGAGGGTTTTGACAATCCAGCGGTCAGGCTGCCTGCTGCTGACCAGGAACGAGCTCGCGCCATGATTCTCGAGAAGGCTCATTGCTTTCCCCGTGATTGCAGCACCTTCCTTGATGATCTCCTTCCCCTTGGAATCCAGAAGTGGCTCGACAGCTGTATACTCGGCCTGACCGAACACAGACCGAAGCTGTTCGGTCGATAGGCGCTCGGTCTTCTCGATGGTGAAAAGGCGCTCGATCTCCTCGTTGGACTCGATGCCGAGAGCCTTGAGCACGAGAGTCACGGGGATCTTGTGAGCCTTCTTCCGAAGACGCGTATAAATAACATCGTCCTTGCCAGCCTCAATTTCCATCCAGTTTCCCCGGTCAGGAATAAGGGTCACCATGTAGATTTGTGCGCCGGACAGCTTGTCCTTCCCACCCTCGAAATAGACGCCAGGCGAGCGGACCAGTTGTGAAACGATCACACGTTCCGCGCCATTGATCAGGAACGTTCCAAATGGCGTCATGAGCGGAATCTGCGTGATAATAAGCGGCTGTTCCCGTATCTCGCCGGTTTCCTTGTCGATAAGGCGAAAATTGGCACGAACCATCGCCTCAAAGCTCAGCCCTGCCTTGCGGCAGTTCTCCATCGATTTGGCCGGCTGTTCGATATCGTGGTTCACATACTCGATCCGCAGTTTGGCGGTATCGATGGGAAACACTCTCGCGAAGATCTGGGCGAATCCTGGTCCCAGAAGCCAGTCGTAAGACGTCTTCTGGAGCTGGAGGAGGTCGGGCATCGCGTAACTTGATTTGATTTTGGTAAAGTCTATACTATCTCCTGCCACGCGCATGGCTCTCCTTTCATGTCGGTGTGAAAAAAAGCGGTCAAATTAAAAGTTTACTCTCTTTTGCTCAGCAGTCAACCGCGTTCTCTCCATAATGTTGGAGGTTGCGCCAATCAGCCTCCCTTGTCAGGGAAATATGTCTTAATGCTCTCATCTCCCCCTACAATGAGTGCAACATGAGGAATGAGCCTGCGTTCTCCTTTCTATACACATTGCGCATGCGAGAACGGTCTGCCCTTACGCAATACTGCTCAACCTACCGTCTGAACAAACCATAGCGCACAAGTACCCCGACAAATCTGAGACTGTCAGTGAGCGAGTTGAACTTGCTCCGTGCCTCCGTTCGGTAGATGGTTCGTGTCGGCACCCAACCTATCCGATACCCCGCCCTGCCTACCTTGAAGATAACCTCTGTCTCCAGGTCGTACTTGTCCGCGTTCAGCGACAGAGAAAGGACGGAACTCAGTTTGTAGTAGCGAAAACCGTTCTGACTGTCGGGGACATTCTGTCCAAGGAACAGGCTGGTAAGCAATGAAGATATGTGGTTAGCAAATCTTCGGATGAAGGGCATCGTCGAGACATTCGACATCCTGTTGCCAATGACCATGTCGTAGCCTTGTTCAGCTGCCGCGATGAACAGTGGAATCTCAGCAGGGTCATGCTGTCCATCGGCATCAATAGTGACCGCGCCATCATAGTCTTTTTCCATGAGATACCTGAATCCAGTCTTGAGTGCAGCGCCCTTGCCCACATTGGACTCGTGGCGAAGGACGATGGCCCCCGCGGCATCCGCGGCACTCGCCGTGTTGTCGACGGAACCATCGTCGACGACCACGGTGGTGGTCACGAACGGACGGACACCCTCCACGACAGCTGCGATGTTGCGTTCCTCGTTGAACGCGGGAATGACTGCCGCGATTCTCATGCGGCGGTACCCCAGAAATCGAAGAAGTTCAGAAACTGCGTGGGATCCTGGTCGACAATAGCCTCGTACTGTTGCGCGAAGTCCACAACAAAGGCCCGTACCCAGGACCGCTCGTCTGAGGCTTCCGGGTCGATCGGTCGGCCAAACTCCAGTAGAAATCTGCCATCTGGCTGTCGTACAGGGAAAATAGGAATCCCGACGAGCTTCCTGCGAAAGGAAAGCACTGCTGCACCGCGCGGAAAGCGGACTGGGTGCCCAAAGAACCTTACTTCCTCGCCACCGTTCGCATAGTCTCTGTCAGAGACAATAGCCGGCACTTCGCCCTCCGGTAGATGCCGGAGGAGCTCCCTCAATCCGAACCGAACGTCGTGGGCAGTCACTCCAAAACGAGCACGGAGCAACTCATAGATCTGTTGGACGACCCGGTTGTTCTGGGTGAGCGCAATCGCGTGCGTCCTGTAACCACTAAGGCCAAACATTGCCCCGGCCAGTTCCCAATCGCCATAATGCCCGCCAAGCAGGCAGACCGGCCTGCCACCGGATCGCTGGTCGAGCAGCGCACGTATGTCTGCGAAGTTCACGGCCATTGACCTGATATGATCATCACTGGTGGACGGTACCCTGAAGAAGTCGACCAGGTTCATGCCGGCTTGTTCGAATGTCCGCAATGCCAGCCGTGACAGCTCTCGATGATTTGCTTCAGGCCGCATGATGCGCAGGTTCGCAAAGACACCTCGCCTCTGCGTGGCGTTGAAGACAAAGTAACCCCACGCCATGAGCCTCGCAATGGCCCGTCTGAGCCAGGCGGGTAATACAACAGCGACGCGGAAGGCCGCAACATACCAGAAAGCCATCGCCTAGCAGCCCCGCGGTCCTTCGAACGCTGCATACCACAGCAACCCGATGAGCGTCTTAGCATCGCTCATGCGCCCGTCACGGCATCGTTCAATGGCTTCGCCGACGGGCATCAGAATCGGGTTGATGAACTCATCGGAGTCCATCTCGGTGAGGCCGTGCTGAAGGCCCTTCGCAACGTACAGGGTCAGACGTTCATCGACGAAGCCGGGACTGGGCCAGAATTCAATGCACTTCTTCCAGGAGCTTGCAACATATCCGGTCTCTTCACGGAGTTCGCGGCGTGCGGCGGTGAGAAAGTGTTCCCGCACGTCACGACGCCCAGCCGGGATCTCAAGCATGACTGTCTCGGGTGCTGGTCTGTATTGGCGCACAAGCACGACGCGATTGTCGGCCGTCACTGCCACGACGCAGACAGCTCCGCCTGCATACGTCACGACGTCCCGATGAACGAAGCGGTCGTCCGGCAATCGGACGACCTTGTCCAGGACCTCTATGGACTTTCCGAGATACGCCTGTCGACACGACACGACCGCCTCGAACATCCGCTGACGTATCCTCAATGAGATTGGATCATCTCCTTGATCTTCAGAAGTCTCGTTATGTTTGCTCGCTCATTCTCGTCCAGTTTCGACGTAATGAACCGAATCGTCTCCTCAAGATTCGGGATCATCACGTATTCGAGAGCATTCACGCGCCGCCTGGTCCGCTCGATTTCCTCCGCCATCAGGCGTATGCTTGCCTCAATCTGAGCCAGCTTCACGATAGACGGCATCAACTCATACAACCTCAGAAGCGAAGCTTCCACGCCGGCTCCCTCCAACCCGGCAAATGACGGAGACTCGAAATCTGAGATCGAGAAGGACAACACAGGCAAGGCCACATTCATGACAGTTTTGGTCCCAGCTTCAATGTTGAGACGCGTAGAGACTGTTCGCGAGAGAAGCTCCACGACGACCGCCGGGTACGTGGCGGTTTGACCCTTGAAAGCAGCCAGTGCATCCGGCAGTTCATGGTCAACGTGCGCCCGATAGTCACTGTACTCCTCGGCAAGCTTGATGAATGTCTTCATGAGACCCTCGAGCTTGTCCTTGAGAAGCTTGTGACCTCGCCGAGCAAGAACAAAACGCTTCTGCAGCCGCAGAAGCTCCATCCTGGTCGGGTTGACCTTGAGGATCATCGCTCTGCCTACGCCGTTTGCTTCGGCATGTACTTCTCTATCATGGCTGGCGAGACACGCTTGAGTTCCTGCAGCGGTAGCATCGAGAGAAGCTCCCATCCGATAGACAAGGTTTGTTCGATCGACCGATCCTCGTCGCGCCCTTGTCGGACAAAACGACGTTCAAACTCATCCGAGAATTTCACGAAAGTCCGATCCGTCTCTGTGAGCGCTGACTCCCCAAGAACAATTGCAAGCTCCTTGGCATCTCGTCCTCGGGCATATGCGGCGAACAGCTCGTTGAGAAGGCCGGCGTGATCCTCGCGTGTCTTGCCCCCCCCGATACCCTTGTCCTTCAGCCGGGAAAGCGATGGAAGCACATCGATCGGTGGGTAGATGCCTGCCTGATGCAGTGACCTGCTCAAGAAGATCTGTCCCTCAGTAATGTAGCCTGTGAGGTCTGGAATGGGATGTGTCTTGTCGTCTTCGGGCATGGTCAGGATCGGCAACTGAGTAATCGATCCCTTCTTGTCCTTGATGCGGCCGGCTCGCTCATAGATAGTAGCCAGATCCGTATAGAGGTATCCTGGGTAGCCGCGCCTGCCCGGCACCTCTTTCCGAGCTGCAGAGATCTCGCGCAGAGCTTCACAGTAGTTGGTCATATCGGAAAGGATTACTAGAACGTGCATTCCGAGTTCGAAAGCCAGGTACTCGGCAGCAGACAGTGCAAACCGGGGAGTTGCTATACGCTCGATGACTGGGTCATTTGCCAGGTTCATGAACAGCACCGACTGATTGATTGCGCCACTCTTGCGGAAATCTGATATGAAGTAGTCGGCTTCCTCGAATGTGATGCCCATCGCGCCAAAAACGACGGCGAACTCGTCGGTTCCGGAAAGCACGCGAGCTTGCCTGGCAATTTGTGCTGCGATCTCGGCATGAGGAAGGCCACTGCCTGAGAAGATTGGCAGCTTCTGACCCCGGACGAGAGTGTTAAGCCCGTCGATTGCAGAAATGCCAGTCTGTATGAACTCGTTGGGGTAGTCGCGCGCATACGGATTCATAGGATCGCCATTGATGTCCAGCACTTTCTCAGGGAGAATCGGAGCAACTCCATCGATCGGTGCTCCGAGTCCATTGAACACCCGGCCAACGATGTCACGTGAAACGCCAAACTGCAATCCGTGTCCAAGGAATCGAGTCACTGTCTGACCGAGATCCATTCCCGACGAACCTTCAAAGACCTGAACCAGAACAGTGTCCCCGGAGACCTCGAGCACCTGGCCGTGCCTCAGTCCCGAGATCGTGCGCAGCTCGACGAGTTCACCGTACTTAACGTCCTGAGCCCCATCCAGAAGGACAAGCGGCCCCACGATTTCGCGGACCGTTCGGTAATCCTTATTCATGGTACTCCTCCCGTGCAGTCGTGTCCATTTCCGAAAGAGTCTCAAAATCCTTCGTTATACAGTTCTCAAGCCTGTCGAACGCAGCAAGGTTCGCCTCGGGAATGCTCTTTGAGCGAGCGATCTCGATTCTGTCCGGCATCGCGAGAACAGCGTCGAGCGGGACGCCCCCCGATACAGCCTTGCCCGCCAGATGGCTCCACAACATGATGACGTCAAGCATTCGCAACTGCTTGCGGAGAGACGTGTAGCTGTCGCCCTCGGTGAACGCTCCCTGCTGGAGGAAGTCCTCACGTATCGACTTCGCCGACTCCAGTACCAGCCGGTCCGCTACAGACAGCGCATCGACGCCAACGAGACGAACAAGCTCCTGCAACTCCGCTTCCTTCTGAAGCAGAGCTCGAACCTCGCGGACGTTCTGACTCCAGCGCTCGCCGAGTTCCTTGTCGTAGAAACGCTCGAGCAGGTCACTGTACAGCGAGTAAGACTGAAGCCAGTCGATCGCCGGAAAGTGCCGCGCGTAGGCAAGACGGGAGTCGAGTGCCCAGAAAACCTTGACCGCCCTGAGCGTAGCCTGAACGACCGGTTCGGATAAGTCACCACCGGGAGGAGACACGGCCCCGATGACACTCAGACTGCCTTCTCTTGGTTGACTGCCAAGACTCATGGATCTGCCGGCGCGTTCATAGAACGCTGCTACTCGTGATGCTAGGTAGGCCGGATAGCCCTCTTCACCGGGCATTTCTTCCAGTCGTCCCGAGATCTCACGCATAGCTTCTGCCCACCGCGACGTCGAGTCTGCCATCAGGGCGACGCTGTAGCCCATGTCGCGGAAGTACTCGGCTATCGTGATGCCAGTGAAAACCGAAGCCTCCCGAGCTGCGACGGGCATGTTGGATGTATTCGCGATGAGGACGGTGCGATTCATCAGAACTTCGCCGGTCTTCGGGTCCTTGAGCTTCGGGAATTCCTGCAAGACGTCTGTCATCTCATTCCCACGCTCGCCACAGCCGACATAGACAATAATGTCGGCATTCGCCCACTTTGCCAGCTGGTGTTGGATGACCGTCTTGCCGCTGCCGAAAGGTCCGGGAACGCACGCCGTTCCGCCCTTGGCGACAGGGAACAGGGCATCGATGACACGCTGCCCGGTCACCAGCGGGGTATCCGGAGCCATGCGTCGGGAAAAGGGTCTGCCGTTGCGGACTGGCCACCGCTGGATCATGGTCATGGGTTGTTCTTCGCCCGACTCGGCACGCAGGACTGCGACGGGTTCCTCGACAGTGAGATCGTCCTTTGCTATTGAGACGATCCGGCCCGCCATTCCCTTGGGGACCATGATCTGGTGCAGGACAGCGTGGGTCTCCTGGACCGACCCGATGATGTCCCCTTCGACGAGGACGTCACCCACCTTCACACACGGAACAAAGTGCCACTTCCGGTCGCGGGACAGCGCAGGAAGAGCCACGCCACGGGGAATGAAGTTGCCATACTGCGCGCGGATAGTGTCGAGCGGTCGTTGAATTCCATCATAAATCGAAGTGATGAGGCCCGGCCCGAGTTCCACAGTAAGAAGATTCCCTGTCTGGACGACAGGTTCGCCCGGCCCGACGCCGCTTGTCTCTTCATAGACCTGGATGCTCGCCATCTCGCCTCGAAGCTCGATAATCTCACCAAAGAGCTTTGCGTGGCCGACGCGCACCAGCTCATACATCTGCGGGTTCGTCAGTCCCTTGGCGACGACGAGCGGTCCGGCAACCTTGACGATCTCACCGTGTGTCATGGCTTTTCTCCTCCGTCATTTTTCCGACTAGGTCAATGCCTACTGCATTCTCTATGAGATGCCTCACGGCAACCGTCGCTGCGCCTGAAGCTGATGAAGTCACCGGAACTACCAGCACGACGGGCACGACGAGTCTGCGCGCCGCCGCCGACCCAGACCACACATCGGCCACGTCGGACGTCAGCAGAACCAGCCCGTACTTCCCCGAACGAACAATCAGTTGAACAGCCTGGGATGCCCGAAGACCGTCCTCGACCACCGTGCCCACAAAACCTAACGCTTCAAACGCCCCGACGGAATCTCGCGTTGTTACGACCGCCGCCTTGCTCACAATGCCCCTCCGGATCCATCAACACGCAATCCTGCGGACGCTGCCGCTTTCAGAAGCCGCCGCAGTGACCACACCTCTCGCCTGAAGTCCATCAAGTAAGCAAAGACGATTGCAACTCCATACGGTTCGAATCCAGCCACTTCGGGACGTGCGACAAGCCATAACTCCAGAGCGTCCTCAAGCATCTGCATCCGCTCTACAGCAGTATATCGCCGCCCGACCGGGAGCACGGATGCCGACGCTTCTGGAACGAGATCCGCCGGCTGGAGCATATCCCACGGCACGCCCTGGATGCGCCCCACAATCGAAGCAAGCGATTCTCGTATTCCCGGCTTCAGGAAGGGCAACAGCCTCTCGAGAGGTGCTCCAACGCGGGATGCGCTGCGGAGTTTCATCTTGAGAGCGTGTCCGGCCACCATGAGCTTGAGCAGGCCATCCATGTATGCCAGGACAGCAGGATGCCCATACGTTGTTGCCAAGCCCTCCAGGGTCGACTCGAAAGAGAAGTCAAACACTGTCTGGGCGTCGGAAGCCGAGGCTCCCGCCTGCGCCGCTTTCAGTCCGTCTGAGAGCGCAACTCCAAAGACCGATTCAGTAAGCAGCTCGGGGGAACCTTCCCCCGCCTGGATGCGCGCGCAGTACGCTGCATATTCATTGCTCGTTCCATCCGTGTGTGCCCCGCCGTCCCCACCCAGAAGAGCTTGGGCCAGACCGGCCTTGGCGTATTCTTTCTCATCAAGTGTTGCAAGCAGATAGGGAAGGAAGCCCTCTGGCAAATCATGGGTCGCCTGTGTCAAAAACGCCTGCCACGTACTCTCGACCCTGACCAAGACTTCCGCCGCCGACATGTCGCTCCCTATCGGCGCGTAAGCACCTCGGTTGAGAGCTGTCAGCAACGATTCGACCTTGCCTGTCTGCGATGCGCGTCGAAGTTCCTGCACCGGAAGAAGTAACCCTCGCCTCACAGAGAACGAGCCAGAGGCGTACGCGTAGTCGATCGAATCGGCCTGGTGCGGAATGAACGAAGCGATCATCTCTCGTCGCCAAACAGGACCTGTGCGACCTCAACGAGCGTGCTCTCTCGAAGGCCAATGGACGCCTGTGACAGGGTCAGGTCAAGTTCCGCCTCGGCGAAGCGGGCGATGAAGCCTCCATTGCTGTCGGCGAGCACCGTATCGACACGCACACCTGTCCAGTTCCTACGCTTGAGCAGCAATTCTCTGATCATGGACTCGTCCTGCCGTCTGCACTCGATGGAGAGCGGCGCCTCTTGCCCAACCTGTTCCACCGCTCGCTCAAGGTACGCGAGGTAGAGAGCAGGATCGGCCTTGACCTTCTGCTCGACGTCTCGGTAGACTCTCTCAAGCAGCTCCTGTTTGCGCTTGAGGATGGCGTTTCTCAGCTCGATCTTCACCGCAGCTGCTTCGGTCACGATCTCGCGATCCCGGGTGGCGCGATGCTGCGCTACCCGCGTATTGACATATTCCTCCAGCTGTCGCTTCTGATTGTCGACAAGTTGTGAAGCCTGAACAGTGGCTGCCTCGATGAGGGCGGTTGCCTCCGCAGTCGCTTCCTGGAGAACCGCAGCCCTGAGTTCCTCGGTTCCCATGTGCACAACGTCCTAGAAGGCTGCTTGAGAGATCCAGAGAATAAGCAGGATTCCGGACACCAGGGCAATGACAGCGTAGGTCTCGACCAGAGCAGGGATGAGGATAGCCTGTCCCGAGGCTGACGGCTGACGACCGGTCAGGCTCTCCGCGGCAGCTGATGCCTGTCCTTGAAGAACAGCGGACAGCCACTCCACCACGCCCACACCCACACCGACGGTCAGAAGAGCCAGCCCCTTGGCATTCGAAATGGAAGCTCCCTTGTTCGTAACCCCGGACAGGACGATGATCATGATGCCGCAGACAAAGCTGTAGAAGCCCTGTGTCCCTGGAAGAGCCATCATGACGAACATCTTGCCGAACAGCTCTGGCTTCTCCGACAGCACACCGGCCGCCTGAGAACCTGAGATCCGGATGCCTATCGCGGAGCCGAGACCACCGAACACGATGACAAGCGCGGCTCCAGCAAACGCCCAGACTGGCCCCAGCGACGTCATTGGCGTACCAGACAGTTTGAAAGCAAGCGACTCACCGATGGCCGTGATCACGACCACAACCATACCCACAAGAACTGACCACAACGCTTCGAGACCCATCTACGTACCTCCCAGGATTAGGAATTCATAGAATTGTCCACTACTTTCACAATCTCAGACGAGAACCCAAAACGATGGAACCGGGGCGCTCCACCCTCGTAGAATCGTCCAAAGAACTCGAGCAGGATCAGACGCGCGGCATGAATGAACGACCCCATAGCCCCCATGAAGAAGTTCAGCAAGTGTCCAAACAGCAGAACTGCTCCGCCCAGGACGACCCGTACCAGCAGATTCACGACAAAGCCTGCGGCGGGCATCTTGATGAGAGCTGCGATCATGTTGAACGCTGAAGCAAGGATGGCTGTCGTCAGTGCAAGCGCGAGAAGTCGCGAGTATGACAGCACGTCTCCGACAAAAGAGCCAATGCCGTAGGAACTCTGAATACCATATAGGTTCACAAGCGCAGTAGCGACCTTCGCTCCGCCCTTTGCCTGCCGCGCTCCTCCAAGGAGAAGGAGTACGAGGCCTACGCCAAGTGCCGTCAGATAGGCGACTCTGAAGGAAGTGCCCCATCGCATGCCGACGAACAACAGCGCGGAGATCGAAGGAAGCATCAGCAGCCAGCCAACGCAGTCATAGAGAATGGATGCATAGTCGTGCCGCCGCGCAGCCTTGACGATCGCCAGGCAGACGCCGTACAGCTGGTTGATGCCCCCGATGATCCACACGATCACGAGGAACTGGAATGCAGCCTGCAGCGGGTTGATGGCGGTGAGCGCTGACACCAGCCGTGCGACCGGGTTCCCTGCCCCAAGGTACGTCGCTGAGATAAGGTCCCCGCCCCAGCTTCCGGTCAATGCGCCAGCAACCATCGCGGCGAGTCCGCCGTACACGAAGACCATCATGAAGTTTCGGACTCCTTGTGACCGCCGGTACTTGCGCATGAAGTAGAGGCAGATCCCTATCTGGATGGCCCCGTACAGAACGTCGCCCAGACAAATGCCGAAGAAGAAGAGAAACGGGATGGCAAGAAAGAGTGTCGGGTCAAACGACGAGTAGACTGGAAAGCCAAACATGTTGATAAGGATCTGCATGGGCTTGAGCCACTTATTGTTGGTGATGGAAACAGGACTGCTGTCTCCAGCAGTGGAATCCCCCGTCATGCAGACGATGCCGCCGAAACCTGCGCACAGCTTCTGCAGAGAATCCGCATCGACTTCTCGCACGAATCCTGTGACCACGCTGCAGTGTTCGGTCCGAGTGATGTCGTGCGAAGCCTCCAGGCGCTTCCGCTCATTCAGGAGATACTCGCGATACACGACGATCTCCTGTCTGCGGGCGAGGCACGAGGCGACCTCGATCTGGAGTGCTGCAATCTTTTCATGAACCTCACGGCGCTCTTCCGTCATGCGGTCGATCAGCGATGCCACGGTACCACTCGTTGACGACAAGTCGTGCTCAACGAATCCCTCCGACGCCAGCAGAGCACGAACGTCATCCAGCTTGGTTCGTAAACAGGCAACGATCACGTAGTTCCTGTTCTTCGTCTCGGACACCGTATCGACTGCAACGACAGCGCCATGATCTGAAAGATGCTTGACGGCTCGCGCCAGGGTCAACGGCGATATGGTACATGTGAGGACGGCAATCCGCCGCCACCGGGAAGCCTCGCTGAAATCCAGCAGCAAGGACGACCATGGCAGCACCGCCCCCCTGTCCCGTTCAATCTGGTCAAGGCGATGATGCTGCTCTGCCAGTTGAGCTTTCAGCGCAAGCACATTGTGCATCATGTCCGTGTAGCCGTTGCTCAAAGCCATCGAAGTAGTCTTTCGCATGTCATCGGCGCTGACATACACTTCGTCTGGGAAGAAACTCTGAACAAGCCCCTTGGTCACGGGGTCTACTTCGCCGAAGAACGAGAGTGTCGCGCCCGCCAGCTCCAACTCCTCGGCGACATGACTCAGTGACCGTTCCCTCTCTGGACGACAGACGTCCAGCGAAGACTGGGTTGCCGCATCGGGTTGAGCATCGTCTGGTGGAGTGTAAGACGTCAGATGCACCATCCCCGCACTGTACAGGCAAGACAGGACCTCGTCTTCCTTGTTGTGCGAAAAGGCAAGAGCAAACTCCTGTACTCTGTCGATCGCCATGCTAGCGAGTGGTGAGTTTTGACAGAAGCAAACCCAAGGCCGCGCCTCGACGATCCTGCGCCCGGCGCTCGAGACCCTCAAGCTGCTCCTTGAGATTTTGGCGAAGCTGATCCTCGGCAAGTTTCATCTGCTGGTTCGTTTCCTGGTCGATTGCATCAAGCCGCCGCCCCAGCGACAGCTCTGTGGAGATCTTGTCCTTGGTGAGAGAAGCCTCAGAATCGCGCTGGATGCTCCGAACCTTTTCTTTTGCAGTCTTGATGATGCCATCTGCCTCGACCTCAGCCTGCTGCAAGTTCTGGATGAACTCCTCGATCATATTCGTACCCCTCCGGTCAGGAAAATTGCTGGTCGGGATGGTGGGATTCGAACCCACGACCTCTTAGTCCCGAACCAAGCGCTCTACCAAGCTGAGCCACATCCCGACAAATAGTGGTCGGGGCGACAAGATTCGAACTTGTGACCCCCAGCACCCCATGCTGGTGCGCTAGCCAAACTACGCCACGCCCCGACTATTTGTTCTCAACCAGCTTCTTCAACTTTCCGCTAGCCCGAAAGGTCACAACGCGCTTCTCCGGCACGTTCACCGCTTCACGCGTTTTCGGGTTCACACCCGAGTGAGCCTTTCTTGTGGACACACAAAAAGCCCCAAAACCGGTCAGGGTAACCTTACGACCTGCCCGCAATTCCTTGCTGGAAGTGCTCAAAGCCTGGCACAGCACGTTTTCTACGACTGTTCTGGAACAACCTGTCCTCGCTGCAACCGCTGCCACCAGATCCGACTTTGTCACCCGACCACCTTTTCGAACTTGTCTACTGAAACTCGTTCTTTAGTACCCTGCTCATCAGACGCTGGACACCAACCAGAGGCGTGACGCTTCCGGTGACGATCTCGTGCAGCTGATGAACGACAGGCAAGTCAATGCTACTCAGTTCCGCGATTTTTGCAAGAGCCTCGAGGGTTGGGAGTCCCTCAATGACACTGCGCTGGCCATTCTGAAGCTCCGAAGCGGGTGCCCCCCTGCCAATAGCTTCACCCGCCATGCGATTGCGGCTCAGTCGGCTGAAGCTGGTTGCAATCAAATCCCCTGCTCCAGCAAGTCCATAGATCGTAACAGGGTTTGCCCCAAGCACCGTCGCGACCTTAACCAATTCGTGGAGGCTGCGAACAATCAAGGATGCTTTCGAGCTGTCGCCGAATCCCAGTCCATCGCACACGCCTGCCGCTACGGCGTAGATGTTCTTGAGGGCGCCGCCCAGTTCTACTCCCGCCAGGTCCGTACTTGTGTATGCCCTGAGCGAACCGCCGGAGAGCAGCTCCTGGAAGTAACGGCGCATACCCGGTGCCCGGCTGGCGATAACCGTGGCCGCCGGCATGTTCCGAGCAATCTCGGGAGCGAAATTAGGTCCAGACAGTACCGCGTAGTGATCATAGTCACTGAGTTTCAGATCCTCACAGAGCAGTTGAGACACCCGCAGATGTGTTTCCAGCTCCAGCCCCTTACTGAGATTCAGCAAGGGAACCCCCGGTCGGCGTAACTCGGGAGCCAGTTTGTGAAACATCGACCGCAGTCTCTGGGTGGGCACTGCCAGAATGATGGCATCGGCAGAATGCCAGGCACCCATGAGATCGTCCGTTGGCTCAACATTGTCCCGCAACCGTATGCCGGGGAGATAGAGTGAATTTTCTCGGGCCTCGCGCAGCGTCAGGAGTGTGTCGTTGCCGTGTACCCAGAGAGTCACAATCGCTCTTGCCGCAACCAGATTGGCTATCGCAGTTCCCCAGGCCCCCGCGCCCACGACGCAGACATGCGTCATGCGTCCATCTCCACGTGAAGGTCGGGACAAACTTGTCTCAGCCCCGCCACGACATCGTCGATTGCTGTCTGGGGGCAAGATGTACCGCTCACCACTCCCACGACATCCGCACCGTTCAACCCCAGATCGGGCAACTCGGCCGCGTCGCATATGAGATGTGTCCTCGGACATGCAGAGGCTGTTACTGCCACCAGTCTTCTGGTATTGGCGCTGGAACTATCTCCCAGAACCAGCATGACCGTACAGCGTCGGGCCAGAGTGACGGCTCCATCCTGCCTTCGCAGCACCTCTGGACACAGTGTCATCTCTTCGGCAACCTCGATTCCTCTCCGTCGAAACCATTCCAAGACCTGCCCTCTGAACTCACGAGACTGTGTCGTCTGGTAAACGACTCCCACATGGGAAACTGATGTCTCAAGAGTGTTCAAGTCCTGCTCCGAAGCCACGACCATAAGCAGTTGACTGCCAGCAGCCTCCATGAGGTACCGCGTCTCTCGATGCTCTTTGTCCCCAACGACAACGACAGGAACGCCGGCACCTGCAAATCGGCTAACAGCATCGCGGGCCCGGTTCACGATGGAGCACGTCAGATCGCGCACGACTCGCGCGCCGGCAATCCTTCCAGGGTGCTCCGAGCGCGTCGAACCGTGAGCAGGCAGGAGAACCGTCGCAGCACCCAGCTCCTCGTCGCTCAGCAGTTCCACAGATCGCAGTCCCATGGAACCAAGCCGATTCATCTCGCCGGCGTTGTGGAGGAGCGTATCTGTCGCCGCAACGATTCCTCCGGAGCGCAAGGCGGCCTCAGCAGCGTCAATCGCTCGCCGAATACCCGAACAGTAGCCCAGCTCGCGTGCCAGCACAACGCGCATGTCAGGCATGCCCCTGTTCCTGCAATTCCCGAATGCGACCCATGATGTCCAGGCTGATTGCTGTCAGGTCCTCCTTATGGCTCTGCCGCTCCGGCGGGAGATGATATCTGACCGGCGGACCTATGCGCACGGTAATGGGACCAATTCTGGCGACTTTCTTGTGCCTCGGCCAGCATTCGTAGGAGCCAATGATGGCCATAGGGACCACGGGCGCGCCCGACTTCACCGCCAGAAAGGCCGCCCCGTTGCGAGGAGCCTGCAGACGTCCGTCTGGTGACCGCGTTCCCTCTGGGTAGATCATGCATAGTTCGCCGTGGTCCATGATTGCCAACATGGATTGGAGGGCACCCTTGTCGGCCAGAGACTCCCTGTCGATGCGCACGGCACCAAGACGGTGTAAGAATGGCCTCAGGAGCGGCTGCTGATAGATCTCTTTGCGAGACACGTTGTACACTTTGCGTGGCAGCGCTGCAGTGGCAAGCATGGGATCCAGATAGCTGCAGTGATTGCCGCAGATGAGTCCTGGTCCATGCCTCGGTACATTCTCAAGCCCGATGACCTGGAGCTTAAAGAAGGTCCTGAACAAGAACCTGCCCACCGGGACAACCAGCTCATACAGCATGTTCTAACCTCCTGCAGTACTCGGAAAGGATCGCCTGCACGACTCCATCTGAGCCGTCAGCAGAGTTGTCCAGTCTGACATACTCCTCTGTGCATCGAAGAGGTGAGTCTTCCCGGGACGAGTCTATCGCATCCCGCTCCTTGATGTTGGCCAGCACGGCTTCGTAGTCGGCCGCGATACCCTGACACTTCAGCTGGGCGACTCGTCGCCTGGCCCGGACATCCGGCTCCGCAGCAATGAACACCTTCAGAAAAGCCTTGGGAAGAACCGTCGTCCCTATGTCACGGCCAACCATGACAACGTCCTGAAGCAAGGCGATGCGTCGCAACTCCCTGTTCACGGTTTCCCGCACCCGCGGCACCGCGCTGACAGGCGATACGAGGCTATCCACTCTCGGGTCGTGGAGCGACAACTGGAGAACGCACCCGTCAAACAGAACCCTGCCGCTAGACTCGTACGTCACGCGACGCTTGAGGATGCCTAGCAGGTGGTCGCTCTGCAAACCATCGTCGGATGGAAACTGCTCGACATATGCTGCGGTAAACACCCTGTACAACAGCCCGGAGTCGACGAGCATGAGTTCGAGCTCAGCGGCCACACGCAGTCCCACCGATGTCTTGCCGGATCCAGAAGGTCCGTCGATGGCAATGTCACGTGTCACGGAACTCCTCCCACAATCGCCGCAGCCACGTCAGCAGAAGAAATACTACCCTCGCGCAGCATGGACCACGAGTCCACTTTCAATCTGACAATCGTCGACGGTCGCCCCTCAGGACGTTGCCGGCTGTCCAGAACCAAGTCCGCTTGCTCCAGCAACCCGGCGGCCTCAGGCGCATCCAGACTCTCAATGACTCTCTCGCCGCTCTCATTGAGACTTGTCTGGGCCAACAAGAGACCGTCGGCAAGCAAGCGAAGGAGTCCAGTGTGATGGGGCACCCGGAAACCGATGCTGGATGCTTCTGGGTAGGGCAGGGGTTGTGTGTGGAGACCACTTCCCGCAACGTCGACGACGATGGTAAGAGCCCCAGGCCAGAATGCGCCGGCTAGACACTGAGCCATCGCACGTGCCGCAGGCTCGATCCAGGGCAGGACGCGAGCGATATCGGGCGCGAAGACGGGCAACGGCTTGGCAGCATCGCGATGTTTCGCTGCGAATACTCTTCCAACTGAAGACGCGTACGCGGCGTTGCAGCCAATCCCATAGACAGTGTCCGTCGGGAACACTGCGACTGCGCCCGAAGCAATGCGCTCGGACAGCCGGCGAACGTCGGCATCTGAACAAGTGTCCAGCAGGACAATCTCGGGCAGCGACATCTACCGTCTCCGGAAATAGGACCGATCGAGCTTCGGCTCTTCGCCGGCCCTTAAGCGGCGGATGTTCGCGGCGTGCCGAATAATGCCAAGTACAGCAAGCAGCGCATAGATCAGAACAAGTTTCGGCGGCTGTCTCAGAATAAGTGCTGCGACCGGAAGAGTCGCAAACGCGGCAACTGATGCGAGAGAAACGGTACTGCGGAGGGCCATGACGACAAACCAGATGCCGAACTCCACGAGTGCAACGGGCCAACTCAGAACAAGAACGACTCCGAACGTCGTGGCAACACCCTTTCCTCCCTTGAATCCCGCAAGAACGGAGAAGTCGTGACCCAGGACCACGGCAACAGCCGCCACAAACACTATTTCCCGAGACATGGCCGGAACAAACCTTGTCAGGACGAGCAGAAGGAGTACTGCCTTCAGGAAATCTCCGGCAAAAGCGAACAAAGCAGGAACAGGACCTGCGGTGCGCAGCACATTTGTGGCTCCCATGTTCCTGCTGCCCACCTTCGTAATGTCCACGCCCTTGACCATTTTGGCGAAGATGTAGCTGAAAGGGAGCGAGCCGACGAGGTATGCAACGGCAAAGACCGTAAGATCGCGCAAGATGTAGTTGAATGTGTTCATTCCGCTCGACGTGCCTCCGCATACCGCGGCAGTCCTCTCAAGTCGGGCGACCAGTGCCCTCCCTGCAGTCCATACCGCTCAAACAGGTCCAGAATACCCTGTTCCAGTCCATCGTCAATCTCCAGCAACAGCAGGCCGCCGGGTCGCAACCAGTCACAAGCCTGTGCAATGATCCGTTTGTAGAAGAGCATGCCTGACGTGCCGCCATAGAGTGCCCAGACCGGCTCAACAGGCGAGGACTCATGCGCCGTGAGGAGGCGCTGCTCACGCACGTAGGGAGGATTGCTGACAATGACATCGGTGCGACTGCGAAAATCGGCGAGGGCAAGATCCCACGCTGCCAGCACGTTGCCCTGGATGAACCTGACCCGCTCTGACAGACCAGCGTCCAATGCGGATTCACGGGAACACGATATGGATACGGGGTCGAGCTCCAGTCCCACAACGTTTACCTGTTGCAGTCTGGCGGCTAGTGCCAGAGCGATAGCCCCTGAACCGGAGCAAAGATCCAGCACGACGGCACTGGGGCGACCCTCTTCGACAATGAAGTCCTCAGCCAACTCCACCAAGTGTTCAGTCTCCGGGCGAGGCACAAGAACACCCTCACTCACTCGTACGACGGTATCGCAGAAAGCGGCATGGCCGGTGAGGTACTCTGCAGGATATCCATCGGCCAGCTGTTGAGCAGCATGCTCCGCAGACATCTGTAGAGCATCATCAGTCGGTAGATCCAGCCGGATGAGCAGATCTGAACGGCTCCATCCCTTGCTTGTAGCAACGACGTACTGCAGCTCACCGTGCTTTTGCAACGTAAGCTGCGCGCGCCGTTCAGCCTGTGCAAGTACGTCTCGAAGAATCAATCGTCGTCGCCACCCTGTAGAATAGGCGTCTCAAGAGTTCTTTCCCGAGAAGCCCTGTGGAGAGCGTCGACCACTGGATCGAGGTTTCCCCCCATGATGAGAGGAAGGTTGTACAGGGACAGGCCGATCCGGTGGTCAGTCAGACGACCTTGAGGGAAGTTGTAGGTACGGATACGCATATTGCGCATGCCACTGCCGATCTGAGCCCTGCGCTCATCGATCATCTCACTGTCGGCCTTCTCCTTCATGAACTCATAGACGCGGGATCGCAGCACCTTGAGCGCCTTCTCCTTGTTCTTCAGCTGGGACCTCTCATCCTGGCATGATGCGGTGATGCCTGTTGGAATGTGTGTCATGCGGACAGCCGTCTCGACCTTCTGAACGTTCTGCCCCCCGTGCCCAGACGCGTGAAACAGTTCAAGCTTGATGTCGGCGTCGTCGATATGTACGTCGACGTCTTCAGCTTCAGGCAGTACGGCTACCGTAGCAGTGGACGTGTGAATGCGCCCAGAAGCCTCCGTCTCAGGGACACGCTGGACGCGGTGGACACCGCTCTCGAACTTGAAGAGCTTGTAGCTTCCTACCCCAAGTACTGAGAAGATGACTTCCTTGAACCCCCCGATCTCGGTCGGATGGCTCGAGATGACTTCTATCTTAAGGCCATGCTGACTTGCGAAGTACGAGTACATGCGAAACAGATCGGCGGCAAACAACGCCGCTTCGTCGCCACCGACGCCTCCACGGATCTCGACGATGATGTTTTTGTCGTCATCTGGGTCTTTGGGAATTCGTTCTTCCTCAATCTGAGCGAGAACGGCTTCCAGTTCCCGCTTGAGTCGGAGCTTGTCTTCCTCGATCATGGCGGCAAATTCAGCATCCGTTCCCTCTGTGAGAAGCGAATTGTTATCGGCAAGGTGCGTCCTCAAAGACTCTTCGCGCGTGAGAAGCTTGAACAGAGAGTCCATCGTGCGCCGCTCCAGAGTAAGTTTCTGGATCTCCTTCTGATCGACATCGTAACGCAGGTTAGCAACTCGCTCGTCGATTTCATGGATTCTACGTGCCAACTGCTCTGTCTCCAAGCTCATTCGCTCTCCAAGTGTCTCAAATGAGGCGCTCCTTTTCCAGCACACGCTCTGGACGTCCTGGAACCACATGGTGCTCACGACAGCGTGCTTCATAGATCTCAGCCGCCCCAACCATCACCACAGGGTCGTCATATCGCGCGGGACGTCCATTCACGATGCGCTGGGTGCGCGTCGCCGGCTTGCCACATACCATGCACACGGCCGTCAGCTTCGTCACTTCCTCGGCAAGTGAAAGAAGCTCGGGCATAGGTCCGAAGGGTTCACCACGGAAATCCTGGTCGAGTCCGGCGAGGATGACCCGGACTCCTGTGCCCGCAAGATACTCCGCCACTTCAACGATGCCGGGATCGAACCACTGTACCTCATCGATGCCGACAACTTCTACCTGCTTCTCCTCGACGATCCTGAGCACGTCAGATGGGGATGTCACGACAGCTGATTCCAAGCGAATACCCGAATGGGACGTGATCGTCTCAAGCCCGTAACGGTCATCCAGAGACGACTTCAGGGCAATGACTTTCTGCCTTGCTATTTGTGCCCTCTTGAGGCGTCGGATGAGCTCCTCGGATTTCCCCGAGAACATGCAACCGGCAACGACCTCGATCCTGCCGGAACAGCTATCCATGATACCTAGCGTCCAGCGCTGTCCTGCGCCACGATGTTGGCCAGGAACTCCCGGTTGTTGGCTGTTCTCTGAAGCATGGTCATGAGTTTCTCAAGACTCTCCGACGGATCCTCGTTGCCGATGAACTGTCTGAGAGCCCAGATCTTGCGATACTCCTCGGGCGTGTACAGTAGTTCTTCGCGCCGTGTACCGGACTTCCGGACGTCGATGGCGGGAAAAACGCGTCGCTCAGCCAGCTCGCGGTCCAGAACGAGTTCCATGTTGCCTGTGCCCTTGAATTCTTCATAGATGACCTGATCCAAGCGGCTGCCGGTCTCAACGAGCGCCGTTGCGATGAGCGTGAGGCTGCCGCCCTCAGCAATGTTCCGCGCAGCTCCGATAACTCTCTTGGGGCCACGAATTGCAGTCGGATCGAGACCGCCCGAAAGGGTCTTCCCGGACGAAGAACTGATGAGGTTGTAAGCGCGCGTGAGCCGAGTTATGCCATCCATGAGGATGACGACATCCTTCTTGACCTCGACCAGGCGCTTTGCGCGCTCCAGAGCCAGCTCAACGACTCGAATATGGTTCTCGGGAGGCTGGTCGAACGTCGAACTTATCACCTCGCTCCGAATCGACTGCTTCATGTCTGTGACTTCCTCGGGTCGCTCATCGATAAGAAGCACCATCAGGGTGACTTCAGGATGATTGTACTCGATGCTCTGCGCTATGTTCTTGAGAATAGTCGTCTTTCCCGCCTTCGGTGGAGACACAATCAGGCCGCGCTGACCCTTGCCGATAGGGGCAACGAGTTCGAGGAGACGCAATGCCATGCTGCAGTTGGGTGTTTCCAGCTTGAGATGCTTGTTGGGAAAGATCGGCGTGAGTGACTCAAATTGCGGTCGATTGAGCACATGCCCTTCGATGCCAATGCCGTTGATGCTGCGGATACGCATCAGCGACGAGTACTTCTCCTTGTCCCCACGCGGCAGGTGGACGATGCCTTCGAGCCAGTCCCCGGTCCGGAGACCGAACCGCCGAATCATAGGGGGCGAGATGTAAACATCCGTCGACGAAGGGAAGTAGTTGGAACGCATGAACCCATATCCCTCCGCGAGGATTTCACACAGACCCGAGGCGGTAAATTCTTCCCCTCCCATCCGTGAAACTTCTCCGTTACGTCGCTCGGATGTACTCGAGATGACGGCCCCGGAAACGACGTGTACCGGTACATGTTCCTGTTCGATATCGAGGTGTTCAGTCACTACCTCGGGCTTGTCATGGCTGTCGTAGGGCCTCATGGAGCTCATGGCAGACCCCTCCTGATCGTTAGCATCCTTACCCCCAAGTTTCAACAACTCCTCGATGAGTTCCGGCTTCTTGAGCCGTGTGTAGTTCCGAACATGCAGGACTTTCGCAATCTCGTACAACTCTCGGGACGTCTTCTCCAACAGCTCTTGTTCAGTGAAGTTCATGATTCTCTGCCTTCTTTCGTCAAATGGTCACGCAATAGCCAGCAAGCGTCCGATAGAACTCTTAAACGAGCCCAACACAGCCACACGTGTCTGACACTGCTGAACTGTCACACGCGTCTCTTCCTTGAAGACAGGATCTCGCAGATATGCAAGATTAACGTAGACGTTGGCAATGGCTCCGGCGTAAGCAGCCTCGAGCATTGCGGCACCGACATACAGATCGGACGCGATGTCTTTTGGCGCGTCACGAAATACCCCGACGAGAAGTTCGGCAAAATCGCAGACGCGTACGGCAAGCGCGAGAGGAGCCCTCGTCGAACACTTGAGGGCTTCCTGCATGGCCGTGCGTCGCACAAGTTTCTCCTCATCGGTCGTTTTGGGCAACTTCAGCGCGGTCATGTAGCCATCGAATGCCGCGCTGTCCTGATCCATCATCGCAACAAACTCTGCGCGCGATGCTGCACACGCCTCGACAAATGGTGGCAGACGGCTCTTTTCCGCCTCGTCACGAGTGCTCGTGACATTGGCGACCATTTCGACTAAGGCCGCTCCCATCGCCGCAGCAAGTCCCGCAGCCGTACCTCCGCCGGGGGTTGGATTGCGTGATGAGAGTTCGGTCAAAAACTCATCCAGGGATTGACTCTTAAACATCTCGACCTCATAGTTGACGATTGGAATGCACCGACCGGTTCAGAGAAATAATACTTGCTCCCTTAGAAAATGCAAGCACGGCAGCCCGAACAGACCATCGGACCGACAACTGTAGTATAATAGGTTTTACCTAGCCCACCTGGAGGTTGTCATGATCGTGAAAGCAGTCCAAGACGCCCCGGAGATTCCTGTCACTGAAGCTGGAGCCCGTGGCACGACGATACGCTGGATGTTCAATAGCTCGGATGGAGTTCCTACATTTGCCATGCGGTACTTTGTCGTCAAGCCGGGTGGTTCTACGCCGCGGCACGCTCACCCCTGGGAACACGAGGTTTTCGTCATCAAGGGAACCTGCACTACTTTCTGCGAAGGCAAGACTCGCCTCGTCGGTCCAGACAATGCCATCTATGTCGAGCCCGAAGCGATTCACAGTTTCGCCAACGAAGGCACCAGCGATCTTGTCTTTTTGTGCATGATACCTATCCAGTAGCCAATGGACCTCGCTCTGGCAGGAAGAACCATTGCCATAGCTGGCAGCACGGCTGGCATCGGCTCGGCACTCGTGGCCTCGCTTGACCGGGAGCATGCTCATCTCCTGCTTGTGGGAGGGCGTCCCGAACGCCTCAACGCTCTTGCTCACACGTTGTCTCCTGACACCTTGGTAGGCACTGTGCCAGCAGATCTCCGCAGAGAGTCGGACCGCAATCACTGTACAGTTGTCCTTCTCGGCCTCACGGAGCTTGATGGCTTTGTGTTCCTGCCGGCCGAATTGCGAACGGATGCCTTCACTGAAGCCCGCTCCTGCGAATTTCGGGAAACATTCGATGTCAACGTCTTCGCCGCCTTCGAGCTTGCACAGGCTGCACTGTCCAGAGCCACTTCCTCAGCAAGCTTCGTGTTCGTGTCGTCGATCGACGCTCACAGACATCCACATCACACTCCATCGGCAAGCTACGACAGTTCAAAACGTGCACTAGAGAGCGTCTCCGAGTCCATCGCGGTCGAGGCCGGCTCTCGGGGAATACGCTCGAACTGTATCATCCCGGGCCTCATCCAGACGCCCATGACAGAAGACTTCTTTGGAAAGGAGTTCGAAGCCGAGCGCCTCCAGTTTCTTGACGCGGTCCCACTTGGCAGACCGGGCAGCCCTGAAGATGTCGCAAACCTCATCACCTTCCTTCTATCTCCGGCCGCCGGATACGTGAGTGGGGCATCCATCGCCGTCGACGGTGGGTTCTTGTGTCAGGGGCTCTAGAGACCGAAAAGAAAGGGGCGCTCACGCGCCCCGTGCTCTCATCTTCAGGTAAGACGGACCTACTTGCGCCTGCGCGCAGCTATAGATTTCTGCTTGCGTTTCTCGCTTGGCGCCATAAAGAAGCGTCGCTTCTTAAGTTCGCCGAAGAGGCCATCACGGATACAGTCCTGCTTGTAGCGCCTCAGCATGTTCTCCAGCTGAGCATCTTCGCCTTGAGGTTCAGACCTGTCTTTGTTCCGATCACGATAGTTTCCCATCATTCACCCCTCCTTTCGTCAAACCGTTGCTAAAGGGGTTGATAAACAACCGATTGATTATATTGAAATTGCGTCGTCAGTCAACCGACTTTTCTGTGACCTTGTCAGGTGCTGATCGAAGCAACTGGGCACTCCTAATGATCTCTCGGATGAAAACCGCAACGGGGACTGCGAGCAACAGCCCAAAGAACCCCGCAAGCGTGCCACCTGCCAGAAGCAGCAGGATGAGGAACCCCGAATCGAGCCCGGTCTTCTGGGATATGAGTCGTGGGGCGAGAATCTGACTCGTCGTAGACTCGATGACACCGAAAATGATGATCCAGGCGATAAGCTTCCCCGGGCCCGTCACGGCAGCAAGGAACGCTCCCAGCAGCGCCACCACGAGCGGACCTGCGTATGGAATGAACTCGCCGAAGAAATCCACGACCCCGATTGTCAAAGCGTAGTTGATCCGAAAGAGCGCGCTGACGCTCCCCATGAGCAGTGCAGTGACCAACGCAACGAGGGCTAGCGCCTCGATATATCTCCTGGTGCTTGCAGCGACCTGCGCAAGCGCAACCTCTGCACGATCTCTCTGCATGCGGATGAATGGCAACGACAGGGACATCTCATAATAGTCATGAGAGCCTCTCATGAAGAAGTACATGAGCACGAAGAATGGGAGAAGTGCGCCAAAACTGAGCAGTTTCCTGGACGATGTCGTGACGATGTTTTGCCCGAACTGGATCGCAGCTTTCTGGACTGCGTCGAGAACGGCCGTGATGGTGTCCTTCGCCGCCCCCAGCTGATAACGATCCAGCCACGCTGAGAATCTGGAGAAGTATCCCTGAACCGTCTTCGCGTAATCAGGGAGAGATGCCACAAGCAATCTCGTTTCGCGCACAAGAGGAGGAATCGCGACAGCCACCAATCCTGCGAATACGGCCACGATTCCCAAAACAACAACGGCACAGCTTATGCCCATGGGGAGATGAGTCTTCCGATTGAGCCAATGTGCAACTGGCAAGAGGAGAAACGCCGCGAATGCCGCAGCGATTCCCAGAAACACGATGCCACGAAGTGTCCAGAGGAGCCAGATGGCCCACGCGGCCACTGCGATGCTCAAAACCGACAGAAGGACGACACGCAGAGCACTAGCTTCCTTACTGCTCAGCCTCATCGGCAGCCTCCGTTGGGGCGATCTCCTTGATAATTGCCTCTGCAGCGATGACACCGCTGCCCTTGGACTTCAGCCGGATCACTTTCACGCCCGAGGAAACCCTCCCCAGCAGGGGGAGGGTTTCGGCAGGTGTACGAATTGTCTGGCCCGTACTCGTGGACACGACAACATCCTGGTCGACGGTTCCCGTCGTAAATGCTGCCAGTGGACCCGTTTTCTCTGTTACGCGGTAACAGATGACACCGCCAGACCCACGGCCAACCAAGCGAACCTCGTAGGGGTTCAGGCGCTTGCCGTGACCATGTTCCGTGATGAGCGTGAAGGGTACATCGGGCTGAAGCACTTCCATGCCGACGACGAACCTGCCTCCGCGTGAAAGGCGCATTCCGCGCACGCCACCAGCAGAGGCCCCCATGGCGCGGACGGACGTCGACCGGATCCGGACGGCTCGACCGGAATCAGAGGCAATGAGAACCTCCTCGGTATTTTTGACGGGTCTTACCGAGACGACAGAGTCCCCTTCGGCAAGCTTGATGAACGTCTTTCCCGTACTCCGTATGGAAACAAACTGTGACGTAACCATCTTCTTGATACGCCCACGACGGGTCACGATGATGAATGACACGCCCTCCTGTTCGGCGGGCAGCGCCGTTGCTTCGGTGACAAGTTCGTCCGCTCCCATACCGAGGAGAAGCGACAGATTCTCCCCTCCACCCTGCCGCTTCTCCTCGGGAAGACGGTATGCCGGGATGGAGTATACGCGTCCCTTGTTGGTGAACAGCAGCATGCGCTGTTTCGTGCGAACGGTGAAGTACTTGCTGATATAGTCGTCGCGTTTCAGATTCATGCTAGCGACTCCCAATCCTCCGCGACCCTGAACCTTGAACGTCGAACTCGGGATGATCTTCGCATAGCCGTTCTTGGAAATGACGACCATGACCTCTTTGTCTTCAATAAACTGCTCGTCATCGTCTTCGCCGTGGCTATCGTCCTTCAGGATCTGGGTGCGGCGTGCGTTTCCATATTTGCGCGCCACCTCGGCAAGCTCATCCCGAACGTAGACACGGATCCTGTTGGGATCTGCCAGCATCGTAGAGAGTCTCCGAATCTCTGTCTTGTTCTCTTCAACCTCTTTCGTCAATTTCTCGACTTCGAGTGACACGAGGGACCTCATGCGCATCTCAAGAATTGCCTCCACCTGCCGGTCGTTGAGCCCAAAGCTCTCGACGAGGCGAGCCGATGCATCATCCATAGACGAAGACGCGGTCAGGATTTCCGTCACTCGCTTGATGTTTCGGATGGCGATGACGAGCCCATTGAGGACATTCAGGCGTTCCTCGTGCTTGCGGAGCTCCAGAGAGAACCTCTTGCGAAGTGTTGCCTCCCGGAAGTCCAGGAACGTGGCCAGAACATCGCGCAGGGGGAGGGTACGCGGCACGCCGTACAAGATTCCAAGCATGCTGACGTGAAAGTGCTGCTGAAACTGCGTGTGTCTGCGCAGCAGCAGGTCAACGCGCTCGGGAATCGCATCTCTCTTCAGATCAAGCACAACTCGTATGCCCTCGCGACTAGATTCGTCGCGCAGGTCAGACAGTTGGTTCAGACGCTTATCCTTCATCAGGTCGGCGACCTTCTGGACGAACTCGGCCTTGTTCACCTCGAACGGCAGCTCGGTAATGATAAACCGTGCCCTGTTACCATCCTTTTCGATGCTGTACTTTCCTCTCGTGACAATGTTGCCCCGACCGGTTGCGACATATTCGTCGATGCCGTCCGTGCCGACCACCACGCCGCCGCCCGGAAAGTCGGGACCCTTGACAAATGACCGGATCTGGGCCGAGTCCTCGGGTTCACCACTGATTCGGCAGTTCAACATGTACTTCAGGGCGTCAATCAGCTCCCCGAGGTTGTGGGGGGGAATGTTCGTGGCCATGCCAACGGCGATTCCGCTGGAACCGTTGAGCAGAAGCTGCGGCACTTTGGCTGGCAGGATGCTCGGCTCTTCCAGGCTGTTGTCGAAGTTTGGCGTGAATTCGACGATCTCTTTGTCCAGCTCGTCCAGCATGAGTGCAGAGATTGGAGCGAGTCGGACCTCAGTATAACGCATGGCTGCAGCAGAATCACCATCAATGGATCCAAAGTTGCCATGACCATCGATCAATGGATATCTGAGCGAGAACTCCTGCGCCATACGGACAAGCGAGTCGTAGATAGCGATGTCGCCATGAGGATGATACTTACCCAGGACGTCACCGACAATACGAGCGCTCTTCTTGTACGGCTTGTTCCAGAAGCACCCCAGCTCGTACATGGCAAACAGGATACGGCGATGCACAGGTTTCAGACCATCGCGGAAGTCTGGCAGCGCTCGACCAATAATAACACTCATGGAGTACTCGAGGTAGGACTTCTTCATCTCCTCCTCAACGTAGACGTTGAATACTCTATCGTTTTCTGGCATCAGTACCCCTCACTCCGTCAAATATCCAAGTTGTAGGCTTCACGCGCGTGATCAATGATAAACTTGCGACGAGGCTCCACTTTCTCACCCATGAGCAGCGTGAAAGTGCGTTCAGCCTCCTCGGCTTCCTCCAGAGTAACACGTCCCATGACGCGAGTGGCCGGGTCCATCGTCGTCGACCACAGCTGCTCGGGGTTCATCTCTCCCAGTCCCTTGTACCGCTGGACATCAGGCTTGCCCTTCGTCCGCGACAGCAGCGTCCGAAGTTCGTCATCGGAGAATGCATAGTGCGTCGTCTTGCCATCGAGGACAGCAAAGAGTGGAGGCTGAGCAAAGTAGATGTTCCGGTTGACAACAAGGGGACGCATGTAGCGGTAGAAAAACGTGAGCAGCAGCGTCCGAATGTGCGCTCCGTCGACATCGGCATCGGTCATGATAACGATCTTGTGATACCGCAGCTTCTCGAGCTTGACATCGTCCATGACCCCCGTGCCAATGGAGGTGATGAGGGCCTTGATCTCCTCATTCTCGAGGGCTCGGTGGATGCCGACCTTCTCCACGTTCAGAATCTTGCCCCTCAGGGGCAGAATCGCCTGGGTACGCCGGTTCCGGCCCTGCTTGGCACTGCCGCCTGCAGAGTCACCCTCGACGATGTAAAGCTCTGATTCAGCTGGGTCCTGGGATGAGCAGTCTGCAAGTTTGCCCGGCAGACGCCCGCCATCCAGCTCGGTCTTGCGGCGGACAAGGTCACGGGCCTTGCGCGCCGCTTCACGCGCAAGCTTCGCACTGACGGCCTTATTGGCCATTGCCTTGAACTCGTCGATGTGCTTGTCGAGGTATAGCTCCACTTCTTCCTCGACTGCGGCCTCCATGGGTCCCTTGAGATCAGCATTCCCGAGCCGCGTCTTGGTCTGACCCTCAAACTGTGGTTCAGGGATGCGAAGGTTGATGATGACCACCAGACCTTCACGAATGTCCTCGCCGCCGAGACTGTCCTCGGGCTTGATGAGCTTCACCTGCCGTGCCTTGGCGTTAAACAAACGCGTGTAAGCGTTCTTGAAGGCCAGCTCATGAACACCGCCGTCCACCGTATTGATGTTGTTGACGTAGGAGATCATCTGGTCGTTGTAACCAGTGTTGTACTGGAACGCAACTTCGAGAAAGAGACCTTCCGTATCTCGCATGAAATGTACAGGATCTGGTGGCACGACCTCACTGCCTTCGTTCATGTATCGCACGAACGCAATGAGCCCCTTATCATACTTGAAGACTTGAACCTCTTCCGTTGCGTGGTCGACGAAGGCAATTTCCAGCCCTGAGTTCAGGAAAGCCAACTCACGCAGACGCTTGCCGATGCGCTCGGGATCGAACATGAACTCACCGAAGATCTCTTCGTCTGGAGTAAAGCTCACGTACGTGCCTGAAACGCCAGCGGAAATCCCTTCCTCCTTGACACGAAGGTGATACGTGGGCTTGCCGCGACAGAACTCTTCCTGGAACACCTTTCCCCACTGCGTCACCTCGACGTAGAGACGGTTCGAGAGGGCATTGACGACGGAGACACCGACGCCATGCAAACCACCGGAAACGTGGTAGCTCTTCTTGTCGAACTTGCCACCTGCATTGAGGCGTGTCAAAGCTACTTCAACACCCGATATGCCCAGAACGGGGTGCATGTCAGTCGGTATGCCGCGGCCGTTGTCGCGCACGTCGACGGTCTTGTGGTCTGCGCTGAGTCCAACGTCAATCCTGGTGCAGAAGCCAGCCATGGATTCGTCGATGGCATTATCCACGACTTCCTGCACCAGATGGTGCAGGCCCCGCGAATCGGTCGACCCTATATACATTGAAGGTCTGGTTCGAACATGTTCCAGGCCTTCGAGTACCTTGATATCCTTTGCGGTGTACTGGGAATCCTGCATGCACAATCCTCCTGTTTTCTGACCATCATATGATATCACGGAACAGGAGAAATGCAATGCAGAAACAAGGGTTCAGACCCTTGCCGCACTCATCTATGTCAAGTATATTTCTGTCAGATGGCCGCGGGGAGCTATGACAGTCGATCAAACGCCTTCCAAACAGCCTTTGCGACCTTTTGCGATTCTCGTTCAAGGTTCTCTCTGTCCACGGCCAGAACCCGGTGTCCTTTCACGACGACATTTCCGTTAACAACTACAGTGTCGACCAAGTCTGCTGACATGCCAAAGAACATGTGGCCAAAGGCATTCTCCGAGTTCAGCGGCGTGGGACTCGCGTAGTCGACAAGAATGAGGTCTGCAGCTGCCCCTTCCTCCAGACGACCCACTGTACACCCCGCACAACGCGACACGATGTCCGCGTTCGTCTCGATCTGGGCTTGCTGCACCTGAGTCCAGAACCCGGCCGGATCCTCATATCGGTGCCTGAGTCCCACGAGCGTATTCCGGAACTCCTCAAACATATTCGCCGTATAGCCATCCGTACCTATGCCGACGTGGATACCAGCATCCAGCATCTCCCGAACGGCCGGAAGACCGACTGCATTGTTCATATTGGACATGGTGTTCACGACGACGGGCGTGCCGGACTTCGCGAGCAACCCTCGTTCCGACGCGTCGATACCGACACAGTGCACTGCGATCGATAGGGGGCCGAGCAATCCCGCATCGTCCAGACGAGCCACGATACGCTTGCCATACTTCTGGACACTGTCTGCCTCGTCAACGGCGCCCTCGGCTACGTGCACGTGATACCCGACGTTACGCGACCCGACTTGCTCGCGCAAGATAGTAAGGGTAGCATCCGAGACCGTGAACGAGGCATGCAGACCAACCATGCCCGAGGCCAGCCCTCCCCTCCCCCGAACCTCATCGAAGAAGCGAATGTTCTCCTCGATGCCTGCGACTGCTCCCTGTATGCCGTTACGATCGGTGATCTCATAGGAAAGCACGTGCCGCAAACCGATCTTGTTCAACGCGCTGGACAGTGTCGACAGGCTTCCAGTGATGCAGCTTGGCGAAGCATGATGATCGACGATTGCCGTCGTCCCACACCGCAGAGAGTCCATCCCGCTGAACGTCGCGCTCATCCAGCAGGCATCCTCGAGCAGCGAGCGGTCCAGTCGCCACCACAGATCCTGGAGCACGCCCACGAAGCTATGGGATACACGCCCAGTGCTGATGCCGCGCGAGTACATCGAGTACAGGTGCATGTGCGCGTTGAGCAGCCCCGGAAGCAACGTCATACCGGCGGCATCGATCTCCTGCCTTCCTGCAACCGGCTGAGCGACATCTCCCGGAACGTCCCCTGCGGCCAGACTGGCAATGACACCATCCCGCGCCAGCATCCATCCCCGATCGACGACAAAACCCCTCGTCGCCGGGTAGACGATGCGAGCGTTCCTGACGAGAAGTTCTGCCATTCCCTACCCCTACTTCTTGTTGACGAAGTCGACGCCGGCCTGTAGCGCTCTCTTGTTGACCTCGATGAGAGCAGCCTTCTTGCCCGTCAGGAACACAGACAGAGCGGCATGGACAGACGCCATACTGATGGGGTTGACCTTGCCAAGATAGGCGCCCAGTAGCACCATGTTGGTGAATTTCGAGTTGCCCAGTTCCATCGCGATGTCTGTCGCGGGAATGTACACCATGTCCAGGTCCGCACGGGAAGACTTTTTGTCAATCAGGGTTGAGTCGACAACGAGCAATCCTCCTTGCTCGACAACAGGTTCGAACTTGTCGAATGACTGCCGATTGAAGACGATCGCTGCCTGTGGCTCAGTCAAGAGTGGAGATGCGATCGGCTCGTCCGCAACCACCACAGCGCAGTTGGCCGTTCCACCACGCTGCTCTGGACCATACGAGGGCAACCAGGTGACTTCTTTGCCTTCCTCCATGCCTGCACGTGCCAGGAGCTCACCGATGAGCATGACGCCCTGACCGCCAAATCCTGCAATGACGACATTGTGCTCCATCACAGCACCCCCTGGGCAACCTTGAACTCACCGAGCGGGAAATAGGGCATGACTTCTTTACGGATGCGTTCCATTGATTCCACGGGTGTCAGCTTCCAGTTGGTCGGACAGGTCGACAGACACTCGACCATCGAGAACCCAATGCCACGCACCTGAGCATTGAAAGCCTTGCGCATGGCACTCTTCGCCTTGCGTATGTTGACTGGCGAGTCCAGTGAGACACGGGCAATGTAGGCAGGCCCATCAAGTTGGGCAAGCATCTCGGCCACACGGATAGGGAAGCCGTTGGTCTGCGGAGTACGGCCAAGAGGGCTGGTCGTGGTCTTTTGTCCAAGGAGCGTCGTTGGCGCCATCTGGCCGCCGGTCATGCCATAGTTCCCGTTGTTGATGAAGATAACGGTAATAGGCCAGCCGCGTGCGGCAGCATGGACGATCTCCGCCATGCCGATGCTCGCAAGGTCACCGTCTCCCTGATATGTGAACACGAAGTTGTCCGGATTCGTGACCTTGATGCCGGTGGCCATCGCTGGAGCTCGGCCATGCGCCGCCTCGACGCTGTCGAAGGTGAAGTACTCGTACCCGAGAACAGCACAACCAACCGGCCAAACCGCGATGGTCTTGTCCAGAAGTCCCATCTCATCCACCAACTCGGCGACCAGCCGATGGGCGACTCCATGCGTGCACCCCGGACAGTAGTGCGTTACCTTGTTTGCCCACGATCTGGGGCGTTCATAGATAACCTTCATCTCTTCAGCCATGGCTCTACCGTCCTTTCCCGAACTGCTCTTCGAATGCCGCCAGTATTTCCTGAGGTCCCGGCACGACTCCGCCACCTCGCCCAAACCAGCCCAGAGGTATCTTGCCGCACAACGCCAGCTGGACATCCTCGAACAGTTGTCTGTATGCAAGCTCGACCGTCAGAGCGCCCTTAAGTTTGGGGGCGTATGCCTGTAGCTGTTTTGCAGGAAATGGCCAGACCGTTATCGGGCGCAGTAACCCAAGCTTGATACCCTTGGCACGTGCGACTCGTACGGTCGTTTTCGCAATGCGCGCCATCGTGCCATACGCGATGATAGCATAGTCGGCATCGTCCATCTGGTACTCCTCGATGCGACTTTCCGACCGCTCGACCTGCGCGTATTTTGCCTGGAGCTTGAGGTTCCACTTCTCCAGTCCGGCTGCATCCAGTGTAAGACTGGTGATCACGTTTGCATGGTCGCGCCCATGTCTCCCGACCGTTGCCCACTCGGGCGTCTTCAGCGTCGAGACATCGACCTTGGTCTTGAACTCCACGGGTTCCATCATCTGCCCGATGAGACCGTCAACAATGACCATGACCACCATGCGGTACTTGTCCGCCAGTTCGAACGCATCGACAAACAGGTCTACCCCTTCCTGGATCGATGAGGGAGCAAGAACAATGCGTTTGTAGTCCCCATTGCCGCCCCCTTTGACTGCTTGGAAGTAATCTGCCTGAGCGGGGGCGATGTTGCCGAGGCCGGGTCCGCCACGCATGGCATTCATGACGACGCACGGGACATTGGAGCCGCTGATGTAGGAAATGCCCTCCTGCATCAGGGAAATACCGGGGCTTGAGGACGACGTCATCACACGAACACCGGCGCAGGCAGCACCGTAGACCATATTGATAGACGCAACCTCACTTTCAGCCTGAACGAATCTGCCGCCAACCTCCGGGAGACGCCGGCTCATGTACTCGGGCGTCTCATTCTGCGGCGTGATAGGGTAGCCAAAGTAGAAGCGGCATCCCGCCTGGATGGCACCTTCTGCAAGAGCTTCTGCCCCTTTCATAAGAACCTTGTCGCTCATGCCTTCACCTCTCTGTACAGTGCAATGGCAATGTCAGGGCAAACCAGCGCACATGAACTACAACTGGTGCACTTGTCCTGATCCGTGCACTGTGCCGGTCTGAAACCACGGGCGTTCAACCGGTCACTGATGATCAGGATCTTCACAGGACAAACGCTGACGCACAGGCCACAGCTTTTGCACTGCTGTTCGTCAATAGAGACTCTTTCCAAGGCTGACCTCCAAATTGTTTCAGAATTCCGTTTGCGACCCGACGGTATCCAGAATACGATTGAAAACGCGAATCACCGACAGAAGCCCGGCCGCACCTGGCGTCAGTCGATGCTCTACCTGATTGGCATACTCCGGCGAGACAACCACCGCAACGACGGGCAATCCCTCACTGTCGCCCAGAGCTTTTATGGCATCATAGCCGCGCTGCACATCGTCCGCCGTCGTCTCCCCTTGCACGTTTGTGTTGGCGACAAGTCCACTCACACCGAGGCGTGCGCCCGAGCGAATAGCAGCCAGCATGCGCTTCAAGCCGTCGGCGCTGCCCATTCCCGGTCGCAGAGTGTTGACCACGACATACAGCCTATAGTCACTGGCCATGATCGTCTCGCGAAACTGGGCAACAGCCCCTGCGCCGATGGCGTCTCCACCTACATCGATCACCTTTACTGTCTCAGGAGAAGCCAGAAGAGCATGCAGATTACGAGGGAACGCGGGGATGTCTGCGTGAAGGAGTCGACGCTCTGGTTCAACAATGTTCAGTCTCGCTGCCTCGTCCTCGCTGAGCAACCGCAACATATCACGAAGACGGAAATAGGGCTTGACGACATCCAGATCACACAGTGTAACCTGAGACGTCGTCAGCCGGAGCAGCGACAGAGCGAGGTTGATAGCAATCTCGGTCTTGCCTGATCCGGATGGCCCTGCAAACACAATCGACTGGCCTGCCCTGGGCCGACCAAACAAGTCGGCAAGTTCACGCATCGACCCACACGTCCACCGTACTCAAGAACGTCTGCTCTACGCCTGCTCCAGCGCATATACTCCGGCGAGTACCGAACCGTCCAGCACGCGGAGGACACCCAAAGCCAGCGCTTTCATTTCATCCTCACCTGGATAGACCTTCACGGGTGCGATGAACTGAACACGCCTCGTAATCTCGTCGATAAGGAACGCCGACCGGGCGATCCCTCCCGTCACAACAACGGCATCAACATCTCCTTTCAGCACGGTGGCCATTTCCCCGATGGTCTTCGCAACCGTGTATGCCATGGCGGTGTACACCAAGCGAGCGTGCTCATCACCCTCATCGATCATCTTCTCGACCGCGCGAGCGTCATTCGTTCCGAGATGACTGACCAAGCCTCCCCTTCCTGCAAGAAGCTTCATCACCTCTGGCTGCGAATATTCACCCGAGAAGCACAATTTGACCAGCCCAACAGCCGGCAGACTGCCCGCCCTCTCGGGAGCGAAGGGACCATCACCATTGAGCGCGTTGTTCACGTCAATGACCCGACCAAAATGGTGCGCTCCGATGGAGATCCCTCCGCCGAGGTGAACCACGATGAGATTAGCCTCTTCATAGGTCTTGCCAAGATCTGCCGCTGCTTGTCTGGCGACAGCCTTCTGGTTGAGGGCATGAAAGATACTCACACGGTTGATCCCCTTCAAGCCGGAGAGGCGCGCTAGTGGGTTCAGTTCGTCGACGACGACAGGGTCTACGATGAATGCCGGAACACCAGATTCCTTGGACAGCTCGAATCCAATGCAGGCAGCCAGATTGGACGCGTGTGCGCCCAGTACCGGTTCGTGCAGGTCATGCACCATCGTCTCGTCGACACGATACGTTCCTGAGGGAAGGGGTCGTAGCAACCCTCCCCTGCAAGCCATAGCGGACAGGTCGGTCACGGCTGTGCTGTGGCGAGCGAGAAAATCCTTGACAATCACCAGTCGCATTGGTAGCTGGTCCATGAGCGAGGCAAATTGGGCAATAGTCGCAGTGTCGTGCGAAACGGTTTCCGTCGCGACAGGAGTTTGATCCTCAAAGATAGACAGCTTGGTGCTTGTAGATCCTGGATTGATGACAAGAATCCTGAATGGCAAGGCTACCTCCATTTTTCTAGATGCACCACCAACAAAAAGGAGGGTGCGATGAGCGCACCCTCCAGACGGGACGACAATCTATCAGCCTACCCAGCCGCGGACTTTGATGGCCTCCCCGACGCGTTCCACGGCAACCATGTCAGCTGCCATTCTCATCGTGATCTTGTCTGCCTTGTACTTGGTATACATGTTGTAGACGCGCTCGAATGCCTCGGTCATGACACGGTCGAGCTTCTCGTTGACCTCCTTCTCAGACCAGTAGTACCCGTAGTTGTTCTGAACCCACTCGAAATATGACACGGTGACACCGCCTGCGTTACCAAGGATGTCTGGGATGACAAAAACGCCGTTCTTCTCAAGAATCTCGTCTGCATCAGGGTTGACACCACCGTTGGCCAGCTCGACGACAAACTTTGCCTTGACGTCCGCCGCATTGTCCTTGGAGACCGCGTCCTGGAGGGCCGCCGGGATATAGATGTCGACGTCCAGTGCGCGAAGTTGCTCGTTGGAAATGTTATCGAGCCGCTTGTACCCCTTTACAGTGCCGTTCTTGGTCCTGTAGGCCTGCAGATCATCGGGGTCGATGCCCTTCGGATCATAAACGCCGCCGGTGGAAACCGTTATGGCTACGATCTTGGCGCCATCTTCCTCATGAAGGATCCTGGAAGCATAGAAGCCGACGTTGCCAAAACCCTCAACGGCGACAGTGGCACCCTTCAGGTTCATCCCAAGTTTCTTGGCGGCCATCCGTAAGCAGTAGACACCGCCAAGACCGGTTGCGGCAGTCCTGCCAAGAGATCCACCAATGATGAGAGGCTTGCCCGTCAAGGAAGCAAGCGAGTTGTGCCCGGTCAGCTTGCTGTATTCGTCCATCATCCATGCCATCATCTGTCCGGTCGTGTTGACATCCGGCGCAGGAATATCGCGGTCGGGGCCAATAAACGTCCCCAGCGCACGGATGTATCCGCGAGAAAGCCTCTCTAGCTCGCCGGTGGACAACTTCTTGGGATCGACAACGATACCGCCCTTGCCGCCACCATATGGGAGCCCGACGACAGCGCACTTGAGTGTCATGAGGGTCGCCAGAGCCTTGACATCCTCCAGGGTCTCGTCCTGGTGGTATCTGATGCCACCCTTGGTCGGTCCAGCCGCGTCGTTGTGCTGGCAGCGGAATCCCAGGAAAACTCTCGTGGTGCCATCATCCATGCGAACAGGAATAGAAACGCTGAGCGTCCTTTGTGGGTTGCGGATGATCTCCGTGATCTCGGGATTTTGGCCAAGCTTCGTGCCAGCAATCTGAATTCTGTCCTGAGCTACCTGGAACCAGTTTTTCTTCTCGCCTGCCATAATTGCCTCCGTGGCGTACGACGTCGGCTCTCAGAAAAAATGGAGAGCAGTCTCGTTGTGCGGCTCCAAAACACCGTTTTTTATTCTAGGCCCATGCGCCGACATTGCAAGTGTTTGTGAAACAATACACAACTCTGCGCTAGATGACACTCTTAATGAGTTGCAACACGTCGGCAGCATGGTCAAAGATATCCTCCTCGAACACAACCTTGGGGAAATGCCAACCTCCGTAGAACTCCTCGTACTGCCTGTTTAGACCCTCGAGGTAGTCTCCGCTGATGTTCTCGATGCTGCGGTTGCGTTTGCGGATGTTGGCAAGCAGCGTCGGGACGTCCCGGCGCAGATATACGAGCAGGTTGGGGTTGGGAAGCCGACGCACCATGAGCTGATAGAGCTTGTCGTACGTATTCCACTCGTCTAGTGACATAAGTCCGTCGCGCACAAGTGCCTTGGCAAAGATCTCTCGATCCTCATAGATGGAACGGTCAAGGATGGCGGGAACGTCGCTCATCAGGACATGATTCAGAATCTGCTCATACCGGAGGGCCAGGAAGCTGATTTGTGTCGCAAATGCCCAACGCCGCATGTCCTGGTAGTAGCTGGGCAGAAACGGGTTCTCGCCGAACGCCTCGAAGTAGACGGAGAAACCAAACTCACGCGAGATCATCTGAGCAAGCGATGTCTTCCCTGCACCAATGTTTCCTGCGATGACTAAGTACATGGTTTCCCCCTTGCCAACTATGTCTGAGAGCAGGCCTGACCACGATCAGAAGTCACGCTCGCTCTTCCCGCAGGCCATTTCGAACACCGGTCTTCCCTGGTGCTGTCTACTCTGCGCTTCTCGATCACTATGTCCGTTCATACTAGCAGCAATCGACTACCTTGCAAAACCGACCTTGCATCTATAATGTATACGCTTGTCTGTGACATCAGGAGGAAACCTTGTATCTCAGCAAAGTCTTCGCACCGCGTCTGCGTGAAGTTCCCCAGGACGCCGATACGATAAGCGGCCAATTCATGCTTCGCGCCGGCTTGCTTCGCAAATCGGCTTCCGGCATCTACACCTACCTCAACCTCGGCCTGCGCGTCAAGCAGCACATAGAGGAGATTGTGCGCCAGGAGATGGACAGCCATGGCGCCCAGGAAATCCTGATGCCCTTGTTGATGCCTGCTGAACCTTGGCAGGCGACCGGCCGTTGGGATCTGTACGGCGACGAAATGTTCAAGTTGACGGACCGGAAGGGTCGTTCGTTCTGTCTGGGGCCGACGCACGAGGAGCTGGTCACCTCTGTCGTCGGCAGTGAGCGCCATTCCTATAAGGAATTGCCATTCAACCTGTATCACATCACCAACAAGTATCGGGATGAGATTCGCCCTCGGTACGGCCTCATTCGAAGCCGTGAGTTCACGATGATGGACGCCTACAGCTTCGATCGTGACGAGGCATGCATTGAGTCCAGCTATGCTCTCATGGTCGAGGCATACAACAACATTTTCCACCGTGTAGGCCTTACGTTCCGCCCTATTCAGGCGGATTCTGGTGCCATCGGCGGTTCGTCGTCGCACGAGTTCACGGTCCAGGCAGACAACGGAGAGTGTGCTTACGCCGCATGCGACAATTGCAGCTACGCAGCCAACCTCGAACTCTCGAAGGCTCGTCCGGCGACGAGCCCTGTGGGCATAACAGATACCCCACCTACTCCAGAAAGCGTGGCTACGCCCGGCATCCACTCCATCGACGACGTCGCACACTTCTTTGCCATCGATCCAAGCGCCGTCCTCAAGTCCATCCTTTATGTTGCAGACGACAAATCTTGGCTCCTCGTGCTTCGTGGAGATGACGACATCAACGAGGCCAAGCTCCTGAAGGCCGTGCAAGCCCGCGAGGGCCGGCTGGCGACCGACGAGGAAGTACTAAGCGCCCTTGGCGTCCATCCCGGTTCGGTAGGACCCATGCAATCATCAGTACCCCTCATTGTCGACGAGATGGTACGCCGGGACGTCGCCTACACCGTGGGAGCTGGCAAAGATGGATTCCACACCAGGAATGTCTTCTTTGGGCGGGACTTTGACTCGACCATCGTGGCAGACATCAGGACCGTCCGGGCGGGGGACCTTTGCCCAGTGTGCGGCCATCCACTGCATACGGCCACCGGTATCGAGGTCGGTCATACGTTTAAGCTCGGCACGAAATACTCTGTTCCTCTTCATGCCAATTTCGTCGATGAAGATGGCAGCGAGAAACCGTACTTCATGGGGTGCTACGGCATCGGCATCGGGCGCACACTGGCCGCCATCATTGAGCAGCATCACGACGACAAGGGCATCATCTGGCCGATGTCCGTCGCCCCCTTCCAAGTCGTTGTCGTCCCACTGAATAAGGGTGACGATGCCATCTGGCATGCTGCACTGGACCTTTACGAAGGACTCGAGAAGGCTGGGATTGATGTCATTCTTGATGACCGAGGAGAGTCGGCAGGCGTCAAGTTCAACGATGCCGACCTCCTGGGTTTCCCGATCCAAGTCGTCGTCGGCAATTCTTTCCTCAAGACTGGCAATTTCGAGGTCACTCTCCGCAGCAACAAGGCGGACAGGAAAGCCGCCTCTGCCTCGGACGCAGTCGCAGTCATTGTCGATCTGGTGCGAACCACAAAGTAGCCCAGGCAAATTGACACCCGGCTGTTCGCCAGTAGAATGAATAGACAGCATCTATGCCAAAGGAGGAACCATGAAGGCTTCAATCAATGAGGAGGTTTGCATCGGGTGTGGCGCTTGCGTCGCCCTGTGTGATGCCGTATTCAGACTCAACGATGAGCTTGGCAAAGCCGAGGTCATCCCAGGTGCAGATTGTGGCGCTGCTGGTTGCTGCAAGGAAGCCGCCGAGTCATGCCCGGTCGCCGCAATCATCATCGAAGAATAATCCGCTACCCAATAAGTTCTGCCAAGAAGCCCCATCAGCGATGCACTGACGGGGCTTCTTCATTACCAGTCGCTTAGATCTGCTATCCTGCTAAGTACCGCCCTAGAACAATCGAGACGTTGTGACCCCCGAACCCGAACGAATTCTTGAGGACATGCCGGACATCGGATGAACGTGGAACGTTTGGGACACAATCCAACGGGCACTCGGGGTCAAACGTCACATAGTTGATAGTGGGATAGATCAGTTTGTTTTTGATGGTCAACATGCAAGCTACAGTCTCTACGGCACCGGCAGCACCCAAGAGATGGCCGGTCATGGACTTGGTGGAACTCATGGGAACAAGGCCAGCTCTGTTCCCAAAAAGCATCTGCAAAGCAAATGACTCCGTCCGGTCGTTCGCCGGGGTCGATGTTCCATGTGCATTGACGTAGTCGATGTCGAGTGGAGTGAGCCCCGCGCGCTCAATGGCGGTGCGCATGGCCCGCACGATCTGTTTCGCCTCAGGATCGGGCGATGTCATATGGTACGCATCCGATGTTACTGCCTGAGACAAGATCTCGCCATAGATGTGCGCCTCCCTGGCAAGCGCATGGTCGAGCCGTTCCAGAATCAGGATTCCTGCGCCTTCACCCATGACAAATCCGTCGCGTTCCTTGTCGAAAGGTCGGGAAGCATGTTCAGGATCATCATTCCGCGTAGAAAGCGCGCGCATGTTGGCAAAAGCTCCGATACCGGTCATTGTCACCGCAGCTTCCGACGCCCCCGTCACGATGACGTCTGCGTCGCCTCGCCGAATAGCCTCAAGAGCCTCCCCCAGCATCTGGGTACCACTCGCGCAGGCGCTGATGACAGAGCTGGTCCCTCCATAGAGCTTGAACCGCTGAGCTATAGTGGCCGGGATGGAATCCACGAGCATCTTCGGAACAAGAAACGGGGAGAGGCGCGAAGGTCCCTTGACAGCGACCTGCAACACTTCACTTTCAAAGGACGCGCCACCACCTAAACCGCTCGTGACGTAGACGGCGATTCGTTCCCTGTCCTCGGCCTGCAGATCCAGTCGAGAGTCCAGTATGGCTTCCTGCGTAGCTGCAAGCGCCAGCTGCTGTACGCGGTCGGTGCGTGCAACGTCACGCTTTTCGAAGTAGTTCTCTGGGTTGAAGCCCCTTACTTCGCCTGCAATACGACAACTGATGGCGCTTGCATCGAACCGGGTGATCAACCCCACACCTGAGGCGCCGGCCGCGAGTCCCGCCTCAAACGCAGGGATGTTGTTTCCGATCGGCGACACAACGCCAAGCCCCGTTATGACGACACGGGTCCGCTCCATGGAGATCCTGTCTCCTGCAGTGTCAGGCAATGTGAGACATCACGTAGTCGACTGTCTGCCCCACGGACGCAATCTTCTCGATGTCCTCGTCTGGAATAGATGTTCCAAAAGCGTCTTCCAGTGCCATCGTAATGTCGACCAATGCCAGAGAGTCGGCGCCGAGATCCTTGACGTATTGAGCATCATCTGTAATGCGAGATTCCTCAACACCCAGTTTTTCCTTGGCAATCTCTGCTACCTTCGAACGGATTTCTTCCTTAGTCATCGTTTCCTCCTGAGAGAAGAATATCCAAGCGCTTCAGAGAGACAGTCCCCCGTCAACCGCGAGCACTTGGCCTGTAACGTACGAAGCGTCTTCACTTGCAAGGAACGCCACAACTTTGGCAACGTCGGCGGGCGTTCCGGCCCGCCTGAGCGGAATACTGGCAAGATACGAGGATACGACCTCGTTGTCAAGCGAGCTCGTCATGTCTGTCTCCACAAACCCAGGAGCAACGACATTGACGGTGATCCCGCGTGAACCCAGCTCCTTCGCCGCCGTCTTTGCAAGAGCGATGACGCCTGCCTTGCTCGCCGCATAGTTAGCTTGCCCGGCGTTCCCCCCCAACCCCACTACCGACGAGATCAGCACGATGCACCCGGATTTCTGACGCATCATGTGGCGGGCAGCCGCCCGAGTGACGTTGAACGCACCGGTCAAATTCGTTCGCAGCACATCATTCCACTTCTCATCCGTCATCCGAACCAGCAGGGCGTCTCGGGTGATGCCAGCGTTGCTGACCAGGATGTCAAGTGAACCCGTGAGACCGATACTCCGCGCAACCAGGTTGTCAGCCTGAACGACGTCTCCAACGTCTGCCTGGACTGCTTCACAGATCCGACCCATTGCGATGACTGCCGCGACGACTTCATCTGCAGCCACGCGATTCTGATGAAAGTCGATAACGACATTGGCTCCCTGCGCGGCCAGTTCAAGAGCAATGCCCCTGCCAATGCCCCGTGACCCACCCGTCACCAGGGCCGTTCTTCCTTCCAACATCATTGCCACTGCTCTTCCTCCACGGCCCTGACGTTTCCTTCAGGAATCGCTTTCCGAGCAAGCGCTGTCAGCACATTCTTGGGTCCCACCTCCAGATATTCGCTCACTTTCATACTCTCGAGCGTCTCCATCGTACGCATCCACTGTACGGGGCTCTTAAACTGTGCAATAAGGCACTGTTTGATTGTCTCAGGGTCATTTTCTGATGACGCTGCCACATTATTTACAACGGGAAAGCGGGGTTGGAAAAATGCGACATCATGGAGGATCACCCCAAATTCGGCAGCACCCTCAGCCATGATGGACGAATGAAAAGGAGCGCTTACGCGAAGCTTGATCGCGCGTCCTCTGCCTATTGCCTTCACGGCTCCTATGAGGCGATCCACGGCAGCTATCTCGCCAGACACAACGGTCTGGTCGGCACTGTTGTAGTTGGCAGCTTCCACGATTCCAGCCTGACGCCCTTCAGCCAGAACACGCTGTAGATCGTTGTCGTCCAATCCTACGACAGCGGCCATCGTACCCGGCGAACGAGATACAGCCTTTGCCATGATCTCTCCACGATGTCGCACGAGTCGAACACCATCCTCAAACGTGAAGACGCCGGCACAACACAGTGCGCTGAACTCCCCGAGACTGTGACCCGCAGCAACATCACAGGCCATGCCCCTGTTCGCAAGTGCTTCGGTCCATGCCATCTCCGTCGCAAAGAGAGCAGGCTGAGTATTCTCTGTGCAGGTCAGCGCTGCCTCGTCACCTTCCTCCACGAGACTCCATAGGTTGAAGCCAAGCACGTCGCTTGCCCGTTCAAACAGCCTGCGAGTTACCATCGGGTCGATGACTTTCCCGGCCATTCCCACGTATTGCGAACCCTGCCCGGGAAACAGAAATCCGATCATGACCGTATCCTCCTGTTGCCAACGCTTATCGACATCGCCATCGGCTCAAGAAATGGTAAGACGGGGTGCAACTGCCCGCGCATCTCTGTGCGGCGCTGCGACCCCGTCAATCTGAACCTATCTGAAAATACTGTTCTGAAAAGTACACTTATCGGCCTGGTTGCCAGTTAGGCCTCCGCAGGCCCATCTGTCTCCTCATGCCAAGCAACCTCTTCGGCCGACATGGTCTCAGCTGCAGCGGTCTCGACGTTCTCAATGGCAGTGGCTTCAGTCTCGACGGCCTTGACCTCGACGACTCCAGGTTCAACAGCCTCGGTCTCGACGACTTCGGTCTCGATGTCCTCAACGGCGGGAGCTTCAGTCGCGACGACTGCAGGCTCGACAAAGCTGCTGCCGGTTGCATTCGTGTCCGAGCCAGTCTCCACTGGCGGTGCCTCCCGTCCAGGTTCACGCCCAAACAAGCTCTCGTTGCCTTCCACGCTCTTCATGCTCAGTTTGACCTTACGCTCTTCCTTCAGGACCTCGAGCACACGAACCTTGACAACATCTCCTACTTTCAATACGTCCTCGACCTTGCGAATCTTGTCGTTGGAGATCTGCGAAATGTGCAGGAGGCCGGTGACACCTTCTGAGAGCTCAATGATTGCTCCAAAGGTCAGAATGCGGATTACCGCTCCCTCGAGGACCATGTTGACAGGATAGTCTTCCTCGATGGTTTCCCACGGATGTGGCTTCGTCTGCTTGATGCTCAGGGAAACCTTTCCCGTCTCCGGGTCGACCTTGAGAACCTTCACCTTGACCTTGTCCTTCTTCTGGACGATTTCTTCGACGGGACGACGGCGACCATACGTCAGCTCTGAGAGATGGACCAACCCTTCGACCCCATATCCGATGTCCACGAACGCACCGAACTCAGCGATACCGTTGACAGTGCCCTCATAGATATCTCCCGGTTGGATCTTAGTGAAGAATTCCTTCTTCTGCTTCTGACGAATGACCTGCATCGCTGCACGATGAGAGGCAATAATTCGGCGGAGTTTCTTGTCGAACTCGGTGACCTTGACAGGAATGTCCTGACCAACCAGTGAGGGCAGGTTATTGCGGTAGTCGCTGGCGACCTGTGATTGAGGTAGGAAACAGGGCACACCGATGTCAACAAGCAGACCGCCCTTGATAGCCTTGGTGACTTTGGCAGTGACGATCGTCTGTTCCTCAAAGTACTTCTCGACATCAGTCCAGACCTCTTCCTGATCAGCCTTCAGCTTGGAGAGGACTGCCGTTCCTTGTTCATCCTCTTCCTTGACGACGGACACCTTCATCGTTTCGCCAATGTGCGCGATTTCACCGACAGCTACATCAGTACGCGTCGTCAAGCGGTTGAGTGGAATATAATAGTCTCCCTTTCCGCCGGCATTGACCATGACTCCGTCACGCTCAAGCTTGACAATGGAGACGTCAATGACATCCCCGCGCCGCAACAAGCGTGGCGCGTACCCGGCCTTGGGTGACAAATCTGAGACAAGGGCCGCCTCAAGTTCAGACGCCTTGATCTCGTTACCTGCAGCCTCGACCTGCTCGGTCTCGGTTTTGACCTTCTCTGGTGCGGGAGCTTCCTCTAGAATCTTTTCCTCTGCCACGGGAGCAGCCGGAACTATTGGTTGCCCGACCGTCTCAAGCAGCTTCTTCACTTCAAAGAGTCCGTCCGTTTCACCTGTGGTTTCTGTTGCAACGTGTTTGTCCATGTCCACCATGTTGACCCCTCTAAACTAAGGATGAATGTAAGTCAATCTCTGAGTATAAAACCAAAGCAGGCACCTGTCAAACCCCCGAAAACCGTATCGCTACCGGTATACCCTAAGATTCATGGAGGCCGAGTCTGGTCCAGACACAGCAAAAAACGCCACAGATCTCTGCATAACGTATGTAGCTAAACCACAGAACAAGTCACGAAGAATCGTGAGAGTTCAGGCTTGGACGTCCGTTCTTTTCTCGAGCGCCTGAGTCAGCGTGAATATGTCAGCAAACTCCAGGTCACTTCCCTTGGGAATGCCCGTAGCAATGCGGGTGACACGCACTTTCGATGCAGCCAACAACTTCGCAATGTACATCGCAGTGATGTCGCCGTTGAAGTTGGGATTTGTCGCAATGATGACCTCGTACACATCGTCCGAAGCTATTCGCTCGACAAGGCGGCCGAGCTGCAGTTCTCCCGGTCCCACGCGGGCTATGGGGTCGATCCGGCCGTGCAGAACATAATACTGGCCCCGGTAGGCTCCTGTTTTCTCAATGGCAGACAGGTCCCGTATCTCCTCGACAACACACAGGAGCTTTGCGTCCCGCGACGAATCTTGACACACTTCACAAAGATCGCCTTGAGCGAAATTGCCACACCGTCTGCAGAAAGTGATCTCGCGCTTCGCAGCCATGAGGGCTTCAGCCAGGGCACGTACATCATCCTCGGGCTGGTCCAGCAGATAAAACACCAGCCTGTCAGCAGCCTTCGGTCCGATGCCAGGCAGATTGCTCAGCCTAGCGGAAATCTCAATGAAACGCTTGGGCAGAAACACCGCTTACCCGAGTCCGGGAATGTGGGGCATGCCGGCTGCGACCTTCTTCATAACTTCATCGGCCTGACGGTCTGCCTCCGTCTGGGCTTCGCGCACAGCAGCGACGACAAGATCGGCAGCCATTTCAGCGTCGGTCAGATCGAAATCCGCTTGGATGCTGATGCCGATGAGGTCTTTCTTGCCATTAACGACAGCCGTGACGGCACCTCCCCCGGACGTGGCAGATATCCTGCGATCCAGCAGTTCCTGGTCAGCGCGTGCCGCATCTTCCTGCATCTTCTGGGCCTGCTTCATCAGATTGTCGACGTTGTACATATGGCTTCTCCCCTGTGACCTCAGGAGCCGAATAGCGACTCCGTCGCGTCAAACGTCTTCTTGAGCAGTTCCAATTTCTCGTCCGCCGGGACCTCTGGCACAGTTTCCTGCTGCGCAGTCTCCTGGGATCCCTCTTCGACGAGCCTGACCTGGTCGACTGCATAGACAGCCCGCGCCGCCGGGACAAGAACTTCATCCTGCTTCTGCTCGAGCATCGTACGGAACAGCTTGGTCTTGGGTCCGAGTACAATCCGCAGGACACCCTGGTCGACTCCGACTTCGCGAACATCGAGTGCTTCCAGCATCACCCCAATTGGCTTGTTGGCATCAGAGACAAGCGCCTTGAAGTGCGCCCACTGGCCTGCCGGCTCCCCTGCGGTCGTGCTTCTGGACCCTGAAACAGTCTCGTCAGGACTGCCAAGGGGCGCCTCAACAGTCTTCTGTACGGCCTCCGCCTGTCGGACAGCAGGCCTGGGCGCATCCTGACTACTCGTGAACTGCACTCCGCGAGAGAACTCTTCACGCGAACGATCGAGACCCATGGGAAGGTCGAGGGCTATTGCGAGCAGGAAAGCCTGGACCAGAGGGTATGGATCCGACAGATAAGCCGACTGCTGCTGGATTCGTGCGAAGGCCGCTGCAAGATTCACCAGGGCTGCGTCCGGGAATACTTCGAGGCGACCCACGGGAATGCCTTCCGAACTCGGAGTTCGGAAGGTCACCTTGTCAAGAATATATCTGCTGATAAGGCCAATCGTCCTCTCAAGCAGATCGGCAGGCTCTATTCCACTTCGTTCCAACTGATCCAGAACCGAACTGACTGCTTTTGGATCGCGAGAAAGCAGTGCCTCGACAAGCAGGGAGATGTTCTCTTCTGTCGGCAGCCCCAGCAGGTCCAGCACCGTCGCACCAGACACCGATTCGGCTCCAAACACGGAGAACTGGTCGACGAGACCTATGGCTCCTCTCATCGAGCCCGCGCTCAGCGCAACAATCTGGTGAAGCGCTTCGTCGGTGATGTTCGGAGCCTCGACGTTCCGAAGGCCCTGAAGGTACTGGAACATGGCCGTTTCTGAAATCCGCTTGAAGTCGAACCGCTGACACCGGGACAGGATCGTCTCGGGCAATTTCTGAGGCTCTGTCGTCGCAAGGATGAACACGACGTAATCGGGCGGCTCCTCAAGCGTCTTTAGGAGTGCGTTGAACGCCTGGATGGTGAGCATATGGGCTTCGTCAATGATGAAGATCTTCTTCCGACTGCGAGCGGGGACGAACCTGGTGGACTCACGCACGTCTCTGATCTCCTCAATGCCCCGGTTGCTGGCAGCATCGATCTCGATGACGTCGATGTCCGTTCCTGACGTGATAGCTCTGCAGTGTTCACATTCCATGCAGGGATGACTGTTGGGCCCCTTGTCGCAGTTCAGGGCTTTGGCCAGAATACGGGCGACGGTCGTCTTGCCGGTACCCTTGGGCCCGGCAAACAAGTATGCGTGGGAAATCCTGCCAGTATCAACTGACCCTTTAAGAATACGTATGACCGTCTCTTGACCAATGACGCTGTCGAATGTGGTGGGACGGTACTTCCGGTATAGTGAAACGTAGCGCTCAGTAGATACCATAGTAGTTGTAGTATATTGTCCACACACGTCATTGCAAGAGAAGCTCAGGCCACGACTCTGTGTCAACCCACACAAGAATGCACGTGAACCGCCCTGCCTTCGTCATTCCCCCAAGCCCTTTTGTCCCTCGCATCCTTTTGTCCAAGATGCGAGGTGTTCTTCAAGGCCCCCGAGCACTTTCTTCCCATGCGAGGGGCGCTTCTGAGGGGTGCTTCCCACGAGCCCAAGGATGTTTTTGTATCCGAGGGTGTTCTGCATGTTGGTGCAATGGAAGTGGCGCTCTGCCGCGCAGGCGGGAATCCAGTCTTCTTGTTGAAGGGTGTAGCGCAGGTGTAACATTCTCACCGAAAACGGAACCCCCCGAGCACTTTCTTCCCATGCGAGGGGCGCTTCTGTCCCGAAGTGTAACAAGCACTGCTCACCCTTACGGCATGTCACTGCTCCAGCCTTGCCATGAATGTGTGCCAACGATGCTCCCGTGAAGAGACTGCCTCGAGTCGATAGGACCACCCTGCAAACGCCCAAAGCCCTTTGGCGTACCTTCCTGCAGTCCGCGTGTAACCCGATGCTTCCCACCTCCACTGTGGTTCGTCATGCTCTTCAGTCAGCAACCACTCCAGACTGTCTTCCCGCAGACGTGCTGGTTTTCTTTTCGCTCCCGGCAAGTATACTGACTGCCATACACGTTTGGAGGATCGCCATGATCAAGTCAGTCAAAGGGACCAGCGACATAGTCTCACCCGAAGTCCTTCTGTGGCAGCATGTGGAGAGAACCATGGCTCAGACAGCCAAAGTTTATGGCTACGAAGAGATCCGCACTCCGATCATCGAGATGGAAGAGCTCTTCTCTACGTCAGTCGGACAAGGTACTGACATCGTCGAGAAGGAGATGTATGCCTTTCCGGACAAGAAGGGGCGCCACCTCGTCCTGCGCCCTGAAGGGACGGCTGCAGCGTGCCGGGCGTACATAGAACATCAGATGAATCTACAGCCGTCTCCGACCAAGTTCTACTACATGGGGTCGTTCTTCCGATATGAGCAGCCCCAGAGTGGACGCAAACGCGAGTTCCACAGCTTCGGCGTCGAGGCTCTGGGCGAACAATCGCCAGTTCAGGATGCCGAGGTCATCGACATGGTCATGGTTATGTTGTCAAGGCTCGGTCTCTCACACCTGTCCGTCGATATCAACAGTATTGGCGACGACAACTGTCGACCCGTCTACAAGGAAGCCCTCCGGGCTGCGCTGGCGGTGCATGAAAGCGAGTTGTGTGAAGACTGCAAAAGACGCATGAACGACAACCCGCTCCGCGTGCTTGACTGCAAGCGCGAGGACCCGTTACTCCTGGAGTCGTTGCCAAAATCCGCAGACTATCTGTGCACAGCCTGCGAGGACCATTTTCACCGCCTGCTGTCCACTCTCGACTCTCTGAAGATTCCATATCACCTCAACCACAAACTCGTTCGAGGCCTTGACTACTACACCAAGACCGTATTTGAGGTCGTCTCTGAGGATCTCGGCGCGCAGAATGCCCTCCTGGGAGGCGGCCGGTACGACTATCTCGTTCGTCACCTGGGAGGACCGGCTACTCCTGCTGTAGGATGGGGCCTTGGACTTGAACGTCTCATTTCAGTTCTTACGGTGCGCTACCCCGAGCTTACCGATTCACTTGCAATCCCCCGAGCATACATCGTTCACTCGGACACAGCCATGGCTGTCGCCTTTGACTTGAGACGCACGTTGGCCGACACGGGCTGGATACTGGATCTGGATACGCGTCAGGATGGCTTTGGGAAACAACTGGCACGGGCATCCAAGAGAGGAGCACGCATAGCACTCATCCTCGGTGAAGACGAGATTGCAGCAGGCACATGCACCGTGAAAGACCTGACGTCAGGTTCCCAGTTGACAGTTGCACTAGCTGACGTAGCCGCTTGCCTTGCCCGTGTTGTCCAGAAGTAGAAGTGTGGGCATTCAGACGTATGGGAGGCTTGCGTTGGTTTTCCCGTGTTTTCGGGTATAATAGGGTCGTGTCACCCTGCGATGCCCGTGAACCACTTGACGGGTTTGAGCCAACACAAATCACTCGGAAGCAGATGCCCTGTGGATACGAGCACTTCGCAGCGTTCTTGAAGCAGGGAACTTTATGCTCCCACCTGCTTAGGCAGGTTCAAAAGCTTCGTCAAGGCACGACCTTGTGGGGTGACATCTTGAGATCTAAGCGAGGACAGGATTCTTATGCAGACTGATCGAGGTTTGGTTATTGCGCGTCAGGGAGATGTTGTCGTGGTTCGACTGCAGCCACGAGACGGATGTGCGTCGTGCTCTCTAACCCAGTTCTGTGTAGGCAGCAAAGAGAGTAGTCCGACCGTCAGGGTGACTGCTCCTCCCGAAATTGCTCAGGGAGATCTGGTTGAAGTGTCGCTCGACGATTCGCTTATTCTCAAGGCCTCCGCGATCATGTACGGGATTCCGCTGGCCGCCTTTCTGGCAGGGGTGCTTGGCGGTTATGGATTCTCATCCCTGGAAGGACTGAACGGAAGCCTGTCCATAGCACTTCCTGTCGTAGCCGGGTTCCTCATGTTGATCCCCGGCATCATCATTTCACGCAGGGTTGCCAGCCGGTTGTACCCCACCGCCACTGTTGTACGGAAAATCGATCAGGAGGTGATCAATTGCCAGTGAACATGACTGCAATCTGGGTATTAGACATTGTCATCGCCCTCGGCATGATCTCCGCAGCCATAGCCGTCCTCACTCTTGGGCGCAAGCTTGGGGAATTCTCGAAGAGCCTCTCTGGTACGATGGTCGACGTACAGAAACAGGCCGACGATCTAAAGTCGGAAGCAGTAAGGCTGATGCAGTCGACTCAGGTCTCGGAGCAACACTTCGACCAGCTGACAAGACAGCTGACAAAGCTTACCGCATCTGCCGATATGGCTGTGAGAGCATTGCCCGCAGTAGCTTCCGGCCGAGACAGCGGCCTGTTGCCAAGAATGATAAGTACTGCTGTACGCGTGGTATCGGCGTACAAGATTTTCAAGTCCATCTTCCTAAGGAGGAGATCATGAGTGAGCGCAATGATTGTGGATCGTTCATGGGCGGACTGCTGATCGGCGGCATTGTCGGAGCCTTGGTGGCGTTGATTCTCGCCCCTCAAAGTGGAGAAGAAACGCGCAAGCTGCTGAAAGACAAGGCTTTCGAACTGAGCAAGGAAATCAGTGATCAGACCGAGGCCATCAAGGAGAAAGGCCGCGAACTCCTGACGCAGGATGGCATCGAGATCGAAGGGACCACAGACACCAACCCTTAAGCTGCTCCGGACGATTTCACGCCCAGGTATCTTGATTCAGGGCAAGTTCTTGGTATACTCTCGCATGTGTTGGGGAATCGTCCAACGGTAGGACAGTAGCCTCTGGAGCTACCGATGATGGTTCGAATCCATCTTCCTCAGCCAAGTATGGCGCTGTAGAACAGTGGTTAGTTCGGGGGGCTCTCAATCCCCAAACAGGAGTTCAATTCTCCTCGGCGCTACCATCGTGTTTTCAGTCATCGAGATAACCGCCTTCTGCTGTATGCAGAAGGCGGTTTTGCAAGGTTCCAAACCTGACTCGGCAAATGGGATTCCTTCCGGGAATAAGAACCTTTGAAGCCGTTGCCTCATCGTCAGGTCAGCCTTCTCCCGGAACGTTCCCATGTCTTGAAGCACTGCCAATCCTGTCTTGATCACCTGTTCGGGCACCAGCTCTGAGCCTTCGGCAAGAGCTATCTGGCTCTGGATGTTTTCCCTCTCTTGCTCAGTCTCAGCGAGGAGTCTCTCAGTCCCAGCCTGTGCGATAATGTGCCAAGGGGCTTGTCGGATGTCCTCGCTGTGGAAGAACTCCTTCGGTCCCTCATAGTCGGTCACTATTCCGACGACAATGCGACCAAGAAGGCTCGGGTGACCTGGTGGGCGTACCGTTACGATCCAGACCGTATCCCCCGGTTCCACCTTGTGGAGCTGGCCGTGGGAATGCTGGTTGTCGTGTTCCTCAAACTGATAGGAGGCTCTCCAACGAATGACAATATCGAGAGCTGGTACGGCATTACGTTCGTACTGATCGCAGTCATCGGCTTCGCCACGGCCGTCGTCGGAGGGGTATGGCACTTGGCCATGACCCTTCAACCCTGGTGACACCGAACTTAGTGTTTAGCGAACGCAGAGCCAGTAGCCCTATACCTCCGCTGTTCCCCGTCGGGAGAACCCGTTTCGCGATGCCAGGTGTTCTTGTTGTATGGAACAGGAATGGCAGGTAGAATGAGTCAATTCTGGTTGCACGAAACAACAGAGGGGGCGGCACGTCGAGACTAACAAAAGGCGAGGAAGGCCAAGGTCGACTTCCGAAGGGCTCATACACTTTTCGACCTGGTTGCCCGAAGAACTCACATGGGAGATCCGCGCAAGAGCCGTCGAACTCCACAAGAAGGACTACAAGATAGCCACCGAGGCCATTTGGAAGTGTTGGAATGCGAGAACTAGCAGCGCAACAAGTCGTCCTGAAACAAGGGAGGGGGTAGAGATGGTTCATGGCGAGATCACGGTGATTCATCTACTGCGGGAGCTTGTCCTCGCAGTAGAAGGGCTGGAGCGGGTCACGGTCCGCTCGTGGGGAGAGGTCTGGGGAGCGCCCGTTATTTCAGCGTTCACAACAGCACTCGGATGGTTTGTGATCCTTTGGGTGTACCACAACAGCAATCGGAACATGGTGAGACTACAGATGAAAGAGCGAGCGAGAACTGCCGTTCTTGATGCGCTAGACGAGTATGCGCAATATCTGCGAGACCTGAGGTTCCCCAAAATGGCTCTACAGCGTAGCGGGGCAATCCATTGGACACCCCCATCAAGTAACCCTTGGATTGGTGCAACGGGAAGCGTGGAGGCCCATATTGACTGTGCTGCAGCCAAGGGAATCATCACCTCCTTGACGCTGTTTGATAGCCGTGAACGTCACTGGAGACTCACACTTGACCATGCTGCGTGGCTGTATGACAAGGATGCCGAGATATCGCAAAAGGTTTGTGAACTAGAGAAAGCTCACAACACAATCATGTCAGATCAGACGACGTTCTACTCGGAGGTGGCGTTGAAGATTGAGTCCGGCGAGGCGGCGGTCTCCAATTTCCTCGAAAGAGGAAGGGACAGTGAATCGGAGAAGAGAATTGACGAACAATATAGAAGAATTGACGATGTCCGGGACAAGCTCAGCGCTCCGGGTTTTGCGCCAATCAGCGGGAGAGTCGCGACAAGGCAGAAACCAGACTGATACGCTTTCGTCGAGGAAGTCAGAGAGACTGCTTCCGGACTCGCCATACGACGCGACGCTCAAAGACTCGTGCCTCCTTCTAGGGAACCACTGATTAATGCCTGCCTTTAGTGGATTACTCCACAATAACGGCAGTTTTCAGGTCCCATGCGAACAAGTCACCAAGAAAAGGCTGCTGGAACTCCTGTTTCAAGGGGTTCCGTGACATCAGGGCATAGTATCCCCTCTGGTGGCATCATGTTCCCTGCTGGAGAGTAACCTGCCTGGTATAGAGCACAAGGTTGGCAGAAGCAAACAGCATGTATAACAGACTGTGGTTCTTGGCAAGGCCACGATACCGTACCTTGCGAAACCCGAAGAGATTCTTGACAATATGAAACGGATGCTCTACCTTTGCACGTATAGACGCTTTCTCATGTTCAGCTTGCACCACAGCATCCTTCTCAGGGCCATCCTTCATCCTGGCAATGACACAGTGGCGCAGAGCGATCTTCCACACCACCTGTCCAACTCTGTTCTTGATTTCAGGCCGTTCACCGACGCCGGTGTAGCCTGCATCACCATAGACGACGGTTTCTTCTCCATGGAGCAGTTGTGAGGTACAGGTAATGTCATGTTCGTTCGCTGCTGTCGCTTGAACGGTATGCACCATGCCGCTCTCCCTGTCCACACCAATGTGGGCCTTCATCCCGAAGTACCATTGGTTGCCCTTCTTCGTCTGATGCATCTCTGGGTCCCGTTGGTTCTTGCTGTTCTTGGTAGAACTGGGAGCTGCAATGATGGTGGCATCAACAATGGTTCCCTCTTTCATGAGGTAGCCTTTTCGTGAAAGCGCATTGTTGAGCTCATGGAACATCCTGTTGGTCAGGTCATGCTGCTCCAACAGATGACGGAACTTGAGGAGGGTAGTTGCATCAGGAACATCTTCTTCCAGAAGGCTGATCCCCACAAATCTGCGCATGGACTGACTATCATACAGGACATCTTCCAGCATCTCATCAGAAAGGGGAAACCAACCCTGCAACAGATACATGCGCAGCATAACTTCAATGCCTTTGGGGGAACGTCCATGCTCACCGTTGGGGTACTAGGGTGTAATGAGTGCGGTCCATTCCTTCCAGGGGACCACTGCTTCCATCTGATCAAGAAACACTTCACGACGCGTCCTTCTCTTCTTGTGCTCGAACTCAAGATCCCCAAAGGTTTGTTGTCCACGCATCCAAGGCCTCCTCAACTTTTCTCTTCTCATTTCATTGTATCCCGTTGAGAGGCCTATTGAAGTACTTGAATAAATCAGTGGTTCCCTAAATTGGAGTAGATTTATCCGTGAGGCAACGATGTGATTTGGAGTAGATAATAGATGAGTCGATGCGCTCTTGACAATTTTCGAAGCATGTATATAACACTAGTGTAATGTGTAACGAGACGAAAAGAGCCCGCAATTTGGCCCTTCTGCTGAACTGCCCACAAGGGGGCGCGAGGAAGGCTGCAAGTTAGCCGTTCTTGCTGATGCACCTACAAGGGGCGCAAGAAAGCCTGTGACTTATCGTTTTTGTGCGAGAGGGTGGAGGTGTACAAAAATGAGAAAATCCTTCATATTGTTACGCAAAGCCGGAGAGGAAGTTGAGAATCTCCCAGATCCAGCATGCTTTAGGGCGGCGTTATTTGCTCTGAGCGGGGTTTTCGACGAGCTTGGACGTGTGGATCCGCCGCTCTGCTGCCCGGTAAGGGGGTTTACTGAATTGCACGTGATTTGGCCTGAGGACAATGATAGGTCTGTTGGAGCAGGACTGCTCAGTCGCATAGAAGAGGATGTCGTCTATGGTTTGCGCGTCTTCAAGGCGACCCCGTCGGACGATCTGTCTGAAAGTGATATTGCTCTTGCGAAGCGTCGTTGGGAAGAAAAGAAAGAAGAAATAAGCCAACGACGGGAGAAGCTGCTAAGAGAAGCTAGAAAGTACCAACACGGCGACGACGGATTTGGGTGACCTGCTCGCGCGAAGCGAAGGTAGCTCCATCCGATGGGAGAGAACACAACCGGATCGTCCTGATCGGGAGATGGTGTCTACCAAATGTTGCTTAGCGAAAGAGACTCCAGATCTTCAGAAGAAGTCGCTTTTAAGTTTAGGGGGTTTCTGCTATGATGAGAGAGTACAGAAGGGGAAGGGATACTACGGGAGCAAGGCTTGCAGGGAACGATAGGTTCGCCGCTACAATCGCCAAGCGCATCGTGAACGCTGTTGAATTGTGCTCCGACCGTGAGACTCATCTCGATGAACAACTTGTTCACCAACTCACAAGGGAGTTCAAGGAAGTCATGGAGGAGTATCTTGCTGCCGACAGTGCCAAACGTCTCCCGACTAAGTCTAGCCTCAAGCTGGAGATTGCACAGAAGAAACAGCTGCACCGGCCACTCACTGTTGAGGAACGAAGGCGGGAAGACCTTGCCCATGACCCCGATATGCAAAGCACGCAACGCATGTTTAAGGGTATTGAAGCAGAGATGGACAAGGATCCGAAACTCAGGATGAAGATGGAGGAACTTCGTACTCGAGCGGCACTTGCCGTGCGCATTGCCGATTTGCGGAAAGAATCTGGGCTTACTCAGGCGCAGCTTGCTGATCGTCTGGGTCGTACTCAGCCTCAGATTGCCCGCATGGAATCGTATGGATACTTGAGCACCGTGCGTTCACTTGTTGACTTCGTCTCTGCCTGTGGCAAGAAGCTGGTTATTCGGTTTGAGTAGGCGCTAAGCAAAACACCCGACACGTCGATCGTTGATTCTAAGCATTGGGCGTAGCGTTACGCCCAATGCTTAGACCAAAGATAAATTGCCCAGGTTACCATGTATGCAAACAACAAGACAACAAAGCGGATGGCAATTAAGCCATCCGCTTTGTTTTTTCACGATCGTCTCTTCCCGTCTCCGTGTTCAGTGCGAGAGACGCTGAATGAACTTCCAAGCACTGTCAACCACGCCATCCTTGTCATAGTCCATTGTCACGACATGAGCCGACCTCTCGAAAACAACCATCTCCTTGTCTGTCGAGGCGGTATGCTCCATGATAAACGGGGCACACTCGTGGGGAACGACATGATCATGCTTTGAACGCATGACGAGCAGGGGCTGGGTAATGAGTCCCAAGTCTCTGCGTGTGATTCCAAGCAGCTTCACCATCTCGTGAGCACCAGCGGTCGGCGTCCTGTCGCACGCAGGTTCGATGATGCCGGGCTCCATGATGTCAGACGCGATCGCCGGCGTCGATGCAATCAGATGCTTGATGATGGGCAAAAAGGGCGCGCGCTTGTCGGTCATAAAGACAGGTGCATTGATGGGAATCACACCGGCAATCTCTGGATGGTGCTCGGCCAGATAGAGGATAAGTGTCCCACCCATCGAGAGTCCAGTGACGAATACCCTGTCACATCGGCCAGCCAGCAACTGATACGCCTGTTCCGCGTCGCGAATCCAGTCTGTGTAGCGAACCTTGTTGATGTCCTGCCACCTCGCCCCGTGACCAGTCAGGCGTGGAGCCTCCACGGAAAGCCCCTTCGCTGCGAGCTGCTCCGCATAGTAGCGAATACTCCCGACTGTCCCAGTAAATCCCTGCATAACGAGACAACCAACGCCGTTCGTGCCTTTCGCGCTGAACGGTTTCCCTTCCTCGCAAATGTCCATTTGTCGCCTCCGTTTCGAACGTATGTCATGCATACCGCTTTCATTATCGGCAACCTGAACCTTAGTGCAATTGTGTGAACTCTGTGCCACTGACTCAATGCCTTGGCCTTCCGTCACGTATCCAGCGAACTGTCCTCTATCCCCAGCGAGGAGCAAGCATCAAGATCAATGGCAGCCCGTACACTCAGCATGGCCCGTCGTATCCCGGCGTAGGCAATCATGGCGCCATTGTCAGTGCAGTACTTCATCGGCGGGAAGTAGACCCGGATATCCCGGGCCTTGGCAAAGCTATCTCTTAACCGCTTGTTTGCAGCAACACCGCCTACAATGGTCAGGATATGGGGAGACAGATCGCGGGCTGCCCGCAACGATTTGCCTGCGAGCTCACCGACGACCGCAGCTTCAAAACTTGCCACGATGTCGGGGAGATGCGCCTCGAGCTCCTCTGATGTCAACGACTTCACATAGTTGATGCCGGCAGTCTTGAGACCACTGAAACTGAACTCATACCCAGTCCCGCTGAACGTCACTCTCGGAAAAGAGTGGTACGAGGGATCCCCGATTGCGCCGATCTTCTGGATCGCCGGCCCACCCGGGAAACCGAGCCCCACATACTTGGCAAACTTATCCAGCGCCTCCCCTGCAGCATCGTCGCGCGTTGCTCCCAGAACTCGATAATGGAGCCATCGGTCGGCATAGACCAACTCCGTGTGCCCTCCGGACACAATCAGCGCCAGTACCGGAAAATCGTCGCTCGTCAGCGGCTGCAGGTCGCTTTCCGGATCATGAAGAAACGACGCCATCACGTGACCCTCCAGATGATTAACGGGGATCAGAGGTTTCCCACTGGCATACGCAAGACCCTTCGCCGTTTCTACGCCCACAAGAAGAGAACCGATCAACCCCGGCCCGCAGGTGACAGCAATCCCGTCCACGTCCGTGATCCGCATGCCTGCCTGGAGAAGAGCTTCATCGACAGAGGCGATAATCGTCGCCGTATGTCTGCGCGAAGCAATTTCCGGAACAATGCCGTCATACTTTCGATGAAACGAATCCTGACTCGAGATGACTGATGACAGGACCAGTCCCGTATCGTCTACAACAGCTGCGGCGGTGTCGTCGCAGGAAGTCTCAATCCCCAGCATGCGCACTGCATAGCTCCTTTGTCATGACCAGACCGTCTTCCATGTTGTCGGGATAGTACATTGGTCGCAGACCGGCCACTCCGAAACCCAGCCCCTCATAAAGCTTCTGAGCCGCGACGTTGGACCTTCGGACCTCAAGGAAGGTACTCTCCATCTTGAGATCCCGTGCCAAGTCAAGGAGAAACAGAACAAGCTGTCTCGCTACACCTGATTGGCGGAAGGAAGGGTGCGTGGCAACATTGACAATGTGCAGTTTCCCCTCCTTGAACCAGCCGCCGATGAACCCGACGATACGTTTGTCGACCATGGCGACAAAGTACTTCGCGTCCGCATTGAATGTGATGTCCACGAAAAAGGTCTCTTTCGGCCACGGCGCAGCATAAGATGCTTCCTCAATCTCCCAGATAGCCTTGAGATCCCGGACACTCGCCGCCCGGATCATGATTGGCCGTTCAGACGTCATAACGCCGCCTTCGAGTGATCGAACAACTCCTCCGTGCTGCGCAGGTACAGCGGCTCAAGTGTGAATGGGTTTTCACTGCGAGCCCCCACTGAAGATGCAAGGATGCCGGCGCAGCTCGGATGCACATCAAATGACCACACCACGTTCTCCCCTCCGTGCGGGCGCTGGCTCTCCGGAACTACAGCAGGCGAGAAGGCACAGGCAGCAAGTCCACCCACTTCACGGACAGTGTCGAAGGCTCCCTGTCCCATACACACTGCGCTCGCTTGGGGCATGACTGCCCCATCACGGACGGCAAACTCCTGCACGTAGAACTCGTGACGTCGAGCATCCAACAGCGCCCACACGGGACGGCCAGCAATGTCTGCCGTGCTCGATAGGAAGCCGGTCCAGGCTACCGCTTCCAGCGTGGTAACGGAGGCGAGCGAGCAGGGAGCCGCATAGGCGATTGCCTTGGCAATACAAGTGCCGACCCGCGACCCCGTAAAAGTTCCAGGACCCTTGACCACCACGATGCCCCCTACGTCATCGAGCGTGCATCCACCCTCGCCAAGCACCCGGTCGATCGCAGCCACGATGGTATTGGACGCAGTCGCCAACTGCAGCGAAGCCTGCGCCAGTATCTCGTCTCCCCGCGCAAGACCGACAATGCCGGAGATAGTGGCAGTACTAATGAGAAGAAACGCTTGTCTCGACACCGAAACACCTTGCAACAATAGAAGGCTGGTAGAAATCGCACAGAACGATGCGTCTGGTATCTTCGCCCAGGACTTCGAAGTGGACCTCGATACGCTCGTACATTTCAAGGAGTCTTCCAGACCGTTCAGCCCACTCGATTACTGTCACGCCGCGCTTGTCCAGTTCTTCCTCGAAGCCCATTTCGACCAGTTGTCGAGGATCCTCGATGCGATAGAGGTCAAAATGCCTCACCGGTTCCTTGCCCAGATAGTTCCGCTCCAGGACAAAGGTGGGGCTGGCGACGCTTGCCCGATCAACGCCGAGTGCTATCGAGAGAGCACATGTGAGAACCGTCTTGCCGGCGCCCAGAGGACCAATGAGTCCAACAACCAGTGAATCACGGTGCCCCTGTGCAAGTGTCTCCAGCAGACAGCTTCCAAGCAGAATGCCGATGCCCTCAGTAGACTGGTGGCACCGACTCAGAAATGGTACTTGTATGCTAGTTTCGTAGGTCATATTCGGGTAGTCATCTTAGCAGGAACCCCGCCGTTGTACAACGCCCCTATCGCACGCTGCTTGCTCCCCGTCCGGGGACTCGGAGGCACCGCGCCAGACCCATCCAATACTTGACAGCTTACCATGCCCTCCTATAATTGCTTAGCACTCATGCAAAGGGAGTGCTAATCCATCAAGATCTTCTAGTACAGGAGGTACGACAATATGGCAAAGCTGGTACCAATCGGTGATCACGTCGTCATTAAGGTGGAGAAAGTTGAAGAGACCATGAAGAGTGGCATTGTTCTGCCTGATAGCGCCAAGGAAAAACCTCAGCAGGGCACCGTCATGGCAGTTGGCTCCGGCGTCATGCTGGACAATGGCACCAAAATTCCACTTGAGGTCAAGGAAGGCGACAAGGTCTTCTATTCCAAGTATAGCGGCAGTGAAATCAAACTCGACGACGAAGAGTATGTTGTGCTGTCTCAGCACGACATCCTCGCTATCGTCAAGTAGGGAGGAAGAACCATGGATGCAAAACAGATCATCTTCAATGAGGAAGCATACGAGAAGATTCGCACTGGCGTTGATAAGCTCGCCAATACGGTCAGGGTGACGCTAGGGCCAAAGGGCCGCCACGTCGCACTTGAGAAAAAGTTCGGTTCGCCGGTTCTGTCCGATGACGGCGTCAACATCGCCAAGGAAATCGAACTCCAGGATCCGAACGAGAACATCGGCGCGCAGCTCGTCAGGGAAATTGCCCAGAAGACTGAGGATCAGGCCGGTGATGGTACAACCACAGCTACTGTCCTTGCCCAGATCATGATTCAGGAAGGAATCAAGAACGTCACTGCCGGTGCAGACTCCGTTGCACTCAAGGCTGGCATGGACAAAGCGACGACAGCTGTACTCGAAGAGCTGAAGAAGCTATCTCGCCAGGTCAAGACCCGCGAAGAGAAGGCACAGGTTGCCACTGTCTCATCCAAGATGCCCGCCGTCGGTGAGGCAATCGCAGACGCTATGGAGAAGGTCGGCAAGGACGGCGTCATCAGCGTTGAAGAGTCTCAGGGTCTCGAGATGAAGGTTGAAACCGTCGAGGGTATGCAGTTCGACCGTGGCTACATCTCGGCCTACCTCGTGACTGACCCTGACCGCATGGAAGCCGTGCTGAAGTCTCCTCTCATCTTCATCACTGACAAGAAAGTCACGTCCATCCAGGAGTTCCTGCCCGTGCTGGAGAAACTCTCCCAGAAAGGCCGTCCATTCCTGCTCGTCGCCGACGACATCACGGGTGAAGCGCTTGCAACCATCGTCCTCAACAAGGTGCGTGGAACATTCGCATGCGTCGCAGTCAAGGCCCCCGGCTTCGGCGACAGACGCAAGGCCATGCTAGAAGACATCGCTGTCCTCACCGGCGGCAAGGTCCTCAGCGAAGACCTCGGCCTCACCTTCGAGAAGGTCACCGAAGACATGTTTGGCTCGGCCGACGAAGTCAAGGTCGACAAGGACAACACGACCATCGTTGGCGGTAAGGGATCCAAGGAAGAGATCAAGTCCCGCATCGGCCAGATCCGCAAGCAGGTCGAGGAGACCAAGTCGGATTACGACAAGGAGAAACTTCAGGAGCGCTTGGCGAAGCTTGCCGGTGGCGTCGCCATTATCAAAGTCGGCGCGCCCACCGAGACAGCGATGAAGGAGCTCAAGCACAGAGTCGAGGATGCTGTCAATGCTACCAAGGCAGCCGTGGCAGAAGGCATCATCATCGGCGGCGGGGCAGCTCTGGTGAAGGCAGGACGGGGCATCGACGGGCTCAAGCTCACCGGCGACGAGAAAACCGGCGCTGAGATCATCCGCAAGGCACTTCGTGAGCCGCTCAAAATCATCGCAGACAACTCAGGCTATGAGGGCGTCATCGCGATTCAGAAGGTTCTCGAGGGTGACGACAATCTCGGATTCAACTCCTTGGGCAACAAGTTCGAGGACCTCTTCAAGAGCGGCATTGTTGACCCGCTGAAGGTCACGCGCCTCGCGCTGCTGAACGCAGAAAGCATCGCGAGCCTGCTCCTCTCAACGGCGGCTATGGTCACAACCGTTCCGAAGGCGGAGAGTTCAGCACCTGCTGCTCCGGCCTACCCTGACTACTAGATCTCTGCTTCACTGGTCGTCTCTTAGCAAACCCCCCGGTCCATGGACCGGGGGGTTTGTATTAATCGAGACACAGAACAGGGCGTGAGCACTGTCTTCTCCTATGTGCTCAAGTTAAGTAGAAATTAGGCATTCTTTCTCAGTCTTGGGTCAGTGGCATCTCTTAATCCATCACCAAGCAGGTTAAACCCCAGAACTGTAAAAAGAATCGCAACACCAGGGAACGTTTCCACCCACCAATACCCTCCTGTAATCGAGTGAATACCATCGGCAAGCATTGCTCCCCATTCGGGCGTGGGTGGTTGTGCTCCAAGTCCAAGGAAACCGAGAGCTGCCGCATCTAGGATAGCACTTCCAATACTCAGGGTCGCGTACACAATCAAAACAGAAAGAATGTTTGGAAGAACGTGGACCACCATGATTCTAAGGCTTGACGCACCAATTGCTCTTGCTGCCTCTATGAATTCGTTGTTCCTAACCACAATGGTTTGCGCGCGTACCACTCTTGCTATTTGAGGAGCATACGTGATGCCAATCGCGATCATGGCTTTATCAAGTCCTCTTCCAAGGATGGCAACAATGACTATCGCTAGAAGGATGGAGGGAAGAGAAAACATGATGTCCACGATTCTCATAAGGAGATTATCGACCCACCCACCCAAGAATCCGGCAGTTACTCCTGCGGTCATTCCGAGTAAGACTCCTATGAAAACGGCTACAAGACCTACTGTTAGTGAAATTCTTGCGCCGTAAATAATTCTGCTCAATATGTCTCTTCCAAAATTGTCGGTTCCAAGAAAACTTGCGCCCTTGCTGGCCCAAAATCCAGGTTGCAGATTTCCCTTGAGATTCTGGATCAGCGGATTGTGTGGGGCAATCAGAGGAGCGGCAACAGCAATGAAAACAAAACAACAGATCACGAAGAGCCCAAACATGGCAGACTTGCTTCTTCTGGTGTATCTAAGCATTTCCATGAGAATGGAATTTTTCATCTGGCCCTTCTCACTCATAACGAATGCGTGGATCAACATAGGAGTAGAAGATGTCAACAATGAGGCTAACGAGCGCGACGATCAAGGCCACGAAAATGACAGCGCCTTGAACGGCAGGGTAATCTCTGGCAGAAACGGCCTGCACAATATACGTACCTAACCCAGGCCATGAGAAAATAGTCTCTGTCAGAACTGCACCTCCCATAAGCCCTGCGAATTCCGTTCCTGCAGCAGTAAGTATAGGAATCAGCGCATTTCTTAAGGCATGCTTAATGATAACGGCCTTCTCACCAAGCCCTTTAGAACGTGCGGTTCTGATGTAATCTTGGCTCATGACATCAAGCATACTCGAGCGTGTAATCCTCGCGACAAATGCCATAGGTATGGTGCCAAGAGCAAGCGAGGGCAATATGAGATGTTTCAAAGCATCCAGAAATGCGGGAAACCTGAACTCAAGTAAACTATCTAAGAGATACAAATGAGTGATGGGTGTGATGGAGTACATGACGCCCAGACGCCCACCCGTTGGGAGAAGGTTAAGCCTAATACCGAAGATCATGATGAGTATGATCGCTAGCCAGAATACGGGCATTGATACTCCGAATAGCGCAACAATCATACTTGCATAATCGAAGAACGAGTATCTCCTTACTGCCGAAACAATCCCCGCGAGCACTCCAATAATGGTAGCGAATGTCATCGCAAAGATTGATAGCTCAAGCGTATTTGGAAAACGCTGGACAAGCTCCACAAGCACCGATTGATGCGTAAGGATCGACTGGCCAAAGTCGCCTCGAAGGGCGTGTCTGAGCCAAACGAAGTACTGCACAATGAGCGGCTTATTCAGCCCCCACTCGGTTCTCATTCGTGCAAGGGTAACGGCCGAGGCATGCTCTCCTGCCATCGTAATCGCAGGGTCGCCAGGCGCAAGCCTTATGAGGAGAAAGATAATGACAGATACTGCGAATACTATGAAAAGTACATTAATAGCTCTCTTTGCGACATAGTACTTCATATGGGAGCTCCAGTTTTCATAAAGGAGGGGCTGACGCCCCTCCTCGCTTGTCAAGCCACACTACTTGCTGGTATCAAAGGAAACTGTGTCGAAGTGGTAGTCTCCTGTTGGGTAAAGAACAAAACCCTTCACGTTTTTCGCAAAAACGAGAGTTTGTGTTGCATAGGCAAGTGGAACCCAGGGCGCATCATCATGGACGATTTGCTGGACTTGTTTGTAGAGGTCGATTCTCTTGTTCAAATCTGTCGTCATTTGCGCTTCTTTGTTCAGCGTATGCACTGTTGCATTTCTGTAGAAAGCAACATTGCCTGCTGACCCGACCGTTGCAGCATCCGAGTCAAGCAAGACATAGAGGAAGTCGTCGGGGTCTGCGTAGTCGGCCGTCCAACCGAGCAAACACATGGCTTGTTCTCCGGCCTCGGTCTTCGTCAGGTAGGTGCCCCAATCGTATGTTACGATCTCTGCATCAATGCCGACTTGCTTCAGATCTGCCTGGATGGCAGTTGCAATTGCTTTTGGATCGAACATGTAGGGTCTTGACACTGGCATTGCCCAGAGATTTGTCTTGAAACCATTTGGATATCCGGCTTCCTTCAGGAGCTCTTTTGCCTTGGCTGGGTCATAACTGTAGTCTTGAACTGTATCATTATAACCCCAAAGCGTAGGAGGAATCGGGTTGACAGCGGGTATTGCTGTGCCTTTGTAGAGTTGGCTTACAATATCCTTCTTGTTGATCGCGTAGTTGATTGCTTGCCTTACCCTGACATCTGCAAACGGTTTCTGGAAACCTGGGGTGTCAGTACCCATATTCATTGCAAGGTAGCCGACATTGAGTCCTGGCGCACTCAACACAGTAAGGGTCGAATCCTGCGTAATCTTGGGAAGGTCGGTTGGGTTAGGGAATTCCATCCCTTGTACCTCTCCCTTTTGAAGAGCAAGGTATCTCGAGGACGGATCGTCTATGACCCTGAAAATGAGCGTATCGATCTTCGGTTCAGTTCCCCAGTAATTGGCATTCTTCTCAAGAGTTACATGGTCGCCCTTGACCCATTCAACAAAGCTAAAAGGACCTGTTCCGACTGGATGAGCAAACCACTGGTCTTTCCATTTGTCACAATTGGTTGGGCTCACGACGTCCATCGTGAACATTGCCATTGTGCTGAGAAACGGAGCAAATGGCTGCGACAGGGTAATCTTCACTGTTGAATCATCAACTTTTTCAGTTTTCGCGATTTCGCTAAAGCACCATCCCCAATATTCCCACTTGCCATATTGATGGAATGGATGATTAGTGTCCCTCTGTCTTTCATAAGAGAACACGACCGCATCCGCGTTGAATGGAGTCCCATCCTGGAATTTCACGTTCTTCCTGAGGTGGAACGTCCAGACAAGTCCGTCGGAAGATGTATCCCAGCTCGTTGCAAGGCACGGCTCAACCTCGGTCGAACCAGATTTGTACCTCACAAGTCCCTCAAAGATGTTGTTCATTACTGTTACAGATTCACCGTCTGTGACGTCCGCCGGATCAAGCTCGACCGCATCTCCCTTAGCAAACACGAACGTTACTGGCTGCTTTGCTACAGGCTTGCATCCAGCCAGAAGGCTTACACCTAGCACCAACACAAGCGCAATTACCAAAGTTCTCTTCATACTGCTGTTACCTCCCCTTGGTTAATTTTTGTTAGCACTTTTCTGAAGTTCTTCGCTTCTAGCCTCCTCTACTAGACCAGGCGTGTTGCTTGAACTGAGCGATTTTCCTACTGTCACAAGACTCTAGTGCATTCCTGGAAACATTGCAACTTCTCTGAGTGCATTCTTGTCAACTCGCGCAAGAGCGTACACGAACCATCAGGTCATGAACTTCACTTCTACTGCTCCTTTCCCATCCCAAGGACCAGCAGTATTCTGTTACCCTTCGCGTACTTTTTCTCACGAGTTTACGGGGTCATTTCACGTACATTCGTACGATGGAGGAGGTACTCATACGCCGAGGAAGGAGATACCATTGAGAGTTGTATGGGTGAGAGGAATGGGTGGATCGGAGGTACATTGAAGCAATGAGCAATCCTCATGAGCTTGCATCAAAGATGGATCGCCCTTCCAAAGTTTGGGTAGTATCAGAAGCGGAGAACTATCCTCCGGCTTGGGTTGTAGACGAAATGAAACGTGTATGGAAGGGCAACCCATTGCAAACTCTCCTCATACGGGGAGGTTTCGTATGACAGAGTATATCGGCATTGATATTTCAAAGCAAACGTTAGCCGTGTGGGATGGAACACATGAGGATGAGGTTCCCAATGAGAAGGGGTTGAAGACTCTGAAGAAGCTCCTCAAGAAGAGGTATGGAGGGAAGTGGAACCAGGCAGTACGGTTCATTTATGAACCTACAGGACCGTATTCCAATTATCTGCGTGTAGTTGCTGCAGAGCATGAGGTAAGGGTTTATGAAGTAAACCCCAAGAAGAGTGCGAACTTCGCAAAGGTGCTTGGGAACAGATCGAAGACAGATGCCGTTGATGCCAAGATGCTCTACAGTTTCCATCTCCTCCTCAAAGAACGTGAGTTCTCTATCCCTGCGATAGATGAAATAGCAGAACAGCTGGGAGCAGAGCTCGGGAGCTATGAGATGATCCAGAAAACAAGGGCTATGCTCTCTAACCATCTTCAGTCTCTGGAGTACAAGAGCGGGGTGACGAGGAAGCTGAAAGACTCACTCGAGAAAGAGCTCAAACATCTTGATACAATGGAGGACCAGCTCGAGAACGAGATGGAGGCAGTTGCAGAGGAGCATGAGGAGACACGGGAAGACCTGCACCATCTTCTTTCCATGAACGGGATCGGGGTCATCTCTGCCATGAATCTCCTGTATCTCTTCCGAAAGTATCCTGGTGCCAACAGAACTGAGATCACAGCTCTTGCGGGACTGGACCCGGTACGAAGACAATCAGGGACTTCCCTGAATGGAGGAAGGAAGATCAGCAGAGCAGGAGACCCAATGCTCCGGAAGGTTCTGTACCTGGCTTGCATGAACGGTATCCAGCACAATGACCACATACAAACGTTCTACAAGCATCTTATCACCGATAACCACAAGAAGCCCAAGGTTGCCTTGGTCGCTTGCATGAGGAAGCTCTTGCTCATCGCCCATCATCTCTACGTCACCAAATCGACGTACCGGCTTCTTGAACATGATGCCAATCCATGCCTAACCCCTTGACAGGGATCGTAGTATCTTGGATGAGT
>CAIQIK010000017.1 GCA_903871855.1 uncultured Caldisericota bacterium
AAAGTTGCCTTGGTCGCTTGCATGAGGAAACTTCTTCTCATCGCTCATCATCTCTACGTCACTAAATCGGCGTACCGGCTTCTTGAACATGACTCCAATCTATGTTTGACCTCTTGACGCGGATCGTAGTATCTTACATGAGTTCACGGAGACATTTCAGGTACATTATTGATGAGTCGATGCGACATGCATACTTCCGTGTCAGTTCTGCTATCATGTCTGCATGAAAAAACAGGCTTCGTTCATCATGCACCGTGCGCATTTGTGGCTCGAGAACCCTTGGCCGTTTGCGGCGCTTATTGGTGCGGCGTTGCTCTACGTCGCCGCCCTCGCTTCGGGTCTCGCGGAGGACGTGCTCGACAACGATAGCATCGTTCGTGTAGACGGCTGGCTCGTGCACTGGCTGGCCGCACACCGTACGCCAGTCGGCATAAGCTTCTTCAACGCAGTCTCGTTCGTGGGGAACTGGCAGGTAGCCATCATCGTGCTGATCATCGCCGTCATTTTCTTGTGGAACCGCAGGCGGCGCGCCGTCATGGCGCTGGCGCTAGCGTGCGCCGGGTCAGAACTCGTCGTCTACCTTGGCAAGGCTGGTTTCGGACGCCCGCGTCCCCCGGCCGTCCTCTCTGTTGTGACGGAGCTGGATGCTAGCTTCCCCTCCGGCCATGCAAACATCTCGGTCGCCCTCTACGCGCTGGGCTTTTATCTCCTGTTCCGTTCTGCGCAGTCACCGAGACTCAAGAGGCTCTGGCTGGTCCTTGCCGCTCTCTTCCCGCTGATGATCGGCTTCAGCCGCCTGTACCTCGGTGCACACTACCTGTCGGACGTCCTCGCGGGATGGGGTGTCGGGTTGTGGTGGTCCATCTTCGCAGTGGGTGTGTTCGCTTTCGCCCGCAGACGCCGAGCTACACAACGTCAGGCAACAGACTTCAGATCGCGCCCAAACACCGCGAAGTAGATTGTGCCGGCAGCCCCAAAGGCTGCGGCGGTGAAGAAGTTGACACCGGGGCCCCTGTTCCACAGCCAAGCGGCACCAAACGCTGCCACCGAGACGATGACGTCGCGCAAGAGATAATACGTCCCGAACGTCGACGCCTTGGCGTTCTCTGGTGCAAGGTCCATGATCAGCGCCTTCCGCGTCGGCTCACCGTACTCCTTCAGCCCGCGCAGCACGAAGGCTCCGCACAGCGCAGGGAACGAGCGGCTGAAGTACAGCACGATCGGGAACGCGGTAAAGAAGACGAAGGTCGTCAACACAAACGGCTTCTTGGTGTTGCGATCCGCCAGGATTGCGACCGGGATGTAGACGAGCATCGCTGTCACCATCTCGATCGTGGTCAAGACGCCAAATTGAAGGGGTGTAATGCCGTTCCGGTCCACAGCCCACAGCACGACAAATGCATAGGGAATCTGTTCGGCAAACCGGATGAGGATGTCCGAGATGAGCAGGTTGCGCAGATCCGGCGTGATGTAATGTATGGAGTCCTTGAGGTGAACAGCACGGTCCTTTGTGCCCGCATCGGGGTCTTCCTTGATGAAGAAGACCTCCAGCACGATGGCCACAGCCCCCAGCAGAAGCGCGACTCCGAAGGAGATACGAACGCCTTTGATGCGCCCAAACACACCGATGAGCGCACCGCCGATGATCGGCCCCAGGGCCATAGGGATACGCCGTGTCAGTGAGTGGAGACTGACCCCCATCGTGCGTTTCTCCTTCGGGACTGCCTTGCTGACCAGCGACATGATCGCAGGCAGGGAGATCGCCGTCCATGAGATGAAGAAGACGGCGCCGATGAGAACCGCCCACCACGTAGGGACGAGGATGACGATCACGTACCCAACCATCGCAACGATGTTGAAGACTATGAGCGCTTTCTTATAGCCCAGCAGGTCGCTGAGGTATCCGCCGGGAAAGCTGTATAGCGCCGACAGCAGGTTGTCCATGCCGTTCAGCGAGCCGACCGCCCACGTCGTGCCGCCGACAGCCATGAGATAGAGCGGCAGGAAACGCTCGGCCATCTTCTCGCCCATACCCACCAGGACAACCATCGCCAGCAGGGCGATCATGCTGGAGTTCAGCGCAAAGAAGCTGCGGATGGCACCAGCAACATGACGGCGCGGCACGTTCTCCTGATTCATCTCCTGCATAGGGGTCGCGTCGCGCCGTTCAATTGCACTTGCTCCTATTCAGGGCCGTACGAATGCGGTATGGCCGGCGTAAGAGGCCTGGTTGCCCAGTTCCTCCTCGATGCGCATGAGCTGATTGTACTTCTCGACACGTTCGCCGCGGCAAGGCGCGCCCGTCTTCAAGTGACCCGTGCCCATGCCGACGGTGAGGTCGGCGATGAAGCTGTCGACCGTCTCGCCGCTGCGATGAGACACCATGGCGCCCCAGCCCGCCTTGCGCGCCATCGTGATGGCAGCGATGGTCTCGGTCAGTGTACCGATCTGGTTCAGCTTGATGAGGACGGCGTTGGCCGCATTCTCGTCGATGCCGCGCTGGATGCGTTCGACATTTGTGACAAACAGGTCGTCGCCGACGAGTTCGATCTTCTGCCCGATGGTCTGGTTCAACAGCTTCCAGCCGTCCCAGTCGTCTTCGGCCAGGCCGTCCTCGAGGACGACGAGAGGATACTTCTCCACCCAGTCGGCGTACATGGCGACCATTTCGGCCGAGGTTGCTTTGCGGCCCTCGGTGCGCAGGTTGTACAAGCCGTCTTCATAGAAGCCGCTGGAGGCCGGGTCAAGGGCGATGGCAATTTGCTCGCCGGGCTTGTAGCCGGCTTTCTCGATGGCCTGGATGATCAGCTCGATGGCGTCGACGTTGTGCTTGAGCGCCGGAGCGAATCCGCCCTCGTCACCGACGCCGGTCGTGTAGCCCGCACTCTTGAGGACGCCCTGGAGCGTATGATACGTTTCGCTTGCCCAGCGCACAGCTTCCCGGAATGTGGCTGCGCCCACCGGGGCAATCATGAACTCCTGCAGGTCGGTTCCCTGCCAGTTGGCATGGACGCCGCCGTTCATGATGTTGAACATGGGGACCGGCAGCATTGTTGCAGTCATGCCGCCGATATACCGGTACAGCGGAAGGTCGCAGGCCTGCGCTGCAACCCGTGCGGTTGCCAGGCTGACGCCCAGGATCGCGTTGGCACCCAGTCTCGTCTTGTGGGGCGTGCCGTCCAGCTCGATCATTGCATGGTCGATACCGGCCTGGTCAGTGGCATCTTTGCCGATGACAGCAGACGCAATCTCATTGTTCACATGCTCTACGGCCTTCAGGACTCCCTTTCCGCCATACCGGGCCTTGTCGCCGTCACGCAGTTCCAGTGCCTCATGAATGCCGGTCGACGCTCCAGATGGAACGCCCGCCCGTGCCATGATGCCTGATGCGAGGGTAACTTCCACCTCGACCGTCGGATTGCCGCGTGAATCGAGGATCTCTCGTGCATGTACGCTCTTGATGGCTGTTGTCATTGTTGTTCCTCCTGGTACAGCATCGTAAACACTATAGTATTGTTCGGCCGGTTCGTGTTTTCAGTGTGAGTGATGTGTGAGTTCACGTGCTCTCGCCAGCCACCTTGAGACGGAAGAAGGCGTACAGCGCGTCATAGACGGCGAACTGAGCCTCCAGGTTATCGGTATCGCCCGGATACATCAGAGAAAATCCCTGAGCCAGTGCTTCGAGCCCCCTGGCATACGGGTTCGTGTCCAATTGATCCGTGTCCGCGGCGTTGACAACATCGGCAAGGTGCAACAGCGCCTTGTCATCGAGATGATACTTCTCCATGATGGAAACGAAGCTGCAGTGACCGTCTCGATGACCTAGTTCGACGCCTTTGACGTCAAACGGCGTAGCCCATTCTTCCTCGGCAACCCGACCCACGATGTCGCTCGCCACAAACACAAACTCCGCATCGTTATCAACAAAGCGGCTGATCAGCCATGGACAAGCGACCCTGTCCACATGCACATGCGCGCGCGTTACCCACTTCACGTGAGCCTCCCGGATGACGGACTGTCTCTAAACATTATAGTTTGCCCTGAACAGTCAGTCGGTCAACTGGTCGGCTCGTTGCCTTCCGTCGGCGCGCAGACCCTCACTTGCCACCAGCGCGATCGACGCCGCCGTCAGAACCAGTGCCACCGCCATCGCCCACGTGAATGGACTGCGGAAGATGACCAGCGACAGCAGAGCTCCAGCCAGGGGGCCCACAGCAAAAAAGGCTCCCGTGCGGGCCGCGCCCATGGCCTTGAGCGAAAGAATGAACAGCACAAGAGAGATCCCATACGAGATGCAGCCGACGCCGAGGCCAGCCAGGAGGCTGCTCGGGGCAGGCAGGTCGCCCCTGATTGCCCACGAGAGCCCTAGAGAAAAAAGTCCCGCGGCCAGTCCCTTGATACTAACCAGGATAAGAGGATCGCAGTGGGACAGCCTCGCGGACACGTTGTTGTCGACGCCCCACCCAACGGCAGCGCCCATGATCAGCAGCGGTCCGACCATGCTGGACCTCCCGCCTGTGGTGACCCCGGTGAGCAGGACGCCGGCCGCTGTCATCAGCATGACCGCGCCCCATACCGCCCCTGAAACGCGTTCCTTGAAGAACATCCATGCGATAAGCGCCGTTGTCACTCCCTCGAGGTTGAGGAGAAGCGAAGCCGTGAACCCCGACGCCGCACGCACGCCGAACATCAGCAGTACCGGCGCCACGACCCCGCCGACGACGATCATCGTGAGCACGTACGACGTGTCCAGGCGCCGGAGTGGTTCGCTCTGCAGTCCACGCGTCACGCCGAGCAGACGACCGACAGACACGGCCACGAATGCGCCGAGATAGAGGACACCAGCCAGCGCGATCGGATCCATGAGGGCGACGATAAGCTTCGACAACGGGGCACTGAGCCCGAACAGGACGCCTGCGCCCAGCGCAAGCGGAATGCCTCGACGGACGTTCACCGCTCCACCCTCTCCCACGCCAGTGAACACCACTCGTCATCGTATCGCACGACGAGGATCGCAGCCGCCGTCAGTCCGAGCGCAGCGACGATGACCCAAGTCAAAGGAGTTCTAAACAGCACGAGCGACAGCAGAGCGCCAGCCAGCGACCCGAAACCTGCGAAATTGGCCGTCGATGCCGCGCTCATGGTCCACACGGACACGAAACAGAGCAGAAGGCCGGCTCCATTGGACACGGATCCCAGCAGGAGACCGCGCACTGGGGGCGGGCTGCCCGTGCGGACAGCGGCCACCAACGTGAGAGTATCAATGCAATAGGGAGACACTCGACGAATCTGACCAGCAGCGAGTCACGCGAGAACAAGGTCGCCATGACACTCGTCTCGATCCCCCATGCGGCATAGGAGGCAAGAACGAGCAATGCTCCAGCGACAGACGCGGATCCTTCACCCCCTGCGCTGGTGACCAGGATGCCGATGGCCACTATACACAGGACGGCAAGCCAGATTGACGGCGAGGCGTGGTCGCCGAAGAATGCCAATGCGATGAGCACCGTTGCAACCGCCTCCATGTTGAGCATGAGAGAAGCAGCAAATCCGCTGGAGATACGCATGCTATACATGAGGAGGACGAACGTTGCGATCATACCAGTCAGCACTGCGGAGCGCCCAACGCAGACAGGCTGCGTCTGGAACACGGCTACTCATCGTCTTGTCAGAACGTTACCGACATGGACACCGACCGAGACCATCTCTTCGGAACCCACGTACCCAGCCACAGCACGCCGGCTTCTCTGTTCTACCTCACCCATTCCACGTTATGGTGACAGTGCGGGATGTACTGTCATAGTCCACCTGAGCTCCCAGCTGCTCAGCAATAAAGCGGATGGGGACGAGGGTACGACCGTTCGTGATGATGGGAGGGGAGTCGAGCGATATCGGGTC
>CAIQIK010000018.1 GCA_903871855.1 uncultured Caldisericota bacterium
AACATCCTGCAAGCACGGCTCCTCGGGAAGATCAGCCAGGATATCTCCCTCGGAGCCGTGACATACCGGACCATTTCGGTATGATTCTTGATGATGCAATGATTCACACGTTCACGATGATTTCTTGGTGATGCAATACGGTATCCCGGCATCGAAACGGACTCCGGGCCAATGCGGTCACCCTCGCTTTCTACGCAGGAACGTCAGTCAGCGACTTACGCCACGATCCTGTTCAATGAGCAGTTTGATGGCCTCGATCCCTGTCGATATCAATCTGTCCAGAATCTCATGATGGGGCTTGTTTTCATGCTCTGTAAACTGACTGTCGACGATGAGCATGACGCCGCCGGCACGCTTGTGAAGAATGCTCGATACCACAAATACCGTGGCAGCTTCCATCTCCGAGCACACGGCTCCACCGGCGATCCAGGCCCTGCGACGAGCGTTCAACTGCTCTGCAAGTGGCTGGCGGTCAGGTTCAACCTCACCGTAGAACGAGTCTTTCGATTGAGACACACCCAGGTACGAGGTAAGACGCAGGTTCTTGGCCGCAGCTCTGAGTGCGAGAGTCACGTCGATGTTCGCGACTGCCGGGAATTCGATGGGCAAATACTGTCTGGTTGTCCCTTCGTCGCGGATCGCAGCCGTGACGATCGCCAGGTCTCCGACGGCGATACCCGGTTGCATTGCGCCCGACGTTCCGACGCGTATAAATGTCTCCGCACCAATCATCGCAAGCTCCTCGACGGCAATCGCGGTCGACGGGCCTCCGATTCCGGTCGATGTCACCGAGACTTTCTCGCCCAGGAGCGTTCCCGTATACGTGACGTACTCCCTGTTCTGCGCAACCTTCACTGGATTGTCGAACCACTTGGCGATGACTTCGCAGCGACCGGGATCTCCAGGCAGCAGAACGTACTTGCCGACATCGCCTTGCTTCAATTTGATGTGATACTTGACCTCATCATTAAACAACGTGTGCGGCATATATTAGCCTCCATTCCCTCCACAATAGCCAACCCCTCAAGGATGAACGTCTGAGCTACGTCAAGACCGACACTGGTCGCAACGCATCGAGCTGGTCGCCCATCTATCCGATGCGCCCTCGCTACGAACACCGCGAATGCCTCCACTGAAAGCGCTACAGCGAATACATTCCAGAAACCACGATGATCACCGCTGAACGAGCACAACGCATCCTGCAGAGAAGTATACTGGCAAGAGCTTGCTTTACAAGCCGGACCATTGATATAAACTGAGGCTGCGAGTGAGAGTGGATCACTGGAAGCGTATTCAGACGTCGAATAATGGTTGGGAGGATCCTGATGAACATCTGGCTCAAGTACGCAGCGCTGGTTGTGGCATCGTACCTGTGGGGTTCTGTTTGCTGGGGTCTTGTCCTCAGTTTCCTGGTCAAGCACGAGGACATTCGACTGAAGGACAACCCTGGCCTTTCGGGGAGTGTTCGCCAGTACGGTTGGGCTTACGGTCTCACTGTTGGGCTCCTCGATGCCATGAAGGGCTATGTGCTCAGCCTCGTTCTGCATTCTATGGTGCTCCCCTCGTGGGTCCCGATTGCCTCGTTCATGGCCGTCATCGTCGGGCACAACTGGCCAGTCTTCTTCCAGTTCAGAGGTGGAGGCGGTATAGCGACAACCTTAGGGATTCTGCTGCAGGGGTACCCCATGGCGATCGTGTGGGCACTCCCCTTTGCAGCTATCGCCGGCGTCGTCTGGAAGCTTGTCCCCAGTATCAAGGCAAAGGTTCACTTCTCTCCGTTCATCTCTGCAGTCGGAGCTGTCCCTGCCGTCGTCTGGATTGTCCTACACAAACCCTGGTATCCCGACTACGTCATCGTTGTCGCTCTTGCAGCGTCAGTCCTCATCAAGGGCAATCAGTTTCATGTCCAGGCTCAACGGTTTCGCAAATATGCATATGGCATGCGTGACCGCTTCATGGACCGTTATCGAGACGACAATCTTCCACCAACAACTTAGTGTCGCCAGCAGATACTCGAGAGATGCAAGGGCCCCGGAAGGGGCCCTTGCTCTTGCCGGATCACGAGATCGCGTACACCTCGTTTCCGCCGACAAACGTGTGTTCAGTCACTCCTTCAGGCTCCCATGGCTGCGCTTTAAACAACGCCAGGTCAGCCACGCGGTCCGCGTCAAACGCGCCAGCGATAACGAGGCGAAGGCCCAACTCCTCCAAGTAAGTTGTAAAGATAATGGCTGGTTTTATCGTCCGTATGGCATCGTAATCGTTTGTGGATTCTTGCGCCTATTTCGGCAACATATTAAAACGCCTGAAAACTGGTGCAAAGAATTTTGCGACGAGAGAGTTCCAAAGTGCCGGATGCATAAAACCAAACTCATACACAAGGAAGACCACAACAAGACAAATTGCCATCTCAGTGAAGAAAACTCTTGGGTTCAATTCCTTTTTCTTTCTTGCCATTTTATCCCCCTCAGAGACGAAGTAGTTTCGTCGCTTACTCTTGGCCAAAACAACTTCGGCCCTGCTTTGGCCAGAAATGATTGTTACCATTTGCCATCAGGTACTCACAACTCCTCGAATTTCAACGATGTTGGTCCAGTATGAAAACATCTATCCGCCAACACATTGCTTCTTTTCTGAAGGGGCAGAACAGCGCCGCCTTTGGTATTTGCTTCAGTAAGCGAATTATGACTACGTGGCGGAAAACTGCAAGGATGCAGAATGCTCACGTGGAGCGGCCAGCCAAAACAGCTATACTGGGCATGTACTTGTGCCTGGCCAAGGAGGAGTAGGTGAATATCACTGATGTAGCAGTACTTGTCATCGATATGCAGCAAGACTTCCTGTCCCCGACATCGCCGCTGTTTGTCGCAGGTGGGCCTGCCATCGTACCGGCTCTACAGCGGGCACTGAAAGCTGCTCGGTCCGTGGGCGAGCCGATCATCCATGTGATGCGCCGACATCGGGCCACAGGCATAGACGTTGACCAGAGCCGGCGAGCACTCTTCGCGGAGACGGGAGGGTTTCTAGTCGCCGGAACTCCGGGAGCAGAGGAGTTGCCTCAGCTTGCGCCCGCTCCCTGGGATCTCACCGTCGTCAAGACCCGATGGTCAGCATTTTTCGCAACCGACCTTGACGCGCTCCTGCGCCGACTTGGCGTCCATAGACTGATCCTTACCGGCGTGCAGACCCCCAACTGCATACGTGCAACAGCAACCGACGCGCTCTCACTGGACTACGCAACGACCGTGCTCTCGGATGCCACGGCGTCCCAGACGGACGAGATACAGCTGTCCAATCTCAGAGACATGGCCACCATGGGAGTGGAGATCGTGACTGTCTTGCAATTTGAGCAGTCGCTGGGTCTCTAGGGGTCCTTCTGCGTCGGGATGCCGACAGCCGACCTCATGATTGAGCCGATTGTCGGGTCGCATAACCACGAAACCAGTCTATTCTCCTGTTTTGCGCACAGTCCGCGTAGCGACTAAGTCGATCCCCAGCCCGAGCACGTCATGGACGACGATATCCCTGATACGAATCGGCGCCGCCACCCGCAGCTTCTGGACCGCTTTCATGAGGTCGAACAGGCGGGCCTTGGGGACCAGGGTCGCACTCTTGACAGATACTAATGCGAAGTCTCCCCCCGTCACCTTGACGCTGGTTGTCAGCGTGCGCTGGGGCGCAACCGCTTCCTGAGAAGCGTAGGTCTCGCCGCGCTTGCACGTATTGCCCGAGACCTCAATGACCTTACTGCCTTCTCTGACAACGCGCACCTTGCACCCCGTCGGGCAAACGATGCATGTAATCTCGCATACTTCAGTGCTCATAAGACCTTCACCCCTACCAAAATGTCTGCTTCGACAGCCGCAAACACGGTTCCCTGAACAGTCAGCACGACCATCTCGCCCGGCGTCAGCCGGCTGCGCCGGAACTTGGCCAGTGGCTCTTCTCGACTATCGGTCCGGAGTTCGACAGAGGCACCCTTGAACACATCACTTGGGCGCATGAACAACTTGATGGTCTCTGTCTGTTCTGTCACATCGACACACTGAGGCACGACGTAGCGAATTCCAGAGGCCGGCACCACCCGTATGCTCCGCAGTGTCTGTGGGAGCTTGTCTTGAACATACAGCGCGGCACTTCTTCCAGCACGCTGCGATTCCTCAGACACGTTGTCGACCAGATCGTGTACCTGCAGGACATTACCACATGCAAAGACCCCGGGGACAGACGTCTGCAGCCTCTGGTTGACGACGGCGCCCCCCGTGATCGGGTCCAACTGAACGCCCGCTGTCTTGCTGAGCTCATTTTCAGGAACAAGCCCGACAGAAGTGATGAGGGTGTCGCATGCTATCTCGCGCTCCGTCCCGGGGACCGGACGCCTGTAGTCGTCCACCTGAGCAATGGACACACCCGTCACCCGCTTTCCGCCGTGCACGCTCGTCACGGTGTGATTCAACAGCAGAGGAATGCCATAGTCGTCAAGGCACTGCACGATATTGCGTGTGAGACCTGTCGAGTAGGGCATGATCTCGAGAACGGCGTTGACGCGCGCGCCTTCCAGAGTGAACCGCCGTGCCATGATAAGGCCAACGTCGCCCGACCCGAGGATGACGACATTGTGGCCGGGAAGATAGCCCTCTACATTCATGTAGCGTTGAGCCGTGCCGGCCGTCATGACGCCCGCAGGTCTGGTGCCAGGGACCATGATAGCTGCTCGCGTGCGCTCGCGGCAACCCATCGACAGGACGATTGCCTTGGCATGCAGCTCGAGCCTGCCGAGTTTTGGCGAGATCGCCACAATAGTGCGGTCCGGCCGCACGGCAAGGACCATTGTGTCGAGAAGAAACGGGATGCCATCTTCAAGGGTCTTGTCGACGAATCGCTGGGCGTACTCCGGCCCCGTCAGCTCCTCCCTGAACTCCTGCAGCCCAAACCCGGTATGAATGCACTGATTCAGAATACCGCCGAGAAACCGGTCCCGTTCGACAATGAGGATATCGCGCAGTCCCTGATCATACGCAGCGGTCGCTGCGGCCAACCCAGCCGGGCCACCGCCGATGACAATCAGATCGTATTCGGTTTTCACGTGGTCGTTCTTTTCGTTATCGCAGGTAGTCAATCGGATGGGATGTGCCCTGCAGGAAAACGGTGGTTTCCGCCGGTGTCGTTCGCCCGACGACCTTCCCCTTGCTCAGGACAAGTCGGGCGACGGATTGCCGTCGCAACGCATCCAGCTCGTCGATGGCGTCGAGAACGACCAGGTCGGCCGGCTTGCCCACTTCGATGCCGTAGGAATCCTGAACGTGGAGCGTACGAGCTCCAGCATCTGTTACCATGTGGAAGACCGAACGCATTTCTTCCCTTCCCGTCATCTGGGCGACATGCACTGCCATATGCGCCACGTCCAGCATGCTCCCGGTTCCCATCGGATACCAGGGATCGAGGATGTCGTCATGACCAAGGCTGACATTGATACCCATGGCCGCCATCTCCTTGACCCGCGTCAGACCGCGTCGCTTGGGATATGTGTCGAAACGTCCCTGCAGGTGGATGTTCACCAAGGGATTTGCGACGAAGTTGATGCCGCTTCGTGCGCAGAATCTCAGGAGCTTCGATGCATACGCCCCGTTGTAACTGTGCATGGCCGTTGTGTGGCTTGCGGTGACCCGGTCGCGCATCCCCGTGTGCAAAGCCAGAGCCGACATGACCTCGACAAAGCGAGATTGTTCATCGTCGATTTCGTCGCAGTGCACATCGATCAGCTTCCCATACTTCTCAGCCAACGCAAAGATGATCTTCAAGGACTCGACGCCATCTTCACGTGTCAGTTCGTAGTGAGGGATACCTCCAACAGCATCCGCACCCAGGCGAAGGGCCTCTTCGAGCAGCGCTGTTCCGCCCTCGAACCCCAGAACACCATCCTGCGGGAATGCCACCAGCTGGATGTCGACAAATGGCGCCATGGCGCGCCTGACCTCGATCAAGGCCCGGAGAGCAGTCAGTTTCGGATCACAGATGTCCACATGTGACCGGATGTGCAAAATGCCATGCGAAACCTGCCACTCGATAGCCTTCGTTGCACGACGCGCGACGTCCTCCTCGGTCAGTAGCGCCTTCCGTTCTGACCAGCACTCGATCCCCTCGAACAGCGTTCCGCTTTCGTTCCATCGCGGCTCGCCCGCCGTGAGCGTCGTATCGAGGTGCACGTGCGACTCGACAAATGGCGGCGTCACGAAACCCCCAGCCGCATCGATGGTTTCATAAGCATCTGCAGGCAAGCAGGGCTGAATATCGACAAACAGACCATCTCGGACGCCGATGTCGACAGGCAGCCCATTCGCACAGAGCCTCGCGTTGCGAACAATCAGATCAAGCATCATTCTCCCCCTCCGGCCGCAGCCGACCCGCCAGGATCTCAGACCCAGCGCCGCACTTGGTCACGGACAACGGATCCAACCCAAGCTCCCGACAGAGGATCTCCAGGACTCGTGGTCCGCAGAATCCTCCCTGACATCTCCCCATGCCCGCCCGGGTACGGAACTTCAGCCCATCTACTGTGCGTGCGCCCGTCGGACGGTGGATGGCTCGCACGATGTCTCCTTCAGTCACTGTCTCGCAACGACATACGATGCGACCATATCTGGGATCCTCCACGATCATGCGCTTCTGCTGCTCTGGTGAGCATTCCCGAAACAATGGAACGTGTGTGTTGGTCGGGATGAACGCAGGATTACTAGTTGTATCAAGTCCCGCACCCTTCAGAAGCAAGACCAGCTCTTCAGCAATGGCCGGGGCTGCGGTCAGGCCTGGGGACTTGATCCCTGCCGCGTTGAAGAACCCCGCGGCTCCCTGCTCGACAAGGAAATCCCCCTGTTCTGCAATGACCGCACGTGCGCCTGTAAACTCAGCGACCAGCTGTCTCGTGTCGAGACGGGGAATGCTCTTTCGAGCTCCCGTCAGCACACGAGCGAGTCCGTCTGCAGTTGTCGCCAGGTCATCCTTGTCCTGGGCGTCGTCCGCCGTTGGGCCGGCTATGATGTTGCCATCAGGGGTCCGGCTGACAACGATCCCTTTGCCCATGGGTGTCGGGACCTGAAACAGGGGGCGCTGCACATCATAGTCCGCGCGGTCCTCCAGCAGCAGATACTGACCCAGCCGAGGACGAATATGGAAGCCCCCTGCGCCCGCCATTCGACTGATATCGTCCGCGAACAAACCGGCTGCATTAACCACGAATCGGGTCTCCAGGAGGCGTTCGCCTGCCTCTACGCGCCAGCCGCCGGAAATAGGCTTCACCGAACGGACAGGGTGCTCAAACAAAAATTCGACGCCATTCAGGGCCGCGTTTTCTGCAAGAGCCAGAGTGAGTTCATAGGGCTCGATAGCTCCCCCGGTCGCAGCAAAGAGAGCGCTGTCCGCTTCGGGGCTCAGGTTCGGCTCCAGTTCCATGAGCTCACGATGGTCGAGGATACGCAGTCCTGGTACACCGTTTGCCTGACCTCGTGCAAGCAGCTCCTCAAGATGCGCACGCTCGAACGGAGAGAATGCCACGACGAGCGTGCCGTGGCGTTCCATATGCACCCCAAGGTCCGCGGTCAACTGATCGTACATGGCGTTTCCACGCACGTTCAACCTGGCCATCAGCGTCCCGGGCATCGGATCATACCCCGCATGGACGATACCCGTATTTGCCTTGGTTGCTCCGCCCTGGCCTACCTCGGCGGCTCGCTCACATACTGTTACGTTCAAGCAATATCTGGACAGCTCACGTGCGGTCGCGCAACCGACGACTCCAGCTCCGATGATCACGACGTCCAGCATCTGCCCTCCGCCGCGCTGCTCAGTCATCTGCCCAGGCTCCTGCCCTGGCAACGCCTTTGCGCCAGCGTGCGTATAGGCGGCCCCTGTCCTCTGGTGTCAAAACCGGCGCATAGGACTGACCGACCTCGTACAGGTTCCGCAGTTCCTGCTGGTCCTTCCACACGCCCGTGGCCAGGCCAGCAAGAAAAGCAGCTCCACGAGCAGTTGATTCAACGCTGCTGGGAACCGTCACCGGACTGCCGAGGATGTCGCTCTGGAACTGCATGAGGAAACCGTTGCAGCTTGCACCGCCATCAGCCCGCAGTCCGGCAATAGGCGATCCCGCCTCGCGCTCCATGGCGTCGACGATGTCCTTGACCGAGAAGGCTATGCCCTCGAGCGTCGCACGAGCTATGTGCGCTCTGGTCGTTCCACGGGTCAACCCCAGGATGGCCCCCCGGGCATACATGTCCCACTCGGGAGCACCGAGGCCCGTGAACGCCGGCACGACGACGACACCACCGCTGTCAGGGACCGAACCGGCCAGGGTCTCTGTCTCCGCGGAATCCTTGATGATGCCCAGTCCATCCCGCAGCCACTGCACGGCCGCTCCCGCGATGAACACACTCCCTTCCAGAGCGTATGTCACCTTCCCGCCCAGTCTCCAGGCGACGGTCGACAACATGCCCTGGTTCGAGCGGACGATGTGGTCTCCTGTGTTGACCAGAATGAAGCTGCCCGTGCCATAGGTCACCTTGACATCTCCGACCTCATAGCACGTTTGCCCAAACAGCGCCGCCTGCTGATCCCCAGCGACTCCCGCTATCGGTATCTCACGGCCAAACAAATCAGCGGTAGCTAGACCGACGACAGTACTCGAGTCATGTACTTCGGGAAGCATGGACCTGGGGACGTTCAGCATCTTGAGCAGGTCGTCGTCCCATGCCTGCTTTCGGATGTCGAACAGCATGGTCCGTGATGCGTTGCTGGCATCGGTCGCGTGGACCCGTCCCCCCGTCAGGTTCCAGATCAGCCAAGAGTCGACTGTGCCAAAGGCGAGTTCGCCCCGTTCAGCACGCGCCCTGACGCCTTCCACATCGTCGAGAATCCAAGTGATCTTCGTACCCGAGAAGTAGGCGTCCAAGACCAGTCCTGTGCGCTCGCGCACCAGCGGCTCGAATCCGTCTGCCCTGAGCTTCTGACACAGAGGCGCCGTCCGCCTGCATTGCCACACGATTGCGTTGCACACGGGTCGGCCTGTTCTTCGATCCCACACGACAGTGGTCTCGCGCTGGTTGGTGATGGCGATGGCGACAATCTGGTCAGGAGCAACCTGTGCCTTCTGGACCACAGCCCGAGCCACGGTCAGCTGCGAACTCCAGATCTCCTCGGGGTTCTGTTCGACCCAGCCCGGTCTCGGGTAGATCTGTGTGAACGGCTGAGCCTCAAGAGCAAACGGCTGTCCCCGGTCGTTGAAGAGGATGGCCCGCGAACTGGACGTGCCCTGATCCAGTGCCAGTATGTACTTTTCCATAGAGCCCCCTGCTACTTGCCCTGTGCTGAAGCAACAGCCTCCGCCGCCATGCGCGGGTCATTGCTGATGATAGTCTCGACGTCCAGGGCTGCAAAATGGCGCACGAGCACGCTCAGATCGACTGTCCATGGCGCAAGCGCCAGACCAGCCTCATGTACTTCTCGGATAAACCCGTCAAGGGTGTTGAGAACGTATGGATGAATTGCGTTGGCGCCCTGCTCACGAGCAGTTCCGACCACGTCTGGAGCCTTGATCAGCCACGGTGCGTACAGTAGCCCAGTCCGCGCCTTGGCATCCAGCTTCCGAATGACTCCCATGCTCTGGACGTTGAATGAAGAGTACACGACATTCAATGAGTACCTGCTTGCCAGTTCCAGAAGACGTTCCTCCATCCCCTGGTACGCGATCTCCGAATTCTTGAGCTCGACGTTGAGCGTCGCACGTGTCCCGTCGAAGACCTCGAAGACCTCCCGCATTGTAGGAATCGGCTCGTGGCGCAGCGGCCCGGGAAACCGAACACCAGCGTCGAGTTTGCGAATCTCCTGCAGGGTGAAATCTTTTACCCAGCCATGGCCGTCTGTGGTCCTGTCGACCTTTTCGTCGTGGATGACAACCAATTCTCCGTCCTTTGTCATCTGAACATCGCATTCGGCGCCATCGACGCCGTGGTCCAGATTGTCGCGTACAAGCGCGAATGAAGCCACGGTGTTTTCTGGAGCCAGTCGAGGCTCCCCTCTGTGTCCGAGTACCAGCATGGCCAGGCCTCCTTATTGATGATTTGAAACAGCTTGACCGGCATACAATGCGCGCCGGAGGCTACCCAATGATAGTCCGAAACGGGAGACAGACAACATGACCCTCTAAAGCTCAGACAACGCCCGCACGCTGGAAGGAGAGGTCCAAGAAGCTCCGAGACCAGACATCGGTACGGACTTCGTTGACAACGGTCGCCATCTCCATATCCTGAGAGTACCCGAGAAAACGAAGCATCAAACCGTTTTCATCGAGAAGGAAAGGGAGGTTATCATGGGGAAGTTCATATCACTCAAGACGGCAATCCCTGGACCGAAATCCATCGAGCTTGCCAAGAGGGAGGCCAAGGTCGTCGCAGCACCAATGTGCGATGCTCTATCGCCTGCCTGGATCGCTGAGGGACATGGGGCATTGGTAACCGACGTCGACGGCAACACCTTTATTGACCTTACCGGTGGGTGGGGCTGCATGGCAGTTGGTCACTCGCATCCACGCGTAACCGCCGCTATCAAGGACCAGGTAGAGCACTTCCTGCATACGGATTTCACAGCAATCCCATACGAACCATACGTCACCGTCTGCGAGAAACTTGCCAAGCTCGCCCCTGGCGACTTCGAGAAGTCGGTAGGTCTGTTCAACAACGGCGCCGAGGCTATCGAGAACGCCGTCAAGATCTCCCGCCACGTCACTGGCCGGACTGGTGTCGTCGTGTTCGACCGCGCCTTCCATGGACGCACGCTCCTCACGATGACCATGACGCACAAGTCGAAGCCCTACAAAGCTGGCTTTGGCCCCTTCGCGCCGGACGTCTATCGCATGCCCTACGTCACCCCCTATCATCCGTCCATCAAGATCGACGAGTGGGAAAAGCTGCTGATGACCTACGTTGACCCTTCGACGGTCGCAAGCTTCGTCGTCGAACCCGTTCAGGGTGAGGGCGGATTCCGTGTCCCGACTGATGGTTTCCTCGAGATGCTGCGCGAGGTCTCAAAGAAGTACGGCATCCTTCTCGTCGTCGACGAAATTCAGGCCGGCGTCGGCCGTACCGGCAAGTTCTTCTCCATCGAGAACTGGAATGTCATCCCGGATATCATCTGCACAGCCAAATCCCTGGCAGCTGGCATGCCACTTTCAGCAGTCATCGCCCGGAAAGACATCATGGATAAGCTGCCAGGCAGCAGCCTCGGTGGCACCTATGTCGGCAACCCTGTTGCATGCCGCGCGGCCAGCGAAGTCATCGACATTATCGAGGACGAGCACCTCCTGGAACGTGCTGTTGCTCTTGGCAAACTCATTCGCAGCCACTGGGATACGTGGAAGGAGAAGTACCAGATCATTGGTGATGTCCGCGGTATGGGAGCCATGCAGGCTATTGAGTTCGTCAAAGACCGCGCAACCCGCGAGCCCGCAACCGCACTCAACGGCCAGATCATCAAGGAATGCCTGCACAACGGCGTCCTCGTCGCCGGTTCGGGTATTTATGGCAACTGCATCCGCATGCTGGTCTCGCTCGAGATCACCGACGAGCAGCTGACAGAAGCCTTCAGCGTCATGGAGACAGCTGTCGCTCGCGCCAACGAATCACACTAGTCCGTCAAGTCTGTTTGCACCAGTATTGGTCGAAGCCGGGGCGATTGCCCCGGCTTCTTGTTTACAGAACTGTCCGCCTTACTCCACTCGCTTCTTGCGGCTGTCCGTCTCAATGATGATGGTGACTGGGCCGTCGCCCACCAGGCTGACCTCCATGTGTGCCCCGAAGACCCCATTCTGAACGTCGAATCCCTGGCTCCGCAGTCCACTGCACACGTCTCGATAGATCTCATCCGCATATGCTCCCGGAGCCGCACCCGTGAAGCTGGGCCTGTTGCCGCGTGCCACGTCTCCGTAGAGCGTAAACTGACTGACGACGAGAAAGGAGCCGTTGATGTCTGTCACCGAGCGGTTCATCAGACCGTCTGCGTCTGCGAAGATGCGCAGACCACTCAACTTACGCACCATAAACGCAGTGTCATCGGGGCCGTCGTCGGGAGCTACCCCCAGCAACACCAGCAACCCTGCTCCAATATGCCCAACCTGTTTGCCGTCCACAGCGACCGACGCACTGCTCACTCGTTGCACCACTGCCCGCATGTTTCACCTCTCAGTCGTCTCTCATCACAAACTCATAGTAGCACCACCAGCCTGCAATGCGAATGGTGCCGTCTGCGGTTGACACTGACGTCCTTCCCGGTATACTTTCACTGTTCGTTTCTCATACGTGGGGATATAGCTCAGCTGGGAGAGCGCCTGCATGGCATGCAGGAGGTCGGGGGTTCGAGCCCCCCTATCTCCACCACCTTACTCTTTTGGCTATCCGACCCCTCATCAATGGCGTGTTTCCTCTCTTGGCGGATTTTGCTCAAGTACGCAGATTTTTGATATGCGATGTTGATCTCCGCGGTCGCTGACGAGAATGTCCATGCTACTGTCGCTCTCTGATGTCCGAAATCTACCGCAATCTGCTTGATTGTCGCATGGAATAGCTGGCGTTTCTCGTCAGTTGTGAGAGCTCCATAGAAATCGTCCCATTGTTCGATATGCTGTCGGATTGCGATAGTGTCCGTATAGTTGGTGTAAATTCAAGACAGTAAAAGAGCCAAGGGCTCGCTTTCGGTATAATGGGTTTGTGACCAACCAAAAACTGAAAGGGGAACCGATGGCTCACGTACATCTTACACTGGAAGATGATGTTG
>CAIQIK010000019.1 GCA_903871855.1 uncultured Caldisericota bacterium
AAGGACGTCTGCAGGTGTAGGTGACCCTTCGGGGTATTGAAACTCAGGAATGGGTGCGGTAGCAGGAACAGGGGTGGAGGCTGTCTGCAGGTGTAGGTGACCCTTCGGGGTATTGAAACAGTGCATGTCTACGCCTACATCACCGTATTTATATCCGTCTGCAGGTGTAGGTGACCCTTCGGGGTATTGAAACACTTTGGCAATATTCTTGCCAATCCAAAGTTCAGTCTGCAGGTGTAGGTGACCCTTCGGGGTATTGAAACCCCATTCACCTTGATACCATCTGCATTGGTAGAACCGTCTGCAGGTGTAGGTGACCCTTCGGGGTATTGAAACATGTGACGGTACCGTCATAGAGTATGCCGGGTGTGCTGTCTGCAGGTGTAGGTGACCCTTCGGGGTATTGAAACAGATACTGTCCTCCTTGGGGCAACACTGGGTGTCTGCAGGTGTAGGTGACCCTTCGGGGTATTGAAACACCGACTGCGACTCGCCTTACGCAGGACGCCACACTGTCTGCAGGCGTAGGTGACCCTTCGGGGTATTGAAACCTAACGAATGACGCCTAGGTAAATCAACATAGCGAGTCTGCAGGCGTAGGTGACCCTTCGGGGTATTGAAACGGTTAAAAACCAATTATGCAGGACCCAACACTCGAGAGGTCTGCAGGCGTAGGTGACCCTTCGGGGTATTGAAACATCAACGGTAACAGTAACTGTGTTAAAGTAGTTGTCTGCAGGCGTAGGTGACCCTTCGGGGTATTGAAACCGATAATCTCGGGTAGAACAGTATCCACCTTCGTGTCTGCAGGCGTAGGTGACCCTTCGGGGTATTGAAACTCATGCGATCAGTTGCAATGCATGCTGTTGCATGTCTGCAGGCGTAGGTGACCCTTCGGGGTATTGAAGCCAAGCGTTACCAGTTCTTACCCTCCAGACATAGTTCTGGTCTGATAGTGCCGGTGGTTATGACGAAAAGAACAGACTGGATTCCCGCGTGCGCGGGAATGACAGATCGGGACGTGTGCACGACGTTGCCACGGGGCCGGAAATCTATGCGTTGTGACAAGAATCGATTTCCGCCTTCGCTGGAATGATGGAAGAGAGCGAAAGCATGTGGGCCAAGCGATCGAGCCATTTGAGCCAAACATACAGGAAAGGGCCGACCAGAAATGGTCGGCCCTTGCGCGTTTTCGGTTTGGTGCGGGTGCGCGGTCTCTTACTCGCCCGGGAAGTCAGTTGGGAAGTCTGGCGTCATGAGATGCCGATCGAAGCGCTTCTGCTCGGCGAGCGCATCCAGCGCCGCTGTGGCAAACCCTCCCATGCCTTGACTCATGTCATCATCATAGTCACTCTGAGTGACGAGGCGGGTCCCGTGCGCGAGCAAGCTGTAGTTTCGGCGTTCCATCGCATGTCGGACTGGTCCCTGCCACTTCAACCACAGTTGACCCAGATCGTGGTTCAGGACCGCCAACAGTTCCCAGCTGTGGAGAAACCCGAGCGCCGGTTCATTCTTGAGCGTGTCTCTCCAGGCGACGCTGCCCTCGGGCACCTGGTCCATTCTAACGTTGCCGGCATCGACCTCATGTGCAGTCCAGAGTTCTGTCTGGGCCACCAACTCGCAGGCGCGGTAGTCACGAGCAATCGCATCATCATACTGCTGGCGGGCGGCCCGGCGCTTGCCGTTAGCAAGGATGTCGGCGGCCAGCAAATATCCTGCGTGCGTCTTCCAGACGGGTAGCTGCGTCCCGTCTGCTTCGGTTCGGCTGAGGGCGGTGACGATCGGCTTCAGTGCAGCACGAAATCGCCCGTACTCTCCTTTCTTGTCGGCCGTGTCCAGAAACGTGAACGCCCTTTGGTGATCGAACCGATCCCACGCGTCGAACGCAAGGCACAGCGAATGCAAGTGCACGACCATGGAAGCCCTGTGTGTCTCCTGCGCAAGCTTCTCGAACACTATGGCCGCCGCGCCATAATCGTATTTCGCGGTGAAGGCACGGGCGCGTAGGACTGCTCGATGATGGACAATCCTTGCGACCGAAACCACGATGGCAATGTCGTCATCGCCGGAGAGTTCCAGGTTCCCGCGGGAACCCGCTACCAGAACCAGTTTGACGCGCCCATCATCCAAAGCCGCCATCGCCAACCCGACAACCATGGACTTGGTTCCACCGGTGTAGTCTGCATAGATGTCAGCCCTCGGGTCCTCCTGTCGTATCTGGGTAAATGCCTCCACGCTCTTGAGATAGCAGTCCTCGAGATCGTCGGCGTTCAGATCATACCGACTCAGCGCCCATTGTTCAGGCGACAGCCCTGCCTGTACAGGAATCGACGGCAGGTCGACGGGACCGTCGCGCCTGCTCTTGCAGACATTGCCCTTGCCCTGAACCAGCAACGCGGACCCCTTGCCTACCGACTCCGTTTCGGCAGAACACATGAAGTATGCACGGTCCGGCCGTGGCTCTGCCTTGATCGAATCAACGGCTATCTTGGATGTTCCACCTATTGTCAGAACAAGCCATTTCATGACGCATCCCTCCTACTTGATCTTTGTCAGATAGGGCAGGCCTTGGTCGTCCTCGAGATCAGGTAGTGTCCTGCAGGCACCCGACCGCTCATTGGCAACGAACCACTTGAACGACTCGCCCTCAGGCGACGGCGGGACGTTCTTCTGTTCATCGTTTTGCCGAGCACGAGGATAATGGGATGGCTTGCCATTGGTGAAGCCTTCGGCAGCTTTGAGAAACGCCTTGATAAATGGCACTTGCTCCATTGGCACGCCCCACCACTCCTTGAGCGCCGAGCTGTAGGTAGAGATCTCTTCCTTTGCCGTTTCAGACGATGCCGCTGGTGCCGTGGCCGTGAGATCGCCATAGTATTGAGCCCAGGCTTCTCCTTTGCCCAGCTGGCTCTTGCCCCAGTCGACTTCCAAGGTAACACTCCCGAACCCTAGTGGCTTTCCTGACCCAAGCTTGAGAAAGCGTTTTTTGCCCAGGGAAAGAATCCACAGGAGCGCGCCGAACTCCACACTACTGAGGTTTGTGACATCTATGTCAAAAGAAAAGACTGAACCCAGGCGGACCCACGCCTCCATCGAGTGATTCTGCGTGTCCAGTTGTTCATTGCCCTTGGAGTCTCTCGGGCGGCGGTATTCCTGATACCACGAGCTTCCACCCGCTGGTTTATCTTGAGTCCTGTCCTCCCAAGGTTTCTCCCAGTAGCCATCGGGCACATTCTGATGCGGATACGCTTTACGCCCGCGGAGATCCTTTCCATTGTCATAGTTGGAAACCTCTCTAGGTAACCCATCTTCTTGAGACATCCCCGACGATGATTCAGAACTTGTTCCCTGTCCCACATAGAATCGAGCTTGCTCTGGCTTGGGCGTCCCAAGAATGGCAAGAGGCAACCCCGTCAGACCAGGTGCTTTGAGCCCAATGACAGCATCATCTGTCTCACATGTGACAGCGCCTACACGCAGGTTTCCGCGGTACGCAGATGCCTCTTCAGTTTTCCCTTGCCCGTCACGCACCCAGCCGAAGACGCGGTCGGCAGGCGACAACTGAGCCAGTGTGTTGGCTGGCTCGAGACTGGGATCCAGTAGTTGTGAAGGGCTTGCCCCTTGAAGATCGCGCGATATCATGACCGGATAAAGGTGGTCGATCTCCTCCAAACCCCCCTGCGAACGATGAACCTTAGCATAACAGAGAATGTCCTCTGTGAGCTCGCTGTCGATATTGTTGATCCGCGTCTTGTACTGAATGTGGCTGGAGTACGTGCGATCCTTGAACTTGTTTCTCAGTGCTGGAGGATATGTGCACCCTTTGCGAATATCAGGCTCGTTCGCTCTGCGATAGTCACGGATCAGCTCTCCCCATTCATGGACAAGCCTGTCGCCCACACGGACCCTTTTGAGTTTCTTGGCAGTGCAGAAGAAAATCCTCTCGTCGTGCTTGCCGTCGATGTTGGGTCCTGTTTCACAAATCCAGCCTTCAAACGAATGGACAGCAGCCGAAGCCTTGGTAGGATCAACGACTTCGTAGTAGAAGAAGTTGACCTTCTTGACCCCATGCTTGTCGGTGTATTTGTGGGGCTTGAGGACTGCCTTAAACTGGACATAATCACCATGCTTACCAATGTTAAGGTTTTCCGTCGGGTGGTAGTTGTGGTATTTCGGCAACCAGGCAGCGAACATGACAGGGTGATTGTTGATGAACTTGGCAGGTGCCCCCGTGTCAGCTATTCCAGATCCCCCCGGATAGAGTTCCGCACACAGCTGACCCTGCTCATCCTTGACAATGCGCACGGGCACCATGTTGCCGCCATCGTCCACCTGGCGGCGCCAACCCAGACGGTCATCGTGGTCCGAGAAGATGCCCAAGCGTGAGTCAGTAACGGATTCGTACGCGGATCGCAACATTCCTTTGACCGATGTCGGTGCCACCAATGGTCGTTTGTCATCCCCAAGACGAATGGGATAGGACAAGTGCTTCTTCTTGTGGTTGTGATCATCTTGGATCAGGAGTTCATGAACATGAGCTGCATCCGGAATCAGGAGAGGTGTTGCTGCAGTCATCCGCACGTGAATCTTGCCTGACCACAATTTGGAGCTGAGTCTGTCGTGCCATGCCGGCCCTGCGTCCGCCAAACCTGAGTCTCTTGGCATCGTGCGTGGTGGCGTCGGGATGAAGTTGTAGGGGTTGTGGAAATCCCCGGGCGTGTGACGTGTTGCTCTTGGGATCTTCTCCAGAGCTGCCGCTGCCGCTGACCTCATGGCTACCGGCTGCTGTTCATCATTTCGGTCGAACATGATCTCGACCTCATCACCGCCAACGGACAAAGTATTCCGGAGATCAGCTGCAACATCAGTTGCATAGACTACCTGCTCCGGCCCTAGTTTGCCCTTTCTGTTGTACGGGCGAAGGATCCAACCCTGCGCGGTGTGTTGCAGCATTCCTCTAGAGCTTGCCATGGCCCACCTCGTCTGCGGTTATCTGGAGCAGCCGTTCCTCTACAACTTCCGCGTTTCCGCTGTCTGGTTCCGCGACGATATACTCGCGGGCCACCAGGAAAGCATGTTTCTTTTGCTCGACGCCCGCGACGGGCACGTCGAGTGTCCCGATCCGAGGCTCGGCAAGCCGGCTCCACCCCTGCCCAACGTCTTCGCCGGTCCCCGTGCCCCACAAAAGATACTGGATATCTTTGCGGTCGGAGTCCTCGGCCAGCGCCATCGTCTCGATTTCTCTCTGCCTCTTCCATGTCTTCAACCGTTCCAGCAGGTCAGCCTTCTCGGTCAGGACAGCGGCCCTTCCGATCCCCCCTGCCTGGTGGAGCCAGCGCAATTCGGCTGATGGCGAGAAGATGCGTGCCTCAAACACAGGCTCTCTCTCCGGCCACGGGTGACCAGGCGAGAATGTCAGCTCCCCGCCCGCGCCAAGACGTGCGAACGCACAGTCCCTTGGGCCGTAGACGAGGGCGGTTCCATCTCCATCGAACACAGTCGCACTATCCTTCAGGACCTCGTCAAAAGTGACCTCTTCGCGTGTTGAACTATAGAGCGTTGTCATCTTGCGCCTCCCTAGTTTGCAATGGTAGCCTGCCATGCTTGTTGCAGGTTCTTGATCAGCGCAGGCGGAAGGGCCGCGATGTCGCCCTGGTTCAAATCGGCGCCCTCCTTCATCCAGGAAATGCCGGAGGGAGTCAGAATAATGTGATCAATTGCCACACTGCCCATACCGCGATTCGTCCCGAAGCCCAGCTGCAACCTGCCACTTGCCATGTCGCGCAGAACCAGCAGGAGCAAAGCCATCATTTCCTTCTGAGAGTCCAGTTGATCTTCAAGGCGCGAGAAGTCCAGGGAAAGGGAGATTGGCTCCCACGCGATGCCCTGCGGTTCTATCTGGTTGAACAGTTTCTGATCTGATGCACCTCCCGTCCAACGGTCGATAGCGACGTGGTACACCTCGCGCATCTTGTCTTCTACAGGCGTGCCCGCGAACGCTTGTTTTGCTTCTTTGTCGTCGAGGGCCGTTGTGAACTTCTTCCACATGCAACGCTCGAAACTGTCCGTCGCGTAGCAATCATCGACAGCCAGCATGCCCATGCCTTCCACCGCATCCTTCGAAGCATCTTTCGAAACAGCTGTGGCCCGAGATACCCCGAACAGGCGCTCCAGGACTATGCTCGCTTTCGATGACTTGTCCTCAGATTCCTGACCGGTCACAGTTCTAACAATGAGACTAGCCCGCGAACTCAGGACCCCCTTGATGGAGCTCCCCGGCATGACGAGAGTAACGTGGTCGCCGTCGATGCCGCCCACAAGTGGCAGTCCGTCAACAGCGATCCCATCCACCCCTGACTTGACCATGAGGGGTTCAGTTGGATGCCAGTGAATGACGACTTCCATACGGTGGCTGCCACTGCACTGGGAAATGGGCAGGCTCTCGACATTGACATTCTCGTCGAGTCCCCGCAGATGATCGATGATCCCTTGACGAGTATTCAGGCTGGAACGCGTGATAGAAAAACATTTCTTGAGGACAACCTTCCCCATGCCTCTGGTGCGTTGAGCCCCAAGACGGATGCGCCCATCCAACAATGCTTCGAGCAGCAGTCTGAGCGCACCTTCCGCGTCCGATTTGTCTTTGTCATGGATCACCGAAAGCGAACACTGGAACTCTATCTGTGTTCCACGCGGCAGAATGGTGGTGCTGTATTTGATCCTTCGTCGTGCAGTGCCCGTCTTCTTATCTATGCCAACACCATCACGAACTTCGGGCAGGACTCCCTCACTGATAGTCCCGTCTTCGACCGCAAACAGGCTTGCATTTCCCTCTTTGCCTTCCTGGAAACCCCACAGCGACTGCACAACCACCGTCCCCAGATTCACTTCAGTCCACTGCCTGAGAGCTCCTGCAAGGCTGGTTCCGGGGACGTAGTACCGCCCCTGACCGTCCACCGCGAGCGGCATGTCACTGTCCGGGTTGCCACCATCGAGTCCACCCATGTGGATCGGTGTCTTAGCCGTCAGAATGCCGACTACGGTATAGATCATGCTTACATTGCGCGACATTTTGGGTTCCCTCCCTGTGACCGCTCCCTGTCTCTTCTCTCGAATCTGGTGCACTGGTCTAGGAGCGTTCGTACTGCTTCAGCCCACGTGCTGTCGGCCTCTGCGATACTCTTCTCTTTGAGCAGTTCTTGCATCTGCCAGTTCTCCTTCTTAAATAGCAGAGTCCAGACTTCGCCAGGTTCCCTGAAGAGAGTTGTCAGCTTCTCTTTGGCATCGTTGCCCCACTTCTCAACCATAAGATCCTTCGCATCCCCTTTGTTTGTCAGCCAGGTCATGATCATAGAGTCATTTGGCTTCTTCACAGTAGAGGCGATGGCAAGCAGGTTGCCCAGCTGGCTGTCCGTCGGCTTCTCCTCAGAGATGCCCAACGCTGCTCGCCGCTTTATGGCATCTGCCGCGAGCGTCGCTGCAGCTCGCCGAATATCGGCGGTCAAGGCCGCTGAGCGCAAAATCTTCAGATACCGTTTTTCCTGTTGATTGGGTGAGATCGCCTCTCGGCTCTTGGGGACCCTTTTGGTATCACTCTTGTCTGTAAATGTGATAGCCTCGCAGTCAAGGATAGGGTGATTGAAGAGGACTTGACCATACCCCTCGGTGCGGCGCTCGCCGATACCCTCGATCTGCAGCCTGGAGAGTGCTACTGGGAACTTCTCTTTGTCTTCAACGCTAACTACTTCGTAGATGAGACACGTCCCAGCGCAAAGCCCGACAAGGCTGGGGCGCGGCAACCCCCACGACGTCTGCCATGACTCGGTCCTGCGCCTGCGTCCAATGCTGTTCATAGGAGCGTCGGCCACATCGTCCGGATGAAGTGGTCCCAGTTTGCAGCCCAACTCGTGTTCCAACAGATCCTGCAAGGCATCGGGAGTTACAGCTGGATGAAGTCGCTTCTCGTGAAGCAGTACATCCGACGTTAGCCAGACCGTCAGCTGGTCGGTCCGCTCAGCGATTTTTTCTGCGCTCGCCGGGACGACTTCAACAATGTGAGCCAGACCATAGTCATCCTTCTTTGAGGAACCAAGGCGCACCCTGGCCCCTTTCAGATGTTTTTCCAATCCACCACACAGAGGGATGCCCTGCGATATGTGGATACGAGCATGGAACGTCTGTCCTGCGCTGATGGCAGTATACGTGTAGACGCCGCCCACGGATTCGTCAGGGCGCTGATGCTCGTCGTCGATGCTGTTGTGTATGCGAGCCAACATCTTGACCTTCTTGTGGGTCACGCTCTCTCCATCCCAGTCGATGTAGCCATCGCGGATCCCCTTGTACTGCTTCTCTCGACCGAGGGCCACTCGAAGAGTGTTTTGCGCATCATTGCCATCTGGTGCCGACGACTTTTCGCGGAACAGCGCCCACGGTACCGGCAGGCCCCCCTTTCCAGCAATATCGATCGTGGCGTTGGACACGAGCACCCCGCCGTTGATGATGGCCGAGTCTGCGTCGACGCCTGCCTTCCTCAGCGCCTTTGAGACCACGGGCAGGAGGTACGTTCCTGGCAGGTAGTCCAGTGACTCGACAACGTTCCCTTTCTTCGCGGAGCTCGCAACAACCGGTGAATCCAGCATCACGGTAACGTCATACCTGCACCAGGTCGTCTGATCATGGACGCCGGTCAATGACAGTGAAGTCACTGTCGCTTCGCTGTGCGATGGAGTCGGAATACCGGTACCCTGAGCCACTAGCCAGTCGATGAGATCCTGCTCGGTTTCTTGCGGCAGAGACATGTGAATCTCCATCCTTCCACCACCACGCCGCCGCTTGCCACCGATCCGTTCAGCCAAGCGGCATCCGGCTGCCAGCAAGCCGAGAGCACAGTATTGCCGATCTGTGGATAGCCCGGTCACATGCATCAACGCGTCAGCATTGAGCACTGTTCCACCGCGCACCATCTCTTCCATGCGCAGGCAGTCTTCTTCAGCCTGCCCAGTTTCGATCTTCAGCTTGACACCTGGCTTTGTGAACGTGACAACCGTGCGCAAAGCCTCAACCAACTGCGTGTCCTCACGTAACGTCGGGTCCAGTTGCCCGCGAATCGCCTCCGAGAAGCAAGCGGATCGAACAGAGAGAGCTGCTGGTACCGGCCGCTGCAAACGGCCGTCCACTGCTGGCTGACTGCCAAAGACATAGTCGACCCACGCCGACCAGGCACCGTTCTTCTTGCCTTCATCCAGACCAAACGCTACCTGTTCACACGCGTCCCGCAAGATGCCAGTCAGTGTCTTAGCAGGGACATAGGGCAATCCGTCGGCATCACGAGTTACAAGTGCATCCACATCGCCGTGGCGGCCGTACCCGGAACCGATGTGCCAATCTGACAGCATGTTTAGATGAAACTTCAGAGCCAGAAACTCTCCGCAGCCCGTGCCCATCACTGATTGCCTCCCTTCTTATCTGGCTTTGTGCCCTTGTCTTCAACGGGCAGGAAGTCTTTCATCTCCATGGCATCAAGAAGCTGTGTCACATAAACATACCCCGCGCCCTTAGGTCCATTGAGCTTGATGCTCCTCTCGAACAGCGAGGATCGGTTTCTGTCCATGAGAGCTATTGCCACGGGATACCGGTGCGCAATCAGCTGCAAGGAACGATCGGCGGCTGCCCTGCCGCCGAACAGTGCAGCGCGCAGCTCGTGAATCTGACTGCTGGGCAGCTTCCACCTGCCTTCCTCGTCTTTCTGCCGAAGCACCTCTACGCGTGTCTTCAGTTGCTCCCATGAATGAAGGGCAGCCCATTCTCTCTGCCCTTCCCCAACACTGTCCATCTTTTTCTGTGGCGTCACGAGATATGGCGCACCGTAGAGCAGGGTTGCACCATTATCCACTGTGAGCTTGTCCCGGATATCCTTCAGCTCCATCGAACTCGAGTCGTACAAGACGTGAAAATCCAGCGCGGAACATGGCCATGACCATGTGAGATTCTCATCTTGTTCCTGCAGCATCTTCTTCTTGGAGCCCTTGGCAGATGAGACCAGCTCCTCGGCCAGGCTGTAGGCAGCGAAGAAGGGGTAGTGTGGCTTCACAATGGCAACGCCAGCACATGCCGACAGCCAAGCTTTTTCTATTGTTCCCCGGGTCATCCTCTTGGCAATTGGCGTGATGACATCTTCTTGCATCGTCATCTCCTCGAATCGTCGAAGATACTCTTCAGCGAAGGGCAGGGCAATCTTTGCATCACAGATGACAGTCAGGTCGTCACCGCCCAAGACCAGTGGACGCATTGGCAGAGTGTTCGTGTCAGCGTCTTTGCCTTTCACGTACGGGACGATGCTCTCGACGGCTCTTGCGAACGCCTTGTGTGTGCATACGTCGACTGCGCATGAAAACGCACGCAGGGTATCGACATATTTCCTGTTGGTCACGGGAATACCGTCATCCTTGCAGAAATCCTCAAAGTGTAGAAACACCTGCCCAAGTCCATTGCCGTCGGCATGCACGATCGCCAACCAGCCATCGTCGCTGAGTTTGTACGCGAACCGCCACTCCCTAGGAGCATCTACATCTGTGGTCCTCTCCTGGATTGCACCTGCAACATCTCTCTTGGCTCTGGTCTGCATTGAGATTGCAGATTCCTTCTCGTCGTTCTCTTCACCCTCGTCGACCTCAGATGCGGGCATGCCGCTAGTCGCGCACTCTGCAACCACAGGCAGACGCAAAAACCGCGACTCCGGTCCAGGGCGGCTCGTCCTGAGTTCCTCGTACCGATGGTATGCCCTCCTCAGTGCATCAGGAACGCTGCACGGAGCAGACCAGTCAAACTGGACCACCACCCCTTTGATGTCTAGGCCAGGTGCTTCGGTCAGTGCTCTCAGCGTAACTTCACTGACAATGCCTCTGGCTACCTTTCCATCATCGGTCTCATCATGGACTAGTAGCAGTGCCTTGCCCGAAGCGGCTTCGACCACTTCCACCAACGTACCGTCTTCCTCGATCGGGGGATTCTGTAGGTGGTTGGTCAGAGCCCTCTGCAACTCCTCCGGGTCCTCGCGGTACAAATCTTGATGGGTCAGTTTCTTGACTGCATCGAGCACCCACTTGGTCCCTGCCAACCTTGTAAGCTCCGACGCCCCCATGTTTTCCCGAAGCTTGTTCGTAGCATAGATGTATGCCTGGTTGCCAGACGTCTCCAATAACACCAGACTCACATTGTTCTCGGCCATCGTGCCTCCTTTGATCAAGCTGGTCTACGTTGAGTACCTTCGGCAATGAGGTAACAGTACCCGGCTTCGAGGTCGCCCTGATGCGGGACTCATGGTTCGCATGAATGGGAACGCTATCTGAAAGCGAACCACACATGCATTCATCTCGCCCTCCTTTGGTCGGGCCGGACAAACTACAGCGCTGTTAATCAGCTGGCGAACGAGCAGAGACTCTGCATTTCCGTCCGCCACCAGCATTCTAGCTTTTGACCACTTTTGTCAAGCATGTCGTGACATGTGTCGGCATCGCGGTGATCGCCTTGTTATCAGTTGTCTAGCAGTGGGCGTTCCCGACAAGAGGTTCAGAAGATGCTGGGGTGAGACCTGTTCTCCCTATCACACGGCAGAAGGCCCTTGGGAATGACGGTCGCATAAATGGGAATGGATTCCCGCTTTCGCGGGAATGACAGATAGGCGCGCGGGAATGACGGAGCAAGGGCAGGAATGACGTGCTGCGAGGACGGAAGCAGCAGAAGTTCGCTCTTAAGGGCAGCATGATCGACCTGGCCGTCGCCGTCATCATTGGCGACGCGGTCGGCAAGGTCATCACATCTCTCGTGGGTGACATCCTGATGCCCCCGATCGGCCTTCTGCTGGGGCGCGTCGATTTTGCCAGCCTGCACATCAACCTCAGTCGCACGAGTGCATGTTTCCGCGGTTGAACAACCGCGGCCCAATTGAAGCTTGTGTATGTCATCTGGATGAGTTGATGCGTGAGCGTGGCAAGCAGGGCAAAGCTGCATATACTTACGTCCTGCGGAGGTCGTTCCGCTGGGAGGAAGCCCATGCAGGTCGCAGGGAAACAGCTCAAGGTCCTGGTTGCATATTACTCCTCCGCCGGCCACACGCGGACCATCGCCGAACAGATCGCCAAGGCAGCACAGGCAGATCTGGAGGAACTCCGGGCAGTCGGGGAGCCCTCGGGGACAGGAGCACGGCACTACTTCTGGACACTGCGCTATTTGCTGCTGTCTCAGAAGCCTCCGCTGATCCTTGCCCAACACGACGCTTCAACCTATGACCTCATCATTCTGGGCAGTCCTGTCTGGCTCGGCACATTCAGTCCCGTGCTTCGCAGCTATATCCGGGCAGCCCCTCTCGCACGCAAGCGCGTCGCGCTCTTTTGCAGTTATCGCAACTCTCCGGGGTCCGCATTTAAACATGTCACCCGTATGTTGGGCACATCGGGTGTCATAGTGGGCACTCTCAGTTTCGTCGACCCCGTTGCAGCAGGACTGAGCAGTATCACCATACGGGCTCAACGCTGGGCGCACGAGCTCGAACTCTCCCTGGCTGCACAGGCAGAAACTCCGATGTAACTTACCAGCCTGTCTGCCGTATATGAGGTGAATGGTGCATGAGCCGGCTCAACCCTTTCGACGGGCCTGAGTCCAGGTCTTTTTGCAGCCTGCACAAGGGGGTACGAGATGAACAACAACGAACAGCACGAGCGTAACACAAGAGCCCTTGGACTCTTGCTTCTGGCCGTGGGCGCCTGGATCCTGGTCGCCAGGTTTATCCATATCGACGTGGAAGCCTGGCTGTGGCCTTTCTGGATCATCGTTCCCGGCGGACTTATCATGGCTCTCGGCTTCCGCGATACGCACCGCAGCAACGAAGGCCTGGTCACCTTTGGCAGCATTGTCGCCGTGACGGGCATCATCCTCTTCATCCAGAATATCACGGGGCAATGGCAGAGCTGGGCCTATGCGTGGGCTCTTCTGTTTCCAGGAAGTATCGGCCTCGGTCAGTACCTGTGGGGCAAGCGCGCCGGTGACGTGACAGAGGTTCACAAGGGTGAGAAGACTATGCAGGTTGCGCTCGTTCTGTTTGTTGCCTTCGGTCTCTTCTTCGAGGTTGTTCTCGGCATCGGAGGGTTCCACCTTGGTACGGCGGGCCGCATCGTCGTGCCCGTCCTCCTGATCGCGGGTGGAGCAGCCCTATACATCACATCGATGAGTGGCGACCGCAATCAGGTTTCCCCACCTCCGTCGTACCCGCGGAACCCGCCTGTTCCGCCACAGCCCCCTGCCCAGCAGACCGACTCCCAGGACGACATCGCCCGGCACCTCTAGAACGCCAGACCTGTCCGTTCCTCTGCCCAGCCGCTATGCGGCTGGGTCCTTTTTTGTTACACCATGTGCCCCCGGAACACGGGTTGACAGCCGCGTGAGCTGTTCCTATAGTGAGGGGCATCCATCCTGCTGGATATCGAGGTACCGATGACACGACACTTTCCTGTCCGAACCCTGGCGACCACCGGTCTGCTGCTGGCCGTGGGGCTGCTGCTGCCCATAGTGTTTCACTCCCTGCTGGGAGCGGCGGGCGGCAGGGCCTTCCTGCCGATGCACTATGCGGTCCTGCTGGGCGGATTGCTGGTGGGTCCCGTTGCAGGGGCATTCCTCGGCATTGCCACACCCCTGCTCAACACACTCATGACGGGCATGCCAGCGGTTGCCATCCTGCCACCCATGGTCGTCGAGCTGACTGTCTACGGTTTGGCCGCTGGATTTGCACATCATCGCTGGAGACTCGCGCCTCTCTGGTCCCTCCTTCTCGCCATGACGGCAGGCAGAATCGCCCTGGGTCTCGCAGTCGCCCTGGTGGGACCATCCATCGGCCTGAAGGCTGAACCTGTCGCCTACGTCCTTGCCGCCATCGTCACGGGCCTTCCCGGCATCGCCGTGCAGGTCGTAGCCATTTCACTCCTTCTCGCGCGCGGACGCCTCGAGCGGTCGATCGCGAACCGCTGATGTAATCCGTCCTTCCACATACGTTTCACGATGTCCTTAATGCATCCGTTATGCTGAAGAAGAATCGAGCTTCCGAGGAGGAGACACATGTACGAAGTAGTATTGCTCCGGCACGGTGAAAGCACATGGAACAACGAGAACCGGTTTACCGGTTGGACCGACGTCGACCTGTCTGACAAGGGAATTGCCGAGGCACACGACGCAGGCAAGCTCCTGAAGGAGAGCGGGTTCACGTTCGACCTGGCATATACATCGGTCCTCAAGCGGGCCATCCGCACGCTGTGGATCGTCCTCGACGAGATGGACCTCATGTGGATCCCTCAGGTGCGCAGCTGGCGGCTCAACGAGCGTCACTACGGAGCCCTGCAGGGACTCAACAAGGCAGAGACAGCCGCGAAGTATGGCGACGCACAGGTCAAGCTGTGGAGGCGCAGCTACGTCATCCAGCCACCTGCTCTTGAGAGGTCGGATGACCGCTGGCCGGGGCATGACGCCCGCTACGCGGACGTCTCCCCTGAAGAACTGCCGGTAACAGAATGTCTCAAGGATACCGTTGCACGGTTCGTTCCCTATTGGGAGGAGACAATTGCCCCGTCGGTGAAGGCCGGCCGAAAGGTCATCATCGCCGCCCATGGCAACTCGCTCCGTGCCCTCGTGAAGTACCTCGACGACATCAGCGACGACGACATCGTGGAACTCAACATCCCGACAGGCATCCCGCTCGTGTACCAGCTGGACGACCACCTCAAGCCGATCAGCCACGCCTACCTCGGCGACTCCGAGGCCGTCGCCAGGGCTGCTGCTGCCGTGGCAAACCAGGCAAAGGCCAGGTAGCTGGATCAGCATCTGCTCGGGTACAACGACTAAAACACACGATCGTTGTACCTGCGAAGGCTGCCGTCCCCCATGTCGTGCGGACGATCGGGAACTTCGTGAGATGATGTGACGTCTCAGATGGGTAAGATCGGTTGTCTGGCGCGGTATGTCAGCTGACCAGGGTGATCGAAATAGACTTGCAGTAGACGCTTGGAGGCGATTTTGGTGAACAAGAATACAAGAACAGCAGTTGTTGTTTCGACCGTGGCAGTGCTGGCGGTGGCAATCGTGCTCGTGGCAACTCTCGCCAAGTCGAAACGAGCAGCCGTTATGACGCAGCCAGGCGACCTCTCACAGATCGCGATGATAGACAGCAAGGTCGGATGGGCGTTGATCAAGGACGACCAGATCTTCAGGACAGGGGACGGCGGAGCTACGTGGACGGACGTTTCCATCTTTCAAGCGCCCATATCCGAACAGACCCTCCCCGCGATTGGCACCTGCTTCCTCGACAAACAGACGGCGTTTGTCGCAACGAATTCCGGCACTGACAATCAGCCACAGATTGTGGTCTACCGCACGACCAACAGGGGCTCGACATGGAACAATACGTCGATCACAACCACGCTGGAGTGGGAGAAGAACGATATCGGCGGCCTCAAGATCAGCTTCGCCGATTCGTTGAATGGCTACCTCATGATTACTGGGACGCCTGGCGCTGGACAGATGGCAAAATCGCTGTACCGGACCACCGACGGTGGCAAGACCTTCTCTTTCGACGGCGACATCACGGGCATGACGGATGCAGCTGGAACGATGAACGGAATAGTGGGTTATCCGACCGGTATGATATTCTCCACGCCTGAAACCGGATTTGTGACGTGCTCCTATAGTGCCTACATATATGTATTGATGTTCAAGACAACGGACGGAGGCGTGACGTGGAAACTGTGGTCACTGCCTGTTCCTGCTGCATATGAGAGCTTGTCCCCTGCGATTGACTACTATGCCGACGCCTATCCCCCTGTGTTCTTTGGAGACCACAAGAGCGGTGTCATCATGCTCGACTACGTACAGGACGGCAAGCACGTGATGCAGTCATACCGCACCGCCGATGATGGTGGCACCTGGACACTGGGTCCTGTCTCAAACAACCCCGATGTCAGGACCTATTCTTTCATCGATGCTACGACCGGCTGGGGCGTCGACGAAAGCGGCAAGCTCTTCACGACGACGGACGGTGGAGCGACGTGGGTGCCGGTGAAGCCAAGTAACCCATAGCAACCTCTGACCAACGTGAAATAACATTTCGTGTGTTCAGGTACCCGTCACCTTAGCGGGAAACATGAAGAACATAAAGACAAAAGCCAACCCCCGGCTGTGGTGAGGCCGGGGGTTGTCACATATAAAGAAGCTGTCGCTCAGCGAAGGCCAGCTTCGTGGTGCTTGGCCGCAATCGTGTCCGCCAACACATCAATGGCCTGCATGTCGGCGGCACGAGGGTCACCCTTTGCAAGAACCGGTGTCAGCACCACAGCCTTCAGGGGAGCGATCAGCCCGCCCAGCACGTCGACGATGCGCTGTCCCCATCCAAACGATCCGACGATAGACACGAATTGCGCCTTGGGACGAAGAGCTCCGGCCAGGTACGCAATCTCGATGGTCTTGGGGTGCGGACCTGTCAGCACAGCAGGAGTACCGATGACAATGGTCGCAGCGTCCACGAGGGACATGGCGACCTCACCCAGATCGGCGGTCGTCAGATCGAACCGCTCAACGTCGACACCCCGGTCGGCTAAGGCCGCCGTGAGGTGATCGACCATCTTCAGCGTACTCCCGTGCATGGAGACAAAGGGGATGACGACTTTATTGTGCGGAGGCCCCCCTGCCCACTCGCGGTAAGCCTCCATGATGAACGTCGGATCTTTGTAGACAGGACCATGGCTGGGACAGACCATGTCGACCTGCGTGCCGGCCAGCTTATCCAGATTCTTGATGACGAAGCTGCGGAACGGCATCATGATCTCGGCATAGTAGCGCTTGGCGCCATGCATGACCACATCCCTCTCGGCGAACAGGCCCGTCTGCGCTCGGTGTGAGCCGAGAAAATCGCACGAGAACAGAATGTGGTCTTCTTCAATGTACGTGCCCATTGTTTCGGGCCAGTGAACCCATGGCAGGTAGATAAACCGCAGGGTTTTGTTGCCCAGCGACAGGGTCTCGCCGTCGGCGACCGTCCTGAACCGCTCGTCCGGAATGTCCAGATGCTCCTGCAGCAGCTCCTTTGCCTTCGGATTCGTCACGAGGATAGCCTTAGGATACCGCGCAAGGACGGCGGGGATGGAGCCGCTGTGATCCTGTTCGGCATGCTGGGCGACAAGATAGTCCAGATGGTCAACCGCATCGAGTTGAGCCATCAGGACATCGACCTTGGCCGGATCCACCGTGTCGATCAATATCGTTTTCTCGCTCCCTCGAACAAGATACGCGTTGTAGCTGGTTCCTTCGGGCAGTGGAATGAGCGAGTCGAACAGCCTGCGGTCCCAATCGACCGCTCCCATCCAGGTGGTGTCGGCAGAAACAGGTCGTGCATTCACGGTAACCTCCCCCATCTTATCAACAGGCTACGGCAACGTGCCCTTAATCAGCTTCTGGAATCACCCTCTCCAGCATCTCGAGAAACGACTCCTGCTCGTCCACTGCCAGCCTGGAGAGCATTGTCTCCAATTTTGCTGCACGCAGAGAACGTGCCTTGGAGGCAATTTTCCTGCCCTGTGGCGACAGAAGCAGGCACACGGCACGCCGGTCGTCAGGATCGGCATCGCGCTGCACCAGCCCCATCTTCTCCAGTCTGCGGACCCCGATGCTGATAGTCGGAGCAGTCAGGTCAAGCCGTTCGGCAGTGTCCTGCACGCGGCATCCAGGATGTTCCGAAAGTGAGAGCAGCAACAAAAGCTGAGATTCAGTCAGACCGCCGACTCGACGCGGATCTTCAGTTTCCCAGTAGCTTTGTAGCCTCGCCAGAACCAGCTCCATACGCTTGCTGTTGGTTATCTTCTTCATCACGGTTCCCCCTTACTTTGATAAGCTAAGAGTAGGAAACATTTGGTGTCAGTCAATAGTCTCCTGTAAAGATATCAAGGAGAAGGGGGGCATACGCTCCATCTTGACAGCGTTTGCGGCATTGCAGCCAGCTCACATGACCAAGGATGTTCAAGGCGCCCGGAGAATCCGGGCGCCTTGACGTGCCATATGCGAACGATGCCCCGGTCAGTGCAGGGTAGATCTCAGCAGGGCAACGCCGCCAATGAGCAGGAGCAGCCACCAGAAGCACAACACAAAGATGAGTCTGAGCACAATCCACACGAACCTGAATGCAGCTCCTGTGACGGCTCCCACCACAAGAAGCGCGGCGACAACAATGCCAAACGGTACAAGAATCAATCCCATCGATATCACCTCCACGTCTAATCTACGGTCGCCGCGTCCGAACGTTACACATCCTGCGGAGTGGAAAAGATGTGTGCCGCCTTCTCTCCGTCACCCGCTCAGAGGTCACCTGTCATTGACCGTCGGCCACCTTGGACTATCCTGACAGTGCACGTGTGTTCTGGACGAGATGCTTGAGAGGGGGTCAACATGAGCAAGCGATGGGCTAGTGAACTACTGGTGACGGTTGTTGCCGCCGTCTGTACGGCTATCATGGGAGCCCTGTTCTGGCGCTTCGGAGCGCGCACCGACTACTGGGGCATGCTCGTCCCCGCGCTGTTTCTTGTCTTCTACATCAGCTGGAAATCCGCGAGTCGTGCAAAAGAGTCCGTGTCTGCCATACCCTATTCGGTGCTCATGGTTCTCGTCTCGATCTTCGTGCTCATCCTGGACTTGAGATTCTGATGGATACCCCTGAAGTGGAAACCGTCCTCCTCGCCTGTCAGGCGATCGAACGGCAGGGCGCCTTCAAGTCCGTCGGGCTGACCATGCTGCTGACCCGCTCGTTTGTCGTGCTTGCCCCGTTCGACCAAGCCAAAGTCCGCAGAATTCGCGAGACAAGAACGGCCGACGCAAAAGCGCAGGGAGCAAGCCGTTTCCAGCAGATGTGGTACGCTGCCCAGGCGCCGTTCGCGCTCATTGACGGGTATGTCGGGATGATACTGGCCGATGTCCTGGTGGAACTGCCAACGGCTCGTGCGCTGGGCTACGCCGACATCGAAGAGATCACTCTGCTCCAGGGCACTCCTTCTCCGGACCGCTTCGGGCAACGTACCGTCGGAGAGCCTCCCCACAAGCTCATGCTCAGCACGATGACTGGAGAGATATCCTTGCAGGTCGACGGTCATACGGACCCACGTGAGCTGCGTCGGTTGCTCAGAGGGATTGCCGGAGACAGGTTCGTCGGGGATGAGTGACCGGGATCGCCAACACCGAACTGCCACACCTACCGTGGAACCTCTAGACAGAAGTCTGGATGTTGCACACTGATTCACCAATGTCCAAAAGCGGCATGCAACCTAAGGTATTTCGGATGTTGACATATTTTGAAGGTTTGCTATACTAATCACAGAAGAAGGTAGCCTCGCGCGGAACATTGCTCGCGTTCATGGCGGACTCGTCTGCTCGCTCCGAGGTTGCCTTTTTCGCATGCTCCAGGAGAGAGCCGAACGATGATCCGTATACGAAAAGCACTGCTTGCAATCTCCGGTGGTCACTTCCTCGTCGAATGGTACGCCGCCTTCCTTCCCCCTCTCGTTCCTGTCTTTCGCACCCATCTGGGTTTCTCTCTGGCGGAGGCTGCCGCACTCGGGGCCAGTCTCCCCATTGTCTCGGGCCTTGTCCAGACGATCTTCGGCCTGCTGTCCGACCGCATGCGGCACGCTAACGTGTTTGTCATCGCCTCTTCCATCCTCGCGGCCGTTTCGCTGGCACTGCTGCCTGTTGCCCGCAGCTTCGGCCTGCTCCTGCTCATCTTCACCGCCATTGCTCTGTCGCTTGCGATGTTTCATCCACAGGGAGCCGCCGGTACGAGTCAGCTGTCCTCGACGAATAAGGGTCGGTTCATGTCCGTCTTCAACTTTGGTGGGTCCATGGGCTCCTTTGTCGGCTCGCTGACTGTCATTCCTCTCTTCGGGTTGCTGCACCTCGAGCGCTTTTGGATCCTGGCCATCCCTGGTATCGCGCTGGCGTTCTTCCAGGTGTTCGCTCTCCCGCCACAGGAGGACCCCGTCGCAGCGGCACGAAACGGCAACGGCGGTGGCATGATAGACAGCCCTGCCTTTAAAGGGTACCTCATGCTTGTCGCCAACGCCATGCTCACTGCGATGGTCTACAACGGCGTCACCGTCCTGCTGCCCCTGCTGTTCCAGGAACTCGGATTCCAGCCGGGCAAAGCCGGCGTCTACCTCGCTGTCGGTTCGCTTGTTGGCGCGATTGCCAATGTCATTGGGGCCGAGCTCTCCGACCACATCGGCCGCAGGACGATCAACCTCATCGGAGCGACCGGCGTGGCTGTGACCCTCCTCATGTTCGTTCTGACCGGTTCGACCAGCATCGTCTGGTTCCCGGCCATGTGCTTCTTCAGCTGCTTCACCCTGAGCTCCAACATCGTTTTCGCGCACGAACTGGTCACGAACCACCGCGGCCTCGTCTCCGCTTCCATCATGGGCCTTTCCTGGGGACTCGGCGGTGTCGTCGTCATCTTTCTGGGTCAGTGGGCACAACACACCAGCATTACGTCAGCGTATCACCTGCTGCTCGGTGTCACAGTCGTCTTGGTGGTGCTGGCTTTCCTCCTGCCGACACGCCACGCGCTCAGAGCCGTTCGCGAACCCGTCCCCGTGCAGCAACAGGGTTGAGTCACGGGCTGCTGTTGCTATCCTGTTGATACACGACAGGAGGCACGTATGCAGGCATGGATCGACCGGCTCGACGACTACGATGAAATACGATTGGGAGAGGTGTTCAAAAGCCGCCAGGATTTCCTTCTGGGCGGGCTCGTTCCTGGCGACACGGTCCTCGTCAAACCCAACATCCTGCAGGAAGCAGAGCCCGCACGGGCGCTGGCCACCAACCCTCACTTCATCCATGCCTTCGTCCGGTTTCTGCTCGGACACGGACTGCATGTCATCGTCGGCGATATCCCGGGCAACCTTGTCCCCACCGAACGTCTGGCTGCCGACTTCGGCCTCGAGGAATACGCCGGTGACAATCGGGTCACCATCTCCAACCTTGACCGGTACGGGTTCAGGCACGTCCATATCGAGCACCCACGGAGCCCCCGGCCTGTCACCCTGCCCGAACTGCTGTGGCAGTGCAAGGTCCTCTTCAACCTGCCCAAGGCGAAAACCCATTCACTGACACTGGTCACGGGCGCCGTCAAGAACCTGTTCGGACTCACGCCCAAAGCCGAGCGCACGGGTCTCCACATGATCCCGTCCGGGGACGAGTTTGCCAGGTGCCTGCTGGACCTCCACACGAGCCTTCCCATCCATGAACGGATCGTCATGGATGGCATCCTCGGCATGGACGGTGAGGGACCGTCGGCAGGAAGGCCCAGACACTTGCGCGCTGTCATCGTCGCGGACGATCCCGTCCTCGCGGACTGGGCCATGTGCCGCATGATGGGTATCGACTGGGAACTCACGCCGCTGTCACATGTCGTTCCTGTCCCCGACGGGACACTCGCAGTGGGCGACCTCACACCGATCCAGCCGGCGTTCGCGAGGCCTCGCAGCTATCTTGGTGGTGCAGTGGTGTCCATCGCAGCAACACTTCAGCGCATCGTCGGCGCCTCCAATCGACCCATCCCCATGGTCGAGACATCGAAATGTATCAAGTGCGGCATCTGCGCCCAGCGGTGCCCTGCCAAGGCAATCAAGCTCGCGCCGTACCCGCAGTTCAACCGGAGGACCTGCGTGCTTTGCTACTGCTGCCACGAGATGTGCCCCCAGCAGGCGATTGTCCTCCGCCACACCTTCCACCGCTGAATTGTGAATTCCCTTGGTACCAGGTACAATGGTCTTCACAATTCTAGCCAGTCCGAGAGGGGTCTTCTATGATCAATGAAACAACCAAAGCGAGGAACTTTTATGCCGACGAGCGGAGTGCATCGCGTCTATATGCATACCTGGCCGGGTCCGAGAAAACCCCCACCCTGCGGGAGCGCTTTGCGGAGCTGGCTCGGGTCGAGGACTTCCACATGGCCTTCTGGCGCACGTTCCTTCTCAAGCGCGGCATCACCACCGCCGAACCATCGTGGTTCTCCTTCGCTTGGGCGCGACTCCTGCGCCGGATGCTGGGGACACGTCGCTATCTGTCCCTCCTCGAAATCACCGAGGCAACCGCTGTGGAATCATACCATGAGTTCCTGAACTCCGCAGCCCTGGAAGAGACCGAGAAGACCGACATCGCCCATATCATCGAGGACGAGCTTGGTCACGAGGAAGAGCTGGAATCGCAGTTCAACGCATTGCCCAAGGACAACGTCCGCGATTTCGTGATGGGCATGAACGACGGTCTCGTCGAACTGCTTGGTGCTGTCACCGGCCTCTCGGCCGTCTACCCGACGCGTCCGCAGATCGTCGGCGTCAACGGCCTCGTCGTCGGCCTTGCCGGCGCTCTGTCTATGGCTATCGGGACCTGGGTCTCAGTCAGCAGTCAGCGCCAGGTCAATGAAGGTATTCGGCGCAAGACCGACCTCCTGTTCAGTGTCGCACCCAGGCGGGCGCAAGCAGAACTGGCCAGGAAGCTGACTGAATCCGGCATGCCCGCCGACCTGACCGATGAGATCGCCAGCAAGCTGGCATCGAACAAAGAGGCAATGATCGGGCTCCTCACCGAAAACACGTTCGTCAACGAGATCCGTAGCGCCCTGTTCACCGGCACTGCCTATCTCATCGGACTGCTGTTCCCCGTCCTCCCCTACTTCTTCGCGCGGAATTCGTTCACGGCGCTGATTTTCAGCGTCCTGTTCGCAGGGCTTGCCCTTGCCACGGTCGCCAGCATCATCACCCTGACCGCCGGTAGCAACGCCTTCCGGCGCAAGATCCGCGAGATGGTCATCACTGGCCTTGGCGCCGCAGCAGCCTCTTACGCGTTCGGCCGCCTGGTGCAGGCCGTATTTGATATCCACGCCTAATGCAGCCGGAGGGCAGACTCATGAGTAGTTGCCAGGCTGACAGACAACCCTGACGGCAAAGATAGATTCCCGCCTGCGCGGGAATGACAGGACGGTGATTGCGGATGTTCAACCAACGTGTTTCCACACCATTCCAACAAGGAGGCAAGTTCAACATGAAACCATCTCATCTTGTTGCCCTGATGTTCTGTGTGTTGCCGATTTTGCTGGTGGGCTGCGCTGCTACGGCCCCTGCACCCGCACCTGTAACGCTCCAGTTTATCGGGAACTCATGCACCTTGATTACCGCGCCAGATGGCACGCGCATTGTCAGTGATCCCTATGGCGACTTTGCGCATCCGATCGGGCTGGACGTATTGCCGAAGGACCTGCAGGCAGATGCCGTTACCGTGAGCCACACTCATCCCGACCACAACAATGTCGCAGGGGTCGGCGGTACGCCCCAACTCATCACGGCCCCGGGAACCTACCAGGTCGGCCCGGTCAAGATCACCGGCTATGCCGGTTTCGAAGGTTCGCCATCCGGTCCGTCGACGAATCCCCACGTTGTCTTTGTGTTCGAGATCGGCGGAGTCAAGATCGTGCATCTGGGGGATTCGGGTCCCATCACCGACCCTGACGTCCTGGCGGCGATAGAGAATGCCGATGTCCTCCTCGCCAATATCGACGGCTATGTCATCCCATCAGACCAACTTGTGCCATTCTTGCAGCGAGCCAAGGTCCGTACCTTTATCCCCACCCACTATAGTCTCAGTACAAGTGCTCGCTGGCAAGGGGCACCCACGGTCGACGAGTTCATAAAGACCCTGCCCGCCGATCTGGCCGTCGTCAGACAGGGCAGTGAAATTCAGGTGACGCCCAATATGCCCAAGCAGGTAGTCGAGCTCACACCACTGGCGCTGATCAAGTAACGCGCCCGGGTCTGGTCGGTCTAGCTCCGCGAAAGCGCCCCTGTCCTGAGAACCGCGTTTCTTCTCAGCTGCCGGTGTGTCAACACCCGGCCGAACGGCCATGGGGGTCTGGCCAAGAATGGAATAGGACTAGATTCCCGCCTTCGCCGAGAGCACCCCTCGCATTGAAGAACGCCTCGCATCTTGGACAAAAGGATGCGAGGGAAGAAAGTGCTCGGGGGGGAATGACAAATAGACAAACAGGATTGGGTCTCCGCTTTCGCGGGAATGACTGATCTCCATGCGCGAATAATGGAGTGATGAAGATGACCATGTACGAATGTTTCGGGAGGCGTGTAGCACAAGTGGCAGTAGAAAACTGAGAGTTCGGTCGGCAAGAGCTGGACCTCAGTTGAGCCAACAGGACAACACAACGAAGGCTAGACCACCTTCGCCTCTTCTCCTCCCTCCACATCGCCCGGCTTCCCCGCCGGGCGACTTCCTTTCACAGCCGTGACCTCACCGCGTGTGACAAACCCGTGCCTGTTGTCGCGCCACAAATCCGATATACTAGGAAAGGTGCACGGGCGCCTGCGGGTCCTGAAAGGGACTCCTGAGCTGCCGAGTGCACGGGCGATCGCACCCCCGAGTCGTGCGTGTGGCCGTTCGTTGCCGTGGGACAGCGCTTTGGCCGCAAGGAGGATTGTATGACTTTTGCTATCGAGCCGGCTGAGCCCGTCACTGTGGAAGTGGCGCTCGGCTGCGGCACCTCGCGGACCGTAACGGTCCACTGGGAGGCGGGGACGTTGTACGCGCGCGCAGGCTCAGAGCCTCAGATCGCGTTTCAACCGTCCCTTGAAGCATGGAAGCGTTTCTGGCGTGCCGTCGACAAGGCGAATGTCTGGAACTGGGGTCGCGTGCAGCAGGCCGACCAGCCTGTGTTCTGGCGAATCGCACTGGATAGTGGTGCGAAGCGTGTCACTGTCTCTGGTCAGTTGAGCACAAGCGACGAGTTCAAGACGTTTGTGCGCGCTCTCAGGAAACTGCTTCCCGGTATCAGCTTCCCCTTTTCCACGTGATATCTCCCACACCACCCATCCACCCGGAGGAACCCGTGTCAATCACCAGATTCGTCATCAAGAAAGAAGACATCGACCGCACAGCCTGGCAACAAGTCTTGGTCGAAGCTGACCAGAAACTGTGCTCGGTGTACGCCAAACTGTTCTACCAGCGGGCGCAGGAAGCAGGCAAGGCGCATGACTCGCGCACAGAGGCCGTCTACACGTTCCTCGGTGCCGTCGCTTCGCCCGAACTCAAGCTCGAGACCCCGTCGCGCGACCCATTCGTCCCCGCCGCTGATCTTCAGTACTCGCGCACGCCGCTCCCTGAAGACTTCTCGACCGACGAGCTGCGCGTGATCAAACAGCTCATCGAGACCGTCCAGGACGCGGAACTGCGGTCCCGCCTGGCCGACATCCTCTGGGTGCGTCAGGGTGACGCCGGTGTCGCAAGCCTGGCTGTCGACAGCTATCTGAGCAGCGCCCTTCATCTCAAGGACGTCGTTCAGTGGGCGGATGGTTACGATCGCCTGAAGCGTTCCTTCGACATCGCCGTCTTCCTGGGCAAGGAGACCAAGGCATACCGCAAGACCATCGACTACCTTCAGAAACAGCTTAGTGAGTTTGGCACTGAGGAGCCGACGCCCTGGTGGGCCAAGCTCATCAACCTGCTGCTGGACGCCGGCGAAGGCAACGCCTCCCGGTTTGCCAGCATCTGCGGGACAAGCGCACAGCATTGCGAAGCCGCCGGACAGTGGGAAACCGCCCGCCTGTACTGGCAGGTCAAAGCTCGTTGCGAAACTGCCGCAGGGCAGGACAAGAACAGGGAAATTGCTCTCAAGCGCGCCGCCGACACCTACATCAGGCAGGCCGACGTCGTGCAGTCTGAAGCCCAGCCCATCACTGACCACGCACTGGAACTGATGCGCAGCGCCATGGAATCGCTTGCCAAGGTCCCGGGCAACGAACAGGCTGTCATCGAGCTCAAGAAGCAGGTCGATGCGCTCGAGCTCAAGCGCAACGATGCTCCCATGAAGAAGCCGTCGCGCATGGATCCGGCCGGAATCACTCAATGGGCACGTGACCAGGTCAAGAACAAGAACCTGCGCGGAGCCCTGGTTGCTCTCGCCAATCTGGCCGAAACACCCAAACCAGCAGAACTGGAGGAGCAGGTCGACGCCAAGACGGGCCGGATGCCGTTCCAGTACCTCATTAGCACTGTCGGAATGGATCAGGAGGGAAAGGCTGCCTCTCACGCTCCCGCCGCCTTCACGGGCGACACCCGCGAGATCCGCACGGCCAAGGAAGCCGAACTGTACCAGGAGGCTGCCCGCAACCGTCAGATCGCCGTGCTCGCGCTGCTCGATCCCGCTCGTCGTCAGGTCCTGTCAGAACATGTCGTCAGACTGGATGACTGGCGTGCCTTCACGACAGATAACCCATTCGTGCCTGTCGGCCGCGAGGAGATCTTCGCCCGTGGCATGGATGCCGGCATGAATGGCGATTTCCTCGTTGCAGTCTCACTGCTGACGCCGCAGGTCGAAAATGCCGTACGCTTTGTCCTGAAGAAGGCCGGCGTCGTCACCAGCAAGATCGATATGCGCAACGTCGAGCAGGAGCGCGTCCTGGGAGCCCTGTTGGACATGGACGAAGCTGAACGTGTTTTCGGGCGCGACCTCATGTTCGATCTCAGAGGCCTGCTTGTCGAGAAGTTTGGCTCCAACATGCGCAACGAGCTGGCTCATGGCCTTCTGGACCTCGATGACTTCAAGGGACCCGATGCTGAATATCTGTGGTGGTGCGCTCTTCGCCTCATGTTCCTTCCATCGCTGGAGGGAGTAAAGACCGACCTTTCGCGCCTCCGTCCTGGGACACCCGCCCGCCAGCAACCCGATCTGATCGACGTGCATGGACATATCCATCATCAGGAAAACGGTGTGGCTGAACCCGCGGTGGCTGCACAACCGATCATCACCGCTCCTGCACCTGCTCCCGTTCAGGCCGCCGCCCCGTCCACAACGCCTCAGCGTGCTCTTGAGCATGACCGCGGCCGTAGCAGAGGGCGTGGCCGCTTCGAACACCGTGACCGGGAACAGAGACCGATGACGACGAGCGCAACTGCTCCGGTGTCCGCACCCGTACCAACGCTCGTGACAACCAAGCCGACACTCACTCCTGTCATCCAGGCTAAGTCCACCTCATCCACGACGCCTCAGCGCCCTGTGGTCGAGACCCCCGCCGCAAAATCTGTGAGCTCCACCAAACCCGCCCGCGACTTCCGCGCCGAAGTGCGCGCAGCGATGGCAGCAGCCGGTCTTGTCTCGCCCACAGAGACGAAGCCCCAGCAGCAACCTGTTGCCAGCCCCGCCAAAGTGCGTCCCTCGGAGAAGCCCAGACCCTCCGCTGCCGTGACCACTCCCGTCGCCGCTCCTTCCCACAGACGCGGCCGCAGACCATCGCACGCGGCGATCACTGAGGCAAGACCAGCACCACAGACTTCCAGCATTCCAAAGCCCCAGGCCAGGATCGCACCGGAGGTCGCCGAACAAAAGCATGTCGGGACAAAGGCCTCCACGAAGAATGCTCCACAACGCGGGCAGCAGCCAGTAACGGCAGCCAAGCCGCAGCACGGACCAGCAAAACCAGTCGAGAAGAAACCGCCGGCAGCGAACAAGGCTCCCGTCATCAAAGGTGGAAAGGAAGCCCTGAAGGTAACTGCTCCGAAGCAAGGACCAAAACAAGTTGCACAGACTAAGAAGACTCCCGCGAAGCCCCAGCACGGACAGAAGGCTCCCAAGCCGGGGGCGAACAGCACGAAATAGTCTTTCCTTCAAGACTCAACCATTAGCCCCAGGACCACGGTCCTGGGGCTTCATCATCTCGTTCGCCCCCGGCGCTCCGCCCGGAGCACCTTTCACTCCATCCATTTTTTGACACACGCACATCTGTGGCTAGACTTCTCACATAAGCGGCTTGTCGGAGAGTCAGGACCAGCGTTTGTTCGAGTGAAGCGACCGCGCATATGAAAGGGATGGAAAAGGGTTGAACATGCAGATAACGCCGTACACGCTACCTCTGCTGGCAGCAGCCACTATCTCTACCGCTGTTGCAGTCCTTGCATGGCGACGCAGACCTTCCCAGGGCGCTGGTGCTTTCTCGGCGACCATGTGTCTCGTGGCTTTGAACATTCTCGTCTCGCTCTTCCTCCTCGGCAGTACGACACTGCAATCCTTCTTGTTCTGGGTAAAGATGTCATTTTCTGGTGGAGCCCTGGGTGTCGCATGGCTGGTCTTCACCCTCAGATATGATGGAAGACCACAGCGTGATGTCATGCGCATTGCAGTGCTTGCAGCAGTAGAGCCGACCGTGGTGTTTGTCCTTGCCTGGTTCAACGACCTGCATCATTTACTCTGGACTCAGGTAACCGCTGCACCCATCACGGCCCCCGGTGCACTCCTGCGCGTCGACACACGACTGGGTCCACTGTTCTGGATCTGGAGCGCATACCTATACGCACTTCTGCTGACGGGTGCCGTGACCCTGCTGCGCAGCCTGTTCAGGGTGCCACCTGCGTACCGTGGCCAGACGGTCGCCGTTCTGATCGCGTTGGCCGTTCCGTGGACCGCCAACATTCTGTTTCTGATTGGCTGGACTTCTGTGTCTGGCGTCGACCTCACGCCCTTCGCCTTCGCCGTGAGCGGTATAGCCCTTTTCCTCGCCCTGTATCGCTTCCGCTTCCTCGACCTTGTCCCTATCCCCCGCTCGCTCGTCCTGGAGGCCGACCCAAATGGGGTACTCGTGCTTGACGGCCGGGGTCGACTCGTGGACATCAACCCCGCCGCCGAGGCAATCCTGGGGTGCTCCGCCCGCGACGTCTTGGGTACCGAGGGGACGCAGGTCTTGCCTGCTCTTACATCGGCAGCTTCGGGTTCTGATGTCGAGCTGAGCTTCGTCCGTGACGGTGTGGAGCGCTCCTACGACCTCCACGTCGCTCCGCTGCGCAAGGGTATGGGGCGCCTCGCACTGCTGATGGACGTCACCGACCGCAAGCGCATGGCCGCACGCCTGCTTCAGGCACAGAAAATGGACGCCCTCGGCCTCATGGCAGGTGGAATCGCCCATGACTTCAACAACCTGCTGACAGGCATCCTTGGAAACCTCAGCATCGTACAGGAACAGGTTTGTCCGCAAGACTCCGTCGCTGAGCCGCTGGCCCAGGCTGAGCGGGCTGCCCGGCGGGCTGCCGACCTCACACACAACCTGCTGGCCTTCAGCCGTAATGGGAGCCCGGCCCCGACATGCGTCAACCTCAATCAATCTATCGACCTCACGCTCCAGTCCATCGCAGAGCTAGTACCACCCTCCGTGAGAATAACCCGGGACTTCGCCCCGGGCCTCTGGAACGTTTTCATCGACCAGGTCCAGCTTGGACAGCTCATCATCAACCTTGCCATGAACGCCCGGGACGCCATGAGCGGCGTAGGAACGCTGACCATCCGGACCAGCAATGTCGACATCGACGATCGGTTTGTCCAGGCACACCCGGGGGTTCGGCCGGGCGAGCACGTCCTCCTGCAGGTGACCGACACCGGAGGCGGAATGACCGAAGCAGTGCGGCAGCACCTGTTCGAGCCATTCTTCACAACCAAGCCCGTCGGCTATGGAACCGGCCTAGGCCTCGCAGTCGTCTATGGGGCGGTCCAGCAAGCCGGCGGCCGGATCGTCGTCGAAACCGCGGCCGGGAAGGGAACGACGTTTTCGACGTACCTGCCGCGGTGCAGGGAACCAGCCCAAGCTCCAGCAGCACAGGAAGCGCACACGCAAGGAACAGAGGGGCACGAAACCGTCCTGGTAGTGGACGACGAGGAGATGATCCTGCAGCTCACCAGGCGCATGCTGGAGCGGTCGGGCTATACGGTGGTGACAGTAGCAGACGGTCCGTCCGCAGTCGCCATCATCCAGGGGAATCCCGCCGCTGTGGACCTCGTGCTGCTTGACATGACCATGCCGGGGATGACAGGAGACCAGGTGTTGTGGGAACTGAGACAGCGGGGCTGCACTGCGCCTATTCTCATCTCGTCAGGGTATTCGCTGGGTGGAAGCGTCCAAGAACTGGTGAGAGAGCCTGGAGGCGCCGACGGGTTCCTGCCTAAGCCTTACACCATACAGCAACTCTCGGAGGCAGTCCGCGCGGCACTAGCCGGCGCCCGGGCGAGCTGAGCACACTAGTCGTCTTGTATCACGATGCGTTGTCATCATACTGCTCGCTGGAGGTAACCCCATGAGTACACCAGTATCCCCTGTACACAAGCGTCAGAATGTTCGCAGAGCTCTTCTGCTCGTCTCCTTTCTGCTGTTCCCCATTACCTTCTACTACCTGTCGCCCTACCTCATCATCATGGGCGCTGGCGAACGTACGGCATCCGGCAGTATGGTCGTGTTCGGCGTGATGATCCTGACCGCGCTCGTGCTGGGCCGCCTGTTCTGCGGCTGGGTGTGTCCCGCCGGGGGACTGGGCGAAGCGCTGTTTGCCGTGCAAAACAGGAAGGCAAACAACAGGCTCAACTGGACGCGGTGGTTGGTCTGGGTCCCATGGGTGACTGTTGTTGCCCTCGTGACCCTGCGAGCGGGCGGTATCAAGCGCATCGACATCCTGTATCAGACTGACCATGGGGTCTCGTTGACGACTGCTGGCGGCATGGGGCCCTACATCATCTTCTACATGGTCCTCGCGCTGGTGTTCGTCCTGTCGCTGACGGCGGGCAAGCGTGGATTTTGTCACTATGCATGCTGGATGGCGCCGTTCATGATGATCGGGAGGGGAGTCCGCAACACCCTGCGTCTTCCAGCCGTCCAGCTGCGCGCCAACACGCCTGCATGTGTGGCATGCCGCACCTGCACGACCTCGTGCCCGATGAGTCTTGAGGTCCAGGCGATGGTCCTGCGCGGGCGCATGGAGAATAGCGAATGCATCCTGTGCGGTACGTGCGTCGATGTCTGCCCCCACAAGGCCATCAGCTACGACTTCGGCAGACCCCGTCCGGTGAAGCCCACCCAGCCGGAGAAATTGTAACCGTTTGTCAGCTGACAGGTCTATGCAACACGAGCCACGTGGCGTGTTGTGTTATGACACGACAATAGACCAGGCGGCGTACAGAAGCAGTCCTACCAGGACCAGCGAGTAGACGAACCTGACCTTTGGGTCGGTGATGAAACGCTGGATGCTGGCACCCAACAGCGCCCACAGCGAGGTCGAACAGAAGCTCAGGGCAGCGAGCAACGCCGCAGAAACGATCACTGCCAACCAGCTTGTCGTCAGCGGGGCCAGCAGGGTAGCATACATCGTCAGTCCAAACAGGATGCCCTTGGGGTTGACGAACTGCAGGAGCAGCCCGTCGCGGTACCGCGTGCCCGTCGCCGTGGGAGAAGCGTGTGTATGATTCTGTGGCCGCACGACGGTCCAGGCGATCCAGAGTAAATACGCGACACCCGCGATCTTGAGAACGAACGCGATCCTGTCATAGGCCGAGACGAGGAGCTCCGTCAGCAATCCCGATGTCACCATGACACAGAAGAACCCTGTGACGACACCCCCGATAAAGCGCAGGGTTCTCCGATAACCGACCCGCATCCCCAGTGACGAGGACGTGATGTTGTTGGGCCCAGGCGTGAAGATGCACGCCAGTGCATAACTGAGCACCGGCAGCAGGTCGGCCCCCATCACACGCATGGCAGATGCTCCAGCGATACGTGGAATGGGTGAAGCTCAGCAGTCATGACACCTGCGCAAACGGCCGGATCATCTGCCATGAACGAGCGCGCCACGGTCTCGTCTGCCGCTTCGAAGATCACGATGCCAAACGCTCCGTCGGTCGCTGGTCCTGCCAGTCGTACTGTCCCTGCACTACATGCCTGCTGCAGCCACACGAAATGACGGTCGATAGCGGCAGACTCCTCATCCGTCGGTGACGCCACCGCCGCAGGCCTGGTCAGGTGTACTACGTAGATCCATGTCGCCACATCGCTCTCCTGTATCATGATTCCTCCTCTGATGACAGTGTAGCAGGAATAGCCTGCGCATGCAGCTGCCTTGTCGCCCCTGCGGAGACGGGGATCCATACGTCATGACAGGGCTGGATTCCCGCATGCGCGGGAATGACGGAGGCGAACGTGCTGTTACAGGTCTCCTTGCACGCCGCCGGTTCTCCATCATACTGTGAACGACATGGAGGAGAAACCATAGTGCGAAGGCAATCGTGGTGGTGGCTGCTGCTGGCTGCGTTCGTTCTTGCCGTTCTCAATCTGGTCTTCAATGGGTGGCTGTTTGTCTTTCCGAGCGGCTTGCTGTTCTTCGCGAGCAATGCTCTCTCGATGGCGCTGTCGATCGCGGCCGTGGTGTGGTCCATCCTGGACCTGCTGGCGTCATATAGAACCGGGCGTTCCGTGCGCGCAGCCATCTACGTGACGTCATGGATCCTGGCGACCGTCATAGTCATCGTTGTCGACCTGTGGACACTCGTGGTGATGGGACTGAGATGAGCAAGAGGGACAGGAAGGTCTCGGGGGGTGCGCCAACCGACCAGGAACTGGCCCGACTGATGGCGGATCTGCCCGGTATGGTCTACCGGGCTACGCCGCAGGCACCGTTCGCCTTCGAACTCGTCGGTGGAGGCTACGAGCATATTCTGGGCCGTTCCCTGGACGAACTCATGACGAAGCAGGACATCCGGTCGACACTCATGTATGCCGATGACGTCGCCCGCTACCGGGCAGTCGTCGAGAACGCGGTGCAACGCGATGACGCCTTCCAGATCGAGTACAGCGTCATTTACCGTGATGCCACAGAACGGGTAGTGTGGGAGCAGGGCAGGCCTGTCCGCGCTCCCGACGGATCGTTCCGCTGCATCGAGGGAAGCATCATTGATATCGAGGGACCAGTGCATGCGCGGCAGGTACAGGACGCCACGTATCGCATCTCGCAAGCGGCGGCGTCCGCCCAGAGTCTGCAGGAACTGTACGGCCACATCCACCACATTATCGGCGAGCTGATGCCGGCGGAGAACCTGTACTTCGCACTTCGGGACCAAAAGACAGGGTCTATCTCGTATCCGTACTATGTCGACGAATACGACATCATGCCCCCCGATCCACAGATGGCCGAGACAGGGTTGACAGCGTTCATCCTGCGCACCGGAACACCGCTGCTCATGAGCGAGTTTCGCGAGGCAGAACCAGTCAAGTCGGGAAGCGTCACTCCCGTGGGAACGCCTGCCGCCAGCTGGCTCGGGGTACCGCTGAAACTGCAGGGAAAGCCAGTCGGCGTCCTCGCCATTCAGGTCTATCATGGTTCCTATCGATACACGAAGGGTGACCGCAACGTTCTGTCGTTTGTCGCTGACCAGGTAGCGGTCGCCATCGAGCGTCGACGTGCCGCAGTATCTATCCAGGAGAGCGAACTGCGCTATCGGTCTCTCTTTGAAGATGCTCCTGTCGCCCTCTGGGAGGAAGATTTCTCCGAACTCAGCAAGCGCTTGAAACAGGTGCTTCCGCCCGGAACGGGAGATGTCGCTTTGTGGTTGCACTCCCGCCCTGAGGTCGTCCGGGAACTCGCATCGCTCGTCCGTGTCATCGATGTCAACCGTGCCGCCGTCGCACTCGCTGGCGCCAGCCAGAAGAGCGACCTAGTTGGCTCTCTCGTATCGATCATGCGTGAAGAAGCTCTCAGGATCTTCGAGCTCGAACTCGCCCACATCGCCGCTGGGGACCTTTCCTTTCAATGGGAAGGGCCTAGCTCAACGGTGCACGGTGAACCCCTCTCCATTTCGATGCACTGGATGGTTGCACCAGGCGATGAAGAGAATCTGCAGAGGGTTCTTATCGCGATGGTCGATATCACGGACCGCGTCCGTGCAGAACGTGCATTGCAGGCCAGTGAACTCGAGTTTAAAGCATTGTTCAACCGGGCCCAGGATGCCATCCTCCTCCACATTGTCAACGAGGATGGAACGATGGGTCCCTTCATCGAGGCCAACGACGTCGCCTGCGAGTGCTTAGGCTATACACGCGGGGAATTACTCCACATGACCATCTCTGACATCACAGTCGACTCGACGCCCGATACTTTGGAACAAGTAAGGCGACAGTTGAGGAAACACGGGAAGGCAACCTTCGAAGTGGAACTGAAGGCCCGGGACGGCCACCACATCCCGGCGGAGGTGAGCGCAGGCATGTTCATGCGGGAGGGTCGGACAGTAATCCTGTCCAATGTCCGCGACATCACCGAGCGGCTCCGCCTGGAACACGAGCTCCAACGTATGGACAAACTGCAGTCGCTGGGCGTCCTGGCAGGCGGCATCGCGCACGACTTCAACAACATGCTGACCGGAATCATCGGCAACATCAACCTGGCACGCATCGAGGATGACCAAAACCGCTCCCGAGAACTGCTGCAGGAAGCAGAGAGGGAGGTCCTCCGGGCTCGCGGACTGTCGCAGCAGCTGCTGACCTTTGCCAAGGGAGGAGCCCCCATCCGCTCTGTTCAGGACCTCGCTCACATCGTGCGAGACGCCGTCAGCTTCGTTTTGCGCGGCTCTGACGTTTCGGCTTGTTTCGACCTGCCCGCGGATCTGTGGTGGGCGGACATCGACAGTGGCCAGGTCGGCCAGGTATTCTCAAATATCGCCATCAACGCAGACGAAGCGATGCCAAACGGCGGAACTCTTCTCGTCTCGGCGCGCAATGTCACCTTTGTCGACCCGGTGCCGACTCCTGACCTTGCTCCGGGCGACTATGTCCGCGTCGACCTCAGCGACACGGGCATAGGGATCGCCGAAGCAGACCTGCACAAGGTCTTCGATCCATTCTTCAGTACGAAGCGTCGCGGCAGCGGCCTTGGCCTGGCGACGTCCTATGCCATCGTCCACAAGCATGACGGATACATCGGCGTGACCTCGAAACCAGGTGTCGGCACGACCTTCTCGATTTTCCTGCCGGCAGCCCCTGCCAGTCCATCCCGTCAGCCGTGTGAGACATCGCCCCGGTTCAGCGGACATGGCCGCGTCTTGGTCATGGACGACGAATCCACGGTGCAGCAGGTGGCGATCGCGATGCTGAAAAAACTCGGCTATGAAGCGGAGGCTGTCCCTGACGGGGCTAGCGCTATTCGTGCGGACGCAGAGGCCTGTGCGGCCGGCCGGCCTTTCAACGTCATCATCATGGACCTGACGATCCCCGGCGGCATGGGCGGACAAGAGGCGGTCGTGGCCCTCCGCGCCCAGCGCACGACGGCGCGCCTCATCGCATCGAGTGGATACGCCACCGACCCCATCATGGCTCAGTACCGTTCCTACCAGTTCGACGCCATTTTGGCAAAGCCCTACAGCTTCACCGAACTGACGTCGGTGCTCGCATCCCTCCCCGACCAGTCGTCCTGAGTTGCCGCAGGTCTCCCTGCAAAGCATCTGCCCGGTCCCTTCAAACATAGGACCGGACAGACCAGGTAGTGGAAACGTTATGGTGTCTATCGAAAAACGATGCCCACCCGCTTGACAACGATGTTGCTCACCTTCGGCCGCAGCAACTTCTGCTCTACCGCCAGATACTTCGCGCGGGCAGCCTCTTCCTCTGCCGTCACGGTCGCCTGCGTCTGTGCCGCCAACACTGCCAGCTGCTGCTGAAGGTCGTTCACTTTCTGCTGGAGGTCCTTTGCTTTCTCCTGGAATGTCTGGGCTGTTCCCCGCGTCCGGACGCCCGTCGTGAAGCTGCGTTTGCGCCCCACCAGCAGGCCAAGGACTGCTTCCGCTGTCTGCATCGTAGCCGCCGAATTCCGGTTGCGCGCTTCCATCTGGACGATGTTCAGTCGCTGCTGCGCCTCGGTCAAGTCGTCCTGCAGCTTGCGCTGCTTCTCCTGTAGCTTCTCCTCCACTTTGTTCACATCTCCCGTGATGTCGGGTGCAGAAAGGACGCCCAGTCGCGCCATGAATTGCGCTTCCGTTTCACCATCCTGCTGCGCGACCTTGTATTCCTTGCTCGTCAGCAACGTGAGGGGGCGGACCTTGAGAGCGTCCTTCAAGCGGGAAGTGAGCGTCTTCCACGACGCAGGCTTCTGGAGGTCGGCTGGTGCTTCCTGGAACAGTACGCCCTCGGGCGCCTTGTCGCACCATGTCACATTCTCCGGTAGCAGCTCGGCCGTGGCCCAGTCCACGGCAGGCCATTGCGAGACCGGGATGGTGAGGAGCAGGTGCTGCTGGACAAACGCAGAGGTCATCTTGTCCTCATATGCTACGTCCGCTTCACCGAACACGTATGGGCCGAGCGTGGTCCCCACCGGGACAGGAGCGAACTGGACCGGAATGCCGTCGGGGAACGCAGGCAGATAACGTGACGGTCCCGATGTCGGCAATGCTTCATGGGTCACATGCTCGAATTCGACCTTCCGCGGCGCCATTAGCTGACCAATCTGAGCTTTGGTAAGGGGTCCGCGCAGATAGCTCATCGCAAAGCGCGACTGCACCACGACATGCTTGGCTGTATGGATGTTGTGCAACAGGAACTGACGCGGCTTTAGACTGCCCAGGACGCCGGTAAACCAAGCCCTGTCGAGTGTGCCGCCGCCTTCCTGCAAGGCGCCTTCGAGGCCACCGAGCACGCGTTCACGGTCGCCCTCCTGCTGCAGTGTTCCAATGATCCACGTGCCAGCGTTGCTGAGGCCCTTGTAGTCAATGTCCACAGGGTTCTGGGTCGCCAGCAGTACGCCAAGCCCAAAGGCGCGTGCCTGCTTCATCAAGGTGAGCAGGGGCACCTTAGACGGCGGATTGAATGGATAGGGTGGGAAATAGCCAAAGACCTCGTCGAAGTACAGCAAGGCCCGCAAGGAATCTGTCCCCTGTTGAACGCGCATCCATGAGATGACTTCCTGCAGGAGAAGCGTCACGAAGAACATGCGCTCCGCGTCTGACAGATGTGCAATGGCGAAGATGCTGCAGCGCGGCCTGCCGTCCGGTGCGTGAAGAAATCTCTCGACATCCAGAGGGGCACCGTTCAACCAGGATTGGAACGAGGGGGAGGCGATGAGACCGTTGACGCGCATGGCAAGGTCCAGCCGGTCCTTCGGCGGGAAGAAGGTGTCCACCTCGAAGACGCCGAGCTTCTCAAACGGCGGGTTCTGCAGTTGCACAATGAGGTCCGGGAGGGTCAGGTCCGTGCCCTTGCCCCATGTATCGTTGATAATGGAGCTGATGAGGATATGCTCGCGGCTGCGGATAGGATCCGCTTCGATGCCCACGAGACCAAGCAGGGCCGAGGTGACACCTTTGACCTTCTCCTGGGTCTCCTCGTCACCTAGTTCGCCCGCCGGCCTGCGAAAACTCTGCAGAACCGAGACCGAGATGCCTGCAGTCGACCCGGGCGTGAAGATGGCAAAATCGGCACTCGCCTTCAGCTGTGCGATCCGTTCCGGTGCAATTCCTGACGAGGCCAGCCCCTTCTGCCATGTCGCTGCCGTTTCGAGGGCCGCCTGCTCCAGTGTCAGTCCTTTTCGCTCGGCTTCAGCCGGATCCACCCATGGTTGGAATTCCGCGGCGCTCAGGCCCGGAAATGTCAGGAGGAGGTTGCCCAGATCGCCCTTAGGGTCGATGGCGATGACGGGAACGCCGTCGATCAGGGCCTCTTCGATGAGGTCGATGGACAGGCCCGTCTTGCCGGATCCGGTCATGCCGACGATAATACCATGCGTCGTCAGGTCCTTGCCCGGATACAGGACGGGAGCTCCAGCCTGGCCCGTAGCTGGGTCTACCTCGGTCCCGATGTAGAAGGTCCTTCTGTCTTCATCCATGGTTGCCTCCTGATTGATGTTCTCTCTCATGATAGGCGCGCCGCGTGGTGGCGCAACACCTCCGGATCAGCCGAGCTTGAGCCCGTCGGGTACTGGACGGTCAGCACCGATGAGTACCACACCCTCGGGAGCGTAGACACCGAGGACCAGCACCTCCGACGGGAAACCCGCTACGATACGGGTAGGGAAGTTGACGACCCCCAGCACCTGCCGCCCAACAAGCTGCTCCGGCGCATAAAGGGTCGTGATCTGCGCGCTGGAATGTTTGACGCCCACGTCGGGCCCGAAATCGATGGTCAGCTTGTACGCAGGCTTGTGGGCTCGGGGGAACGGCTCGCACACGGTGATCGTTCCTGTCCTGATGTCGATTTGCTCAAAATCCTGTATCGTCGCCATGGTACCTCCAGTCTTTTGGGTCAATAGTACACGGTCCAGCGCCCATGACAACAGTCAGGCTGCACGCCGGCCAATTCGGACAACGAGTCTGTACAGGCAACGGCACGTGCTTGACACGGAGCCCCTCTCCCCGAGAATGTGACCAGGAGCTACCACTCTTAGCATCAGGAGGTCAGCATGGGCATCAGGAAACGGTTCACGATCCTGCATAGCAACGACATGCACGGCGACTTCCTCGCAGAGATGCGCGGCGAAGAGGGTCACCTCATCGGTGGCCTGTCACTGCTGTCCGGGTACATCAACGAAGTCCGGAGCGAGGAGAAGAATGTTCTATACTGCATCGCGGGTGACATGGTGCAGGGGTCCCTCATCGACGCCGAGTACAAGGGAATCAGCACGATGGAGCTCATGAACTACCTGGCGCCCGACGTCGCCACGCTGGGCAATCACGAGTTCGACTATGGACTGCCCCATCTGCTGTTCCTGGAAAAGATGGCCAACTTCCCCATCGTCAACGCTAATCTCTACATCACCCAGTACAACAAGCGCCTGTTCCGGCCGTATCTGGTGAAGAACGTCGACGGCTTCGACATCCTGTTTATCGGCATCATCACCGAGAGGGTCATCGACATGCTGAAGACCGACAACCTGCTGTCGTCGTTTGTCACACTGCAAGAGGCTGCCGCCGAGGTCGGGAAGATTTGCAACGCCTACAAGAACGATGATATCGACCTGACGATCCTGTTGACCCACATCGGCTTCGATTCCGACAAGGAGCTCGCGAGCCTGCTGGACCCCGCATGGGGCGTCGACATGATCATCGGTGGGCACAGCCACACCATTCTGGAACAGCCTGCCGTCGTGGGCAACATCCTGATCGCGCAGGCTGGGGTTGGTACCGAGCAGGTCGGACGGTTCGACATCACGGTGGACGACGACACCAACAGCATTGTCGACTGGACTTGGAAGCTGGTCCCGATCGACAGCGACCACTGCCAGGCCGACGAGAAGCTCACCGCGTTCATTGACGGGTTCAAGGACGTCGTCGACAAGAAGTACAACAGTATCATCTCCAAGTTTGCACGCAAGCTGACACACCCAGAGCGAATATGCGAGACGGAACTGGGGAACCTGTTTGCCGACGCGATCCAGCAAACAACCGGTGTCGATGTCGCCTTCGTCGGCAGCGGCAGCATCCGAAAGACGGAGCTTGGTCCCGTCGTCACTCTGGGCGACTACCTGGCGCTGTTTCCCTACGACGACTCCATCACCCGATTCACCGTGACCGGCGCACAACTCAAGCATGCGTTCTCTGGGTTCATGCGCCCGGAGAACCGCAACGGTGAGGGTGAGTATTACCAAGTAAACAGGGGCGTGAAAGCGGTCTACGACCTGGCAAAACATGAGTTGGTGTCGTTGGCCTTGAACGGCGTCCCTGTCAACGATTCCTCGCACTATTCCGTCTGTCTGCAGGGATACCACTGCAAGAACTCGACCGTCGGCCTGCAGCTGACCGGAGCGGAGCTGGCACAGCTTGAGCAGCCCCGCCTGCTTGCCACGTCCGGTCGGGACGTCGTCGAGGAGTACCTGCGCAACCACCAGAACGTGAACGCCGAGGTGGAAGGCCGCCTCCAGTATTGCTAGATCTTGCGCCCATACCAGACCGGTATAGGCTGTAGACGAACCAGATTACGGTACGACAAGGAGGCGTGTGTATGACATTTGTTCCCGGTCCCATTTTGCAATGGGGGTTGCACGTTGACATGTGGCTTCAGCAATTCGCATGGCTTGCACCCGTCATGAAAGCGCTCTCGTTCCTCGGCACCGAGGACTTCTTCGTCGCCCTGGTACCGCTCGTGTACTGGTGCATCAGCGTTGATGTGGGCATCGATCTTGCATTCGTGCTGTTCAGCGTAAACGGCGTAAATGGCCTGTTCAAACTCGCGTTCCATGCCCCACGGCCCTACTGGATCTCGCCAAACGTCAAGGGACTGGCTACCGAAACCAGCTACGGTCTTCCGTCCGGCCATGCCGCGATCGCTTCGTCGTGCTGGCCCCTGATGGCGCGGCGACTGCACAGGACATGGGCTGTCTGGACAGCCGCCGCTCTCGTCCTGCTCATCAGCCTCTCCCGACTCTTCCTGGGTGTACACTTCCTGACGGACGTGTTTGGAGGGTGGGTCGTCGGCGTCGGCATGCTCGTCCTCTACGAAACCGCTGGGCACCGTCTAGTAGCCGGGTTCCGGCACGCCACGCTAAGAACACAGATGATCTGGTCGGCCGTTGTGCCGGCCGTCCTGCTGCTGCTTACGTGGGGTGTGCAGACTGCCATTGCACACGTCACAGACCCCGTGTACCCCCTCTGGATGATCATGAGCCGCCTGCCCGACAACCCTCGTGACTGGAGCGGGTTTGTCTCAACCGCCGGGATCCTCGGTGGCTGTCTCGCGGGCTTGGCGTTTCAGCAGCGGCATGCTCGTTTCAGCGTGGGTGGTGCCGTCGGAACCAGGATTCTCCGGTTCTTGCTCGGCATCGTCGGAGTCCTCCTGATATGGCGCGGGCTTGCCATCCTCCTGCCCCAGGGCACGGGTGTGGTCGCCCAGATCGGCCGGTTCGTCCGCTATGCCCTGACCGGAGTCTGGACCGTTTTCATCGCGCCGGTCGTCTTCCTGCGGACGGGTCTTGCTTTGCCACCACAGGGTGGCGACAGTGCCTGCAGGCCAAAAAACGATACGAGCGGATCGAGCAGGTCTTGACCGAAGAGACGTTATGGTTAGGCTCATGAGTGGAGCACCGGAATGTTCTTGGAGGTTACTTACGCTCCGTGTGGAAAGCAGATGGATGATCGCGTCGGTGAATGGTCTCCCAGGAGACTGAGGCCAGTTTGATGCGTTTCGCTGACAGCTGGATGTGTCCCGATGATGTGCATGTGCTCAGATGTGCGAAGTAGGAGGTGAACCGCAGGTAGATGAGCTTGGCATGTGACTGACAGACCGGAGTAATCGCCGGTGTCGAGTGATGGATCACGTATTTGTGCTACAATACTCTTTAGTAGGCTATTCTGTTCTGGAGGAGAACAAATGAGAAGACTGCTGTCTGTAGTACTGATTCTGGCTCTTGCTACCTCTGTCTTCACCGGCTGCAAAAAGGCCGCGCCGGTTGTCAATGAGATCAAGATCGGTCTTGTCACCGACGTCGGTGGCCGTGGCGACCAGTCATTCAACGACTCCGCCTTGCGCGGTCTCGAGATCTGGGCTGCGAAGAAGTCCTACGTCAAGGGTGGCGGCTACACTGCCATGTCTGACGCAGACTATGCCAAGTCTCTGGCTGACAACGCCCCTGACCTTACCGACAAGAAGATTGCTCCGATCCCTGGCATCACCCCCGTCGTGCTTGAGTCCAAGGAGCAGACGGACTACGTACCCAACCTCACCAAGCTCGCCGAGGACGAGGGCTGTAAGATGGTCGTTGCCGTCGGCTTCATGCTCGCCGACGCCACGTATCAGGTCGCCAAGGACCATCCTAACACGATGTTCATGCTCATCGACGCGGTCCCTTCCGACCCAACAACGTATGCACCTCTCCCCAACCTCCCCAATCTTGTTGACTACCTGTTTAAGGAAGAGCAGTGCGGTTATCTTGTCGGCGCTATCGCCGGTTATGCCACGAAGAACAACAAGATCGGCTACATCGGTGGTATCGCCGTTCCGGCTGTCCAGCGCTATGAAGCGGGTTTCTTTGCCGGCATCAAGACGACGAACCCGACTGCCTATGGCACTGCTGGCAAGAACATTCCCGACGTCTACGCTGGCAGCTTCGGCGACCAGCCCAAGGGCAAGCAGATTGCTCAGACAATGCTCGCTCAGAAGTGCGACATCCTGTTTGCCGCTGCCGGCGCCACTGGCAACGGTATGTTCGAAGCCATCAAGGAAGCCGGTGGGCCTGACAAGGGTTTGTGGGGCATCGGCGTCGACGTGGACATGGGCATGAACCCGAACCTGTATCCAGCGGGCACGCTGACCTCCGCCATCAAGCATGTTGACTTTGCAACATGGACGGCCATCAAGTCCGTCGTTGATGGAACGTTCAAGTCTGAGGTCGTCACCCTGTCGCTGACCGACGGTGGTGTGGGCTGGGCCCAGGATAACGTTGCCAAGGTCCTTACCGCCGACCAAATCGCCAAGGTCGAGGCCCTTCGCAAGGCCATCATCGCCGGCACCTTCGTTCCGCCGACCGATCCAACGACAGTTCCAGCCTGGACCCCTCCGACTGGTTACTAGAATCTGTTCCAGAGCAACCGCAAACCCCCGGCTTTACGCCGGGGGTTTCGCTTGAGTGGACCATGCACCTTCTTCTTCAAACATGACTGAATATGTACTGGGTCGTCCCTGCGTACTGAGAACCTTGCCCTGGAAAAACGGACACCTTCATCTGTACCATTCCATGATGACTGCGCCGGAAGTCATTCCAGCGCCAAAAGAAACCATAAGCACCTTGTCGCCGTTCTTCAGCTTCCCTTCTCTATAGATCTTGTCAAGCGCAACGGGGATGGAAGCAGCAGAGGAATTGCCAAACTTGTCAATAGTGACAACGACTCTTTCCATGGGTATGCCCAATTCCTGAGCTCCAGACTGGATGATTCTAAGGTTTGCCTGGTGGGGTATGAACCAGTCAACACTTTCAAGGGGGACATGTGCTTTGTCAAGAACTTTCTTTGCTATACGTGAGATCTCACGAACAGAAAATCTGAACACTGCCTGACCATCCATTTTGGTGAAGTAGCTTCGTTCATTGAGCACTTCTCTGCTAAAAGGCTTCCTCGAGCCACCGGCGGGCAGAGTGAGGTACTGCGCAAGAGAGCCGTCGGCAAATAGCTCAAATGAGAGAAGGCCGCCGTGCTCGACAGTGCTCAATACGGTTGCGCCCGCTCCATCACCAAACAAGACATACGTCCCTCTGTCTGTACTGTCCATCATCCTTGTGATGACTTCCGCTCCTACGACAAGAACATTCCTGTACATGCCTGATCGAATGAATTGAGCTCCGACAGTGACTGCATATACCCAGCCTGGACAACCTGCCTGAAGATCAAAAGCAGCTGCATTCTTCGCTCCGATCTTCTCTTGCAGCAAGCAAGCTGTAGCAGGATAGAGCATGTCAGGAGAGTTTGTTCCAACGATTATCAAGTCAACATCATTCGGAGACAGGTGTGCATCTTCCAGCGCCTTCACAGCGGCAATTTCTGCGAGGTCGCTCGTCGCCTGATCTTTTCTTGCAAAGCGCCTTTCGGTAATTCCTGACCTGCTTTTTATCCATCCATCGGTCGTGTCAAGGATTTTCTCAAGATCAGCATTGGTGACAATCTTTTCTGGAACGTAGCTACCGAGACCAACGATTCCAACCATCAAGCAGCTCCTGTATTAGAGAGTTCCGCTATCCACAAAGACCGCAGTGATAACGCCATCTGCTACGAGAGAATCATCAGAAGAGATCTTGCACTCACTTCTTGCAACGTTGTGCCGGAAAGAAATGAGCCTTGATTGTACAGTGAGAGTCTGTCCAGGAACAACCTTCTTAAAGAACCTGAACTTGTCCACTCCCGCAAAAAGGCCAAATAGGTCCCTATTCTTCGGAACAGCAAGTATCATCAATGCAGATACTTGTGCAGCAAGTTCCACCAAGATAACGCCAGGAACAATGGGCATGCGTGGAAAATGCCCCTTGAAGAAATCCTCCTCTCCAGTAAAAGCCCTCTTGCCTGTCACGCTTTCTCCGGGCACAAGGTTGGTTATCTCATCGACAAAGAGGAATGGCTCTCTTTGAGGAAGCATCTTCTCTATTTCCTCTTTGGATAACCTAAGTTCATTTGTATTCGTCTTCAAGCAAACCCCCTTAACTGCATCTCTTGCCCTCCTTATCCATAGCAGTGACCTTAACCTGAAGTTTATCACCAATGTTGCCAACTTCCTCACCTTCGTTCACATGCTTCATATCGAGTTCGAAAATGCACATATGTCTTCTCAAAACATCATCAATTCCGGGAACTGCTCCAGGAAGGATAGATTCTTATGGCAGTACCTTCAACTACGCTGTCTATTGGAGACCTCCCAGTATGATGTCGTCGAAGGAAAACAGCAATACCACAACCAGTAGCCTCTTCATAGCCTTGGCAGCAGCGTGTTCGAAGCCCTCAAGAAAACCGGCGGACCGTTCTTCATGCGTCGAAAATAGCCTCTTGACTTTCCCGGGCAGGTTCTGATGCTATATTGAGTATGTGTTGTGGGCAGTCGCTCAGGGAGGTGAGACTATCAGACGCATTGCGGTCCTCGAAGACGACACTGATATCCGTGAGCTCATCGGGCTGTACGTGCAAAGAGAGTCCATGGAGCCTGTGCTCTTCGGTTCCCCAGTCGCGTTCCTTACCTGGCTCGACGCTCAAAGGACTGCACCCGACCTCCTGATCCTCGACCTCATGATGCCCGAGCTGTCCGGCGCTGACGTCATCAAGGCGGTACGCAAGCACCCATTGTGCGACAACATGCCCATCGTCGTATGCAGCGCGAAGGCAACCGAGAGCGACGTTGTCTTGACCCTCGGCCTCGGGGCGGACACTTATATCCGAAAACCTTTCAACCCGCGCGAACTCGTGGCACAGATCGGTGCGATGCTGCGTCGCGCACAAGCGGGTTTCGCCGTGTCCCGGCACGCAGGGGTGACCGCAGGGCCAATCTCTATCGACTCTGCACGCAAAACCGCCAGTGTCGGCGGGAAACAGATCGACTTGACGCCGGCAGAGTACCATATCCTGACCATGCTGGTCGAGCGGAAAGGATCGGTCGTCTCACGCGAGGACCTGCTGCGGGCCACCGGCGAGACCGATACTGTCGAACGCGTCATCGACGTACACATCACCAGCATCCGCCGCAAGCTCAGTGACGCGGCCCATCTACTGCACACATCACGCGGTTTCGGGTACTACATCGAGGAAGACTCGTGATCCAGAGTCGCCCGTATGCCCTCCATGTGTTGACTGTCGTCCTTGTCGTCGCCAGCCTCCTGCTTGCAACAGCAACGGTTGCCCTGGTTGCGTCTGTGCATCAACAGGCAAACCTGGGCGAAACCAGCCGCCTCGAGGCTTCCGCGGTGTTGTTGTCTCATGAATACATCGCGGCGATCCATGCCGGCAGCCCTGCTGCGCCTCTGGTCCATGGAGATATTCCTTTAAGACTTCGCCTGACCATCCTGAATGTCGGAGGTTCAGCCGTCGCCGATTCGAAGTTCGACCCGGCTTCTGTCACCAATCGCATCGCCGATCCCGAAGTGAAACAGGCTGCTGTAGCTGGCGTGGGCATCGCCGTGTCCTATCGCATCGAGTCAGGACAGCATGAGCGCACCGTCTGTGTTGCAGTCAGGGACTCAGGTTCTCTCATCGGCTTTGCCGTGGCAAGTTCGCCCGTCGACCTGACCTGGCAGTCGGCATCTGGGACATTCTCCTGGGCTATCCCTCTTCTGCTCGTCGTCAGCGCACTGTGGCTCGTGCTGGCCGTCATGCTTACGCGCATGGCGACGAGGCCGATATCGGACCTCGCCGACGCCCTAGAACGTCGTTCAGTACAGAGCCTGGCAGGCCTTGCCATGCGCGCCGACATCACCGAAGTCGGACGAGTACAGAAAGCAAGCTACGCGCTGGTACAGGAAAGCGAGATGCTCGCCCTGCGGGAGCATTCGCAATCCTCGGCACTCTCTGCCGTGCTGGACGCTGTTCCGCAAGCGATTGCCATTCTCGACAGTATCGGTGCCATTCTCTCGGCCAACAAGCAGTTCAATCATCTTTTCGGAGGCAATGTGCTGCCGGTGGCTGGGCGCCACATTGCAGAACTCGTCACGCTCCCCGACTGCCTTGCGGCCATCGATCGCTGTATCAGCGAGCACCAGCCGCAGACAATCGTCGCCGAGGACCACGGGAGATATTGCTCCTGCAGTGTCCGTGAACTGGATGAAAAGACATTTCGCGAACGGCGCGTGCTGGTCGTCCTCGAAGATATCACCGACGCCATGGCGCTGCCGCGCATCAAGGCCGACTTCGTCGCAAACGCTTCCCATGAGCTCAAGACGCCTCTGACCGCCATCCGGGGGTATCTTGAACTGCTGCGGGAAGAGCCTGGCAACGTTCGCTACCTTAACATCGTCGAGCGAAACGTCGACCGTCTCATCGCCCTTTCGTCAGACATCTCACTGCTCTCTCGCCTTGAGAACAAGGCGCCGGAGATCGAGCTCGTCGACGTCAGCGAGCTGCAGCGAGACCTGGCAGAGCTGTTCGACAAACAGGGGCGCGAGACAGGTGTTGCTCTGAGATTCTCGGTTGACAGCGAAGGTCGGTTCCTGTATGGTGACCGTCTGATGCTGCTGCAGTTGTTCATCAATCTGATCGAGAACGCCTATCGCTTCACGCAGGCTGGGGCAATCACCGTGTCTTCCACTGCAGACGCTGCCCATATCATCCTCAGTGTTTCCGATACCGGTCAAGGGATCCCCGCCAAGGATTTGCTACGCATCTTTGAGCGCTTCTACTCACGTGCCAGCGACCACGGACGCCCCGGGACCGGCCTTGGCCTCGCCATCGTCAAGCGCATCGTCCTGGCTCACAACGGGACGATCGACGTCAAGAGCACGGTCGACAAAGGGACGACCTTTGTCATTCATGTCCCCAAGAATCTTGGGCCTCGCAGACCTGCTGCGACACCCGCACAATTGTCCGACACGAAGATGGAGGACCTATGAGACACATGAAACGTATGGCCACTTCCGTACTGATTTGCAGCCTGCTGATCGGGGCGACCGGCTGCAGGACTGCTCCGGGAGCTCCAGTCAAGGACCTCGCCGTCGCCGGATCTACGTTCGCCGAGCCCCTGTATGTCAAGCAGCTCGACGCCTGGTACCAGAAGACACAGGTGAAGGCTGTTTATGGAGCCCTGAGCTCGTCCGGGGCTCTGCGCGCCTTGCAGGACCGCACGATCGACATCGGTGCAACCGATCTCCTGTTGACCCCAGAAGAGCAGGCACGCCTCCCTGCGTCGGTCCTCCAGATACCGACCTGCCTTGGAGCTGTCGCGATCTGCGTCAATCTGCCGGGTAACCCCGCTCTGCGCATGGACGCAGCACTCATGTCGGCCATCTTCAGCGGCGACGTCAAGACATGGAACGACACGCGCATCGCAGTCCTCAACCCGATGGTGAAGCTGCCTGATACGCCTGTCGTCGTTCTCCACCGCGCAGACGGCTCGGGCACCACAGACATCTTCACAACCTACCTGGCTGCCGCTGACCAGACCTGGAGCGACAAGGTCGGGGCCGGGCAACTCGTGGCGTGGCCGGCCGGTGTCGGCGTGAAGGGTAATGCAGGCATGGCAGCCATGGTGCGGCAGACCACAGGTGCCATCGGCTACATGGAATACACCTTCGCCGTGCAGTCCAGTCTCAACTCCATCGCTCTTCGCAATCGCTCCGGCACGTTCGTCGTCCCCAGCATCTCCTCCATGCAGGCGGCCGTCCCGCCGGATGTCACAGCCGACCTTCAGGGGACGCTTCTGAACCGGCCGGGTGTCGCGTCGTATCCGATCGTCAGCTTCACGTGGCTTGTGTTCTACAAGGACCAAGCCTACGACGGCCGCTCACGGGAGCGGGCTGTGGCCATGTACGACCTAGTCTCCTGGCTTCTCGGCGACGGGCAGTCGCTTGCCCTGCCACTGCAGTACGCCGGTCTGCCCGAGAGCGTCCGGAAAGCAGCCATCGACCTCCTCGGACAACTCTCCTGGCAAGGAAAGCCAGTGAAGTAGCGGCTGCGCAGGCCCCAAGTATTCTCTGCGCACTTGACAGAATCTGAACCAGACCCAAACACAAGACAAACATGCCTTTCTAAAGTGTTAGTGGAAACCCCCAGGGGTTTATCCACTACTCGGAGGTATGTATGTCAGCAGCTGGAAGAAGAATCCTGTCGACAGCACTTGTCGTGCTTGTCACCGTCGGGCTCGTGGTCCCCGGCGCACACGCCGCGTCTGCGGCGTCGACCAAGACCATTGTCCTCACCATCGATTCCACTGTCGCAACTGTCGCAGGCTCACGCGTCACTCTCGACGCAGCGCCCTTCATCGTTGACGGCCGCACGATGCTTCCCGTCCGGTTCATCGCCGACGTGATGGGCGCCGGCGTTTCGTTCACGACAAGAGCGAACGGCAGTGTCTCGCAGGTTAACCTTGGACTGCCTGATAGCCCTACCACGCTCAAAGCCGTCACCCTCTCGCTCGAATCCACTACTGCCATTGTCGACGGTCAGGCCGTGACGCTTGACACGACTCCCGTCATCCGGCAGGGTCGCACGTTCCTTCCTATCCGCTTCATCGCCGAGCAACTTGGCGCAAAGGTCACGCCCGTCGCCGACCCGTCCACCGGCCGGACCAAGTCCGTCACCATTGTCCTGCCAGTCGTGAGCGTCCAGGTCCCAACCCAGATGTCCGGGGCTGGAGCAACATTTCCACTTCCCCTGTACACGAAGATGTTCGACGTCTACAACGGATCCGTGGGTGTGCGCGTCAACTACCAGGGCATCGGCTCGGGCGGCGGCATCAAGGCCTTGACCGACAAGACTGTCGACTTCGGCGCCTCAGATGCGTTCTTGACCGTGACCGAGACTGCAAGCATGGGAGCCCCCGTCCTGCATATCCCGACATGTGTCGGCGCCGTTGTCCTCACGTACAGCCTGGACGGCAACCCAACCCTGCGCCTCGATGCCAGGACGGTCAGTGACATCTTCCTGGGCACGATTACCCGGTGGAACGACAGTCGCATTGCTGCCCTGAACCCCGGCATCACGCTCCCTGACCTGTCGATCACGACGGTTCACCGTTCAGATGGTTCCGGTACAACTTCCATCTTCACCAATTACCTGGCTGTCGCCGTGCCAGAGTGGAAATCCAAGGTCGGAGCCGGCAAGTCAGTCAGCTGGCCTGTAGGCCTCGGTGGCAAGGGCAACGATGGGGTAGCCGGACTCGTCTCACAGAACAAGGGAGCTATCGGTTACGTGGAACTCGTCTACGCCATCGGATCCAAGCTGCCCTACGCGACGATGCGCAACTCCTCTGGCAACTTCATTGTTGCGTCCCTCGCTTCTTCAGGTCGGGCCGCCCAGATCCAGTTGCCAGACGACCTCAAGGTCTTCCTCATGAACAGTAGCGACCCTCAGGCATACCCTATCGCCGCGTTCACGTGGCTGCTGGTGTACCGCGAGCAGAAGTATGCCGGTCGCACACTGGGACAGGCCATCGCTCTCAAGCGACTCCTGAACTGGATGCTCACGACTGCGCAATCGGTCAACGAAGGCCTCGGCTACGGCACACTGCCGGGGGCTGCAGTCAGCAAGGCACAGACGCTGGTCAGGTCGATGACATACGGCGGTGCACCCATCCCCGACTGAGTCACATCTCGATGTTTTGATGGCGCCCCTGACAGTCCGGGGGCGCTGCATCCATCTCCTGAAAGCAGTCCCGCTTAATGCAATCTTAACATAGACCTGTGGCGCTCCTGACCGGATCACCCTACTCTATAGATATATGACACATTATGTGCACGAGGAGGCCTGAATGAAGAACAAGCGGCACGTTTCGATCTTGTTGACACTACTGGCGGTCGTCGCGGTTCTGGCTTCCGGCTGCAGCTCCCAGAGAGGGTCCACGACCGTCAAGGAGTTGTCAGGGGCCGGCGCGACCTTCCCCTACCCACTCTACTCCAAGATGTTCGACACGTATGACAGCGCAACCGGCGTCCGCGTCAACTACAACAGCATCGGCTCGGGCGGCGGCATCAAGGCACTGACTGACAAGACTGTCGACTTCGGAGCGTCCGATGCGTTCCTCACGGACCAGGAAGAGGCGGCCATGGGAGCACCTGTTCTCCATATTCCCACGTGTATCGGGGCCGTCGTCCTGTCGTACAACCTGGACGGAAACCCGGCACTAAAGCTGGACGGCACAGTCCTGGCGGGAATCTTCCTCGGCAAGGTCGCCAAGTGGAATGACCCAGCGATATCCACCCTGAACCCTAGTGTCTCTCTCCCCGATCTCGCCATCACGGTCGTCCATCGTTCGGACGGTTCCGGTACGACATCCATCTTCACCAACTACCTGGCAGCCGTCAGCCCGACGTGGAAGTCGGCGGTCGGCGCCGGCAAGTCCGTCAGCTGGCCCACCGGCATCGGAGGCAAGGGGAACGATGGGGTCGCGGGCATGATCTCGCAGACGAAGGGTAGCATCGGCTACATCGAGCTTGTCTATGCGGTTCAGTCCAACATGCCATTCGCCTCGCTGAAGAACGCTTCGGGCGCGTATATCGTGCCGAGTCTCGCCTCCTCCGCGGCTGCAGCAGCAGTCAGCCTTCCCAACGACCTGCGCGTGGTCATCGTGAACAGCCCGGGGGCAGATGCCTATCCTATCAGCGCCTTTACGTGGATCCTCGTCTACAAGGAGCAAAACTACGCCGGCCGCACCCTTGCCCAGGCACAGGCACTGGGGAAGCTGCTGACATGGATGCTGACTGACGGCCAGTCCATCAACGAGGGCCTGTCCTATGCCAGACTTCCTGCGCCCGCCGTGACGAAGGCGCTGGCGCTCGTGAGCTCCATGACCTATGGTGACACAGCCATCCCGTAGCGACCGGCGGGAGCTGGTCCACGAGCGCATATTCACGGCCGCCGGCGTGACGGCCGCGGTCGCGCTCGTTACGACTATTGTCCTCTTCCTCCTCGAGCTGTTCATCGCCTCGCGCGCGTCCCGGGCCGCCTTTGGCCTTCCCTTCCTGTGGCGCAGCGAGTGGAACCCGGTCACCGAGAAGTTTGGTGCACTGCCCATGATCGTCGGAACGCTCGTCACGGGATTCGGCGCACTGCTCATCTCGACCCCGTTTGCTCTGGGCATCGCCATCTTCCTGGCAGACTACGCGGACAGAAAGCTCGCAGAACCAATCAAGTACCTCATTGGGTTACTCGGTGGACTGCCGTCCGTCATCTTCGGCCTCTGGGGACTGTTCGTCCTTGTCCCGATCGTCAGCAAGTTCGAGGTCTGGTTTGGCAAACTAGTAGGCAGTGAGGCCCTGGTCGCCAGCGGCACAACCGGCGTCGGCCTCCTCGCAGCCATCCTGCTGCTGGCTATCATGATCCTGCCCTTCAGTGCCTCGCTCATACTGGAATCGTTGCTTGTCGTTCCCACTGAACTCAAGGAGGGGGCGCTCGCGCTGGGAGCTACGAAGTGGGATGCTATCCAAAACGTTGAGCTCCCCTACGTGCAGAAAAGCACGGTTGGAGCACTTGTCCTGTCTCTTGGTCGTGCTCTCGGCGAGACGATGGCTGTCACCATGGTCATCGGCAATGGGATGAAGATGCCGACAACCCTGTTCGATCCGGCCAATACGCTCGCATCGGCAATTGCCAACCAGTTCCTGGAGGCGACGTCCCCCGTCTATGTCGGTTCGCTCATTCAGCTCGCCCTCATCCTCTTCGTCATCGCCATCATCATCAACATCGTGGCGCGCGTCATCCTGAGGCGGGGGGTGCAGCAATGACACCCCGGAAGCTCAAGAACAGTGTGATGGGATTCCTGGTCGCTGCATCGGCCGTGCTGCTCATCGCCGTGCTCGTCGTCATCGTATGGCACATCTTCATCTCGGGTGTCAAGTATCTGAACTGGAACTTCTTCACCAAGGCGCCCGCCCCCATGGGCGAGAGTGGCGGTGGCGTGTTCAACGCCATCGTCGGGACCTTCCTTATCACGCTCGTAGCGGCCGCCATCGGGACACCGTTCGGCATGTTTGCCGGCATCTACGTCGCGGAACACCGGGGCCGGCGTTTCGCAGACGTGGTGCGCCTCTGTGCCGATGCCCTGCAGGGTGTGCCGTCCATCGTCATCGGTATCTTCGGTTACACGTTCCTGGTTGTGCGCTTCCGCAGCTACTCCGCCCTGTCGGCCAGCATCGCACTCGCCTTCATGTTTGTCCCAACGACGACCCGCGTCACTGAAGAGGTACTCAACCTGGTCCCCTCGGGCCTCAAGGAAGCTGCCTACGCCCTTGGAGCACGACAGTCCAGCGTCGTGTGGAATGTCAGTATCAAGACCGCAGCGGCCGGCATCACGTCGGGGCTGCTCACATCCATGGCCCGCATCGCAGGAGAAACGGCACCTCTGCTGTTCACGGCCTTCGGCAGTCGGTATGTCGAATGGAACATGCTGCGCCCGATGTCAGCCCTTCCGCTCCAGATCTTCATCTACGCCGGCAGCCCATACCCCGCTCTCCAGCAGCAGGCCTGGAGTGCCGCATTCGTCCTCGTCCTGCTCATCCTGCTGCTCCAGTACAGCGCCAAACATCTCATCGCCCGCGTGTTACGGGTGAAGGCATAAGGAAGGGACTTATGGAAGAACCTGTCATCGTTCTCGAAACCCAGAAGATCAACGCCTGGTTTGGCAAGGATCAAATCCTATTCGACGTCTCTGCACGCATCCCGAAGAACAGGGTCACCGCGATCATGGGCCCCTCCGGCTGTGGCAAGACGACGTTCGTGCGCACCCTGAACCGCCTGCACCAGATGACGCCAGGCGCGCGCGCCACCGGCACAGTCCTGCTGGAGGGCATCGACACATCCACTATGGATGTCGTCGACGTTCGCAAGCACATCGGGATGGTGTTCCAGCGGCCCAATCCTTTCCCAACCATGACCGTATACGAGAATGTTCTGGCCGGGTACCTACTCACGGGTCAGCGCCTGCCGCGCCAGAAAGCTGACCAGATCGTCGAGACAACCCTGAGAAAGGTGGGTCTCTGGTCCGAGGTCCAGTCTAAGTTGTTCAAGGCCGGGACATCGCTGTCGGGCGGACAGCAGCAGCGTCTGTGCATCGCGCGCGCGATCGCCATGGAGCCGGCGCTCGTGCTGTTCGACGAGCCGACCAGCGCCCTCGACCCGAAGTCGACATCGGTCATCGAGGAACTGCTGTCGGACCTCACGACAGAATACAGCATCATCTTCGTCACGCACGGACTGCAGCAGGCAGCTCGTGTCTCCGACTACGTCGCCTTCTTCATGTTAGGTGAACTGGTGGAGTTCGGTGAGACCAAACGCGTGTTCGTCGGCCCGCAGGACAAGCGGACCGAAGACTACCTATCCGGCAAGTACGGATGATGAGGAAGGAGCGGACCATGCACGAAGAGAAGCTGCAGGCCATCAAAGACAAGCTGTTCGCATTCAGCGCCCTGGCCAGTTCTATGGTGGAGAAAAGCGTGCGTTCCATCGTGACCAAAGACGAAACGCTCGTACGGGAGGTCATCGAGGTCGACGAACCCAAGGCAAACGAGTTCGACCATACCATCGAGCGCGAGACCATCAACTTCATCGCCCTGTACCAGCCTGAGGCGCAGACCTTGCGCAATGTGTACATGTACGCAAAGATCGGCACCGACCTCGAGCGTCTCGCGGACCACGCCGTCAATATCGCCCAGAGCGCCGGGTACCTGATCGCGCGCCCGGACATCAAGCCCTACATCGACTTGCCGCGCATGAGCCAAGAATCGGCGAAGATGCTTGCTGACGCGATGACGGCCTTCTCGACCCAGAACACCAGCCTCGCCATCAACGTTGTAGAACGCGACGACATCGTCGACCAGCTGGAGCAACAGATCCTCAGAGAGCTCCTCACCTACATGATGGCCGATCCCAGTACGATCGACCGGGCGCTCCAGATCTTGTTTGTCAGCGGCAACCTCGAGCGCGTGGCCGATTTGGCGACCAACATCGCCGAGGACGTCGTTTTCGCCACCACCGGACGGCTCATCCGGCACCATCGCCTCAGTAAAGAGGAGCTCAACAAGCTTCGCTGACAGAGTGTAACACTCTCGGGACAGAAGCGCCCCTCGCCTTGTACAAAAGGGCTCGGGGGGTTCCGTTCGACGTGAGAATGTTACAGTAGTTGTCACAGGGCCGTTCTGCGGCATACTGAAATTGAGGTGAGCCAATGAACAGGCAGCTGATGTGTGTGACATGCGGATCGACCTACCCTCTCGAAGACCGGCGGCTCCGATGCGATTGTGGCGGACTGCTTGACGTTCAGCTCGACATGGGTGGCGCTCCGTCTCCTGATGCTCTCGCCGCCACATTCGAGTCGCGTCTCTCGTCGCACCTGCCACAGGACCTCTCCGGCGTCTGGCGCTATCGTGAACTCGTGCTGGACCTGCCTGCAGGAGACATCATCACCTTCCCGGAAGGTCGCACCAACCTGTACGCACTGGACCCGACCCCGCTCGGTCTGTCTGCTCTCTGGGCCAAACACGAGGGAGAAAATCCCACGGGCTCCTTCAAAGATCGGGGCATGACCGCTGCTGTGAGCTGGGCCAGGCATCAGGGAGCGCGAGCACTCATCTGCGCCTCCACCGGCAACACGTCCGCGTCGCTGGCCGCGTATGGCGCCCGCGCAGGCATCCCCGTCTTCGTCCTCATCCCCGAGGGACACATTGCCCGCGGCAAGCTGTCCCAGGCGTTGGCGTACGGCGCTCACACGCTGCAGATCGACGGCAACTTCGACGATGCCATGCATGCCGTGGAGCAGCTCGCCGGCAGTTACCAGCTGACCCTTGTCAACTCGCTGAACCCGTTTCGCCTGGAGGGGCAGAAGACCATCATCCTGGACAGCTACATGCAGCTGGGTCGGCACCTTCCCGACTGGATCATCGTGCCCGGCGGCAACCTCGGCAATACCAGCGCGTTCGGCAAGGCACTCATTGAGATGAAAGCGCTGGGCCTCATCGACCGCGTACCACGACTTGCAGTTATCCAGGCCGAGGGAGCGTCCCCGTTTGCGCGTGCCGCAAAGGATGACTTCCACCACCTCAAGCCCATGCGGCCCGAGACCATCGCGACTGCCATCCGCATCGGCAACCCGGTCAACTACAGCAAGGCCGTGCGCGCCATCCGATTCACAGACGGTGTCGTGACCACTGTCACCGATGCTGAGATCCTGCAGGCAAAGCACGACCTGGACCGGCAGGCGATCGGTTGTGAGCCAGCGTCGGCAGCGGGGTTCGCCGGCCTGCGCAAGCTGCGGCGCGAGGACACTGTGCACGCAGGCGAGAGCGCTATGCTGATCATCACTGGCAACATCCTCAAGGACCCAGATGTGACGATCGCCCTGGCGATGGGAGAGACTGCCGGCCTCGGCGTCGCGGGAGCAGAAACACTCGGTTCCTGTACCAATACGCCACGCCATGTTTCGTCGAACGTGGGCGCCATTGCCCGCATCATCGAGGAGGTGCTCCTATGACCGGCGTGCGCGAGGTTTGCATCATCCAGGTGGGATACGGCAAGGTCGGGGCTCCACTGGTCCACCTGGCGATCGAGAACCGAGCACGCATCGAGCGCGAGACCGGCGTCCGCCTGCAGTATGCCGCTATCGTCCGCAGCAGCAGCGTCGCCCTCGGTGACGACCTGGCTCTGCAGGCAGCCGACAGGGGGACATCCTTCGATGAATGGACACCCCGTGCATCCGGTATGACGCTTGACATCCTGGACCCCGTGTTCGACCGCTTCGGGCTTCCAGACACCACGCGGTACGTGCTGGTCGACGTCACCGCTACGGCGGAGACTGGCCCTCTGATCCTGGAAGCCCTGGGGATGGGCATCCCTGTCGTCACCGCAAACAAGATCCCTCTCGCGGAGACACCCGGCTGGTTCGAGCAGGCGTGGAAGGCAAGCCGGAAAGCTCGCACACCATTCCGCTATGAATGCACCGTCGGCGGCTCCCTGCCTGTCATCAGCACGCTTGTCGACCTCATGACGACGGGTGATACCGTTCAGCGCATCGTTGCCCTGCCCAGCAGTTCGCTCTCCTGTATCATGGGAGACTTCAACCGCGGACTCCCGCTGGACACAGCCATTGCCGATGCGATGCGGAGAGGTTTTGCCGAACCCAACCCCCTGACAGACCTGGCAGGACGCGATGCCCTGCGCAAGGTCGTCATCCTGGCCAAGACCATGGGGCTCCCCACCAGCATCGACGACGTGTGCCAGGAGCCTTTGCTCGATATGAACTACCCGGATTTCGAGACCTTTCAGGGCAAGGGCATGGCACGTCTCGCAGACTCCCTGACTGCTGCCAGGAAGCCAGGGGAGGTCACCTACTACGTCGGCTCCGCCTCCGCGGATGGAGCTGTAACGCTCGGCCTGCGCAACTTCCCCCAGAGTTCCATCTGGGGAACACTGGAACCCTCTGAAAACCTGTTCCTGTTCAGCACCAGCCGATTCGGTGATCTCCCAGTCGTCGTCCGCGGCATCGGAGGCGGACCCATCCTTACCGCCTCGGGCGTCCTGGCGGATATCATCAAGGCGGCACAGGGACAGAACTAGGGAAGCCCTACCCGACGCTCATCCCTCGGACAGTGACGCTTTCAGTGCTTATGGGGACGCCCGCAGCAGCCAGGGCACGAGGCAGCGCCTCGACGCCGCGCATCGTCACGGAACCCATCTGGTCGGTGAGCCAGATGTGAACAAGTCGCCCGTCCTTCATGGTAATGCGGAAGCCGCGTGTCTCCGATTGTGCTCCCAGCAAAGCGGTGCCTGACCCCCGACGCCCGGACAGTGCCGCAATCCATGATGCTGTGATGAGCCACTTTGGAGACAGTTGCATGGCCGGCTGAACGAGTGCCATGTCGGCAAAAAGGTACTCTTCACGTCGCCATGCCGTCATCCGCACCAGGCGGTCTGCCAACACCATGAGCTGCAGGCCGCCCACGCTGATACCAACCTGTACGGCCCACAGGCCGAGGAGCCCGATGAGCCAGAAAACAAGAGTCAGTCCCCAGTATTCTGTGACGGCCAGTGCGGCATTGCTGGTGATCAAGAAGGGCATCCCGATGAACACGACCGTGAGCATGAGTCCCGCGATATCGCCCAGTACAACGCGCCACCGATCATAAGCGATGATGTCCCCGCTCCTGCGCGGCCACGGCAGCAGGATGTACAACAGCACGGCAAGGGCCAGGAGCGGAAAGAACATGTCCCGCAGTGGATATGCGAGTGCGTGCGGCGGACCACTCAGGCCCGATCCCAGCGTGAAGTCACTGCTGTCGAGACGCACCGCGACAGCCTGGACCCATGTCCCGTCAGGCAGCAACACGTAGTGCTCTTCCCCATCCGGCAGGCCAGCCACCAGGTCCGGCGAGGGCAGGTCGCGCTGTCGGACGTACACGCCACCCCATTTCCCGACGCGGCGGCGCCAGGTCCGGTCTGGAGGGTTTCCCTCCTGCGTCAGGGACAGCCCCCTAGCAAACGTGTCCCATGCCGTACCGAGGGCGGCGGTCGTCTTCCCGGCGGTCACCGATGCGATATAGTCGGCAAGAGGCATGGTCTTAAGCGCCTTCTGCTCGTCGGTCCACAGTCCGTAGACGCTGCCCAGGTTCTTCTGTTCCCGCGCGAAATCCATGACCTCGACGCGGGCCAGCGGCTCACGTGTCACGACGAATGCGGTCACTACGGCTGCCAGGATGAGGCCCACCGGCAGGATGCGACGCCAGATCTCCTGGGTGTTACCTCTCTCTAATTTGGGCATGTGGAACACTCCTCCCTGGGAAGCTGCCATGCTTCCATCATGGGGAAATGCTAACACACTGCAAGAGGGAGGACTCCACCGCGCCTGATCTCCGACCGTCGTTCCCGCGAAGGCAGGAACCCACACGTCGGGGCAGAGCTGGATTCCCGCATACGCGGGAATGACAAACCAGGGGACTCGCATGTGCGGGAATGACAGGCTGGGGATCCCTTTTCATCGTTCCCGCAAAAGAGGGAACCCACGCGTTGTTCCAGGGACGGTACAGCGCTACCTCGGCGTCTGCTCCTGCTGCGGGCCGGGGTACCGCATGTACTTGCTCCAGAGGTCAAACAGCTGTGCAGTTGCCATGGCATCACCCAGACAGTACCGCGCGATCTTCATGTACTCGCCGGCAGTATACAGCGTGCCGACCTCACTGCCATGCACCTCGCGCTTCGGCTGCTCCACCCCGAGCGCATTGCACCAGACCGCAAGGGAGAAGCGGCGCCGGAACGCGCCGAACCATGTGAACTGATCCATAAGGTCCACATGCTGGTTGCTGTAACGATTGGGCATGAGATCGATCGTCGGACGCACACGGTTGGCGGCCGAGCGCACCAGGAGGAAGGGGCAGTCGAAACTGCGCCCGTTGTACGTGATGATCTGCTTTGCCCTGCCGGCCGCTTCCCAGAAGTGTGTCAGCAGCTCCTTCTCCGTGCAGGGGGCAAACACAGCCTTCTCCTCGCGAACAGTCTCCACCCCACCGGTCGGTGCCTGGAAGTAGACGGCGGCGTGATCCTGTTCTGGCGAATAGAGTGCAATACAGGCTATCTGTGCTGTGACGGGGAAGAGGCCCAGCGAGTCCCGTATCTCCTGGCGTTGTTCATCTGTATCGGCAGGTCGCAGCAGCGATTCCTGGACGGCGGAGTCCAGCGACTCCCACGAGATTCCGACGGTCTCAACATCGAAAACCAGCCGCTCCATGTCAGCCTCGGCTCGAGAATCGGTCCAGCGGCGACGTCGTATCGATGCGGACCCTGCTGCGTGCATTCCCACCGTAGACGCCGTCCAGAAACGCCAGCTCGGCGTCCAGCTCGTCTGCCATCACTGTGAAGTGCCAGGCCTTCGGCTTGCCGTTCGTACCGTTGCTGAACCTGTACCCTCGTACTTTCAGCACATCCTTTGCCTCGAATGGAGCACCCACGGCCCAAATGTGGGCGTCGTCCGCCATGGCGTGGTCGAGCAGAGGCTTCAAGACCGGTCGGCCAGACGACGGCAGCGTGCCGGCAAGAATGTGCAGAAGCGCGAGGCAGTCGTTCTCGGCGCGGTGAGCCTCATAGAAGAAGCCCATGCACAGCGCAATGAGCTCCTGTTTCTGGGTCGCAATACCCTCGTCGTGCCAGTGGACCTGGCTCATGGAGCACGCCCATGGTCTGGTTACAAACACCGGCCACGTCTTCTCTACAAACGGACGGTCGAAACCGGCATTGTGGGAAATGACCAGCGTGGCGCGCGAGGCAAAGGCTTCCACGGCTGCGGCATCGATGCGATGCCCCCGCACCATGTCGTCCGTGATGTGGGTCATGGCTGTGATCTCGGCAGGGATATGACGTCCGGGGTCCTGCAGCTCGTCGAAGGTGCCGACGATATGGTAGACACGTCCCGTAGCGGGCGCGTACTCAAACAGGACCATGCCCAGCTCGATGACTTCATCCACCAGTGCGTCGAGACCGGTCGTCTCCGTGTCGAGGACGAGACCTAGGTGCATCGGCTCCCCGTCGGGTTCTGTGTACCGCTCCACGGGGTGGAGTTTCCGGACGACATGGTAGTCCCCCGTCTCCTCCAGCGCCTGTGCCACGACTTCCCACTGCGTTCGCTCGTCGTCCGTCATCGCTTCCCCCCGAGCACTTTTGTCCAATGCGAGGGGTGCTTTCCCCCATCGCGTACACGTCACCGTGTGATGTTGTTATACCACGATTCCAGTCGAAGGGCTCGCCCGCGTGGAGTATGTTACACTTTGGAACCGTCCCGAAGTGTAACAAACAGGTTCAGACGCCGAAGAGATTTTCCGGGTCCGATGCCGCGTGCCGTGGGTGGAGAGCGTCGGACGCCGCAATACCTTCGTACCCGATGCCGTGCCCTGTGCACCAGTCTCGTGCGGTGACGCCTGTTCGGCGGTAGAACGCGCGCCATCCCGGATACTGTTTGACGGTGTCGTTGTAGTTGAGCTGGCCCAGGCGGATCTCGTCCACGAAGTCAATGGCCTCGAGGACGCGGAGGACGTCCTGCTGCCAGATGTTGGGTGTCGGATAGGGCTCCATGTTGACGAAGCAGTGAAACCCAAGGTCGTGTGCACGGCGCAGTCCCGTAATTCTCTCGGGATAAGGGGCGGTACCCGGTTCGTACCGCCTCTGGAAGCCCTCGTCGACCGAAACCAGGGTGATGCCGAACTGGTTGTTGTGAGACAGTTGCAGCGCCTCCTCCGGGATGACCCCCTTGGTCAGCGTATGCACAGGGATGTCATAGGAATTGATGAGACGCATGAGCTGGAGCGTCAATGCGATGACCTCTGGGTGCTGGTACATGAAGGCGTCAGTTGCAAACGAGAGGTGTACACAGTGCGCTTTGTTGCGCAACCGTGGAAGTTCTTTCTGTGCCAGCTGCAGGGCATTGGCGACCAACCGGGGCCGGCACCATTCCTCATACGAGGCGACTTTGCCAAACCGCTGCATCATGAGGAAGGCGTAGCATGGGAAGCGGCAGCCATGTGAGCAACCAACCACGTGTGTCGCCGCGTAGGCGCCAGTGCCGCCGATGCCGGTACGATAGATCAGCGACTTGCGAGTGACTATATCCATAATGACATAGTAGGCCGCAGCCGAGGGAGAGCAACCTTCCGTTCTGGGTGTCGAGGGACGGATCGTTAATCAGGAAGAGCTCTGCACGAATTGCGAAATCTCGTCCATCAGATGCCTCACCGTTGCAAACCAGTTCAGGAGTGGCCTAGGGTATCACAGTAACGTCTCGGATGCTGGTTTGTCAGGCAAAAGCAGCGACAGGATGTAGTCGTGAACCGCGTCACTCACGTCAGTAGCCCCGCTCCAAGTCCACCAGGTTCCGCGGCGTCTCACCCCGGTCGGCGCGAATGGCGTTCTCAAAAGACTCGCCCCAGAGTCCCTCGACAGACACGTCCGCAAATCCACCGGTGTGCGGTGACATCACGATGTTCGGCAACCCCCAGAACGGCTCGTGGGCAGGGAAAACTGGCTTCAGCATGCGGCCGGTGACCGGGTCTTTGGCGACAGGCTGCGGTGGATACACCCACCAGGGGTCGATGCCGGCGCCGGCAAGCGTGCCATCCTTGAGCGCGTCATAGAGCGCCTTCTCCTCCACGGTGCGCCCGCGGCCGATATTGATGAACCAGTGGCCGCGCATTGCCTCAAACTCCTCCTTCCCAAAGAACAGCTCTGTATCTGGTGTCGACGGCAACACATCGACCACGAAGTCGCTTCGGCGAATGAAGTCGAGCTTCTGCTCGGATGTGTAGAGGGCATCGACGTCGGCAGGCAGAGCGCCTCTGGCACTCCTCCTGAGTCCCAGCACTACCATTCCCAGTGCCTTGCAGACCTTTGCGATGTGCAGACCGATGTTCCCCAGCCCGGCAATACCGACCGTCTTGCCGAAGAGGCCGATGACCGGTTCATCCATCGTCGCGAAACCGTGCCAGATGCCCTGCCGGAGGTCACGGTCATAGGGAATGATACGGCGTGCCAATGCGAACATCAGGGCGATGGCATGTTCGGCGGTCGCCTCCCGGTTGCCGTGCGAGTTTGCAAGCGGCACTCCGGCATGCTTAAGTATCGCCAGATCCATGCTGTCGACCCCGGCAAACGGTACCTGGATCAACTTGAGATGAGGCACAGCTGCCAGCAGCTCCGGCGTTACGGTCCCGGTGACCAGCGCGCCGATGTCATCGCCGTGTCGAGCCAGCTCAGTGGCGTTCGTAATGACCTGCGGGCGCGGACCGGTTAAGCCTGCACGCCGTGCTGCCTTGTTCCATATATCTTCCCATCCGACAGGTGGGGCGATCCCGATGTAGACTGCCATAGTGCTGCCTCCTGTGCCTCAGAGCCATCCTGCACTTATTGTATCATCCTTTCGCTTCCACCCGGTGTGGCCGGACCCTTCGTTGCAGGGATGCCGCATGCTCCTATACTAGTCTTATGGAACAGGACAGGAAGAGGTTCCGTAAGGGCGGCACGGTCACGATCGCTGTGTCGGGTGATGCAGCGAACTACGTGGATGGCTTCCGGAGGCGATATGATCCCAACGTGAGCCGCATCATGCCGCATGTCACGCTCGCCTTTGCACCCGAGCTCGACGTTTGTGACTGGATGCTGGCACGCCCCCATATCCAGGAGGCGCTGGCCCAGCTCCCTCCATTTATCATCCGCGTCGCCGAACTCGGCACGTTCATGGACGAGAATGTGCTCTGGCTGCGGCCGACCGCTCTCCACGGCGAACTGCTCATGCTGAGGCAGACTATTTTGGGGTCATTCCCGGGCGTCGCATTCGACCGCACAGACGACTTTGTGCCGCACATCTCTATCGGGTTCTTTGCGAGCAGTGACGATTTGCTCGAGGCTCGGGACGCAGTCTGTAGAGAGCTGATTCCATTCTCGTTCCGCGTTGGATTCATCTCCTATCTCCAGGCCGATGAAGGCAACATCTGGCAGTGCGTCGACACGGTGGAGCTTGGGGGCTGAGCACGGAGATCATCTGCTCCGGCGCCTGAACGCCCGGATACGATCCAGAGCACGATCATCAAGGAGGAACCATGAGTATCTTCTACTGCGACGCGTGCCACACGAAGTTCGATGCGGAGGGCGTCAAGACCGACTGGATCGACCGGACATACGGTCCCTGTACAAGATGGACTGCCTCGTGTCCTGACTGCGGTGAGGAATGCCGGCTGGCGAAGACCGTCCACGCTCACGGCGACGAAGGGGACGATAGCGGCGAAGAGGGGTCCTGTGGCTGCGGGGGAGGTTCCTGCAGTTGTGGGGGCGCCGGATGTTCCTCCTGCGGCGGGTGCTGAGAAGGCCCGGCAAGTAGCAAATCAGGTCAGGACAAACGCCACCTGCTCCCTATACTCACTCTTGCGAGCAGTGAGGAGGTGAAGATGAACTACCTGACAGATGTGCAGCGAGCCGTCGACTACATCGAGAGTCACCTGGACGACGACGTTACAACAGCGGATGTCGCGGGAACGGTCGGGCTGTCGATGTGGCACTTCCACCGTGTCTTCCATGCAGTCACCGGCGCGACGATCCAGGAGTATGCCCGATTGCGGAGACTCGACCGTGCAGCGCATGCACTCCTGGAAACGAGACGTCCGATCGTCGACATCGCCTTCGACGGCCGGTTCGAGAGCCAGGAAGCCTTCACGCGTGCATTCCGGAAGGCCTATGGAATGCCGCCGGGCAAGTTCCGCTCATCAGGTCGACATCTCCCGTACCTCGGTATCCGTCGCCTCACCACGGCTCGACTCAGACACCTTCAAGGAGGCATCACCATGGAACCATCGATCGTCAGGAAAGCGGCGTTCACCGTAGTCGGCATGGAGTACCACGGGCGCAACGAGAACAACGAGATTCCCGCGCTGTGGGAGTCATTCCTTCCGCGCATGGACGAGATCCAGCATCAGGTCAGCACGGAGGGGTCATTTGGTCTCTGTATCGGCGACCCCGACTATAAGCAGACGGGGGTGTTCCGGTATGTAGCCGGACAGGCCGTCACAGAGGGCGCTACCGTTCCCGATGGCATGGTTGCTGTTACAGTGCCTGAAGCAACCTACGCCGTGTTCACGCACAGGGGAACGCTGGAGACACTTGGACAGACCTATGACTACATCTACGGAACCTGGCTGCCCACGTCGGGCAGGGAGCTGGCTGATACCCCTGACTTCGAGTTCTACGACAACCGGTTCGACGCCACCAGCCCTTCGTCGGAGATGGACATCTACGTCCCGCTCAAGGTCACGACGTAGCCATCAACCCACATCACCGGCGATGCCTGTGGACACAGACCTGTGGAAAGTGGGTAGCAACACGGAAAGATGACGGCTGAGCCGCACAAAAGCGAAGTCTGAGCTTGTGGATAACCTGTCAGCATGTTGGGACAAGGCGTCAGCAGAGACCCACAGACGATTTGTTAATGCGCTGTCCTGGTTCCAATGCAACCGGTTGCAGGGTGTGGATAAGTCTCAGACACAGATTGTGACGGTCGTCATCACAGTTGAGACAGACTACTTGTCGTACGGCTCTCCTCTGAGAATGGAGAACGCACGGTAGAGCTGTTCCAGGAGGATGACCCGTGCCAGCTCATGTGGCAGGGTCAGCTTCCCGAAAGACAGGATGCTCGTGCCGGGCGACAGGGGACGGATGCCGATGTTCTGTTCGATATACGTCTGTAGCGTGGGGTTGAATCCCTCGGCGCCGCCAATGAAGAATGACAGCTTGCGCGTCCCCATATTCATGAGGTCCTGCAGACGCTCGGACAGTTCGTGCGACGTGACCTCTTGACCACGGGAGTCGAGCAGAACTCGCGCGCCTTCTTCAAACCGTGCGTAGTTGGCAAGCTGCCTTGAGGCGATGTCGATGATGCTCACCTCACAGTAGTGCTCCAAGCGGCGACAGTACTCATCCTGTGCCATCTTGTTGTAGGGCTTCTTGAGACCACCGCCTTGGGCGTATATCATAATCTTCATGCGGTCAGTATACCAACGGTGACAACCAGCACAAGGAGCGATTTCCCCGGTTCGTCAGTACGCAGCTCAGCCCTCGCGCTCCAGTCCGAAGTTGTCGACGAAGAACTCCATCTCTGCTGGGGGGATGTGGTGGACGCCGCCGAGCACCGACGCGTACACCACTGACATGCACGTCTGCTCCAGGAGCTCCATCCTGTTGTAGGCTTCTTCCAGGTCACTGCCGAGGGTGATGACTCCATGGTTCGCCATGAGCGCGGCGTTGCGGCGAAGGAGCCCTTGTGCCACTTCGCGAGCCAGTTCAATCGTCGACGGCGTCACGTACGGCAGACAGGGAACATGGCCCAGCATGATGGTCGCCTCCGGCAGTATGTCATCCGGCAATTCACGGTGCGCCAAGGCAAACGCAACAGCAAAGGGTGGATGGGCATGAATGATGGCTTGCACATCTGGACGCAGCTTGTAGATCTCATAGTGCATCTTGCCTTCGGACGATGGCTTGCCGTTTCCTCGCAGCTTAGTGCCACCCATGTCGACAACGACCACATCATCCTCTGTCATGAAACCTTTGTTGATGCCGGCCGGCGTAATGGCGATCCCGTCCTCCAGCCGTATACTCACGTTGCCGCCCAGAGCGGCGTTCATGTTTCTGTCGTACAGCCTCTTGGCTATTGCGACCAGTTTCGTTGCAGTTTCCATCCAAACCTCCCCGTATCCTCCCGACACTGCGAGCTCCTGCGTCGCTTCTGAAGCCGGGTTGCTAATCATTAAGTATACCATATACTTGGAAGGCACGTAATCATGTTCAGTGTGGAGGACCTATGTATTCGATCATCGTTCATGGCGGTGTCGGAGCAGTATCCCACGACAAGGAACAGTCCGTCGTTGCCGGGGTCCGGGAGGCTGTCCTGGCCGGGAGTGACGTTCTTGCGAGCAGTGGTTCCTCACTGGACGCCGTGGAGACTGCCATCAGGGTCCTGGAAGATAATCCGCTGTTCAACTGCGGCACCGGCTCAGTGCTGACGTTTGACGGAGAAGTTGAGATGGATGCAGCCGTTGCATATGGCTCTGCACTGGGATTTGGAGCTGTCGCCGGCATCAAGAACATCCAGCACCCCATCTCGCTGGCGCGCATGGTCATGGAGAAGACGGACCACGTTCTGCTACAAGGGGCCGGAGCTCAGCAGTTTGCCCATATGATGGGTATCGCGCCCCACAATCCCGTTACTGAGGAACGGCGCGTCCAGTGGCGAGTATACCGCGAGAAGTTCCTCCGCGGTGACGCCGGCGATTGGCCGAAGCTCAAGGCCCTCATGAAGGAACACCCGGAGTTCATGCACGGCACCGTCGGCGCTGTCGCCGTGGACGAAAACGGCAGTGTTACCGCGGGCACGTCCACGGGCGGCGTCTTCCTCAAACTGCTGGGACGTGTCGGTGACACGCCGCTGCCCGGTGCCGGAACGTATGCCACAACGTTCGGCGGTGCCTCGTCAACCGGCCTGGGCGAGGGCATGATGCGCACGCTCATCACCAAGACCGCGTGCGATTTCATGCGCATGGGGCTCGACGCACAGGGCGCGGCCTCGGGTGCGGTGAACATGCTCAGCAATATGCTGGGGACAGAGGCTGGGATCATCGTCGTCGACAATCAGGGTGGCGTCGGTTTCGCCCAGAACTCGCCGCAGATGGCGTACGCCTATTTCAAACAGGGCATGTCCAAACCTGTCGCAGGACTGTAGCCCTGTACCATCCGGACCACAACGGGGGAGCTCACGCTCCCCCGTTTTCGTTTCAGGACTGGATTCCCGCATACGCGGGAATGACGGAGGGGAAGGTTGTTGTCTCGTCGTTCCCGCGAAGGCGGGAACCTATGCGTCGGATCACTGGGGTCAAGCGGTAACATCGGAGAAGTGGTACCATTACAGAATGCTCCGGGAACAGGTAAGCCTATTCAAGAATTCGTCCAAGGGATGTCCAGAACGCATGTGTCCTAGGATAATGATATGAAAAGCATCTGACCATGGAAGAGAGGTTATCACAACACCAATGGTAACGCTTGACCCTATAGACTGCAAAAGACTCGGCTCAAAACACCATTTGAGGTTTTATTTGAGACTGATACACTGCTGATTATTGCACTTGGGAGCTGAATCTGCAAACTGAAGATTTTGAGCTATTTTTAGAAATTGGAGGCATGTATAAATGGAACCAAAAATCGTGAACTTATCTGAGAAAAAACTTGTTGGGATTGTTGGGACTGCATCAGATGTTTCAAAATTGAATATTGGAGCCCTTTGGGAAAGGTTACTTACGTATGGGGACAACATCAATAATCTGGTTGAGGGTAGATCCTATGAAATTCATATTCAAGAGGATTTGAAACCGACTATGCATTTTTGTCTCGTTGGTTTTGAGGTTTCAAGAATAGAGAATCTTTCCACGGAACTCTTTATTAAAACTGTTCCTGCCTGTACGTATGCTATTTTTACTCATTCATTTAAAGATGGTGGATTTGATACGGCATTTCAATTGGTTTATGATTGGCTCAAGCAATCTGAATATGATGCAGCTTATCATTTTGATATCCAATGTTACGATGATCGTTTCAAGAGTCCTGACGATCCAGAATCAATTATAGAAATACATGTTCCCATTAAATCCAGAAAACAATCAAAATAGAAAAGACACTGTTTAGCCAAGCCCATCACCTAACAACCACAACGAGGGAGCTCACGTTCCCCCGTCTTCGTTCCAGGAATGGATTCCCGCAAATACTGCAACGACAGACTGAAGAGTACCTTCTCTGCGCTCTTTTCGTCGTTCCCGCGAAGGCGGGAACCTACGCGTCGAACCAAGGATGGATTCCCACATACGCGGGAATGACAGACCAGAGGACGATTTCTTCATGACACACCGCGACGGCTTGGCGAGCGGTGCTATCCCGCTACACTATGGTTGTTGCCGGCTCCAGGAGGAACAACCATGGAAACAGACGAGAACATGCTCGACATCGCCACGTATGCCAGTGAGGCGGCGGAGCACCGTCATTATCTGCACGCCCATCCGGAACCTTCGTTCGAGGAATGGGGGACGCAACGGTACATCACCGATCGCCTGCACAGCCTGGGTCTGAATCCCTTGCCCATCGCGGGAACCGGGGTCACGGCGACCGTTGTCGGGACGCGCGGTTCTGCAAATGGCAAGGTCCTCCTGCTGCGCGCCGACATCGACGCTCTGCGGCTGACCGAGGAGACCGATCTGCCATTTGCCTCACAGAACGAGGGCGTGATGCACGCCTGCGGCCATGACGGCCATACCGGGACATTGCTCGCCGTTGCACACTGGCTGGTCGACCATCGGGACCAGTTCGGCGGGACGGTCAAGCTGCTCTTTCAACCAGCAGAGGAGATCACGCCCGGCGGTGCGGAGCCCTGCGTCAAGGCGGGTGTCCTCCAGAATCCGAATGTCACCTTTGTCTTCGGGGTGCATCTGTGGAATATACTCGATTTTGGCAAGGTCGGTCTGCGCGCAGGGCCTCTCTTGGCAGAAGCCGACCGCTTCGAGCTGACGGTCACCGGCAAGGGAGCGCACGCCGCAACGCCACACCTCGGCGCGGACCCAATCGTGGCAGCCGCCCAGATCATCACGGCCCTCCAGACGATCGTCTCGCGCGAGACCAATCCTCTCGACTCGCGCGTGGTGACCATCGGCACCATCGACGGCGGCTCTGCCTTCAATATCATCCCTCAGAGCGTCCATATGACCGGCACCCTGCGCGCACTGTCGCGGGAAGACGCCGAGCTCGGCGCGGCCAGTCTGCGCCGCATCGTTACCCATACAGCCGAGGCACTCGGCACGACTGCCCAGGTCGACTACGAATTCGGGTATCCCCCCGTCATCAACAGCCGCGAATCCGTCGCGTTCCTGCACCCTTTCCTCCAGCAGGCTGCCGGCGAAGGCAACATCGTCGAGCCCGAGATCAGCATGGGTGGAGAGGACTTCGCCTACTACCTCCAGCAGGTGCCCGGGGTGTTTGTCTTCGTGGGGACGAGAAACCCAGCAAAAGGTCTCACTGCCCCACACCACAATCCGAAGTTCACCTTCGACGAGGACATCTTCCCTCTCGCGGTGTCGCTCTTCGTGGCCGTCGTGAGGGGGTACCTTTCGTGAAACTCTCCACACGGCGCGTCGCGCAGCTTGCCGTCATGGTGGCGCTGCTGGTCATCGGCGCTTACGTCAGCATCCCCCTCCGCCCGGTCCCGATAACATTTCAGGATGCCTTTGTTGTACTGACGCCGCTCTTGTTCGGCAGCACCGCATACATTGCCATACTGGCCTACCTGCTGCTTGGACTGGTCGGCCTGCCGATTTTCGCAGGGGGCGTCTCGGGCATGGTTGCCCTCTCGGGACCGACGGGCGGCTTCCTCGCCGGCTTCCTTCTAGCCTCCATTGTCATCGGCGCTATTGCTGAACACTGGCACTGGAGGTCCCGGTGGCGCGACTTGATCTTGGCCGAAGGGTCCCTCATTTTCATCTACGTTCCAGGAGCGCTCTGGCTCTGGCACGTTCTCCTGTTGCGAGGAGGCGCGGCCGAAGCGGCTCTCCTCGGTCTTGTCCCGATCATAGCCCTCGATGTCGCCAAAATGGCCGTGGTCGCCGTCCTTGCACGTCCACTTCGTTCGGCTCTGGCTGAGGAGTGAGAGTGGCCGACTACAAGGTCCTGCTTGCATACGCCAGTGTGGGCGCAGGGCATGAACAGGCGGCACGCGCGCTGGGAGAGGTCTTCGAGCAACAGGGCTGGGAGACACGATATGTCGACTTCCTCGACGAGGTCCCCACAGCCATGCGCTTCGTCATGCGCGACGCCTACCTGCAGCTCCTCAGGATCCTTCCTCAGGCCTACGACCTGGCCTTCCAGCACACCGTCACCCAGGACCTGAAGGAGGCGGAGCGTACATCGCGTCTTCTCGCCAACGTCGGCTACGGGAGGCTGCGCGAGCTAGCGCTCGCAGAGGCTCCCGACGCGATCGTCTCTACGAACATCTGGCCGACACTGGTGCTCTCAAAAGTCAAACAGCGCCGCATGCAGGGGACGCTGATGATCAACTGCTTCACCGACTACCTCCTGCAGACACTGTACATGACCAAGGGAGTCAACTGGCACGTTGCGGCAAACGAGCAAATCACCGCGAGCTTCCAGGCTTCGCACCGGCGTCTCCGCGAGCCCATCTACTCCTTTGGCATTCCCGTTCGTCCGATATTCGCCGTCCACCGTACGAGGCAGGAAGCCCGCGCCTTGCTGGGTATCCCACAGGACGCCCATCTTGCCATCGTCACGGGAGGCGGACTGGGCCTTGGGCACATCCTCGAGGCATGTGACACCTTGACGTCCAGGCCCTTTGGGGAACCCGTCACCGTCATGGCTCTCTGCGGCAACAACGCTGACGTCCAGAGTCAGATAGGCAGTCTTGCTGTTGCTCGTTCATCCATACACACCATCACAGCAGTCGGCTGGACCGACCAGATTGCCACGTACATGCAGGCAGCCGACCTGCTCGTCAGCAAGGCAGGAGGCGTCACGCTTGCCGAGGCGGCGGCTGTCGGCGTCCCGCTCGTCATCTTCCAGCCCCTCCCTGGTCAGGAGGCCGCGAACGCCCGGTTCCTGACACAGCATCAGGCAGCATATGCCGCAGAGGACGCCGATCAGCTTCTGCATGCCGCTGACGAATTGATGTTCACAGGAAGGGGCTCCGAGATGTCCGGTAACCTCAGGCGCCTGGGAAGGCCCAACGCCGCGCGCGATATCGTCGCTAGGATCTGTGAAGACGTGTGTCACCCGGCATCGCCAACAGAGTCGTCATGACAGAACTGCTGCCGCCCTGGGCGCGGTTACTGCCCAAACACTTCACCGCATCGGGTTTTGTCCTGCGGGATAGCCGCATCCTGCTGGTCAATCACCGCAAGCACCGTGTCTGGATTTACCCGGGCGGTCACGTGCAGCCGAACGAAACCCCGGATGAAGCATGTCTCCGCGAGATCCTTGAGGAGACAGGAATGCATTGCCGCATCGTAAGTCCTCGAGACGAGATGCTGGGCGAGCCCGGCGTCGTGGAGGTCCTGCACGTTCCATGGATGGTCCTGTGTGAGCGCATCCCGACCGGCACGGAACCCGAGCACTGCCACATCGACTTCGCCTACGTCTGTGAGCCCTTGCCCGGCGAGGGAGCACATCTCACCGAAGACGCCCGGGAGACAGAAGGCATCGGATGGTTCACACTCGAGGAAATGGGCTCGCTGAGCCTGTTCCCCGACTTCCGCCGTCAGGTCACGAAACTACTAAGCCCGAAGCCTGTCGGCTAGAACCAGCGCACCACCTCGGACAGGGGACGCCTCGGACGGGCAGGGGGCTGCTCGTCCGGATACCCGAGCGCCACCGCGGCGACCAGCTGGCCCGATTCTCCCAGCCATGCTGACAGTTGCTGATACGCTGACCACACGTCACACATCCACAGCGTACCCAGGCCCATGGCCTGTGCTGCCAGCAGCATGTTCTGGATCGCTGCCCCGATGGACTGCGTGTCTACTGTTTCCATGAGCACCTGCGCGAGCGAATGCGGCGCCCAGGGATGCGCACCTTCCGGGTTGAAGACGAAGATCATCACCGGGGCACGCTCCATGACGCGCGCCGTCATAATGGCCGTTCCCGTTTCAATCCCGTGGACCTTACTGTCTGCAATGCCCTCCCGCATGACCCGTATCATCTGCGCGCGCTTCTCATCACCCGCTACCACGACGAACCGCCACGGCTGACGGTTCTTGCCCGACGGCGCAAGACTGGCTGCTTCGAGGACCGCATAGACAGTCTCCTCAGCAACAGGGTGGTTACTATACTTGCGGATGCTCCTCCGTGTGGCTATCGCTTCCATGGTTTCCACTACTAGTGCCTCCTGCTGTGCAGATTCTGCCATCCGTCGTCACGTTCAGACTACACCGCTCCCGCATTTTTGCGAGAGCACCAGACATTGTATACTGCCTACATGAGACTGCGAATCGCAAGCTGGAACGTACGCGGCATGCCCCGTCCGGCCGATCAACTCGGACTGCTGGCCGACCAGCACCCCAACATCCTACTCCTGCAAGACGTGGGACCATCAGCCGTGCGTGCCGTGGCAGACAGTCACCTGTGGGGTCACATCGCCAACACGGGGTCACTCCCGCGCTCTTCTCAGGTCGTGACCCGCCGGGGCGGGTGTCTCATAGCGGTGGCGAACGGTTGGTCACTGGAATCGCCCCTCGCCATCCCGAATGTGTTGTCCCCAGGTCGTGTGCTTGCTGTCACTGCCGCCCACGGCGGAGCTGCCCTGACACTTCTCTCCTGCTACGCCCCCACCAATTCGGGTTCGGGCAGGAAGGAGCGCCCCGCCTACTTCAACGCCGTGGCAGACTGGCTGTCCGCCACGACTACGCCCGTCGTACTGGGCATGGACGCCAACGGGCCGCGCATGGATCACCCCGACATCGAGCAGAGCAGGTGGTGGACCGAGGAAGAGGCGCTGGTCCTTGGCGCTGGTGCGACAACCGACGACGCGCTGCGCTTGTGGTACTGCGATCACCCTACAGAACTGAAACACCGGCTACGGTACTATCCGATCGGACCCCTTGCCGACTCATACCACCGCGGGCGGAAAGGGAAGTACCTGCGCTGTCGCTACGACAGCATCCGCATCTCGCCAAGCATCAGCGTGACGGACGTTCGGTACTTGTACGAAGAGGCTATCGGTGCCGGCAGTGATCACGCGCTGGTCGTCGCAGACATTGACCTCATGTAGTGGGGCCGACAGACAGGATCTTTCCCTCCGCGCATGAGTACCCTGCTCCGTCATTCCCGCGAAGGCGAGAATCCAGTCCTCCATCCCCATCCATGACGGTTAAGCCTGCTTCACCTTCTGCTAGCGGTGCTGCCCCCTGAACAGTGCGCTGTACGCGATGAACGCGACGGCCAGGTACGCACACGTCTTGGGAATCATCAGCATACCGAGCAGCGGGTGCGTAGGCGCAAACAGAATGACGGGGATGTAGCAGGCAAACGAGATCACGATCATCCAGGCGATAAGGTTGAACGTCCTGTCCCCCGCGCGGGCGGAATCGCGGAACAGCAGGTACACAAGTCCCAAACCCTGGATCATGAGCGGAATATTCCGGATGATACTCCATGGCATGGGGGAAACGACGGCGGTCCATTGGTTGACCGCAGGGATCATGAGTCCCAGGCGCACGACACCCATGGCAACGAGCGTCCATGCGAACCAGTCGAAGGTCTTATGAAAGCGAATACGCCACGCGTCCAGCATGACGATGTAGAAGAACGTCACCGTAATTGCAGTCGCGACCGTGCCGATGCCGACCAACGTAGTATTCTGCGCCAGCCCGCCGTGAAGGTAGGCGTAGACACGAAAGCCGACATGCCCCATATCACCTGCGCCCAGCAATACGAATGACAGGAGGATGCGTTGCACCAGCGGTCGGTCGGCCCCAGCAACCTTGTCCCGACGAGTGATCATGAGCGCGACAACAACCCATAGGGTAATCAGGTACCCAATATCAAACCAAATTTCGATTCCTTGACGCAACGCTTCTGGCATTGGCGACTCCCCTGGTTGCCTGCTGACGAGACAACACTTCTATATATTATGAGGCAAATGGCCGACAGCGCCAGCGACCCACGTGGAAGCAAGTCGGGTAGCTGAATTCCTCCTCCATCATTGACGTCCCCTGGCAAGAGAGGTATGATTGGTTATACAAAACGCACTCGGCATACTTGATGGAGCTTGGAGGTGGACGATGGACCGACCGAATGGGAAGTACCTCTGGACGGCGAAAGTCGGGGACAAGGGGCAGATCGTCATCCCCAAGGAAGCACGCGATGTCTTCCACATCCAGCCGGGAGACACGCTGCTCCTGTTCGGCGATGAAGCGAAGGGGATCGCCATTGCGAAATACGAAGCGTTCACACAGTTTGCCGATACAATCCTGAAACCGCAGGACCCGAAAGAAGGAGACGAATGAATGCAATAGAGATGACTGGACTGACGAAGAAATACGGAGAACGGACTGCCGTCAAGTCGCTGAACCTCTCGATAGAGCAGGGCACCTGTTTTGCCCTGCTCGGAGTCAACGGGGCGGGCAAGACCACGACGATCAAGATGCTGTCCTGCCTGACGAAACCTACCAGCGGTGATGCAGTGATCCTCGGCAAGAGCATCCTGACTGACCCACAGGCGGTGAAGGAGATAGCCAATATCTCTCCACAGGAAATGGCTGTGGCACCGAATCTTACGGTACGGGAGAATCTGGAGCTGATCGCGGGCATCTACGGCAGTGAAGGCAGGGCCGCACGCGAAAAGGCGACCAGGATGATCGAAGAATTCGATCTTTCTGAAGTCGAACGGCAGAAGGCAAAGACCCTTTCCGGCGGCTGGCAGCGCCGTTTGAGCATTGCCATGGCACTGATATCCGAGCCTCAGGTCCTCTTCCTTGACGAGCCGACGCTCGGACTCGATGTTCTCGCGAGACGCGAACTGTGGTCCGTCATCGAACACCTGAGAGGGAAGGTCACGATCATCCTGACCACTCATTACATGGAGGAAGCGGAGTCCCTGTCGGACAGCATCGGCGTCATGGCACGAGGCGAGCTGAAAGCGCTCGGAACGGCGGCAGAGTTGATTGCCAGGACGGGAGCCAAGACGTTCGAGGACGCCTTTGTGGCGCTTGCAACCGGATCGAAGGCAAGCGCATGAAACTCCTGGCGTTCGCTTCACGCAATCGCAAAGAACTCCTCAGAGACCCATGGAACCTGGCGTTCGGGATCGGTTTTCCGGTAGTCCTGCTGCTCCTCCTGTCCGCCATCCAGGCGAATATCCCGGTGAGCCTCTTCAACATCGAGAAGCTGGCTCCAGGCATAGCCGTCTTCGGTCTTTCGTTCATCTCGCTGTTCTCCGCCACATTGATCGCCAAGGACCGAACCACCTCATTCCTGATGCGATTGTTTGCTTCGCCGCTCTCTGCATCCGATTTCATCCTCGCCTATGCGCTGCCGCTCCTGCCGATGGCTGTCTTGCAGGGCGCCGTGTGTTTCGTCACAGCCTTCTTCCTGGGGTTGTCGGTGAACGTGAACGTCCTGCTCGCACTCGTCGTCCTGATTCCTCCGGCCATTCTCTACATCGGCATCGGACTGCTGGCAGGCAGCGTCCTCACCGACAAACAGGTCGGCGGTATCTGTGGTGCACTGCTGACCAACGTCAGCGCGTGGCTGAGTGGGACATGGTTCGACTTGAACCTGGTCGGGGGCGCCTTCAAGAGGATCGCCTATGCCCTTCCATTTGCCCATGCTGTCGACGCGGCCAAAGCGGCCATTGCTGGAGACTACGCTTCGATCTTTCCACACCTGTGGTGGGTCATCGGATATGCCGCAGTCATCATGGTCATTGCAGTTGTTGCTTTCAAGAGGAAAATGAACGGTGACAACGTCTAGATCGCGAAGGACGGCGTCCGGGGGGGAGGTCAGGAGTGGCATATTCGACGAACGGATCCGGGTTCTGGTGGCTTCAAAGTGCATATCTGAACGTGCTCGAAGAACAGGGCATCGTCAGCCCCGAGACTGCGCTGCCCCTGGACGAGATCGACGGTATGATCAACCCCTTCGTACGATTTGGTGCATTTGGTTCGGGCTGGCTTGTCGTGAACAAGCTGTCAAGATATGGAGTCCTCCGGGCGTGTCCTGATGGAAAGTACTATCTGGACCAGAACGCTGCCGACCAATTCAGATACAGTTTTGCGAGATGGTTGCCCTGGTAATAGGTGCCCGGTGGCAGGGAAGCATCTGTGCCAGTTCATCCAGCGACAATCAGTCATTGACCAACCCTACCGATCTGATTGATTTCCTGAAAGCCGTCTGGTATGATTTGACGACGTGTGATAAATCCACATAAGGAGCGGTGCAACGTTGAAACCAACCAGAGATGAAGCGTACAAACTGTTGTGCAAGTACAACGACTCTCCTGCCCTCATCACCCATGCGTTGGCGGTTGAAGGCGTGATGCGGCATTTCGCGCGCCTGCTGGGTGAGGACGAGGAAAAGTGGGGGGCTGTCGGTCTGATGCACGACATCGACTATCAGATGTTCCCGAATCAACACTGCATCAAGGCAAAGGAGATCCTGACTGAGCATGACGTCGACGACGAGTACATCCACGCGATCCAGAGTCACGGGTATGGCCTGTGCTGCGACGTGAAGCCGGAACATGTCATGGAGAAGGTTCTCTTCGCGGTGGATGAGCTGACGGGTCTCATCAATGCCTGCGCGATCATGAGACCGTCGAGAAGCGTGCTGGATCTCGAGCTGAAATCGGTCAAGAAGAAGTACAAGGACCACCGGTTCGCTGCGGGTGTGAACAGGGAAGTCATCGAGCAGGGCGCAGCCATGCTGAACATGGACTTGGACTATGTCATCGCAGAGACCATCCTCGGCATGCGCGAAGTGGCGGAGGCTATCGGCCTCAAGGGAGAACTCTGAACTGACCATCTCACTTGCAGGAGTCTTCTGATCCGTCATTTCCCCCGAGCACTTTTTCCCAATGCGAGGGGTGTTTCTGAGGGGTGCTCTCGGCGCATGCGGGAATCCATCCCTGTTTGGACGTGTGGGTCCCAGCCTTTGCGGGAAAGTACCGCTCGCATGGGACGAACGTGCTCGCGGGGACGAAGGAGAAATCGAGCAGTCGTATGCGTCATGATACAGCCGGACGAAATGGGAGGATTCTGTGTATACAGGCAAGATCACAATCAAAGAGACTGACCAATCAGACCTGCCGAATATCATGCAGCTATGGAACAACGGCGAAGTGATGTTCTATGTCGGCTTTCCGAAGGGTCTGGGCGTCACGCTTGAGCGCCTCGAGAAATGGTTGAATTGGGTCAATCAGGATATCTTCCGCAGGCATTACAGTATCTACGCTGAAGGCATCGGGTATTGCGGCGAGACGTTCTATGAGGTCGACCGTGAACATGATCTAGCGGTAATGGATATCAAGCTCCTCCCGGAAGCACACGGCCACGGAATCGCTGCGTATGCTTTAAGCTACTCAGTTGATCGGGTATTCCGCAACCACTTGACCACGAAGGCATATGTTGACCCACATCCGGACAACAAGAAGGCATGGAACCTCTATGCGAAACTCGGGTTCGTCAGCAAGCCAAGGCCGGAGTATCTTCCAGAGGGACCAACGTACCTGGAGGTCACTCCGGATACGTTCAAGTGCGCTTGCTCGACGAGGTCGGTAGACTCCGCTGTAATCTAGCCCTGCTGCAGGATCGACAGGATTCTTTGCGCCAACTTGTGCGGGTTTTCCAGCATGGGAAGATGGCAGGAATCGGGTATGAAACTGATGTCCAATTTGCCCAGCTGTTGAGCATCCAGATTCAGATTGCGCAATAGAACGGAGCGATCTCGATTCCCGCGGTCGCCATAGATGCCAAAGACCTGGTTGGCAATGCGGGCCAGGAGTCCCATGTCGTCGGAATCCTCCTTCAGGCTCTTCTTCAACTCAGCCGTGTACTTGGCATCTTCTTCGCTGAGCATCTTGAACACTCTGTTGCCCATCGTCGCCACATTGGCTTCCATCATCAGGTTCTGATAGAAGGGTTCCGGGGAGTTCAGGAAGTAATCTACGAAGATCGTCTTCTTGAAGCGGGCGCCGTCAAGCGCCGACAATTGCAGGGCGATCAGCCCACCCATGCTGTGTCCCAGAACGAAATCATACGCCTGGCCGTTGGAAAGGTATCTCTCCTCGACCCATGTTGACAGTTCGCTGACGGACACACACCTTTTCGTCACGTCTTCTGGATACTCCACATATTCGATGTCGCAATCTGCCAGATCACTCTTCATGCCATCCCATATCCACGGCCGGCACTTCAATCCATACAGAAACAGGCCTTTCATTTGTATCCTCCGATGGCAGGATTCCACAACTCCATTGCTCCTGTTAGCCCTCGTTATCTATGTGCTTCTTGAGGACGGCCGGGACTCCGGCGACAAGGGTATCGGCCGAGACATCTCTCGTGACCACGGAGCCGGAGGCTATGACCGCCCCGTTACCAATAGTGACACCGGGATTGATGATCGCGCCGACACCGATCCATACCTGATCGCCGATTATTATCGGTAGAGCGTATTCGCACCCCACATGGTTGTCCGCCGGCAACGCCTCCAATCGTTGTGCAAACACGTGCGCTCGGTCGCGTTCCCGCACCAATTCCTTGTCCTGAGAGTCATACATTTCACCGGAAAGCATTATCTCTTTTTCGGTCATGACTACTCTCCTTTCGATTTGACGGATGTTCCATTATAGTGGATGTGATCAAGGATCGAACGCTGTGAACCGAGAAACAGTTGCATCGCTGGAGGTGAATGACATGGGCGAATTGTCCGCGCTACCCAACATCGGCAAAGTGGTCGAAGAACAGTTGAACGCAGTCGGTATAGAGACATTCGCAAGACTGAAGGAACTCGGCAGCAAGGAAGCATGGCTGAGGATCAAGGCAATTGACGATTCTGCATGTATTCACAGATTGTACGCCCTGGAGGGCGCGATCCAGGGAATCAGAAAAGGCAATCTACCTGGTGACAAGAAAGCGGATTTGAAAGCATTCTACAACGCGCACAAGTAACGCTTCTCGGAGCACCCTCCATCAACCCACGGTTCTTGGTGTTGGCAGAACAGGTGCGTGTGGAGATCGCGCTCGCGATCCGCATATTTCACGATTCCATTCTAATGCTTCTGAAGAATCTGCCTTGTCCATCAACGTGCTGTGGCTTGTCAACAAACCCTGTTTCGGCCAAACGCTCGTTTGTCAATCCGAAGATCTGATGCCACAATTCATTCCTGATTTCTCCGATGTCGACCATATGCCTGACTGCCGTAAGACCGCCTGTGCGCATTGAAAAAGAATCGAATGCTCGCTTGACGGCATTGACTATTTGAGGCAAGACAATGTCACCGACTGCGGTGATCAACGGCTGCTCATCCTGATAGAACACAGGCACCATCATGGATAGGTGGTTGCTATCCTGTCTGTGGCTGACATATCCCAATTCCGAGAGCAGCAAGGCCGTTTTTGCTTCATCGGTCAGGTCGGTCCAGTACGCATCATTCGAAGCTATTCTTCTCACCATGCTGCTGCACCTGGAAGCAATACTTTCCATATCGTATGACAGCAGCATTTCAATGTCCTCGGCTCCATCAAGAAACTGCGCTAACTTATGGGGCTCCGAATCGAAAATGCGCGCAAAGCGATACATGTCCTTTCTGCGACCATCTGAATCGCCGAAGCTATTGAAGCGGACCCCGTCGCAGGCATAGTTGTTGCTGCTGCAAAGCAATGAGTCGCTATTCTGTGCGACTTCCTCACAAGCTTCATATCCAATCATGAGATAATCGCGGTTACCCGGTTGTGGTTTTGAAGTGCATAACAGTTTCTCCTTCTCAAAGTAGGCAAACGCCATGTCGTCAAATACAGAGTCACAAATCACGTGATACAGAATTCGACCCACACTAAACTGCTTGTGGCATCTGAACCGCTGTGCCATTGGCACCAATCGACTGCTCAGCCGTTCAAGTGTTCCTGCAATGGAATCGCGCGCACTAGACAGCATTCCTTTCATTTGTTGGACATCACCCTGAAGGAATACGGGAAAGCAAATCCTATATGTATCATCTTTGCTTTCGATGGCATTGATCCGGAGCAGAGAGTCAACAACGGGTCGCAGGGTTTCCTGTTCAACTCCCAGGAACCGGGCGATTTCCGCTTCTGAAAGCTCATAGGGAGCGCGGGAAGCTATCAGAAAGAGCGTTTCTGCTGCATATCTCTGCGCGCAAACGTATGAAGGATTGAATGCATCGTATTTGCCAATATCACCAAAATAGAACAAGTCCAGCTTTCCCGTATTCATGCCGTGTCTCCTTATGCGGAACTTACAATGATTCGCACCCACATTCTACAGCAAAGTAGCTTACAGGCTCAACGCCCATGAGCCGTTAGATCTTTGGTAGAGGTGGCGAGAGATAAATTCGCTTCGGGTTGAGACTCCGAACAGCCCAGAATACCCTCAACAAGCTTCTAGGCCGTACAGTGACCTCCAAGCAGAAGAGGGATTGCGAATTCCGGCAGTGTGGGGAAGATCTTCCCCTCCGATAAATGGGAAACAGCCCGGCCAATACTCTTGCCTGCTTCGTCGAGACCGCTACCACTTTTCTATCTTACGTGATATGTCCAGCCACCACTAAGCTGTAGATATTGCGCCCTGGCCTGTACCCTATGGTATGAAACAGAGCGGGTTTTGGGCAGCGCCCTTTCCCCAGAGGGACATCGCCATGCGGTACATTGCCTTTGCATGAATGCGATCGTGCCAGATGAAGCGGCGCAGGACCTTTTTCAGTGACCACCATTCCTCATAATCTCCCAGGACAGTGGCGGAATCCAGATAGCCTGGCAGCATTTCTATGCACCTTATGGCATTCAGCCGGTTCTCGCAAATATCTGCCGCATTATCCAGCTGGATGCCCAGCTGCGCCACATAGTAACTCGTTACGCTGTTTGTATGCGCCATCATTTCGTTTGCAGTCAGCGGGACTTCTCCATGAAAAGTCTTCCTGCTTGGCTTTGCCGCGAGATTCTTGTCTGGAATGGAAGCATACAGCGTCCTGAAATCCTCCGCCGATTTCAGAACAAGACTTTTGAGGGAAGCGTATTCACTCTCTGTGAGCGGGGTCTTTTCGCTGTCAAAAATGACGTCACTGTCAGCATCGGTGACATTCAGGCTCGTTTTCCATTCCTGAACGATAGCAACCGAAACGTCAGACTGAGTTGCTGCATGGTTCCGCCATACGTTATATGAGAGAATTTCCATGGGAATCTTGCCAAGAGCTTCTTCCTTTGTTTTTCCGCGCGTGAATGCTCCGGGACAGTCTGCCACGTAGAGCAAGTATCCGCTTTCGTTAAACTCCACGACGATGTTCACTGCGTTCTCCACTGATGTCACCACCTTCCTGCTGGAGATGATCCTCAGCTGTCTGCAGTATTCTACCACATCAACGCAAAAGCCCACCGGCTGGGGTGCCGGTGGGCGGGTTGTTCTGTTCGTGGTGGAGGTGGCGAGAGTTGAACTCGCGTCCAAATACGTTAAACACAGCGTTACTACAGGTTTAGTCGACTGTTGTACCTTGCGCTCGGCCGGGAGTCGACGCCCCGCTCTGCACGATTTCCCGTTTGGTACTCTCTGGCAAGGAACGGGAACGACCCTCGCCTTCGAGACCCCTATAGACGCGCCCCTGACGGACCCAGGGATGGACGGCCCGGAGGAACGCTAGCCGCGCTTAGGCAGCTAGAGCGTAATTGTTATTGGCTTGTTTTTTTGTGACAGATGTTTAAAGAGGCCAACTGTCGTCCTCTACCTGCAACCCTGCACCTCACGTATCTGTCGAACCCCAGCACCCCCACGTAGTAGATGTTACACGATAAGTATACCACGGAATCCCTGCGCAAACCCACACGCCCTTCAGTTCATGGTTGGTCACAAACCCATTATGCCGAAAGCGAGCCCTTGGCTCTCTTAATGTCTTGAATTCACACCAACTATACGGACACTATCAAAAGAGAAACATTCCGATGTTGATTCGGCACATGATAGTGTATAGTCTAGGAGGTAATAGAGTAATGAACGCAAGTGAACTTATTGACGATCTAATTGCCAATCTCACTGATTGGCGCGGCACAACGTTTGGCACTATTAGGAGGATTATCCATGAAGCTGATCCCGATATAGTAGAGGAGTGGAAATGGATGGGAACTCCAGTATGGTCCCACGATGGGATAGTCTGTATTGCCAATGCCTTCAAGGACAAAGTAAAGCTAACCTTCTCTCAGGGAGCGAACCTTGCAGATCCTGACAAGCTCTTCAACAACGGACTCACAGGCAAACAATGGAGAACCATTGATATCTACAAGGACGAAAAAATCAACGAGGGATCGCTAAAGGTTCTTATCCATGATGCCGTAGGTTACAATCATTCCAGGGTGCAATCTGCAAGTCGGCCTCACGTGACACGAGGCAACCCGAAGAAGAAACCAGAGAATAAGACACTCTAACATCGCGACACCTACGCATGGCTGGACGATAAGTGACGATTATTCAGTGCGAGAGCGCTTCTTTCGTCATAACTATAGCGCGTTTCGGCGAACAACTAATGACCCTTTCAAGTGTGACGACAGGCCATATCCGCTGGGCATACTCGCCGCACGATCCAACCTTCTTGATATTTACGAAAAAATGATCACCCGTAATCCCAAGGCGATTATTGAGGAAAGAGAAGCTTGGCTCACACGGCTCGCTGGGCATGGAAAAGCGCCGGACAAGGAACGCCCGGCGCCGTGTCTGCTGTTCAGTGAAAACGGGAAAGACCTTGCCTTACGGCTTCTTCTCCTCCATCACCAGAGTTTCGATGATGTCGTCGACCTTGAAGTCATTGAAGTTCTGCAGGCCCATACCGCACTCGTAGCCCTTGAGGACTTCCTTTGCGTCTTCCTTGAAGCGCTTGAGCGAGGAGATGCTGGAGTTGGCATACACGACGACGGCGTTGCGGACAACGCGGGCCTTGGCGCCACGAATGATCTTGCCGTCCTCGACCAGACAGCCGGCGATGGCACCGACACCAGTGATCTTGAACACGTCCTTGATGCGGGCGCGGCCCTGTACGACCTCTTCAAAAACCGGCTTGGTCAGCCCGGCGATCATCTTGTCGACGGAATCGCCAAGTTCGAAGATAAGGTCATAGGTATGGATCTGAACCTTCTCGGTTGCGGCGACCTTGAGTGCTTCGGCCAAGGGGACGACGTTGAAGCCGACGATGACGGCATTGCTGGCGGAAGCCAGCAGGACGTCGGATTTTGTGATACCGCCGGTGCCCTCGTGGAGGATCTCCAAGGGAACGGTCTTGATCTTAACCTTCTTTAGCTCGAACTTGACGGCGTCCAGCGTGGAGAGAGCGTCGGCTTTCAGGATGAGGGTGAGCTTCTTCTTCTCCAGCGCCTCTTCTTCGTTGAACAGCTCGTCCAGTGACAGCGGCTTCTTCTGCTCCTGCGCCAGGAACGCAAGGCGCTTGTTCTGCCGCTTCTCGTCGATGATCATCCGGCACGAGTCGACGTCTTCCACCATATGAAAGACCTCACCGGCCTCGGGCAGCTCCGACAGGCCCATGACCTCGATGGGCATGAGCGCCTTTGCTTCACGAAGGTTCGCCCCTGCCTCGTTGGTCATGCGCTTGATCTTGCCGACACAGTCGCCAACGCGGATATCGTCACCGACATGGAGCGTTCCGGTTTGCACCAGAAGGCGAGTGAGGACGCCGATGTTCTTGTCGACGCGTGCCTCGATGACGGAGCCAGACGCTTCGACGGAGGACCGGGTCTTGAGTCCTGCCATCTCTGCCTGCAGGAGGATCATGTCCAGCAGTTCGTCAACACCCTTGCCGGTCTTGGCCGACACGGGAAGGAAGACGGTGTCTCCACCCCAGTCATCCGGTTGCAGACCACGGTCCGCAAGCTGCTGCTTGACGCGTTCGGGGTTCGCCTCGGGTTTGTCGATCTTATTCATGGCGACGATGATCGGGACCTTCGCCGCCCTGGCATGATCCAGCGCCTCGAGAGTCTGTTCCTTGACGCCCTCTTCGGCGGCGACGACCAGGATGACCACGTCGGTGACCTGCGACCCCTTGAGGCGCATCGAGGTGAATGCTTCGTGGCCGGGAGTATCGATGAAGATAATGGTTTTGCCTTTGACCCGGACATCATAGGCGCCGATCTTCTGGGTGATGCCACCCTTCTCGCGGCTGGCGACACTGCTCTTGCGAATAAAATCCAGCAAGGTCGTCTTGCCGTGGTCGACGTGGCCCATGACTGTCACGACAGGCGGGCGCGTCTCGAAGGACTTCATGAACTTGTCCGATGGTGCGACATAATTCTCGCCGAGGATACGGGCGAGATAATTGGCGTCGGCAGGGTCCATCAGTCCGCACTCACGCACCGGGACGCCGTTCTTGAGCATCATCGTGTTGAGCTCGTGCTGCTTGAGGTCAAACTGCTTGGCAAAGGCAGCATAGGTGACAGACTCGGTAAATGACTTGGGTTTCTCTACAGCGATGACAGGTTCGACCGGTACGGGCGCAGGTTTCTCCTTCTCCTTTTCATGTGCGGTCTTAGGGGTCGCCTTGGCTGTCTTTGGAGTCACTTTCCCCCCCTCCGACGAGGCGGCCTTCTCCTTGTCGACAATCTCCTTGACAAGGGTTGCCGTTTCTTCTTCAATCGTGCCGACCACGCCCTTCACCGGGACTCCCAGCTGAGCCAGGATCTCCAGCATGCGTGGCGACTTCAGATTCAGTTCTTTAGCGAGCTCATAGATTCGTACTTTCTTCATGCGTCTCACCTGCCTTACGGGTTGGGGCCGCTTGCGGCTGCCCTTCCTCCACCTGAACGAGTTCCACCTTCGCGTCCAATAGCCGCTCTACGAGCCGGACGTTGACCCCACCTTTACCCAGGGCGACGGGGAACGCCTCGGCGGTGGCGTGCACTACAAAGGTGCCGTCCTCCGGCCTGCGTTCTGCATCCAGCACCTTGGCGGGGCTGAAGGCGTTGATTGCGTATTTCACGGGGTTTGGATCGTATCGGATGACATCGATGTGCTCAAACGCGATCTCGCGCGACACTGCGCGGATGCGTCCGCCCATCGGCCCAATGACTGCGCCCACGGGATCGATCTTGGGGTCGCGACTGAAGACGGCGACCTTCGCGCGCTGGCCCGGCTCGCGGACGATGCGCTTGACCTCGACGAGGCCCGAGCCGACCTCGGGGACCTCCAGCTCCACGAGACGCTGGATGAAGTCCGGATGTGACCGCGTCAAGACCACGCGCGGTCCCTGCGCCGACTTGTCGACCGACAGGATGAGCGACTTAGCGACACCCTGAAAGCGTAGCCGTTCCCCGGGAATCTGCTGATCCTTCGGCATGATGCCTTCGCACCGGGCAAGGTTGATCAACAATCCCTCTTTGTTCTGGCGCAGAACTTCGCCGTTGACCAGCGTGCCCACCTGCGAGTGGAAGCGTTCATAGACCAGATCGTTCTCACGTTCCTTGATCTTGTCATCGATGAACTTGCGCGCCTTTACAATCACCGACAGAGGCAGCTGCTCGATCTTGACCTGGATGAGCACGTCATCTCCGGTCTTCGCCTCCGGTTCCACCTTGCGGGCGTCCTTCAGCGTGATCTCGCTATCGCCATCCTTGACCTTGGTCACGACTGTTTTGCGCGAATAGAGCCGGACAAGGCCGGTGCCCGTATCAGCCTTCACCAGGAAGTTGTCCTTCTGGTACTGCTGCTGGTATGCCGCCTCAAAGGCTTCCTTGATCGCCGTCACGATGTATTCCCTGGAGATTCCCCGTTCCTTCTCCAGCTCGTAGATGGCACTCTGGATCTCATCCCTCACACGCACCTCCCAGTATCTCGTCCCACAACGAGATCTTCGTCACCTGTCGCAGTTCGAACACGCGGTCTACGCCGAGCACAACCACGTGCAGGCTGCTCTCGTCTGATGCTCCCAGAGTCCCGATGATCGGCTCTCTGGACTCCTTTGTCACCACGCGCACGAACCTGCCGGCGAAGAGCTCCAGCTCCCGCTGTGTCTTGAGGACGCGGTCCAGCCCTGGGCTTGTCACCTCGAACGCCGGCAGATAGTCATCGCCATACTGCTCGATGAACCCATGGCTGATCGCCCGGCTGACGCTTTCGAGTTCGTCCACCGAGATGTCTCTTCCCGGCATCATGAGCACGACGCTCACCATGCCCGGAGCATTCTCGATCGCAACGAGCGTGGTGCCGCTCTTCGCCACTTCCAGCTCCACGATGTCCGTGAACCTCTTGTCCATACCCACACTCCGTGTGAAAAGAAAAAGTGGTCCGCTCGCGCGCCCACTTTTCGTATTCCACCAATATGAAACGTCCGAAAGCAGGGCCTCCGGACGTCATGTCGCTCAGTTGCTTGCCACGTTCATGACATTACAGAAAACAGTATACCTATGAATGCCAGAATGGCAACCTCAGTTTCCTTTACAACTTGACGAGACCCTCCAACCAATCTACCACGAACCGACACGGCTCGCCTTTTCTTGCGGCTCAAATCACTATGGCTTCCTCCATTTCTTGAGCACGGGTCCCATGGCGTAGACGCCTTTCTTGCTGTATTCCGCATGGATCTCTGCTGCCTTACTGACGAATCCCTTTTGGCACAAAGTCTCAGCAATTTTCACTAGCACCTCTGTGGCATAGCTCAGTACTACATCCTTCTTCAAGGCAGTCAGCAGGACATTGCCAACGCGTTCCGCATCACTGTCGACAAATCGTGCAAGCGATTCGAGAATCTCAAGTCCACCTGTGACGTGCAGATCCCAATTGTCAAAACTCTTCTCCAACAAATCTTCAACTGAGGCTGGAAGCTTCTGAAACGCATAGAGCCATTCTGGCAATGCACTCAACAGTTTCGTTCGTGTGCTTGAGCCTGCTACTCGACTGATAGCCTTGATCATCTTTGGCCACAATTGCATCAGTTTCTCGCGTCGCGGGTCTGTCCACTCCCTCTGCCGATTCGCGAAGTACCAGACAACCTCGCCAATTCTGATTTCTTCTCCATCATCTAACATCTGGTCCATCAGCCCATCATCAAGATCATAGACGTACGCCAAGCACACGTGACTGGCAAGAGACTTCTCTGTTTCCTCTTCCGAGAAGCGCATTGCAAGAGCGAAGGAGTATTCGCCTCGTTCCCGCAAGAGAAGGAAGAGCTCTTGGTACACCCTCGATGACATCAGATAGGCAGAAAACGCATCGATCCACCGATCTGTCGATTCCTGTGGAAAAATTTGGTCAAGGTGATCCGAAACCCAGCTGGGATCCAGGATATTAAGTAGATAGAGTCCTACTGCAATTCCTTCCCGCGCCTCTGTGTCGGCGGCCGGATCGGTGTAGGCCAAAGCTATCTCCAGTAGCTCGTTCGCCCATCCTGGAATACGCTGAAGATGCCTTGTACCACTGTTCTTCGCCCCTGCAAGGCTCCAAGCAACAAGAATTGTGGCTTTGAGCGCTGCAGCAAGAGCAGAGTTGACCGCTCTCCACCTTGGTTTCGTCAGCGCTGGATCCGTGACGGGATATCGTGAAGCGACCTCTGTCGCTTCTTGAAGCAGTTTCGGGATGAGATCGATCTCATCTCCCGTCCACCTACCTACTTGGTTGCTGGCGACGACCGACACGAAGTCACAGACAGCTTCACACGCTCCTCGTCGATCCTCTCTGGCTGCATCTTCTGCAGAGTATTCCCGTAATCGAGTCAGCATGGATTCTCCCAACCGGAACACTGGAAGCACTTGGAAGGGTTCCTTGTTCTGAATCGCCGATGCAAAGCCCTGGAAGATGGCTTGTAGGCAATCCAGCGGGATTCCCGACAAATCCTGAAGCCCGTTTCTAATCAGTCTCTCCGGATCACCAGACACCAGTTCCCGTATGGCACTATAGATATCCGACATGTCCGTTGCGTTGAGAAATGCCGCCAACTCTTCGTTCGTCTCGAATGCCTGGAGACGTTCTACGGCGACAATTCCGGTAGTGTCTCTCACGGCCGGTCCAATGTGGAAACTCCACTCCGGGCATGTTGGTCGTGGGCGACCGGACCAATTCTCTTTGACAAGGTCTTGAATACGGGCGTCTATGCTGGTCTCCACAGACAGCAACCACTTTGCCTTGAACCGTATCCCTCGGGCATCCCTTGTAGTCCTATCACCCCCATCTTGGCGGCCCCACTTGGATCCAGCTTCTTCCAGCCATCCAAGAAGGACTCCAACTTGCTCATGGTTCATCTCATGCGTATGAGTGGACAGGAGCATGTAGACTTCGTGAAAGGCATCGACATCCAATAGTGCATTCCGTCTGGAGCTCCAAAACGCCGCCGATACCCCACCGTAATGCCTATCGACGAGGTAATAACCCATACGTCTCAGAATACTGGCTCTTGACACCAGTAGTCTTTCCACAAGATCCTTCCGATGTTCAGGTGACATTTCATCACATGCAAGACGTGTGAACCTGACAATCGCCATCGGAGCAGAGAATGCTTGATCCTTGTTCTGGTCGGATTCTTCGATTGACGGAACCCAGTAGTCGGTTCTGTCGAAACCCGACTCACGCTGCCAGTTGCGCAGTGCGCCTACTCCCATTTGCGCGACGTTTGGGCTGCATACAGACACCAATTCAGCAGCATGTGGGAGGACAACATTCTCGAATTCCCACGTTACTTCACGTTGAGCATGTTCGTCCTCTTTGTTGGATAACGAACGGAGACACACACCGAGTATCATCCTCAGTGCGATGCTGTTACCCTGTTTGATCAGGAAGCAGATTAGTTCCTCGGAAACCGTGATCACGAGTAGAATACTAGTACTTAGGGTGGTCATCAACGCTAGGGCTGCTTTGCGTAGCCCCGGATCTGCCAAGACCCTTTTCGAGGTAAGGAGCCCTCGAAGAATGAAGGATGCTGTCCTCAAATCGTACTGTTTGTCTGATTTCTCGATTGAGAATCGTGCAAGCTTGGCGGCAATGCCTGCTAGCACTTCAGCCACTTCGACATCTTGGGTCTTGATCGCAAATGCAGCCATTCGATCAAGATACGCGAACGGATTCCAGAAAGCGCCTTCGGATGAACCTCTCGTCTCCTTCATTGATGGATGGTCTTCCGGGGAGAAGCATCTATTCTCATCCAGTGGGCGGAGCCATGACCAGCAGATTTCGTCGGTCGAATTCGAGAGGATGTTGAAGAAGAACGCCTCAAGATCAGACCGCAGCAGCAAGTCCCGGATGTCCTCCATTGTCGTTTGGTCATATGCCTGTGTGGCAACCTGTCGAAGTCGCTCCTGCTCATCCGGAAGATTGGCATACCGCTGAGCAGGTGCAAGCTGCCGACTCCAGCTCCTGATAACATAGTAGAGTTCGTCGTATCCACGGATGTCAGTGTTATACGAAATCAGCCTGATCCGCATGTCGTCGTAGTAGGTCTGCAGATATGATTTGCGAAAACCATCGGCAGAATCGTCAATAAGCATGAAGTGCCTGTGCGGATGACGAGGCGTAGTCTCGGGCTGTCTGAAGATGAATTCCAGGATTTCGAACTCTGAGAGGCCATATCCCAGGAACAGGATGTTGCACTCACTGAAGAGGTACTCCAGAAAAGCCGGAATATGACTCCGTGTCGACCCTTTGTACTGTTCGAAGTACTGCTCAAGCGTGAACACCACATTCTCTATGTCACTGACTGAACCATGGAGATGATACAGAAAACCAGATCTTGGCTTTGATGGGAAGTCCTCTGCTTTGGAGACGATCCTTCTCTCGTCGAAGCACCGATCGAGGTTCTTGTCTGCGTTGGTAGTAACAATGCAGAACTGCTGCATTCTAGACAGGCGATCGAACACATCCATGAACCTCTTCTTCTTGCTGTTCGGGGTCAATGCGGACCGCAATTTGTGATAGAAGAGTTTCGCTTCGTTATGATCATTGAGCATATGATAGCAAATCGTCATAAGCTGCCGGTGATCAGTAAGAGATTTCAATTCCTTGAAGGCTCTATGAGTAATGAACTTCTTCTCATAGCAGAGTCGCAACAGATCTGCAGCGAGATCGTCCCAGCCCTCACAACCTACCAGCCGCGAAACTCCTGCGCCAACAAATAGGACAAGCGTTCCACGATTTACCGCTTCAATAATCTCGGAGTCTGGGATTGGTACCCCTGCTTCGGGATCCTCTCTTTCGGTCATGTCATGCGCCCCCTTGGTCACCAAGACCGGAAAACGACTTCACGCTTGTTCCGGTTTAGGTCAGTCAACCTCCAACGACACAAGCATTGCGAACTACAATTCTGCTACCCGTAGATTTGGACCTCGACGTGTGTTGCACACAATTCAAGACTCGTCAGTAGCGCAGGACCCTATCTGGACGTCTCCTGCACTATTCTCGTTTTCGGCATCTCGGTGAGGGCACAGTAACTACCGTGCCGTCACGATACGAGCAGTTCGCCCTCGTGGCAGCAACGATGTACACCACTAGTGTCATCAACGCGACACCGCTCCCGCAGGACTTCCAATCTACTCTTCAGCATGGTAGGTGTTCGCCAAGAGCGATACCGGGTGTGAGACCAACATAATCTCACACAGTCGTCGGAGTCGGTAGATCAGAGTCAACGAGTATAACCATGACAGGCACTGCGGGAAACGTCCTCTTCAGCCTCTCGATGTCATACACCAGTTGTTCGCCGTAGGAGACACCGGATGACATCCGATGGTGGAGAGTGTGCGACGGGACAATCTCGATGCCGACGTCAGCTTTGTTCTCGTTGAAGAAGTACTGGAACTTGGCCATATCGTAGAACATGAATGCATACTTGCCAAACTGTACTTCAACAAGCACCTTGCCCTTGACGAAATCAACTTGCTTGAACGCTCCTGGTATCTCGATGCCGCTGTTGGGTACAGAAATGGTGTACGTGTCTCTTAGTTCCTGGTACCCACGGGCATTGAACAGCGTCTTGAAACCGGCATTCAGGTCAATGGGCGACACAAGCTCTCGTCCCATCTTCGTCTTTTCCCTGCTCACCTTCGCCGTTCGCAGTTCCACCTTAGAGACTACGTCCCTAATCTCCTGGAGTATCTCAGGCTGATGTACTTGCAGAATTTCCTCTCCGCCCAAGTGTGAGTACGTATAGACAATCTTCATGTGTGCCCCCTTCGCGCGCTCTTCTCTCGCACAAACAGACTCTCTGGATCGCTTCCCGGCAAGTATACCATCTTGGGCGGGATTCCAGTGCCTCCATTGGGGTCATAGACCGGCCTCTCCATCGGGCGCACCCGCAGTTCTCCTCGTTGGGCGAGATCAACTCTGTCACGCGCAATCTGGCAGTACTCCGAGGATATCTCCGCTCCCATGGCTCTTCTGTTGTGCATGACCGCCGCAATCAATGTTGAGCCAACCCCCATGAATGGGTCCAGCACCCAGTCACGTTCATTGCTCATCGACAGGACCAATCTCTCAACCAACTCTACTGGAAACTGCGCTGGATGAATTGTCTTTTCTACATGGTTTGCCTTAACGTTAGGGATATCCCACACGTCGCTGGGATTCTTTCCTAGCGGGTTTCCCGAGAGTTCCCCTTGACGGGGTCCCTTAAAGTAGCGCTTTTGTGGATACTTCTGGGGTACACGGACAGGGTCGAGGTTGAAAACATAAGTGTCCGCTTTTGTGAACCAATTGATGGTCTCGTATCTCCCGGAGAATCGTTTGCTGGCGTGAAGTCCATGTTCAAAGTGCCAGATGATGCGGTTTCTCATGTGTAGATTGTGCTGTTGGAAAAAGGGATATACCAGAACATCCAGAGGAATGATCTCTCCGTTGTCCACATAGTTGCCAACTTGCCAGCAGATACTCCCATTGTCCGAAAGTACTCTGACACATTCGTCGATAATCCTCTGCTGCCACCTAAGATAGTCATCCAAGCTGGTCCTTCGCTCGTAGGATTTCCCAATGTTGTACGGAGGTGAGGTGACGATCAGGTTGATCGAACCTGACGGTATCCGTCCCAAAAGATCAAGGCAGTCGCCGCAGTAGAGAACAAGATCGGCCTTGGAATCCCAGTTATCAGTGATCTTCAGTTTTCCCATTTTCTCCCTTCCATCGTTCTACGAGTAGTCTACGCCGCTGGGGCCCAGGATATCGGAAAGTCCTTTCAGGAGTGCCGGCGTGATGGTGACCCAGTGCTGGTTGCCAACCTCGAGGCAGTGGTCGGCCGTGTTGCGGTACAGGATACGCCATGGTTCCTTGCCAGGGTAGCGGTGGGTGAGGAGGAGAACGTTCTTGAGCGTCTCGCCGTTCACCTGCTGCTCCGTCATGGTGAGTTTGAGCACTGGACGGGTCACGGAAACGGGCTTCGAGCCTCTCGCCTGTTCAGGCGTCACGAAGTCGATGAACTTCCTGGCCGTCAAGGACAACTCGTCGCCGTCCATGCGCACGTTTGCCTCCAGGACGATGGCTCCTTCACGGTCGAAGCACGGCTGGAACTGGCCAAGAACGTACTCGAACACCATCAGCTCTACCTTGCGGCTGTCGTCTTCGAGCATGCACTTGCCGTAGGCGTGACCCGCCTTCGACTTGGCGGTCTTTGCGGATGTGAGGAGGCCCATGACCGTGACGGTATCCCCGTCGTCACAATCTGCGCACTCCGCAACACGCTTTGCCTTGTACTTGGCAAGAAGCGGCTCGTACTGCTGGAAGGGGCTGCAGAAGCAGAAGAATCCGAACGCCTCTTTCTCCATTGCCGCCGCACCGGCAGTATCGCACGAGGAAAGAGAGGCTGTTGGTTCGTTACCCAGGCCGCCGAACAGGCCCGTCCCCGCATCGCCTGCGGCAGGCGTCTTGCCGTTCTGGTTGTTGAACTCTCTGAGGACGGTGACGCGGTCCTCGCCCAGGCTCTCGAATGCCCCGGCCTTGATGAGACATTCGACGGACTTGCGGTTGACCTTGCTGCCGCCCGAACGCCGCTGGAAGTCCTTGAACGTCGAGTAGGGGCGGTTCCCCCGCTCCTCCATGATCTCGTCGATCGCCTTTGAGCCCAGGTTCTTGATGGCAAGCAAGCCGAATCGGATGTCCTGGGAGCCGTCGGCCTGCGTCTCCACCATGAACAACTTGTCGGACTTGTTGATATCCGGTGGAAGGATGGGGATACCCTTGCTGCGGCACTCGGCGACCAGTTCCTTGAGACGGTCTTCGCTATCGATGCCCGAGTTCATGAGGGCCGTCAGGTACTGAATGAGATAGTGGACCTTGAGCCACGCCGTACGGTAGACCATGATGGCGTAGGCAACCCCGTGGGACTTGTTGAACCCGTAGCCGGCGAAAAAATCGATAAGGGCAAATACGTCCTCGGCAGTCTTCTTCGGGACGCCTTTCTCGATCGACTTCTCGACAAAGATGGCCCGCTGCGCGGCCAGAATGTCCGCCTTTTTCTTGCCCACGCCCTTACGCAGGATGTCTGCCTCCTGAAGCGTGAACCCGGCCATGCGGTTGGCGATCTGCATAATTTGTTCCTGATACACGATGATACCGTAGGTCGGCTTGAGCACCCCCTCAATACTGGGATGGTAGTAGTCGACCTTCTCCTTACCATTCTTGCGGTCGATGTACTTCTGGATACCGCCGGACTTGATGGTGCCAGGGCGGTAGAGCGAGATGATGGCCGTCAGGTCCTCGATGGAGGACGGCTGGATGCCGGCCGCGACCCCTTTCATGCCGCCGGATTCCATCTGGAACACGCCGACCGTGTCCCCGCTGCTAATGAGCTTGTAGACAGCCGGCTCCTCCGTGTCGACGTGGCCAATGTCCACCGTCACGCCAAGCTGCTCCTTGACCATCTTGACGGTGTTCTGGATGACCCCCAGATAGGAGAGGCCCAGGAAATCCATCTTGAGGAGGCCAAAGGCCTCGACGAGATTGTGGTCCCACTGCGTTATGACGTTGCCGTCTTTGTCACGCTGCAGCGGCAGGTAGTTGGTAAGCTCGGTGTCGGCGATGACAACGCCCGCGGCATGGGTGCTGAAATTGCGGTTGACGCCTTCCAGCTTCATGGCCGTATCGAACAGCTCCTTGACCGTGACGCCGCTCAGCTTTGTGCCGTCATCATACATCTTCTTCAGCTGCTCGACCGTCTTGAGAGCGTCCTCAAGGCCCGTCCAAAACGGGATGAGCTTGGAGATCAGGTCCGTCTCCTTGGGCAGCATGCCCAAGGCTCGCCCCACGTCACGGACGGCTTGCTTAGCCTCCATTCTGCCGAAGGTCGCCACCTGGGCGACCGAGGATTCGCCGTACCGCTCGCGCACATACTGAATAACCTCGCCACGACGCGCATCCTCGAAATCCATGTCGATATCGGGCATCGAGATACGGGAGGCGTTGAGGAAGCGCTCGAACAGCAGGTTGTACCGCAGTGGCTCGACTTCCGTGATGCCGGTCGCGTAGGCAACGATGGCGCCGGCAGCAGATCCGCGGCCAGGGCCGACGGCAATTCCCTTGCGCCGAGCGAACCGTATGAAGTCCTGGACAATGAGGAAGTAGTCGACAAACCCACACTTCTCGATCGTCTCCAGCTCCATGCGCGCCCGGGCTGTCGCCTCTTCCAGCTGTTCGGGAGGGTAGAGGCACTGGATGCCGTCCATAGTCATCTTCTCCAGCAATTGGCGGTTAACCTCGGCATCCCATGGCGTCGTCTGCCCTTCTTCGACGTATCGGGGCAGGTGATAGGTGCCAAGAGGCATTTCAACGTTGCACATGTCGGCGACGAGCTGGGTGTTCTGGATGGCCTCCTCGTCTTCGGGCAGGCGCTCGCGCATTTCATCCTCGGTCATAACATGGTAGTACGGACCGTTGAAGCTCATCCGGTCCTTGTCGGTCATCTTCTGCAGCGTCTGGACACAGAGCAGGACCTCGTGCGCGGCGTAGTCGTCCTTGTTGAGGTAGTGGCTGTCGCAGGTGGCCACGGTCTTCGCACCGATGCGCTTCGCGATGCTGCGAAGGATGGGAAGGGCACGCTGTTCCTCTTCGATGCCGTGATTCTGGATCTCGATGAAATAGTTCTCCTTGCCGAAGATATCCTGGTACTTCTTGGCAATAGCCAGCGCTTTCTCTTCGTCGCCCTTTGCGGCCGCCTCGGCGACCTCGCCTTTCAGGCAGGCAGACAAAGCGATGACCCCCTCGTGGTACTTCTCCAGTATCTCATAGTCGACACGCGGCTTGTAATAGAAGCCCTCGAGGTAGCCGACGGAGACGATGTGGCTCAGGTTTTGGTAGCCCTTGAAGTCTTTCGCCAGGAGAATCAGGTGATTGGGAAACCCTGCCTCCTTGTCCTTGTTTAGGCGGCCGTTCGGGGCCATGTAGACCTCGCTGCCGATGATCGGCTTGAGCCCGGCGTCCTTCATCTTCATGTAGAAGTCCAGCACGCCGTACATGTTGCCGTGGTCGGTGATGGCGCACGCGGTCTGTCCCATCTCCCTGAGACGGGCGACGAGCGGTTCGATCTTGCTCATGCCGTCCAGCAGTGAGTATTCGGTGTGGAGGTGCAGGTGGACGAAGCTCATGCCGGGTTCCTCACTGGGCCGCGAAGCGGGCAGCAGCCTGTGCCTGGTCGACAGAAACCACTTCGACCACGGCATCGTAGACAAAGTCGAAGAACACCTGCGAACGCGCGTTGAGCACGATCTTCAGGGGCACGTTGACCAGCGAGCCTGTCGTACCGACGGTGACCGTCGCCGTGGCAGTGACGGCCTCTCCCTCGAAGGTGAACCGGCCGCTCATGCTCCAGACGTCACACGCCTGCCCCAGCAGCTGCACCGGAGCCTGCTTCTCGATGGTGAAGAGGCGCGGCGAGAACGTCGCCGGCAGTCCAAGAAGATCCTCGCAGCTTTCCTGCAGGATGCGCGCAGCTGCGGCGGCAGTCTCGCCCTTGGCGGCGTACGCCCCGTTCTCGAACACATAACCTGTTCCGCCGCGGACCATGAGCGATGCTGTCGGGTTCACGGGGTCACCACTCATCACAAGAATGTCATTCCCATTCTTGACGACACGGCCGTCGAACGACTTGTTTTCCCCACCAAGCGTTCGGTAGTACGAGGCTGTGAGCTCGTACGCCGGAAGCGTAGCAAGAGACGAGAGCGGCAGGAGCTGTCCCTCCTGAAGCGTCACCTTGACCGCCTTGGTGTTCTTTCCAATAACCAGGTTGAATGTGGCGTCGGCAAATCCCTGCTTCGTGACTCTTCCAGCATAGGTCCCTTCTGCGAGACCCTCGAACGTGAATGTTCCATCTGACCCTGTCGTCGTGGTCGTATTCCACACGGTTACGGAGGCCCCGGCTATGGGCTGGCCGCCGGACGTCACCGTCCCGGCGCTAAGGAAGAGCGGCGTGAGCTGGACAATCGTCGGCAGCTGCGTGAGGTCCGTCACCTGGATGAAGGCCTGCTGGTACCCCGTGGCGTCGACACTCATCTGCGTCCGGTCGGCCTGAACCTGTCCCGAAACCGTTCCGGTCGCATCGGACCTGAGGGACTCGGAGCCGCTGGAGTTGGTGAATACGAGCGTCGCATTGGCTACGCCTTTGCCTGAGTACGCGGAGACGATCCGGAGTGAAACAGCGTCGCGGCGGGCGCAGCCGGCGAGCGAGAAAATGACAAGCAACAGAGCGAGGCCAAGCGCCAGCCCCCGAGCACTTTTTTCCCTCGCATCCTTTTGTCCAAGATGCGAGGTGTTCTTCCATGCCCCCGAGCCCAAGGATGTTTTCTCCCGAGCACTTTTTTCCCATGCGAGGGGTGCTGTCGTATCCGAGGGTGTTCTGCATGTTAGTCCAATACGAGGGGTGCTTCTGAGGGGCGGTTCCCCCCGAGCACTTTGGTTCAAGGCAAGGGGTGCTTCTGCCCGGCGGAAGCTCATCCTTTTCATCATGGTTCAACCTCTCGGAATTCGAGTTACATGCCCACCCATCGTTGTTCGCGTGTCAAGCACGGACACGAAAGCATCCGGGGCCAGCTCGGTGAGCGAGGCGTTGAGGAGCGCGATGTTCTTGCGCATGGTGGTCGTCAGGATAATCATGCGGTTGCTGTCCATACCCGACCCGGAGATCGTCGTGATGCCAAACCCCCTGTCGCGCAGATGATACGCCAGTCGGTACGGGTTATCGTTGGGAATGATCAGCCACGTCTGGTTGCCGATAGCAAGCTTCTGTTCGAGCCAGATGCCAAACAGCGCCCCGGTTGAATAGCCGATGGCGTAGCCGAGCATCTTGTAAATAGTCATATTGTTCAGGACCTGAGAGAGGCCGACCAGATAGACGATCACCTCGAGAAACCCAAAGATGAACGTGTAGAAGCGGCGTCCCCTGACCAGGAAGTTCATGAAGAGCGTCTGAATAGCCATGTCTACGAACTTGATGCCGAACACGATGAGGAATGACTCGGCTACCACCCACAACTGCGCCACTCGGAACCTCCCGTTCCTGTACTGCCAGGTTCAAGTATAGTGGCTGGTGGCCGCCGCACAAGCCGAAGTACGCGAAGATCGGAGGCGTCCGAGTCGGATATTGAAATGTTGCGCTGCTGTGGATAACATGTGAACAGTGTGAACAGATTTGCCATCCGCGCCTCTCGGCAAAGGAGGGTTCGTGGTTCGACCATTGCGCATCGAGTTCCCAGGCGCCGTCTACCTGGTTTCCGACACCGGTTATGCGGGTCACTCCATCATCCAGTGCGATGGCGATTACGTGCAGTTCCTCACAGACCTCATGTCGGTGGCGGCGAACCTGGGCTGGCGCATCTACGCGTGGTGCATGCTGCCGGACCGCTACAGTTTCGTCGTGGAGACGCCCCATGGAGATCTCGGCACAGGCATGCGTCGGTTCAGCAGCAGCTACACGCGGCATGCGAACCACCAGAACAAACGATCGGGGCGAGCCTTCCGCGGACCCTATCAAACCGTCCTCCTGGAACCCGACGTATGGTTGCAGCCAGTCTGCCGGTATGTCGTCCTTCAGCCCGTGGCATCCACCGTGGTCGCCACCCCCGAGGAATGGTCATGGAGCAGTTATCAGGCAATGGTCATGAATACCCACGTGCGGAGTGCCCCGTTTGCAGCCGAGTCTCTGCTGTCACATTTCGGGCAAACCCGGGAAGAGGCTATCGCCTCGTATGCCGACTACATACGGGCGGGCATCGGCCAGCCCTCCCCTCTCGCTCACGTGATGCCGCCGGGCATCCTGGGGACACAGGCGTTCGTCCAGATCGTCACCGAACACCTGGTGGGCAGAACGTCCGATCCCTCGGTCGCCACAACGCTCCTGATGCTTGCGCGGCCATCCCTGGCGCAGATCTTCGGGCCCGATGCCCGGCATGAACGCTCGCAGCTGCCCTTGCGGGTCGCGGCAGCCGTCCATCTTGGTTATTCACTCGTGCAAATCGGTGACCAGCTGGGCGTCCACTATACGACGGTCAGCCGGTACCTCCGCGCGGCGCAGAGTGAACAGAAGGGGGCACCTCCCCCTGTTCGCTGAATAACTCCCCAGACAGCATGGCAGCAGGCCCCGGGAGCTTATGCAGACTGCCGGGGCCTGCTGTTCGAACACAACAACCAGAACTATCTACAGATTATCCACAGATATGTTATGTTTCCAAACCTTCTCTACTGGGCGGGGTTGAGAGGGATCACAAGCCAGCAGATAAGATAGACCAGGACACCTGTTCCCCATGCCATCCCGAGCAACGCCCAGGCGATGCGCACAATGGTCGGATCGATGTCGAAGTACTCTGCGACACCGGCCGCCACACCACCGATTACCTGGTTCTTGCGTGAACGGTACAGTCTCCTGGAAGAGTCATAGCCAATCCCCGAAGAGGCCGGGCGCTCAGTCTGCGGTTTCTGCCACCTGTCCTTGATGGATCCCTGCTCGCCGGATCCAGTGCTCGGCTGAGTTGGTGTACAGGTGCCGCACATGATCTTGCCATCCACCATCACTACTTCCTCGCGGGCCAGCGCCTTTCCACACTTCGTGCAGACGCCGACTGCTTCTTCATCTGGTCTGTCAAAACTCTTCATTTCCTGGTACCTCCTTTGATAAGAACGGCCAGCCCGAGCACAAGAAACAACCCCCCGACTGCCGATTTCCGAATGATGTCGACCACTTGAGCTGAGAAAATGTCCAGCCCCGAAAGAAACGCAAGAGAGCCCACGGCAACAGCCACAACTCCCCACAGCAGCCCGTTTCTCGGTGTCTTGCCCTCAACCAAGTCAAACAGCGTGGACAACAGGATGGAGAATCCCACAGAGACCACAGCTGCTCCGGCGAAGGCTGTGAAACTGAACCGGACGACCTCCAGGACCTGCAAGAGGACGATGACGCCGACGAAACCAAGCATGGCGCTCCAGAACACCGTTTCACGCGCATTGTGCTGGAAGCCCGTCGCGACGCCATAGATGCCCAGCAGGATCACAAACGCCGCCAGGGGAACAAGGATGCCGAAATGGTATCCCGTCTGGGGAAACGCCTGGAGCAGGAAGTGGACACCAAAAACAATAAGCAGAGCGCTCAGGGCCACCCGACGATCAATGTTGTTACTGTTCATTGCTGTACCTCCACAAGTTGAATCTGTCCAATTGCGCTGTCAATATGCACGACGAGCTGCCGGTCAGCTCCCCCGGCTGCCGAAGCATTAAGGAACGACTTACTGCTCTCGGCCACAAATTTCGACGACAGAACCTTGCCCAGGACACTTCCGATGGAAAGCTGTGCTCCCGGTGTGCTGGGGATACGCACCGTGCCGTTCCCCACGACCGTGTGTAGTAAAACATCACAGTGCCTGCTCAGCGACCCCGAAAAGTCGAGGTCGTAACTGCCGGTGATGTTTCCAATGACAAGGTCTGCCATGTCCAGATTACCGAGGCGCGTTGTCGAGAAACCCCCAGTGACGTTCTCGATGTGGACAAGGTCGATGATCGATCCGGATTTCGAGGCATCCAGTTCGAGTGCAGAAGACACTCCAGACAGATAGAGCTCTGCCAGCCGAGCCTGGTCCAGGACCAGTCGGGCTTCACCGACGATCGTAAGCATCAGCGTGCCGTTCTCGGGAACGACGACGGTCAGACGTTTGACCCCTGCCTGGACGGCAGAAACGCTGCCCACGCGCAATCCGTACGTGCCAATCTTTGCACGGAAATCCCGACGGAACCCCTCGCTGCCAAGAACAATGCTCGCTGAGGTCACAGCGGGGGACGTGCCCACGACGACCTCGAGGTTGTCGCCTACGATCGATATCCTGCTCGCAGAGCCACCCGGGAGTTCCAGGATTGTACCATTTGCAAATGCTGGAGCAGCCCTGAGCCCACCGTTCCGCGTCACCAGAGTCACGACTGCGGAGCCAACGAGGACCAGGCTCACGACGAGGACGGCGATCAAAACACGCTTGCGGCCGGTCATAGGGGCAGACTGTATCATGCAGCCGATCCTCCGTCCAAGCCAAACAGACGCTCACTGAGGGCCAAACTACCAAGCAGCAAACCACCCACCACGGTAAGTGTGCACAGGATCAGAAAAGACCTGAGGTCGTCGAGGTTTGGCCCGATGACAAACTGCACAACCCGCAGAACAACCGATGAATGTGCGGCGAGCATGTAGGCCCCAGCCAGGAAGAGCCCAACGAACAGGGCACCAAACACCAGCGCTGCGGCAAGGACGACCACCGGTTCTCCGTTTCTCATGCGTGTTCCCATGAGACGAGCGAGGATACTGCGTGATGCCCTCTTCCGCTCCTGCTCTGCCTCCCACGCATCGATACGGTTCCACACGCCACAGGCAAACCCGGGCGGCGGAACAAGGTCCGGAGGACACGAGAGTGCGTTGGCAATCAACCGTTCCAGTTCTTCGTCTGTCAGATGTCGCGTATTCATGCAGTACCTCGCTCATGCAGGGCTTCCACCTGCTTCTTCAATGCAGCTCGCGCCCGGAACAGCCGAACTTTCGCCGTTCCCTCGGCTACGCCGAGTCGTTCGCCGATCGTCGCAAGAGAACACTCCTCAGCATAAAACATTGTCAAAAGCGCACTGTCTTCCGGAGAGAGCCGCGTCATTGCCTTGAGGATCTCCTGCTGTTTCCACTCATCGTCCCTGTCCTGCTCAGGAGCCGCCAGGAGCTGTTCGTCCGGCAGATCCCCACCTTCGCGCGCCGACTTGCGCCAGTAGTCGACCAGGCAGTTGTAGGCAATCGTCATGACCCACGGGAGAAAAGGGCGGTTTCTGTCATACGAGTCAAATCGCCTGTATGCCAGAAAGAACGCCTCCTGTGCAATGTCTAAGGCCGTCGTCCGGTCCCGGATCTTGCTCGCCAGAAAGGCGTACACAGGACGCTCACTCTCCGCCATCAACTGGGCGAAGAGCTCGCGGTCAGCTACTACTTCCATCCACCTGCTCCTCTCCGCGGTTGATTGCTCTACGTGTTCATCAAGCGTACGGTGACTGGAGAGAAAAGGTTACAGACGAGACTCAGTGTTCGTCCGGACCGACCGCCTCGAGATATCCGCGCTCAAGCAGCCACTCGAAGATCTTGCCAGCCTTGGCATAGACATAGCGCGCTTCGCTTCCTCGCCCTTGTGGTTGGAGCAGTACCATTGAAATGCTTCGCAGTTAACCGTGAGGTCTTTGCCTTCGAACAGCGAAGAGCTCATGCCCAGCCTCTGGAGCTTCTCAAGATGTTGAGAAGCCACCAGAGCCCCGGCCGGCAGCCGGAAGTCGGTCCTGTCTGTCGTCATGCTCTTCCTCCTACCGCGAGAATGGCTTGCCTATATAGTAACCTCCCGGCAGAAAGGTTACAGACCCATTGATCCCTACCTGCAACGACGTTACGGATGGCAGTTCGGTGAGGGTCAACCACAACTGTTCGACCATGAGTGCCTCGGCCGCCTGGTCCTGGGGAAGAGGCGTCATGGCAAGAGACAAGTGCAGTATTCCTAAGTTGGCTTGCAGATCCATGGCGGTAATGTGGGTGCCCTGCGGGACAAGAGACGAGTCGCCTTCGGGCGGATTCCCCAGTTGAGCGATCGACTTCAAGATCGAGGCGTTGAGCCCCGTCAGTGCTTGCATCTGTGGATAGACAGTCAGTACGGGGAGTCTGTCGCCGTCGACTTCAGTTAGACTGTAGACGGCGAGGGCGGTCCCTGCTTCCAGGCGTCCATCCAGTCTGAACAACGGATCTTCCGCATCCACGTGTCCAAACAGGTCCTGCACACTGTGCCCACCTACGAGAAGCCGGACGCGGCTGACACCGGCGAGCCTCGTGAGTGTGAGGACCAGGGAATCCTTGGCCTGTTCTTCATCCTGAGCTCCCATGTTCAGCTTGAGGACACTCTCCTCGAAATCGACGGAAGCTGTTCGACCGGAGACGGTGACGCCCCGAAGCACGTCCGTGCCAGGCAGAGGGCTCACGAGGCTGCGATGCGTCGGACCCTCCATGAGAGCGCGTGTAGCTTGAAACGCCAGCTGAGAGCGTGTCAGTCCAGTTGGGACTGTCCGGCGTTCAACGACATAGCGGCCGTCGCTGGCCACAAAGTACAGATCGACCGGTTGTCCTTTATCCAATATGGTTTCGTTGGCACTCAGTTCTCGCTGAGTTTTGACGAAAGAGAGGAAGGTCCCCGTCGGACGACCGTCCACCGAGAGTTCAACCGAGCCGACACCCGGCAGACTCAGCAGGGAGTCGACAAGTTGCCAGTAGAGTGCATTCTCTTCCGCAAACCCCATGGGAGGCTGATCGCGCGCCGCACCCAGAACCACATGGAGGATCCCGCCGGGCAGGAGTGTCGCTCTGTGCGCAGTGAATCCGGCAGGGACAGCCGTCGTAAGCCCCTGGTCCGCAGGCGGTGTGCGCAAGAGATCGATGATGCCCGCCACCTGTTCCACACGCCGTGTCGGCAATTTTGCCACCGAAGAACTGCTGACCAGTTCCCCAGTCGAGGCATCGAGATAGCACAGGATCACGGGCGTACTCAACCCCCCAGCCTTGTGGAAGCTGGAACCGACAACTACAGCCAGCACCAGTGCGAGGATAAGGATGAGCAGTCCACCATCCCGGGAACGTCGCCTGCCGCTGATCCTGCCTTGTCTGGTACGGATTGTCATCTATGAGCCTTTTCCTGATTGCCGCTGGTCTCCATTTCGTTTATACTATATCACACAAAACGGATGCGCATTGTCTGGCAACGCTCCGGGGTTTCGCCGCAAAGGCAGGGGTTGTGCCAGTACATGTGCACATACGACCAACGCCGTGGCCTGGTTCTTCTCCGGCCGGGGCGCAGTCATTTTGCGCGAGAGCAAAGGGAGCAGAGAATGGAAGAACAACGGTCGGATTCCTGGCAGCACCTGCTCGACATCTTCAGTAAGCAACTCGCGCGCCCAACGTTCGAGATGTGGTTCAAGAACGCAACGACCATCCGCGAAGACGACGTTTCGCTCACCATCGGCGTCCCCAGTGAGTTTGCGAGGGACTGGATTGTCAGCCGATACTACGACGTTATCAAGGAGACGATCGACGCCATCAAGGGCCAACCGACCACCATCGCGGTGGAAGTTGTGCAACAGCCGCCGGAAGAGATCCCGACTGAGCCCGGTATGCTCCAGCACAACAACACGCTGATCCTCAACAGGCGCTACAACTTCGAGAACTTCGTCGTCGGCGCAGGAAACCGCCTTGCCTTCGCCGCCTGTAACGCCGTGGCGGGCAACCCAGGCAACGTATATAATCCTCTCTACATCTACGGTGGAGTCGGGCTGGGCAAGACTCACCTTCTCCAGGGGATCGCACACCATATCCTGGCGCAGGCCCCAGATAAGAAAATCGTCTATACGACCGGCGAGAAATTCACGAACGAGGTGGTCAGTTCCATCCAGAACGCGCGAAACAACAATGCCGTCATCGAGAACTTCCACAAGGAGACACGCGGGGCGGACATCCTCCTCATCGATGACATCCAGTTTCTGGCGGGCAAGGAACGTACGCAGGAGGAGTTCTTTCACATCTTCAATGCGCTGTACGATGCCCACAAGCAGATCGTCATTACCTCCGACGTCCTGCCCAAGGAGATCGCCACGCTCGAGGAACGCCTCACCTCGCGCTTTGAGTGGGGCCTCATCGCCGACATCAGCCGCCCCGACTACGAGACCAAGGTTGCCATCCTGAAGAAGAAGGCCGAGCTGGACAAGATCGACGTCCCCCAGGAAGTGCTGGAGTATATCGCCGCGAACATCGGGAGCAACATCCGCGAGCTCGAGGGGGCACTCATGCGCGTCCTTGCGACAGCTTCGCTCACCAACGAGGAGGTCACGCTCTCCTTCACCGAGGAAACACTCAAGGATATCATTCCGGTTGTCAACAGACCGATCACCATCGACGCTATTATGCAGTCGGTGTCGTCCTACTTCCACATCTCGGTTGCCGACCTCCAAGCCAAGAGGCGCAGTCAGGACGTCGCGATGCCGAGGCAGATTGCCATGTACCTGAGCCGGGATCTGACCGAAGCCTCTCTACCGTACATTGGTGAGAAGTTCGGGGGACGCGACCACACGACGGTCATCTACGCCTGTCAGAAGATCCAGCAGGACATGAAAAACGATGACACCCTGAGAGCACTGCTCGACAGCTTGATAAAGCAGTTGAAGAGAAGTGTATAACCTGTGGAGAACTACCTGGAGCATTCCGGACGTGTGCAGTGTTGATAATGTGCACAAGTTATCCACAGCTGCATCCACAGCCGGCACAAGCCACACAACTCTCTTCACAAGACATATCAACTCTACCAAGCGCCTTATCTTGATGATTATGATTCAAAGAGTTCTTTCATACTAAAAAGGAGGAAGGATGAAACTCACAACAAAAGCTGAAGGCTTGAGCAAGAAACTGGCACAGCACGCCAAGGTCATCCAGCAGAAGAGCTCGACCTTCACGTCAGACGCCGTTCTCCTTTTCGCAGACGGTACGGTACTTCAACTGACAAGTACCGATCTGACGACGTACCTGGTAAACGCTGAACCAGCTGAAGTCACGGAAACCGGACGCGCCCTGGTCCCCTTTAAGTTTTTGAAGGACATCGTATCAGCCTTGTCTGGAGAACTCATCATTGAGGGGGACGACAAGAAACTTCAAATATCATCTGGCAAGGCACATTATGATCTGGCATGTTATCAGATGGATACATTTCCAAGCATCCCCGAGATTAAGGAAGGCCGAGAGTATCAGTTTAGTCTGAATGAGTATTCCAATGCTATTGACCGTGTTCTTCCCTGTGTGGAACACAATGAAAAACGTCGCCTCGAATTTCAGGGAATTCTGCTCGAGCAGACAAAAGACTATTTCCGATTTGTCGCGACGGATTCACGGCGCCTCGGATATGTGCAGTTTGACTTCAAGCGTGAACCGCTGAAGGCGATCGTTCCTACCAAGGTTTTTGAATCGTTTAAGCCGGCTGGTGATGTGCATGTTGTTATCACCGAAGATGAGTGTCTGTTTTCATCCGGTGATACACAGATTATCTCTCTTCTTATTGGCGCCGAGTTTCCCAACTACAACGACATTGTGCCTCGTGAGTGGGAATACACCGTAAGTGCCAAGAAGACAGAGCTGCTGGACGCTCTGCGCCGGGTTGGCGCGGTTGTTTTTGGTGGAACGGACGTCATCACGCTTTCATTCAAGGAAGGGCGGCTGACTGTTCAGGGCACGGCCCAGGACCAGGGCGATGCCCGTGACGAGCTGAGTTATGAAGGAGAGGCCGGTGGTCTTTCTGTCTCGTTCTTCGGGACAAAACTCCTGGACGGCATTTCCTCCGTAGGTACCGAGAATGCCGAACTGCATATGAACAGTGCTGTTCACCCGGTGGTCATCAAGGACCAGGGCAAGGAAGACTTCCTGTACCTTGTCATGCCGCACAAGCAGATGGAATAGTCGCCCCCTCGAAGGGCAATGTATCTTGAGTCGCTTTGGGTACAGGGATTCAGGGCGCTGACCGAACAGCGCATTGACATTACTGCGCCCATCACTGCTGTTGAAGGTGGCAACGGCGCCGGCAAGACGACGCTGCTCGACGCCGTCTATTTCCTGGGCTCTGGAAAATCATGTCTGGGGCTGACAAACGCGGAACTTGTCAGGGATGGAGAATCTTATTTTGTTGTCGGCGGCAGGTACCGGACACGTGACGCAGTTGCAGGAGCGTCGGTCAGTCATACAGCGCAGGCAATGTTCACGACCGAGGGACGCAAGGAACTTCGTATCGACGGTACTGTCTATCACGGGTTCATTCACCTTATCGGTGGACTTCGCGTGGCCCAGTTCAATTTCAGTTCGCTGTTTCTGATCAAAGGTATGCCTTCGGTGAGACGTCAATTTATCAACCTCCTCATCGCGTCGTGTGACCGCAGCTACCTGGAAGCACTCTCTGCATATTCGGCTGTCATGATGCGCAAGAATGCTCTGCTGCGACAGTCAGATTCCAGCGTCGCCGATGTGTCCCTGCTGGATATCTTTGATGAGCAGATCGTTTCCCTGTCAAACATTATCTATGCGAAGAGGCGATCGGCTCTTGGCGCCGTGGGCCAGGCAATGACGCGCCTGATCGCCGACGGGTTGTTCGAACCGCTGTCAGATATGTCCATTCTCTATGATCCACGGCCTGTTTCCACCGAATCCATCCGCGCCATTCGAGACAGAGAACTGGCGCGGCACGCGTGTCTTGCCGGATGTCACCTCGACGATTTTGTCCTGCTCCGAAAGAAAAGGCAGTTGCGAGATATGGCGTCGCTGGGTGAAGCGAAGCTGGTGGCGCTGCTGCTCACCTTTGCAGGTGCCGAGTACATACGGATGGTCACAGGGGAATACCCGGTGCTTTTGTTGGATGACCTGGAAGGCGATATCGACATGCCGAACCTTGATCGACTGATGAATCTCCTGACGAGGTTTGAGCAGGTCTTCATCACATCCTTTGACTTTGCGCATCTTGGAGGCGGACTGAATGCCACGTCCGTGCGGCTGTGAGAAGACACGACAGCAGTATGGAGCGCATCGGAGAGGTCCTCGATGAGATGCGGCGCACCGGTCGCCTCGACAAGGGGATCAAGGTTCAGTCATTGGGAGACGTCTGGCCCGCGGTCCAGTACCTGTGGAGTGAAGCCACCATCGGCGCCTACGTCGCCAGCAACTCTCATCCGGCCCAATTCAAGAATGGAACGCTGACAATCCTCTGTGCCAATCCATCCATCATGCAGGTCCTGTCTGAGCAGAAGGTGCTTATTGTAGAACGCTTGAATGCTCACATGGGCGGCAAGCTCGTGACCGACCTTTCCTTTGGGCTCGACAACGTCCACGAGATCCGCATCCATCGACCACAGGTCACATCTTCTGTTGTTCCGCAGGATCTGACCTCTCTGGCTGCCACGATTCAGCTGTCTCCGGAGCAGGAGGCGAGAGCTGAGAAGGCAGTGCAGAACATTCAAAACCCCGCCCTGCGGCTTTCGTTTCTGCATGCCTATGAGGCTTGGCTGCGTTGGGATATCTGGCGACACCAGGAACGGCAGAAACACCGAACGTACCGGGGGATATCGAAGAAGTACTGACACTATCCACAGGCACTGTGGATAACTTTCAGAAATGTAGACACGCCCTCCACAGCGGGCCCCACGCCATCCATGGATTCCACATAAGCCTGGGGACTGCTGTGAAACGTGCACCATTCATCAACAGTGTGGTTGATGGTCACCTGAATTTGTGTTTCACAGATGTTCACAACATCCTGTGGATAACCTGAACAGCGAAGGATACCTCGCGATGGCCTTGTTGACTCGCACCGACGTAGGGTAGAATGGAACCATGAGAACAAAAGTTGCACTGATCGCGCATGACCGCAAGAAACCCGAGATGATCGCACTGTGTAGGGACTACCAGGAGATGCTGGCTCAGGAGGAGCTGGTTGCTACGAAGAGCACAGGAGGTCTCATCGAGGAATTGACCGGCCTTCACGTCACCAGGGTGAACTCCGGAGAGAAAGGCGGGGACCTTCAGATTGGCTCAATGATCGCCTCCGACGAAATCAAGGCAGTCGTCTTCCTCAGAGACCCTTTGACTGCGCATCCTCATGAGCCGGATATCAACGCCGTGCTCAAGATCTGTGATGTGAATAACGTCCCCCTCGCCACCAACATCTCGACGGCCAGGCTGGTTCTCGGTCATCTCAAGGACCTGCAGGACGCCCCCGAGTCACCTGCAACGTAGGTTACTCTACAACAACAGCAGACTCGCCAGTATCGTCTCCAGCGTTTGGCTCTCCTGCCACCACTCCTTCCGCTGAAGCGTCTCGAGACGAACGGTCCAGCGGAGCCCAGTGTCTTGTGCAACCAGGACCCGATAGACAAACGAACCGTCGCGTGCGCGGAACGCCAGCGCTTTGAGAGGCGGACCGTCGAGACTTGCTCGACCGTCTGTGTCTACCCTTCCTCGTCTCAGTGTCCCTTGCTCACACAGGGCGTCTACCGGCAGGCCATTGCGAAGGCGTTCAGACCCCTCGTCTAGCGGCGAGGCGGATTCGTCACATGCGACCTGCAGGGCGACACGCGGGTCGGTGGGGTCGGATGCTCGCAGTCCAGCCTGCTCGTCCAGATCGATGACGGTCCAGTCTGCAGGGCAGTCGAGCGCGACGTGGAGGTCTCGTCGTACGAGATGTGTCATGTCACTCATGAGTCCACGCCCTGAGTCTTCTTGTTGTTGTCATTCGTACCTCCGTCCTGCCGAATTCGGGTGCACTTACCTGTATCCATGAACAGGATTGCCTTCTTTTCATTGTTGACAAGGCACGGCGATATGAAACAACCCCGGCACATCGTGCCGGGGTCTGTGCTTCACGACTGAATAGGGGCTGAAGTCTACTAACCGAGGGCTTTCAGCGTCACAGAGAAGGTCTTGGTCGTGCCGCTGCGGTCGACGACAACCTGGACTGTGTCACCCACGTTCATTGAACGTACGTAGCTGAGCACTCCGTCGATTGTGGTCATTGATTTGCCATCGATCTCCGTGATGACATCCCCGGCCTTGAGCCCGGCAGCCTCTGCACCGGACCCGGACGTGATCTGAACAATGTAGACGCCCTGGGAGACCTTGAGGCTATACTGCTCGACGATAGACGTCGTGAGCGTGGCTCCCTGGATGCCGAGAGCCGGCCATGTGACCTTGCCGTTCTTGATGATGGCATCATACACCTTGCGCACCGTGTTGACGGAAACCGAGAACCCGAGGCCTTGTGCATTCTGATAGATCATGGTGTTCATACCGACGACGCGACCGGACAGGTCGACCAGGGGCCCCCCTGAGTTGCCGGGGTTGATGGCCGCGTCGGTCTGAACGACGCCGACGAGTGTCTCGGTCTGTGATGCCTGAACGTTTCGCTCGAGAGCCGAGATGACGCCGGTCGTGACCGTCTGACTCAGACCGTACGGGTTGCCGATGGCGATGACCTTCTGACCGACGGTCAGCGTCGAGGAATCGCCAAGTTGCACCGTCGGGAGGTCGGTGCCGCTGATCTTCACGACGGCGACGTCGCTGGTGGAGTCCGTGCCCACGACCTGGCCGCGGAACTCGCGCCCGTCTTTGAGCACGACGGTGATCTTGGTGGCATTCTCCACGACGTGGTTGTTGGTCAATACGTAACCGTCAGACGTGATGATGAAGCCTGAGCCGAGACCTTCTTGCGTTCCGGACGAGAAGCCGAACGGGTTCTGGCTTACCGAGGTGATGTTGATCTGGACAACAGCAGGCGAAGCGATCTTGACGGCGTTCTCGATGGCCTGTTCTTCGGTCGTGACGATGGTCGTGCCGGAGCTGGACGTATTTGTTGGGTACGCTGTTGATACCGTGCGCGCCCAAGGGAATGTCCCAGGGTTGGACATGACCACATAATTGCCAAGAATTCCACCCAGGACGCTGCCGAGCAACAGTCCGATGATGAGTCCCCACACCAGGAGCACGCGGCCGGGGTTTGAAGGCCGAGCAGGCTGAGGCGGGGGCAAGGGCAAGGGCGCGCCGTATGCCGGGACGACTGGGGGAGTCTCAGGAGTGGTGTGGCCCTCCACGGTTTGTGATGTATCCGGACGCTCAGTCTCCTCAGCATCTGGCTTGATGAAGCTATTCTCGTCGATCATATCATACCTCCTCACCTGTAACAGGTGTCTATTTGTCACATACACCTGTATATACGCAACTATGCCTGATTTCGTTACGGAGACTGTGAGGAAATCGCCACGATGCTGGGAACCCCTTAGCGTGCTAGGGTCACTGCATCATGGGGTCAAGCGTTACAATTGGCCCGTGTTACATTTCGTTTTGTGACACAAGTCAGCGACCCCAACATTGTCTTCCGAGGACAAACACATGTTACGCCAGGCGTTGCCTCCTAACGGAAAGTGTAGTGTAACACTCCTGGAAATGTAACGCTTGACCCCAAGGGAGACTACAGGGAAACCACCTGGCCGTTAACGATGGGCCTCACGACTTCCTCCCCGAATCGTTCGATATAGCGTTCGCCATGCTCAGTGTGGATAGGATACACGTGTCTTGGAGCGAGCCGCTCGACGATGTGAAAGAGGTCTTCCTGCGAAGCGTGCCCTGAGGCGTGAATGTGCACGGAGTCCATGCCGGAGAGGTCCAGCCAGCGGGCGAGGCGCTCCTGGCTCCATGACATCTCTTCGTTGAATGCTTCCGCCGATGAGTGGACGTACAGGGACCCCCGGGAGGGACGCAGGTCGCACAGCTCCTGGATGTCCCAGTAACCCAGCGAAAGCAGGTAGTCCGATTGATGAGCCGCAACCTCGGCAGCCCTGACGACGCGCGGACATGATCCGTTCAAGACGTCCTCTACGGCGTCACGCCATTCCTTTGGATCCACGGAGTCCGGATCGCTGCCGGCGAATCGCAAAAGGGTCGACCGGACCCAGTCCTGTTTGATGTCGCCCTTGTCATAGGTGCCGCTGCCAGCCCGCTTGAGGTACAGGACGAGCTCTGGATCCGTGAGGTCGATGGTGAGATAGCCGGCTTCCTGTGCCAGCCGGACGATGGTGGCGTCACGCGGGAGGATGGCCAGTCGGCGCCCAGTGGCATGGGCGACGCGCTGGAAGGTCATGAGGCGGTCCAGGTCTTTCATGCCGAAGTCCGCCATGACCAGTCCCGATGCGCCCTGAATTTCTTCAAGTGCTTTCTCCTCGACTCCCTGCTCGGACCAGAACGTGAAGTGGCGGTGGAATGTCATATCGTGACTTGACAAATCCTCATTCGAACGAAGATTGGTCCCCTCGATCAGGATGGCATCGGGGTGAGCCGCGGCGAGCCCCTCAATGCTTCTCTCCGTCACATGACCCATGCGGCCGTGGAATCGGAGGTCTCCGGTGTACACCAGCGTCCCCCCGTCATGTTCGATGAGGTAGGCGCACGCGCCGGGGATACTGTGATCGACCGGGAACGGTGTCACCCGGCAGTCGGGAAACTGCACGGGCCCGGTCAGGTCGACAAGGTCCCGCTGACCGTGTTGGTTGGCGCCCAGGTTAGGACGCAAGATGAAATCGGTCACACCGTTCTCTGGGCCGGAGCTGAGCTGTGTCTCCTCAACGGCTCGCAGAACGGCGGCTGTGACCGGCGTGGCATACAGAGGGATGGCTTCGTCCAGAAACGAGATTGAACCGGTATGATCGACATGCGCATGCGTAATGAAGCACGCGTCGATGTGACCGGGGTCTGCCAGTTGCCCGACCAGTTCAGGCTGCATCTCCTGAAGGAGTGCTGTGAGGTCGGAACGGTAGAATCGCAGCTTTGGCAGCAGCCCTGTCGTCAGGTAGTCGATGAGACCCGCCGAGGTGCGCGGGGTAAGGAATTCCTCGAAGTACGCGCCCATGGTGGCGTAGTTGAGCCCAAAATCGAACAGCAAACGTGTCGAATCAGGAGACGCGCCCGCCTCAAACAGAAGCTTGGTGCCGCCAATAGTTGTGGCGCCGTCCAGCATTGTGAATCGAGCCATGAGAGGGTTCTCCTTCGTCGTGCTGGTTGTAATCTGTCTACTGCGGGGACGGCATGAGGTCGGCGAATGTGCCGAGATGCAGCAGGCGTTCCAGAAGAACGTAGTCCGTCAGGTCGATGCCCAGCGGTGTGACACTGATGTATCCGTCTGCTACGGCGGTCACATCAGTGTCCTCCTGTGGTATCGGCGGAGCCTCTCCTCCTATCCAGTAGATGGGGGCTCCAAACTGGTCCACGCTGGCGGTGACACGATGCGCGTAGCGGCGGCGTCCCTGAGGGACAACCCGGATTCCCTTGACCTCGGAAACCGGACAGTTGGGAGCGTTGACATTAAGGAACAGACTCCCGTTGAGAACATTGCTGAAACTCTTTGTGAGGGGCTGGTTGATCCCGATGAGTTCCGGGATGAGGTGGAGCATCTTCTGCAGGAACCACGTGATGGGGCTGAAATCGAAGCCAGAGCCTCCTATTGGCGATAATGCGGTAGAGAATGCGATACTGGGGTACCCAGACGCGAAAGCCTCATAGGCACCCGAAACCGTCCCGGAGTATGGCAGGTCGTCGCCCAGGTTTTCCCCGTGGTTGATGCCAGAGAAGACAATGTCGACCTTCTGCTTCACTAGCTCGTCGAGGCCCAGCATCATGCAATCGACGGGAGTGCCCGAGACAGTCCATGCATCGACGCCGGGGCGGACGTAACCCTCGACTCTGGTGGCTCGCAGAGGTTTGTGCATGGTGAGGGAATGCCCGACTGCGCTCTGTGGAGAAGCCGGCGCGACGACCGAAATCGTGTTTTCGGCAGGGATTGCCGCGACGAGAGCCTGGATTCCCTGCGCCCACAGCCCGTCGTCATTGGTGACAAGGATGTGCATGTGTCCCCCTCAGACCCCGTACTCTGTGCGGGTCCGCCCTCGCCTGCTGGTGATCCACGCAATCAGAACGCCAAACAGGAAACCTCCCACGTGCGCCCATACAGCGACTCCCTGGGCCCCGCCGAACGTCCCCTCCAAGAGCTGCATCGCAAACCAGATGCCGAGAAAGATCCAGGCAGGGAGACGCACGGTTGTGATGAAGATGAAGAACACCAGGGTCTGAACCTTGGCTCTGGGATACAGGAAGAAGTACGCTCCCATGACTGCGGCGATGGCGCCGCTCGCCCCGATCGTCGGGACATTGGAGGACGGTCCGGAGAGCAGCTGGGCCATCGCTGCGACTACGCCTCCCGCCAAGTAGAAAACGAGGTACTTGCCGTGGCCGAGATGATCCTCGATGTTGTTGCCGAAGATCCACAGGAACAGCATGTTGCCGAGGATGTGGCTCCAGCTGCCGTGCATGAACATGGACGTCAGGGTTGTGAGAACGTATGGGCGGAGTGCTCCTGCCGGAACCTCGTAGACATGCGTCAGGACGCCGGGGATGAAACCAAGGCGCAAGTATGCAGAGGTCAGTGCCGCACCGCTCCCAAGTGACACTTCCCACAGCCACACGAGACCATTGGCCAGGATCAGCAGGAACGTGACCAGTGGAAACGTCCGGGATGGGTTGTCGTCGCGGATTGGAAGCATGGATTAGCCGATGCTCGCGCCGTCCAGGGCGTGGAAGCAGGTACAGTCTTCGTCCTCTCCAGGGATCTGCGGGATCATCTTCTCGATGATGGTCACGAGATTCTTGAGGTTGGCCGTGAATGCCTTGATGACTGCTTCGTTGCTGACAGGGTCGACCACCCTCTCTGCGACCAGCCCGGCGTCATAGTCCGTGATGACCGAGATGTTGCAGTAGCACATGGCCTGCTCGCGGGCCAGGGCGACTTCGGGATATTGTGTCATGTTGACGGTGTGCCAGCCCATACGCGTGAACCAGCTGCTCTCGGCCTTGGTGGAAAACCGTGGCCCCTCGATGACGACGCAGGTGCCGCCGTCGTGCACCGGCAGGCCGAGGCTCTTGATGGTCGCGACTGCGATCCTGTTCAGGACGGGGCAGTATGGATTGGCTGTGGAGACGTGGGTGACAACAGGACCGTTGTAGAACGTCGTGTCAGTGCGACGTGTCCGGTCGATGAACTGGTCGGTGACCAGGAGATCTCCCACCTTGATGTCCGGCTGCAGTGAACCGACGGCGGTAGGAGCGATGATGTGACGGATGCCAAGAGACTTGAGAGCCCAGATGTTGGCACGATAGTTGATCATGTGAGGTGGCAATTGGTGGTGCTTGCCATGGCGGGGCAGGAACGCGACCTTGCGGCCCGCAATTTTACCAAGCGAGATGAGGTCCGACGGCGCACCATAGGGCGTCTGGACCTTGATGTCCTCCGCGTTGTCGAGTAGAGAGTAGAATCCGGACCCACCAATGATACCGATTCCGGCACGTTGTTCCATGTGTAGCTCCTTTGTGTTGCACTGCAACGTTGCGTGTGGTTGCTTACCTAAGGAGTATATCAGCAAAGAGCAATGGTCAAAGCCGGCGGATGCGCCTCCGGAATGAGAGCATCGTGAGGAGCAGGGCGACTACGACACTCGCGGCGAGTGCGATGAAGAAGTAACTCATGAAGTAGTTTTCGGGGAACAGGCGGATAAGCCCGGAGTCTTCAGGGAGGAGCCAGAAGTCGTTCGAAAAGGCCAGTTCATGGAAGGTGACGAACAGTGCATCGAAGCCGATGGTGATCGAGACGGTGCCAAGGGCGGCGACGAACGCAAGCACGGCGATGCCGGCGGCGCGAACAATCTTGCGGACATCTCGTCCCTTCTTGCGAAGGACAGCGATGAGGACGACTGTCAGCAGGCACGACACAAGCGCTGTCAGGTAGACAGCCTGGAAGATCCCCTGAACGTCGCCCATGTGGGCAAGTTCCAGGCGTGAGTAGAAGCCGTCGTTCGGCAGGGGTCTGCGGAGTGCAAGATACTCGAGCAGGTCCGTTACGCGGCGGACGGCTTCAGCCACCTCAAATCGCGGCGCGGCGCCTCCCGTTGTGCCAACCATGAAAAGCAGGAGTCTCTGGAGCGGTACGAAGTTGACGAGGAGCGAAAATGGCGTCAGCAGGACCGCCATCGCAGTCGCGGCGGCGGCGAGGATGATAAGTGCCGGCACTGGCTAGTCGAACAGGCCGAGTGAACAGGAACGGACCCGTATGTGCAGCAGGTCGCAGGCCTTGCCCACGACTTTTGGATCGACGTTCAGCTTGCGGGCGATGGCTATGGCTTTGCCGCAATCGATGAATCCGTCGGTCGCTGCCTTGAGCAGTTCATCGCGGATTTCCTGTGTGACTTCTTCCATGGGAACCTCCTGGGTCTTGATTCTGCCGGCTGCAGGCACCAGCACTACAGTGTGTCATGTGGGGATGCATTTTCAAGCTGAGTGCAGCAGAGGGATAAGGTCGAAAACGGCCGCCTCGACCGTCTCGATGAATACAGCGTCCTGTACCGACCCCGAGATCTGGTTCGCGTGGGGGTTCCAGTCTCTGAGGAGCGCAAGAAGTGCCGCCTCTTCGGCCGGCGTACAGCCAGGGAACCTGTTCACGACGAGCAGATCTGCTCGGGCAGCCATGATACCCATATTGGGTTTTGCGCTCTGCAGCAAGGGGCAGCGCAGGACGTACATGTACCGCGACCTCTCCGCGACCGATGAGCAGTTGCCCTCGATGAGGATGGGTGTCTCTGGGGGCCACTGCCGAAGAGTCAGGGCCACCGCTTCATCCGTCTCCTGGTGAGGCCCGTCGAGGAGAATGATGTCACGCAATGGCTGCAACCATGGAGAGCGCTCCAATTGACTCAGATATCCAGTATCGCCTCCTTCGAGAGGCAGTGTTCCAGCTGCCAGCGAGCGCTTCACGAGGTGCAGGCTGTGGCGTGACAATTTGATATAGATGTCAAAAGGGAGGTCCTGTACGAGGGAGCGGCAGATCGTGGTCTTGCCTGATTGAGCGCAGGCCGAGTGAACGACCAGGGTTGAACGGGCATCAGAGGGCACAGATGTCCGCTCCCTGGACTCTCTGCTCTGCCGATTCGTGTCCCGCAAGTCCGTCCTGATGAAGGTGTGCGTTAATGCCTCCGAGGCCCGGCTGCCTATATTCCTGAAGCTCGCAGCCATTGTTCCGGAAATTGCTTTTTCTCCGGATACATAGATAATACTCAGTTAGGCTATTGTTGGGAGTGCGTTGCTGATTTGTCTCCATGCGTTTGTTGAAAGTGGGCGATGAGCAAGGACGGTACCGGGGGTATACTGGTGGAACGGAAGGTCCTGGTAGTCGATGACGACGTCGAAAGCCTGCGGCTGTACGGAGACATGCTGCGACGGGCGGGTTATGCAGCCGTCACCGCAAGCACTGGGTGGGAAGGCATTGACCTGGCTGTCAAGGAACGGCCCGGGCTCATCCTGCTGGATCTTCGCCTCCCGGACATCACCGGCCTGACAGTCCTCGAGACTCTTCGTACCGCTCTGTCGACCAAGAGCATCCCGATCATCGTCGTGTCTGCCATCAGCAAGGACGACGATGTCATGAAGGCGATGCAGATGGGAGCGTTCGACTATGTCGTCAAACCCATCACCTACGACGACTTGATTCGCAGGGTCGAGCTGGTTTTCTTTTCCCGCGAAGGCCAGGGAGAGGGCGACCAGACGCCCGTCCTTATTGTCGAGGACAGCGCAATGGATGGGTCAGTGCTATCGGAGCAGCTGACCAGCTGGGGATACCAGGTCACCTGGGTGCGGACGGGTCGGGAAGGCATCGAGCAGGCTGCCACCGGCAACTTCGATATCATTCTGCTGGACGGACTTCTGCCCGACATCAACGGGTTCGAGGTCGTGAAGGAGATTCGCGCGACCGAGCGGCTGGGCACGACACCCGTCATCATGTTGACGGTGCTGTCGGGACTCGTGGACAAGCTCAAGGGGTTCGAGAGCGGTGTCGACGTGTTTCTGAACAAACCCGCATCTTGGGAAGAACTGCGCGTGCGCATGCGTTCCTTGACGCGACTGAGGGGGATGACCAAACAGCGCTTCGTGTTGTCCGAGGTCGTAGGCGTCATTACGAATGCCATCGAACTGACAGAGGCCACGGAGCCGCGCCACAACCAGAAGGTCGCAGGCATCAGCGTGATCCTTGGAAAGAGGATGGGGGTCCAGGGACACGGGCTGTGGGTCCTGGAGATGTCCGGTTCGCTGCACGATGTTGGTAAGCTGGTTGTACGGAGAGATATCCTCTCCAAGCCGGGCAAGCTGAATTCTTCAGAGTGGGCCGAGGTGCAGCGACACAGCGAGTATGGAGAGAAGATCATCAAGCCCGTCCATGGATTTGGCGAGGTAGCCGATATCGTCCGGCATCATCATGAAAAGATGGATGGTTCGGGATATCCTGACAACTTGAAGGGTGATCAGGTGTCTCTGTTTGTTCGTATCGTCGGCGCGGCTGACAGCTATGAAGCCCTGACGAGCGACCGTCCATATCGGCGCTCCTACGCGCGCGACAAGGCCCTGGAGATCCTTTGCAAGGAGACTGACGAGGGACGCTGGGATCCAAAGGTCATCGCTGCACTGTCCGCTTCTCTCGACGATCTCGACAATCTGTAGTCCGCTCCTGTCGGGGCTGGAAAGGAAGGTCGTTTCGTGAACGTTGAGGTCCAGGCAATTCTGTTTCCGTACGATGGATCGAGAACGGCGGCGGTGATCAAGGAGTTCGAGAGTGCACTTGAGGCAGCCGGTGTCCGGTGTGTCGTCGGGAACATGGCCGTGAGCTGCTATGGTGAGATGGATACGGTTCTCTCCACTATCAACAGGGCTTATCAAACCATTGCAGCCACTGACAAGCTCAGCATTTCTCTTGTCATTGCCAACGACATGCCCCAGATAGGGCGGAAGACCTGAGAGACATGGTTTTTAACTGCGTTCCCAGACGAACCCTTTCAGTGTCCGTCACGGGCGATGCATGTGCATTGCACTGCAACCACTGCAATGGACACTACCTCCAGCACATGGTCCCTGTTATCGCAGCCCGCCGCGTACTCGAATCGGGAGAGTACCAGAGTATCCTTCTGTCCGGCGGAAGTGACCCCAACGGGCGCCTGCCCCTGATGGAGCACTTGTCATTCATCAGATGGGCTCATGAGCAGGGAATTCGTATCAATGCTCACGTAGGCCTGCAGTCGGAAGATGATATCGATACGCTGTCCCCTTTCTTCGACAAGGTTTCCCTCGACTATGTGTGGGACGACGGAACCATCCATGAAGTCTATCACCTGCAGCGATCCGGCTCCGACTACCTGCGCACAGCACGTGGCTGGACGGACGTGTTCTCGAGAGGGGGCGGTTCGGAGGTACTGACGTCCGCAAAGCAGCGGGTCAACCTTCACCTCACGATCGGTCTCAAGGGCGGCGTCGTTGCCGGAGAATACGCGGCGATCGATTCGTTGATCGTATTCCAGCCGGCGTCGCTGGTATTCCTGGTCCTCATCCCTACGGAGGGGACGGTCTACGGCAGCGTGCCTGTTGTTCCCATTGATGCCGTGGAGTCGGTGTTCGCCTATGCGAGGCTGAAGCTTTCGTCCACAGACCTTGTGCTGGGCTGCATGCATCCCAGAGTGGCCGGCTACGGTGAACAGCTGGCGCAGCTGGCGGGGAAGTATCAGTTCCGGGGCGCTGTCGGCGAGCAGTTGAAGGCTGAGGACGCAGAACAGCTCGAGGAGTGCTGTGTCTTCTACCGGTGAGACTTTCCGCAATCGTGACGGCGCGAGCTGACAATGGTGCGCGCCAGCATCGGGACGCTGGCAGTCCTCGGACTCCGACATGTCCGTATGGCTGCCGTGCCGACAACGGGATATCTGATGGTCGGCGGCACGTGCACTGCAGACTGTGCCTACTGCGGACAGGGGCGGCGTGTCGTCGGTGATCACAGCCGTCTTTCGCGCATCACATGGCCCGAGGTCGGCGAGAATCAGCTGGTCGAGGCATTTGGCGCTCATCCTGGAGCATTCCAGAGAGTCTGCTTCCAAACGACGGCTTCACGCGGAGTGCTCGAGCAGCTGCTCGAGCTCGTGCCGCGTATCCGCGAGGCAAGCGGCGTGCCAATCTCTGTGTCGTACAGGGTGACGAAGCTCGAAGAGGCGGACCAATTGTTTGTCGCAGGTGTGCAGCGTATCGGCATCGCGATCGACTGCTGCTCGGAGCGCCTCTATCCTCAGCTTCGCGGTGGGTCCCTGGCCGATTCGATGTCGCTGGTGGTGGGGCTGGCTGAGCGGTATCCCGGTCGTATCTCGACACACCTGATTATCGGGCTGGGAGAGGACGAGATGGAGGCTGCTGAGTTGATGCTGGAGCTACGCCAGGCGGGCATCCTCGTGTCGCTGTTCGCCTTTACCCCAGTCCGCGGCACACGCATGGAGCACGATTCCCCACCGGCACTGCTGTCCTACCGGAAGCTTCAGCTACTGCTCGGACTCTTGGATTGGCAGGAAAAAGAGCGTGTCTACATCTCCTACGACGCCCAGCACAACATCCACGCCCTCGGTCTCAGCGAAGCGGAGGTGCGGTCATTCCTTCACAAGCATTTCGTGTTTGTAACGCATGGATGCCCGGGATGCAACAGGCCGTTCTATACCGAGGTCCCCGGTGGCACCATGTTCAACTTCCCGAACGTACCGACGGAAGCGGTGCAACGAGAAATTGACCAGTTTGTGGAGGATCTGAAGGTGGATGGTTTTGATTTCGCACATGTGCAAAGCAGTGGAGGAGAAGGCGGCCCCATGGAAGTCATGCGACATTGTCTCGAAGGCGAAGAGGAGGTAGAACCCAGCAGCTGATATTGGCCGACTGTCGTGGAAAGGGCAAACCCCCGACGTCATATCGGGGGTTTGCCACAGACAGTGGCCGCGGGGCTTAGTTGACGAGGCCGTCGTCGTCTCTGGTCTCTTCCTGGGAGTTGAGGATGCCAAGGATGCGCAAGAGGTCTTCTTGATTGAAGTAGCTGATCTCGATGACGCCCCTGTTGACCCGTCCCCGTATGTTGACGCGAGTAGCTAGCAGTTTCTGCATGGTCTCCTCGATATTGCGCAGTGCCTCATCATGCACAGCACCCGCGCGGGTCTTCTTCGTCAGCAGGCGCCGCACAAGGGCCTCGGTCTGGCGAACCGACAACTGTCTGCGGACCACATCTGTCAGCACCGCGCCAAGCTGCTTCTCATCCTTGAGCGGCAGGAGTGCACGGGCGTGCCCTGCGGTGATTGTCCTATTGTCCAGGGCGGTACGTGCGGCTTCCGGAAGGTCCAGCAGGCGGATGAGGTTGGCGACAGTGCTTCGATCCTTGCCGAGACGCTGTGCGAGCTCGTCCTGGGTTGTCCCGAACTTGGTGAGGTAGTCGCTGAAAGAGAGGGCGACTTCGATAGGCGACAAGTCCTCGCGTTCCAGGTTCTCTGAGAGAGCGATTTCTATTGTCGTACGATCGTCGAGCTCACGAACCGTTACTGGGAGTTCCTCCAGGCCAACCTGAATGGCAGCCTGGAAGCGGCGTTCCCCTGCGACGATCTCGAACCGGCCGTCCCGTGGCCTCACGATGATGGGTTCGAGGATGCCATGTTTGCGGATACTCTCGCCAAGCGTCGCAAGTGTTGCCTCATCGAAGTGGCGGCGGGGCTGCAGCGGCGAAGGAACGATCTGGTCGGGGCGAAGCATACGGACCCCACTGTTGCTCGACAAAGCTGGCTGCGCTGATTCGCTGGCGAAGAGAGCGTCAAGTCCTCGCCCAAGACGCTTACTGTTGTTCACGGTATTCTACCTCCTTGGCGAGCTGCCGGTATGCCTCGGCACCAGCGGAAAGCGTGTCGTATTCCAGGATGGTCTTGCCATAGCTGGGCGCTTCACTCATACGTATGCTCCTAGGGATGACGGCGGTAAAGACGGTTTCTCCGAAATGCTTGAGGAGCTCATCCTTGACTTGTGTAGACAGGATGGTCCGTTTGTCGAACATGGTTACCAGGATCCCTACCAGGGCAAGATTCGGGTTCAGACGCTGCTTGACCAGACTGATCGTCCGCAGTAGGTGTGTCAGCCCTTCCAGTGCGTAGTACTCACTCTGGATGGGGACAAGGACTTCGTGTGCCGCTGTCAGCGTGTTGAGGGTTAGAAGCCCCAGCGACGGAGGACTGTCGATGATGACATAATCCCAGGACCCGTCCAGCGAAGCCAAGCAACTTTGAAGGGCGTATTCGCGGCGGTCCATGCCGGCCAGTTCCAACTCGGCACCTGCCAGATTGATCGACGACGGGACCAGCGAGAGGTTGCGTTCGCGGGTGGGCTGGATTGCTTTCTCGATCGTGTCGCCGGACAGCAGGCACGTGTAGATGTTGGATGTGAGTTCTGCTGCATTTATCCCAAGGCCGGTGGTTGCATTGGCCTGTGGGTCGAAGTCGACAAGCAGGACGTGATGGTTGAGTTCGGCAAGCGATGCGGCGAGCGACAATGCGGTGGTCGTTTTGCCTACACCGCCTTTTTGATTGGCAATGGCAATGATTCTCACGAACCGTTCCTCCTGGACGACCGGCCGCTGAGGGTCGGGGTCACCTGCAGTATGACAAGCTTGGAATTGCGTTCAACACCTGGCAGGGCATAATCGAGAACTGTGGCCGTACAATGGACGCGATGCAGTGTAGTCACGAACGGTGGGTCCTGCAGTTCGGCGAGATCGCGTTCTCCTTTCCATAGTACCAGCTTGCCGTTGCTCGCAAAGAGAGGGAGAGCATACTGAAGAGCTGTCGCGATATGCGCGACGCCACGGGCGGTAATCATATTGAAGGCTCGTTCGGGAAGAGCACTAGCATGGTCTTCGACCCGCCCGTGGACGACGCGTCCCCTGGGAATGGGCACACCGCCTATAAGACTCTCCAAGAAGCGGGCCTTCTTGCCAATCGATTCCGACATCGTTACCATTGTAGCTGGCCAGGCGAGCGCGAGGGGAACAGCCGGGAAGCCTCCCCCCGTCCCGATGTCGAGGAGCGAGTCTGGAGCATCGAGGCCAACAAGCAAAGGCGCAAGAGAGTCACGGATGTGCGTCGTCAGCAGGTGCCGGGGATCAGCATCAGACGTCAGGTTTATGACCTCATTGGTCTCGGACAGCAGGATCAGAAATGATACCAGTCCTGCGCAGAACGTGTCGGTGCATATCGCAGGTCGCTTTCTGAGAGGCAGTGCGGTGGCGAATTCCTCCATTGACTCTCGTACAACAGAAAGAAGTTGTACCGAATCGAGCTTTCCGGTGCTATCCATGCGACCCTCCGGTCACTGTTCCACGTGAAACAACTCGATGTTCAGAACCACTTCGCCAGGACGCCCTTGATGACTCCGACGGATACGAGAAAGATGATCGCGCACGCCCCAAGGACACCCGCTGAGATGCATGCGATGGCAAGGGGTTTCTTCATGCGTACGATCTCGGCGATGAGGCATCCGGTGTAGGCGCCGGTCCCCGGCAGCGGGATAGCCACGAACAGGGCGAGACCAACGTAAAGCCCGTATTTTGCCAGTGTAGGCTTGCTGCGTACGACGAGACGGGCGCGGTAGCGTTGAAACCATTTCGAGCGCGAGGCGAGTGCGAGGACTGGTTTTTCCAGCAGGTAGAACATCGGAGCGATGCACAGATTGGCAAGCGTTGCAACCAGCAGCGCCTCCCATACGGACATCTTGAGCACGCCGATGGCATACGGCAGTGCACCACGGACCTCGACGCCCGGGATGATGGTAATGAGGAAGATATGCAGGCTGTTTCGTACGAGTGTGAACACCTTCCCAGTATACCGGAGGCCCCCGAGGATGCAACGCGGACATTGTAAATTGCCGCGCACGACACTACAATGATCATGCGTCATACGCCGTGGAACTGGAGGTCAAGCATGCTTGAGGGGAAGTTCGGCAACTGCCAGGTGGACGAAGTCCTCCAGACGATTGCGCAGGGGAAGGGGACCGGCCGCCTCAATCTCGAAGGGACGTCGATCTTCGGCGGTCGCGTTCAGGCGACGTTCTATATCGAAGATTCACGAATGGTCCATGTCGAGATTGGTGCTGGTACGACATACAGCTCGCTTGTCGACTTGTTCAGCCTCCGGGAGGGGACTTTTTCCTTCGCGGGCGGTGAGAAGGCGAAAACCAGGGACCAGTCCGTGCCGGTTGCGGATATCGTCCTTCAGGTAACGGCCGCTCTCGACGAGTGGAATTCGATGCGCCAGCGACTCGGCTCCCTGGATACGATCTATGCCCTGCGGGCCGATGGTGCCACAAAGGACTTGACTCTTACCAGGGAACAGTGGCAAGTAATGGCAAGATTGGATGGCAAGACGTCGATGCGCGAGATTGCCAGGAAGACCGGCACGGGAGGTGTCACCGTGTCGAAGGCACTCTACGGATTCATGGAAGCTGGGCTCGCCACTGAAGTGGAGGCTCCAGCCGTCCCTCAGGATGCGGAAGAGGAACAGTCACAACACCGTGGGTTCTTCAGTCTCTGGAGCCGGAAGTAGGAGTCTGAGATGCCAGGACTTCGGGAAGGCCTGTTCTTTGACGACGTCATGCTTCTTCCCCGCCGAAGCGAGGTCGCTGCATCCGATGTCAGCCTTGCGTCGAGGCTCTCAACCAACATCGTGCTGCGTTTGCCCTTCGTCACCTCGGCGCGCCAGCCTGCGGCCGACTATCGTCTGGCTTCAACCGTCGCGCGCGCGGGCGGCATCGGTATTATCCCCCAGTTTGGGAGTGCTGCAGATCAGGAACACGAGGTGCGCAAGGTCAAGGAACTCATGTGCAAGGATGACGAAGCGGCCTGCGACCTTAAGGGTCGCCTCGTGGTCGGCGCTCTTGTCGACCTCGAAAGAGAGGGCGCAGTGGAATGGATCGGTTCGCTTGCGGAAGTTTGGACGGATATCATCGTCGTAGATGTGCCGCATGCTGATCATCTTACGATCCTTCACCAGATCCAGGCGGTGAAAGCAGAGTATGACTGGCTGCCGCTCATGGTTGGCAACGTTCAGACGCGCGCCGGAGCCAAAGACGTTATCGATGCCGGCGCGGACATCATCGTCGTCGGCAGCGGGTCCAGTTCCTTTACAGAGGCAACAGAGCTGTCCGGCGTCGGCGTTCCCGAACTGTCCGCTCTCATTGAGGTCGAGGACGTCGCATCTCTCTACGGGAGACCGATTATCTGTAACATGGGCGTGCGCTCTCCTGCAAGCGTTGTAAAGGCTCTTGCTGCCGGGGCCGCAGCCGTCGTCCTCAACACCCTGACGGCAGACACTGCTTCCCAGATTCTGACGCATGTTGCGACCCAGGTGCGCGAAAGTCTCAGCTATGTCGGGGCGCGCTCAATTGCGGAGTTGCGCGAGAAGGCTGAGTTCATTCGGATCCGTGCGCCGTACCCCGTCTGACCCTGTCTGTCCTCGGAAACGCCAAACACCCTGGCTCATGAGCCAGGGTGTTTTCATGAGAGGTGACGGATAGGCTCAGCGGCCGATCAGCGCTCCTTGACGACCTGCAAATACTTGGCTGTCTTGTCGATGATTCCCTGCAGGTCGGCGCCGTGGTCGCGCATGAACACCATGTAGTCCACGCACTCGTGCGTCATCACTTCGCCGGGGACCGTGATCGGAATACCGGGTGGATAAGGGGTCACAAGCTCGGCAATGATGCGCCCCACGGAGTCTTCCATGCGAACACGCTCCCTCTTGGCATAGTATGCCTCGAACGGGAAGAGGACCATCTCGGGAATATCGGGAATGGGTGGCGGAGGAGTGATGGCTGCGGTCTTACCATGGCGTTTGCGGGAGATATCGGTGAGTGCCCTGATGAGAGTCTCTACTGCTTCCTTGGGTGTCCCGATCGTAATGAATGCCAGGATGTTTTCGAGATCAGACAACTCGATTTCGACGTTGTATTCTCTGTTGAGGATCTCTTCGACCTGAAATCCAGTCAGTCCAAGTCTCGACACATGGACAGTCAGCTTGGTGAGGTCGACATCATAAACAGCGTCGGTGCGCGCGCGTTCCCTTCCTGGAGCGAAGAGTCCCTCGATGTTGTTGATGCGCCGGCGGGCATCTTCTGCGAGGTCGATCGCCCGCTGAAGCAGCTCGTGACCAATCGTCGCCATCTGCATACGTGCGACGTCGAGAGCTGTCATGAGAATGTACGAGGGAGACGAGCTCTCCAGCATTGTGAGCGTGGTTCGTACCAACTCTTTGTCCACGCGCCGTGAGCCCAGATGTAGCATGGAGGTCTGAGTAAGGCCGGCAAGTGTCTTATGCGTGCTCTGGACAATCATATCGGCACCTGCATCGACAGCGCTCTTGGGCAGGTCCGGATGGAAATGGAAGTGTGACCCGTGAGCCTCGTCGACCAGGATGCGCCGGCCTGTGGCGTGCGCTTTCTGAATGTAGTAGTCGATGTCCGAGCTGATCCCGAAGTAGTTGGGATTAGTCACGAAGACGGTCTTGGCTTCTGGATGATCGCGGAGCACGCGCGCGAACGTTTTCTTGGATGGGAACGTCTGGAACTGCAGCAGGCGGTCTTCTTCGGCCTCGAGGTAGATGGGACGCAATTCGTTGAGGATGAGTGCTCCATACATGGAGCGGTGGGAATTGCGCTGCACGATGACGCGGTCGTAGGGGTCGCACGTCGACAGGATCATGGCCTGGTTTCCGACCGTCGAACCGTTGACGAGGAAGAATGACTCGATAGCGCCGTAGGCTTCAGCAGCCAGCTCCTGTGCTTCCTTGACGACGCCGATGGGGTGATGAAGGTAGTCGAGTCCTTCGACCTCGGTCAGGTCGGAGAGGAACACATTCTCGCCCCAGAACTCCTTGAGGCGAGGATGAATGCCCTGACCCGCCATATGCCCCGGCATGTGGAGGCCGGCGCGATGCTTGGCGATATACGACTGGACAGCGTCGAAAAACGGGGTGCGACTCTGATCTCTCATGGAGAAGAGTGTACCGGCCGGACCCCTGCTGTCAACGCGCGAGCATGAATCCTGGTGCTCGGCGCCAACCCCGGTCAAGCTTCGACAGGGTCACTCATGGTGAAGCTTGCAATTGCAGGGGGTGTGGTAAGATATGTCAAGTACTTCGTTTTGCGATAGTTCGCGCACTGCCAACACCCGCATCGAGGAATTGCAATTGCGCCGGAGGAAGAAGACGTGATCAACAAAGTGACAGTCAGCGTTCCTGCAAGCACCGCCAACCTCGGACCAGGGTTCGACACGTTCGGGCTGGCCCTCGAAATGCGCAGTACATATACGGTCGAGGTACTCTCTCCAGGAAAGAAGCGGAGTGTCCACTTCGAAGGCATGGGCGCCGATGTCCTCAATGAAAAGGGTTTCAAGTTTGTCAGCGAGGTCATGGACTACTTCGAGCGTGCCGAATCGGTGCATCTGCCACCCGTGAGCATCAACGTTCATACTGGCATTCCTCTGACGCGTGGTCTGGGATCCAGTGCCAGTGCTATTGTTGGGCTCCTGTCATGCTTCGAGGTCATGATGAACACACAGTTCGATACCGGCAAAATCCTCAAGTACGCTATTGCCATCGAAGGGCACCCCGACAATGTCACTGCATCGCTGGTCGGTGGGTTTGTCATCGCTGCGAGTGACAAGAGCGAAGTGGCATACATGAAAGTCGTTCCCCAGAACATCAAGGTCGTCGTCACGGTCCCCTCCAGCTTCCTGTCGACAAAGAAGGCCCGAGCGTGTCTTCCTGACATGTATGCGCGCAAGGACGCTGTCTTCAACATCGGTCGTGCCTCGATGCTATCTGCCTGCATCTTCAGCGGCAATTATGACTTTCTGTCGTTTGCGCTTCATGACCGTCTGCACCAGCACTACCGCGAGAAGCTCGTCACCGGATTCCATGAAGTATCGCATGCCGCCAACCGGGCCGGGGCCTATGGCAGTTTCCTGTCGGGAGCCGGACCCAGCATTGCTGCTCTCGCTGACCCCGCTAAGGCGGAGAAGGTTGCCAAGGCGATGCAGAAGGCGATGATCGAACTGGATGCAGAGGCTGAGACATTCATCCTCGACATTTCAGCCCAGGGAGTCATCCTGCAAACCGCCGAAGACAAGAAAGCTTAGTTCCCTTTCCACCCTGGCATTGCCGACCGCTCACTGGTGGCACTACAAGCCAGTGGTCTTTTCGTTGCCATTGACTCAACCGTACTCCAGGAACATAAGGACCGTTCGCCATGTTGGAGTGGAGCATTAGACCCCCGAGGATGGCAATTCCGAGACTCGCAATGTGCCTGTTATGGCAGAATGTGGCTAAGTGTCTGCGCACCACAAAATGGACGTATAGCGTTTGTGGCGATTATGCTCACGTTGCCGAGTAAGTGTTTTTGAAGGTATCCGGGGTAACTTCCAAATACGTTGGCCACTTATCGAGAAACTCTGGTCTTGGCTTGCTGATGAACCCGAGTTTTGCATAGAGTTCCCATGCCTTCTTGTTGTCCGGATGAGGGTCAACATACGCTTTAGTGGCCAGACTATTGTCAAATACTTGAGCGATTGAGTAACTAAGAGCATATGAAGCAATTCCTCTGCCGTGTGCTTTCGGCAAAAGCTTGATATCCAATATTGCCAGATCATGTTTACGATCGATCCCATAGAATGTCTCGCCGCAATACCCGACGTCTTCAGCATAGATACTGTAATGCCTGCGAAAAATATCCTGATTGACCCCATTCAACCATTTCTGGAGGCGCTCAAGCGTGACGCCCAGACCCTTCGGAAAACCAACAAAGAACATCACTTCGCCATCGTTCCATAGCTTCATGACATTCAACAGGTCTGTTTTGTCAGTCTCCTTGATAGTGATCTTGCCTGTATACACAGAGTCCTCCCATTTCGTCTGGTCGTATCATGATGTTACAACTACTTGGCCTCGCGACACGTGATTCGCCGCTGTCTTCTTTGTGAGCGTATGGCTGTCTGCTGCCTGACGGAGCGCAGTTCAACTGTCGGAACAATACTGTACTGCAAAATTGATGCAACGATACTGTCGACTGCAACTATGCTGAGGTCTTCGAACGACGTTATCGATACGCTCCAGCTGGCTGGCACTGTTTACACGACAGCCAGCTGGACATCGATGCCGCGGCCTTGTCAGACGATTTTGGACAGTATCCTGACACGTTTTTGAACTCCTCAGTCCCACCATGAACATGTTTCACTGGAATGAGCCTGGGATGCTGAGTTCATGATAGTGGCCCGAAACCTGACCTTGTGCAGGTTTTCCACAGTTCCTGACAGGTTCTCCACCGTACGACCGCACGCGACTCCACCAGTTTTCCACATAATCAACAGCGGCTGTGGAGAAAAGTCGATATTGGAGAGGACCCCGTCGACAACCCCGTCTTCCCCGTGTTTCTACGACGCAGAGATGACCTGCTCTTGACAACAGGGTCGAAACCTCGTGTCAACTCACGTAAGAATAGAGGTGAACCATCAGGTCGTAAACCCACCAGAGATACTTCGTTCCGTTCTCCCCTTGACAATTCCAGCATCCGCTCTACAGTCGGTATAGACATTGCTGTGACAATGAAACGAAGGGGAGGAACACAATGAGGAAGGGCATGCGGTCGGTTCTCCCGTTGCTCGTTATCGTGGCACTTCTGGCGTTCTGCGGCATCAACCGGGCTCTTGCCGAC